>NZ_JAFCWA010000001.1:0-863056 GCF_049897325.1 Janthinobacterium sp. DSP2-3-3 | reverse complement strand
TCATCGAATGCTGCCACCAACGAGATCGGTTCGTTTGCCATTTGCGCGTCCAAATATTGAAAGTAAACGCCTTTCTTGGCAGGTTTACAAGCAATATTTTTGCCCTACGGCCAAACCGAGCACTAATCCTTCATGCAATCGCCCTGGGTGCATCTCGGGACGCTTGACGGATTCAAATAGAATCTGTATTCTATTTGAATGGTCAGACTCGCAAAATTCAACGAAAACAACTTCATCGACAGCGCGATCGCCGTCGCCGCCCAGTGCGGCGTGGCTGCCGTCTCGATGGCCGCCATCGCCGTCAAGGCCGGTGCGCCCATCGGCTCCGTGTATCACCGCTTCGATTCGCGCAACGCCATCCTGGCGCGCGCCTGGCTGCGCGTGAAAAGCGATTTCCGCGAGGAAGTGGCCAGCCGCTGGCTCGGTGGCGACACCTGGGCCGGCGTGCACGGCTTGCTGGACTGGTGCCGGCGCAAGCCCGTATACGCGCGCTTCCTGCTGCAATGCGCGGACAGCCCCGATTTCAGCAGTGGCCTCAGCGAGGAATTGCTGGCCGCCGTGGAAGAGGAACAGGCGGCGCTCGACGCCTGCTTTGTCCGCTGCGCCGAAGCCATGCCCGCCACCACGGAGCTGGACCTGGACCACATGCTGCTCAAATTCGTGCTGATCGACGCGCCCGTGGCCGTCGTCAAGCCCTACCTGACCCAGGAGCGGCCGATACCGGCCAGTGTCGACGCCATGCTGCGCGCCTCGCACGACGCCGTGCGCGGCTGGGCTTTACACACCACATCACATTAACAAAGAAGAAATCCATGCGCTATTCCACCCAGCTTGAACACGGCAAGAAAATCCCCCTGCACGATGAAGAAGGTTTCATCGGCATGCGCGCGGCCGGCCGCATCGCCGCCGACACGCTCGACTACATTACGCCCTTCGTGAAACCGGGCGTCTCGACGGCCAAGCTCGACGCCCTGTGCGAAGAATTCATGCGCGCCGCCGGCGCCATCCCCGGCACCATCGACTACCACGGCTACAAGCACGCCAGCTGCATCTCCGTCAATCACGTGGTCACGCACGGCATCCCGTCCGAGACCAAGATCCTGAAAGTGGGCGACATCCTGAACATCGACGTGACGCCAAAATTCCAGGGCTGGTTTGGCGACACCAGCCGCACTTTCAAGGTGGGCGCAGTCTCCATCCTGGCCAACCGCCTGGTCAACACGGCGTATGACGCCATGATGGCCGGCATCCACACCGTGCGCCCGGGCGCGACCTTGGGCGACGTGGGCGCCGCCATCGAGGCGGTGGCCAAGGCGCAGGGTTTTTCTTCCGTGCGCGACTTCTGCGGCCATGGCGTGGGCCAGGTCTTCCACGACACGCCGCAAGTGCTGCACTATGGCCGCGCCGGCACGGGCATCGTGCTCGAACCGGGCATGATCTTTACCATCGAACCGATGCTCAACGTGGGCAGCTACCAGGTCAAGGTCTTGCCAGACAAATGGACGACGGTGACGAAAGACCGTTCGCTGTCGGCGCAGTTCGAGCACTCGCTGGCCGTGACGGAAACAGGCTTTGAAATCTTCACCCTGACCGGTTTGACCGACCCGCTGGTGTAAGCATGAATGACGCGCGCCGGCAGCAGCTCACCGATATCGTCGCCGCGAAAGCCGGCGTGGACGCGGCCTGCGCGGTGCGCCACCTGGCGCTGCATGATGACGACGTGGCAGCCGCCCTGCGCGGCATCGACGCCGAGCGCTACACGCTGACGCAGCGCTTGCTGAACAAATACCGGCGCGCCCCGGAAGACGCGCTGCAGCACGTGGCGCTGGTCGTGCTGCAGCAGGAAGGCATCCGCAGCGACAGCGTGCTGCGCTTTGATCTCATCGCGGCCCTGGCGCCGCAAGTCGCTTGCGTGGTGACCCTGGCCGAATGGCTGGCCTACGTGGACTGGGAAGGCTTTGACAGCGCCTTGTATGTGAATATCGAGGCGGTGGCGGCGCTGATTGCCGGCGAGCTGCAGCTGCCTGACGTCGCCGCCAACTTGCTGCAGGCGCGCGACGCGGCGGTGTTCGAGGCGCAGCGCCCCGCGCTGGCGACAGCAGCCTTGCTGTTCATCGAGTGCCATAGCGCGCTCTTTCCCTGACAGCGGCCTGCGTCTTACCATGGCGGCAAGCACTGTTGCCCCATTTTGAAGACTTCCGCATGAGCGATTTTCCCGAAGATATCTACACCGAGTCGTCCGCCGACGTGCACACCCTGAACAACCTGGGTCCCTTGACGGGCATGGCCGGCATCTGGACGGGCACGCGCGGCCTGGACGTCAAGCCGAAAGCCGACGGCCCGCGCAAGCGTACGGCCAGGCAATGCAACAACGCCATGGGCTTTTTTTCAGCTGCTCCTTAAGGTTGACCCTGGGCTACCGCCTTGATCGCGCGTTCCTCGCCCATGGCGGCGGCGATCTTCCAGCGCTGCAGGGCGCTGGCGCGGTCCGGACGCTTCAAGCCCGCGCCTTCCCAATCCATCAACCCCAGGTTGTAGATGTCGCCCGCGCTGCCCTTGTCGGCGGCCAGGGTGAACCATTTGCGCGCTTCCTTGTGGTTGACGGGAATCTGGTAGCCGCGCACGTGGTACAGGCCCAGCAAATGCATGGCTTGCGCATTGCCCTTGTTCGCGGCCTGCTTCAGCAGGTCGAGTCCGCGCGCCATGTTGCGTGCTTCCTGCCAGCCTTCGGCCAGCATCACGCCTTTCGCCGTCAGCGCATAACTGTCGTTCTTCACCAGACCCTTGCCGATCAGGGGCTTGGCGGCCACCTGGCGCGCTTGCCGCTGCTGCGCCGTCGGCGCGGTGACGGGGCCGGGTTTGCCTTCGCCCATCAGCAGCATCCAGCCATACAAACCATACGCGCCGGCGTCGCCCTTGCCGACCAGGCTTTCCAGCATGGCCAGCGCCTGCACCTTGTCGCCATTTTCATACAGCTTGACGGCCTTGGCGTTACTTGCGTCCTGCGGCACGGCGGCTGGCGCATGGGGTGCGACGGGCGCCGAGGCCATGGCCGCCTGCGCTGGTGGGGAGGGCGCGCGCACGCGCACGCGCACGGGCAAGCCATAGCTGGCGGCCAGCACGGCCAAGCTGGCGGGCGCGAGGATCAGCACTTGCGCCAACTGGTTGCGGCGGCCCTTGCCGGCGATGCGCATGGCGCGTTCGGCCTGCTGCTCGCCGCCCAGCGCCTCACTGAGCACTGTTTTCACCTTGCGGTTGAAGAGCCAGTAGCCGGCGCCCGTCACGAGCAGGCCGGCGACGGCGGCGCCACCGCGGCCGGCGAAGAACCAGGTGGCGATGGCGGCGACCAGCGCGGCCAGCGCGCTTTTCCACCAGAATTGCTTGGCCAGCCGCGTGTAGACCTGGCGCAAGGCACCGAGCACGCAGGTGCGCACATTTTGCGCATACTCGGCGGAGACGATATCAACGTGCGCGTGGTCCGCTTCGCCGCTGAGGACAGACTCGATTACATCCGCATTCAGTTCCGAGGCAGCCACGTCGCGCAGTGGCGTCAATAAACGCTGCACGTGAGCCGAAAACAGGCCATCGTCGGCGCTGCCGGCCAGCGCGTCGCTGAGCGCCTTGAGGTCGCCGCGCAGCAGCTTTTCCACGATGTCATCGAGCGTCAGCCAGCGCAAGTCGGTGCCATATGCCACCAGGTGGTGTTTTTCTGCGTTGCACGCGGCGTCCAGGCGCACGATGCGCAGCTTGGCCGCATACAGGGCGTCGACTTCCTGCGGCTGGTCTTCATTATAAATGCTCACTTTCGCCAGGCCCACGCTGCTGGCGATGGCGGCCAGTGAGTGCACGCTCTCCTTGTCGCGGATGCGACGCGCATCGTCGGGCGCCTGCTTGGGCAGGCTGACGCTGTAGCCGGGCGCCACATGCACGTCGACCCAGGCCGCCTTGCCCACCTTGCCCGAGCCGTCGCACGGGTTGCAGCGCAAGTCGCCCACGCCGCTGCAGGTACGGCAGGTGACGCTGCCGCTGGCGCGGCAAGTGCCGCAATTGACATTGCCGGAACCGTGGCAGCTGTTGCACGTGACCTTGCCGAAGCTGCAATGGTAGCAATTGCGATGCTCGGTGCGGTATTGCGTGCGCGTTTCGCTGTGGTAGCTGGTGTGCGAGCTGCCGTTGCTGTAGGTGGTAGTGGGCACTTGCACCGTCACGTAATCGGTGACTTGCTCGGACACCGTGCCGCTGCCGCTGCAATACGAGCACGATATCTTGCCGCTGCCGTAGCAGCCATACGCGTCGCAGCTGACGGTGCGCCCGCCGTGGCAGTTCCAGCAGGTTTCCGTGGTCGAACCGTGGCAGGTGTGGCAGCTGATGCGGCCGCGGCCGGTGCAGTTGCTGCAGGTGTCCAAATGCCAGTACTTGACGGCGTGCGGCAGGTAAACGCCCGCTTCGACGCCGTTGTAGGCCTGGCCCGCCTGGCGCAAGGCATTGTCGAGCTTGGCTGCAGCGCAGCGCAGGCGTTCCTTCTCCTGCGCGTGAGCGAGTGCTCCCACCTCATGCAGGCCACCCTGACAGCGGCAGTCATTGTCCGCTGGCGCGAAGTAGCCATTGATGACGCGCTGCTCGCAGCGCGCCTCGAGCGCGTAGTTGGCCTGCAAGGAAAAATCTTGCAAGACGTCTACCTCGCCCAGCGGCGTGATGTCGTGCGGCTCGAAACGCGTCTTGTCCTGCACCAGGGTGCGTAGCTTGCCCAGCACGGTGGGTATTTCTTCCTTTTCCAGGCGGATGGTCGCAGGTGCCGCCGTCGCGGTCGACGCTGGCACCTCGGGCAGGTCGGTGCTGCCAGCAGTGTCGGTGGCCGTCTCGGTGCTCGGGTTCATGCGCGTCCTTTTGCTCTCTGGAAAGATGTTTGAATTTTAGCATCCCCATATGACAAAGCGGACAACGCCGGTTTGCTTTCTCAGCGCAGGCCGCGGCGGAACTGGTCCGGCGTGCCGCCGCTCTGGCGGCGAAACATGGCGATGAAGGCCGAGGCCGTGCTATAACCCAGTTCCAGCGCGATGGCCTGCACGGTGTCGCCCTGTTCCAGCAAGGGCAGCGCGGCCAGGAAGCGCTGGCGCTGGCGCCATTCGCCGAACGGCATACCCAGTTCGCGCTGGCAGCGGCGCGCCAGGGTGCGTTCAGTCACATGGAATTGCGCGGCCCAGTCGGCCAGTGAGCGGTTACTGCCGGGATCCGCCTGCAGGGCCGCCAGCAGCGCCGCGATGACGGGTTCGTCGCTGCCCGGCAGGTAGTTGCGGCTGCAGGGCGCCAGCTGCAACTGGTCGACCAGCACCTGCGCCAGGCGCTGGTCCGCCTGGGTGGCGGGCGTGGTGACGCCCCGGCCGGCAAAGTCGCCGAGGATAGCTTTGAGCAGGGGACTCAGGACCAGCGCACACGGCTGCGCCGGAAGTTGCGCGCACAGGCTGGCATCGATGTAGGCCGAGTGAAAGGTCACATCCTGGCGGATATAGCCGTCGTGCAAGGTCTCGGGCGGTATCCACACGGCGTACTGGGGCGGCGACAGATAGCGCTGGCCCGCCACCATGATTTCCATCACGCCCGTGGAGCAATACGTGAGCTGTCCCCACGGATGGCTCTGGTAATCGAATTGCTGGTGCGCGTGATAATCGTCGAGGCGAAAGTACACGGGGTAGGGCAGGGTGTCGGAAACGGCGGGAAAATGCTGGTTGCTGGCCATCGTGTCTCCTGTTTTGTCCTGTTCTTCGCATCGTTTGTCCGGTATGCATTATATCCATGGAATCGGACCATGCGAAAATGGCGCTCATTGAATAATGGAGTACGCCGCATGCAAGCCAAGCATTACCTGTTTCCCGTGATCGCCGTGCTGATCTGGGCCATCAATACCATCGTCAGCAAGATGGCCGTGGGCGTGATCGACCCGGCCGCCATCTCGTTTTACCGCTGGCTGCTGGCCGGCGTGCTGCTGGCGCTTGTGTTTGGCCGCGCCGTGTGGAAGCAGCGGGCCGTGGTGCAACCGTATCTTGGGAAACTGTTTGTGTTGGGCATGTTGGGCATGGTCATGTACCAGTGCCTGGCCTACATCGCCGCGCAAACGACGACGGCCACCAATATGGGCATCCTGGCATCCGTGATGCCGCTGCTGGCCGTGGGCCTGTCCGTACTGCTGTTGAAAGAGGCGCCCACCGTGGGCGGCGTGTTTGGCGGCCTGGTGTCGCTGCTGGGACTCGGCTATCTGCTCAGCCATGGCGACCCGGTCGCCCTGATCGCCCATGGAGCGGCCGTGGGCGACGCTCTGATGCTGCTGGCCTGCCTGTCGTATGCGGGCTATGGCGTGCTACTCAAGCGCTGGAAGATTCCCCTGAATAATTGGCATTCCCTGCTGATCCAGGTCTGGTGCGCCGTGCCCGTGCTGTTCGTGTATTACCTGAGCCAGTCCGCGCCGCCCGTCACCAGTGCCGGCTTGCCGCTGGTGCTGTTTGCGGGCATCCCCGCTTCCATCATCGCGCCGTTTTTGTGGATGCACGGCCTGGCCAAGCTGGGCCCCAGCCGCGCGACGACCTTGATGAATTTGCTGCCCGTGTTTACCGTCATCATCGCCATGCTGTTCCTGGGGGAAACCTTGCATAGTTATGATGTGATCGGCGGCGGCGTGACCTTGCTGGGCGTGGTGATGGTGCAAACCCTGAAACGTCCTCTGCACCGCCGTGCCAGCGCTTAAGTAACCCCCACTAAATTATTGTGATTTCTGACTTCCTTAACCGGCGCTCTGCAGCGTTGCCCGCTGCTAGCAGTGCTTGCACTGCGTCGCAACAGGCGCCTTGCATAGCATCCGGTTCTGTTCGTCATAATTTCACAGTAATTTCCCGAGGATTACTTGGTTTTTTTGCTATGCTGATGCTTTGAACAAGGAGCCGCCATGCCAAGCATCGATACCCTCGATACCTTATTATGTGAACTCGAAGCATTCGGTAGCAGCAACGATGCGGCGCACGCGGAGCGCGCCAGCCGCATGCTCAACATTACGCGCGACACGGGCGAATTGCTGGCCGTGCTGGTGCGTGCGCGCGGTGCGCGCCGCGTGCTGGAAATTGGCACCTCGAACGGCTATTCCACCCTGTGGCTGGCGCGCGCGGCGCAGGCGCTGGGCGGCATCGTGGTGACGGTGGAAAAAGCGCAGGACAAGTTCGACATGGCGCATGCCAACTTTGTGCGCGCGCAATTGCAGGGCGTGGTCAAGCAACTGCTGGCGGACGCGGGCGACGTGCTGCGCGATGCGGCGGATGGCGCTTACGATGTCATCTTTCTCGATTCCGCCCGCCAGCAGTATGCACAATGGTGGCCGCAGCTGGACCGCGTGCTGGCGGCCGGCGGCGTGCTGGTGGTGGACAACGCCAGTTCGCATTACGCGGACATGGCGGAGTTCCTTGACGCCATCCGCGCCGACAGCAACTACACGACGTGCCTGGCCACCGTCGGCAAGGGCGAATTCATCGCCGTCAAGTCCGGCGACTGATTACTTACTCTGCGACGATGGCCGCTTCCAGCACGCGCACCAGCGATTCGACGCCTTGCGCGTCGACATCGTCGAAACGGCCCACCAGGGGACTGTCGAGGTCGAACACGCCGATGATCTGGCCGTTTGCAAAGACGGGCACCACCAGTTCCGAGCGTGAATTGACATCGCAGGCGATGTGGCCGGGAAACGCGTGCACGTCCTGCACGACGATGGATTTGCCTTCGACCACGGTGGTGCCGCACACGCCGCGGCCTTTCTTGATGCGGATGCAGGCCGGCTTGCCCTGGAACGGCCCCAGCACCAGCTCCTCGCCCTTGAGGAAATAAAAGCCGGCCCAGTTCAAGCCCGGCATGGTGTGGAAGACCAGCGCGCTGAAGTTGGCTGTATTGGCGATGAAGTCGCTCTCGCCCGACAGCAAGCCTTGCAGTTGCGAACGCAGGTCCGCATACATGGCTTGCTTGGCTTCCGGGGTATCGGTGCCGTAGGCGGCGTCGCTGATGGTAAACGTCATGGTCGTGGAGGAGTGCAAAATAGGTAAGGCGCCATGGTAGCGCGTCTGGCGCATCCGCGTGCGGCCATCACTTGTTCAGATGCTCCACCGCCAGTTGGCGCAGCAGGGGCAGGGCCGCATGGCCGTGCTCTTGCCGCCAGGCCAGGCCGATGCCGGCCGCCAATTCCTCTCCCTCCAATAGTTGCCGGTAGACTACGCCAGCGAGGCGCAGCGCGCGGAACGAGTCGGCCAGCAGGGCCATGCCCTTGCCGGCCGCCACATCGCTGAGCAGCACATGGTGGTCGGGCGCCTCACGCAAAAAAATGGGCGCGAAGCCATGGCGGCGAAACACCTGCTGACAATGGTCGAAAAAGGCGGGCTGGCGCGCCCGTTCGAACCAGTAAATCGATTCTGCCGCGATGTCGGCCAGACCCAGCTTGCGCTTTTTTGCCAGGCGGTGCCTGGCCGGCAGGGCCAGCATCATGGGCTGGCGCGCCAGCGGCTGCACGGCCAACTCGAAGGTGGCGCTGGGCAGGGCGAGCAGGGCCGCATCGAGCTGGCCCTTGCGCACGCCAGCGACCAGGCGCGGTGACGGCGCCGCCGTCAGTTCCAGCCGGACCTTACCCAGTTGCCCCTCCAGTGCCGCCAGCAGGGGCCGGAACAGGCCTGCTTCCACCGAACTGGTCAGGCCCAGGCGCAGGCGCGCGGGCGCGCTGTCTTGCCGCAGTGACGTTTGCGCCAACTCAAGCAAAGCGAGGATATGCAGCGCTTGCGGCAGCAGGGTGCGGCCCGCCTGCGTCAAGGCCACGCCCTGTGTGTCGCGCTCGAACAATCGTGCGCGCAGCCGTTCTTCCAGCCCTTTGATGGCGCGCGACAGGGGCGGCTGGCTCATGTGCAGCTGTTCCGCTGCCTGGCGGAAGTTCAGGCAGCGGGCGACGGCGCAAAACAGGCTCAAGGCATGGGTATCGAGGGATCTCATACCAGAAAGGTATCACGAAATTGCGCATTCCCTTGCTCGCTGGCGCGGCGCAGACTGGCCGTATTGACAATGAGGGAGATCAACATGCAACTGCAACAACGACGCATCGGCCATAGCGGCTTGAACAGTTCGGCATTGGGCCTGGGCTGCATGGGCATGTCGGAATTCTATGGCGCCACGGACGAGGCGCAATCCTTGGTCACGCTGGAAGCGGCCCTGGCGGCGGGTGTGACCCTGTTCGACACGGCCGACGCCTACGGTTTTGGCCACAACGAGCAATTGCTGGGGCGCTTCCTGGCAGCCCATCGCGGCCAGGCCCTGGTCGCCACCAAGTGCGGCCTGGCGCGCGAGGCAGGCAGTTATGCGCGCCGCGTCGACAACTCCCCCGCCTACATCCGCCAGGCGTGTATAGCGTCGCTGGCGCGCTTGGGCGTGGATGCCATCGACCTGTTTTACCTGCACCGATTGAACCTCGAGACGCCGCTGGAAGACTCGATGGGGGCGCTGGCGCAACTGCTGCAAGAGGGCAAGATTCGCGCCGTGGGCCTGTGCGAAGTGAGCGCCGCCACCTTGCGGCGCGCGGCGGCGCTCTGCCCCGTGGCCGCCGTGCAGAGCGAGTACTCGCTGTGGACGCGCGAGCCGGAGCAGGGCGTGCTGGCCGCCTGCCGCGAAGTGGGTGCCAGTTTTTTTGCCTACAGCCCGCTGGGCCGCGGTTTCCTGACGGGCGCCATTGCCGGCGCGGACAGCCTCGACGCCGGGGATTTTCGCCAGTTCAATCCCCGTTTCGCGGCCGATAACCTGGTGCGCAACCAGGCCATCGTGGCGTTGGTGCGGGAACTGGCGCGCGCGAAAGACTGCACGCCGGCCCAGCTGGCGCTGGCCTGGCTGCTGGCGCAAGGGCCGGACATCATTCCTATCCCCGGCACCAAGCGCATCGCCTACCTGCACGACAACCTCGGCGCGTTGGCCGTGCAGCTGGACACGGCGGAATTGGCGGCGATGAGCGCCGCCTTTCCCTTGGGCATGGCGGCGGGCGGGCGCTATACGGCGGAAGGCATGAAGGGCGTGGATGCCTGAAAAAGATGAGCCGAGCGTACGCCAGCGTACCTAACTGACGCTTTAGCTGCGGGATAATTCCCGACGATCTGCTAGCATTCCGGCTGGCTCCAAGCACCCGCGCGGCGCTGCGGGGCCGGGGGATGCAGCATGGATAGAAGGGTGGATGTCAAATTGCTAGATGATGATATTTTCGATATCGAATTGAAGTTATTGCTTGAAGGAATCTTGTTGAGATATCAGCACGATTTCCGCGATTATTCGGTGGCGTCGTTGCGTCGGCGCATGCGCCAGGCCATGGAGCGCTTCGGCTGCGCCAGCCTGTCGCAGTTGCAGGATCGCATCTTGCACGAGCCGGCCATGTTCGCGCAGATGCTGCAGTTTTTCACGGTGCAAGTGAGCGAAATGTTCCGCGATCCTGCGTATTTCCGCGCCTTGCGCGAAAAAGTCGTGCCCATCCTGCATACCTATCCCTCCATCAAGATCTGGGTGGCTGGCTGCAGCAGCGGCGAAGAGGTGTGGTCGCTGGGCATCTTGCTGGAAGAGGAAGGCTTGCTCGAGCGCAGCATGATTTATGCGACCGACATCAATGTCGAGGCGCTGGCCGCCGCCGAAGCGGGCATCTATCCGATTGAGCGCATCGCCCAGTTCAGCGAGAATTACCAGTTGGCGGGCGGCAAGCGCTCCTTGTCAGACTATTACACGGCCGCCTACAAGGGCGCCATCTTTGAGCGGCGCCTGCGGCGCCAGTTCGTCTTCGCCGACCACAGCCTGGCGACGGACAGCGTGTTTTCGGAGGTGCACATGGTTTTCTGCCGCAACGTCATGATTTACTTCAATAAAGACTTGCAAGACCGCAGCCTGGGCCTGTTCCACGAAGCGCTGGTAAACCGGGGCTTCCTGGGCCTGGGCATGAAGGAAAGCCTGCATTTCAGCCGCCATGCGGCCAGCTTCAACGAGCTGAGCCCGGCTGTACGCATCTTCCAGCGTGCCTGACATGCTGCCGACCTGCGACGTGGCGCCACCGCCGGCCGGACTGCGTCTGATCGCCATCGGCGCCTCGGCCGGCGGCGTGGAGGCGCTGGGCATCGTGCTGCGCGCCTTGCCCGCTGCCTGCCGCGCAACCGTGGTGGTGGTGCTGCACCTGGCGCCGGGCCGCTCTAGCCAGTTGCCGCAGCTGTATGCTGCGCGCTGCGCGCTGCCCTTGCGCGAAGCGCAGGACAAGGAACCGCTGCAAGGCGGCACCGTGTATTTCGCGCCGCCCGATTACCACCTGCAAGTCGAACCCGATGGCTGTTTTTCCCTGTCGCAAGAAGCGCCCGTGTATTTTTCACGCCCGTCCATCGATGTCCTGCTGGAAACAGCCGCGTACGCTTACCGGCGCGCCGTGCTGGCTATCATCTTGACGGGTGCTTCGGCCGACGGTGCGGCAGGCCTGGCGCGCGTGCGGCAGCTGGGCGGCAGCGCCTGGGTACAAGACCCGCAACGGGCCAGTTGTGGCATTATGCCGGCCGCCGCGCTCAAGTTGGCCGGCGCCGACCGCGTGCTTGATTTGCCGCAGATGGCTGCCAGCCTGGCCTTGCTTGGCGATGGCGAACACAAGTGAGTGGGAGTGGAGCAGTGCGTGTAATATATGTGAGAATTGAAACAATGTTTATATCGATCTCGAAACATGATGGCATCTTGCCGTTGCGATGCCTGAAGATGACTCCGTGACTGCACCTATTTATATCCTCGTCGTTGACGACATCGCGCAAAACCTGGTCGCCGCCGAAGCCGTGCTGGCACGGCCTGGTATTGTCATCCTGAAGGCAAGCTCGGGCGCTGAGGCGCTGGAATTGCTGTTGACGCATGAGGTCGCGCTGGCCCTGATCGACGTGCAAATGCCGCAGATGGATGGTTTCGAACTGGCCGAGCTGATACGCGGCAGCGAACGCACACGCGGCATTCCCTTGATTTTCCTCACAGCCGCGTCGCGCGAAGCGAGCTACAGCTTCCGTGGCTACGAGGCGGGCGCCGTCGATTTCCTGTACAAACCCATCGACGTGAAAGCCTTGCAAAGCAAGGTGGCGGTGCTGGTGCAGCTATACCAGCAAAAGCGTGAATTGTCGGCCCAGCTCGATGAACTCAAGCATGCACTGCACCTCAATGAACTGTTCACAGCCGTGCTGGGCCACGATTTGCGCACCCCCTTGTCGGTGGTGATGAACGGCGCCATGCTGTTGCCGATGATGAGCGACCACCCGAAGGTGATCGTCACGGCGCAGCGCATCGAAAGCAGCGCCAAGCGCATGGCGCGCATGGTCGACCAGCTGCTGGACCTGGCGCGCATCCGTTCCGGCACGATGGAGTTGCGCAGCAGCACGCACGACTACCTGGCGCTGGCGCGCGCCATCGTCGAGGAATGCGAGACGGCGGGCCAGGCCACGCATGTCGAGGTCAGCAGTGTCGGCGAGCTGCACGGGCAATGCGATGCGGGCTTGCTGTTGCAAGTCATCTCGAATCTGTTATGCAATGCCATCACGCATGGCGAGGCGGGCACGCCGGTGCATTTGGCCCTCGACGGACGCGACGCCGACAGCATTGAATTGCGCATCGCCAATCGTGGTGTCATCCCCGCCGCCTTGCTGCCGACCCTGTTCGAGCCTTTCCGGCAGGCGGGCGAGAAGCGCAGGACGGGGCAGGGCCTGGGTCTAGGCCTGTACACGGTGAACATGTTCGTCAAGGCCCACGGCGGCACGGTCGAGCTCAGTTCCACGGCCACGCAGGGCACGGTAGTGACCGTGCGCATCCCGCGCCAGTGTCAGGTGCGCGTGCAAGCGGGACTGGCCACATGAGCGCGCCAGCCTGGCCGCGCGGCGGCGGCAACATGGGCGAGCTGGTGCGCCGGCACGACTGGTCCGCCACCAGCCTTGGCGCGCTCGATGGCTGGCCTGCCCATTTGCGCACCAGCGTCGACATCGTGCTCAATTCACCGATGGCGATGGTGCTGATGTGGGGCTCGCAGCACGTCATGATTTACAACGATGACTACATCCAGATCGCCGGGGCGCGCCATCCGGCGGCGCTGGGCGCCACGGTACCTGCCGTCTGGCCCGAAATCTGGGACTGGAACGCGCGCATTCTCGAAGCGGGACTGCGCGGCGAAACGCAGGTGCACCGCGAATGCTGTTTGCCGCTGTTGCGCGATGGAGAGTGCACGGATGTCTGTTTCGACCTGTATTACACGCCTGTGCATGGTGCCGATGGCCAGGTAGATGGCGTGCTGTGCACGGCGCTGGAATTGACGGCGCGCATGGAAGAGGGGCGCCAGCTGAAGCTGGCCACGGCCGAGCTGGGCGAACTCAACGCCACCTTGCAGACAGAGAGCGAGGCCGTGCGCGCGGCCAACCGTCGCCTGGGCGAAGAGCGCGCGCTGCTGCGCGCCCTGTTTCAACAGGCGCCCAGCTTCATGGCCATGCTGCGCGGGCCGCAGCATGTGTTCGAGCTGGCGAATGAACATTATCTGCGCCTGGTGGGCCACCGCGATTTACTGGGCAAGACTGTCGAATTGGCCTTGCCTGAAGTCAAGGCGCAGGGCTTCATCGAACTGCTCGACCAGGTCTATCGCACGGGCGAACCCTTCGAAGGGCGCCAGGTGAAGGTGGATTTGCAGATGGCGGACGGGCAGACGTGCCAGCGCCAGATCGACTTCGTGTATCAGCCCATCAAGGATGACGAGGGCGTGGTCACGGGTATCCTGGTCGAGGGCATCGATGTCACCGAGCGCATGGAAGGCGAGGAGCGGCTGCGCCTGGCCCAGCAGGCGGGCGGCATCGGTACCTTCGAATGGTTCCCCGAGACGGGCGCGATGCTGGTCTCGCCCATGTTCCGCCGCTTGTGGGGCATTGCCGACGAGGAAGAGGTCACGCAACATTTGCTGGTGAGTCTGGTAGACGAACGGGACTTGAATAAGGTGGGGCCCAGCAAGCTTGACCTGGCGCAAAATCCCCTCGAGTATGTGGAGTACCGCATCCGCCGCCCTGCCGACGGAGCGTTGCGCTGGATCGCGCGCCAGGGCGAGGTGGTGGCCGGCCGCGTGCCGGGCCAGCGCCGCTACGTGGGCGTGTCGTTTGACGTCACGGAGCGGCGCCATATCGAGGATGAACTCACCGCCAGCCAGGAGCGCATGGCGGCCATTTTCGGCCAGGCCTCGGTGGGCTTGTCCGAGCTGGGCCTCGATGGCCGTTTCCAACGCGTCAACGGCGCTCTGTGCCGCATGCTGGGCCGCTCGGCTGAAGAGCTGCTGAGCCTAAACATGAACGACATCATGCATCCGGCGGATGTGCCTGGCAACGGCGTGCTATTCCAGCGTCTGGTGGAAACGGGTGAATCGTTCTCGCTGGAAAAGCGCTACCTGAAACCGGACGGCTCGCATGTGTGGGTGTCGAGCAATGTCAGCCGTCTGCTGGACGCGCAGGGCCAGACGCACTCCCTGATCGCCGTCAAGACCGACATCACGGACCGGCGCCGCGTGGAAAAGGCGCTGCATGAATTGAACGAAACGCTGGAACACCGTGTCGAACAAGAGGTGAATGAGCGCACCAAGGCCGAGGATGCCTTGCGCCAGGCGCAAAAAATGGAAGCCGTGGGCCAGCTGACAGGCGGTATCGCACACGACTTCAACAATGTGCTGCAAATCATCTCCGGCAATTTGCATTTGCTGCAGCACCTGACGGGCACGGATGGCGTGATGCGCCAGCGCCTGGACACGGCGATTACCGCCGTCGAGCGAGGCGCCAAGCTGTCGTCGCACCTGCTGGCGTTTGCGCGGCGTCAACCATTGCAACCGGTAGTGGCCGACCTGGCGCGCGTGGTGCGCAACATGGATGCGTTGCTGCGGCGCGCCTTGGGCGAAGCGATCGATATCGTGCTGGTGGGTGGTGGCGGGCTGTGGAATACCCTGATCGACCGCAGCCAGATCGAGAACGTCATCCTCAACCTGGCCATCAATGCGCGCGACGCCATGGATGGCGTGGGCAAGCTGACCATCGAGCTGGGCAATGTGGTGCTCGACGAGCAGTATGTGAACAAGCTGGTCGATGTGCCGGCCGGCCAGTACGTGATGCTGTCGGTGACGGACACGGGCCGCGGCATGAGCGGCCCCGTGCTGCAGCGTGCGTTCGAGCCGTTCTTCACCACCAAGCCGGAAGGCGCGGGCACGGGCCTGGGCTTGTCGATGGCGTATGGCTTCGTGACGCAAAGCCGCGGTCATATTCGCATTTACAGTGAACCTGGCGTGGGCACGGGAGTCAAAATCTATTTGCCCCGTTCCCTGATGGCCGAAGCGGACGAGGAACTGGAATTGAGCGGCGTCGTCACGGGCGGCACGGAAACGGTGCTGGTGGTGGAAGACGACGTGGGCGTGCGCACCACCGTGGTCGACATGCTCGGTGCGCTCGGCTATACGGTGCTTAAAGCGGAAGATGGCGAAAGCGCGCTGTCCGTGCTGCTGAGCGGCGCGCAGATCGACTTGCTGTTTACGGACGTGATCATGCCCGGCCCTGTCAGCAGCACGGAGATGGCGCGCCAGGCGCGCGCGTTGCAGCCCGATATCGCCGTTTTGTTTACCTCGGGCTATGCGCAAGACATCATCGTGCATGAGGGCAGGCTCGACGCGGGTGTGGAATTGCTCAGCAAGCCGTACCGACGCGAAGAGCTGGCGCGCAAGCTGCGCCATGTGCTGGCCAACCGCCAGCAGCAAATGCGGGCGCGCCAGTTTGACCGATCTGGCGCGTCGGTGGCCGGCATTCAGGCGAGCGGCAGCACGGCGACCGGCGTGCTGGAAGGCGGTACGCCAGGGCTTGACTTGACGGGCCATGCTTTGGTGCCGCAGGGTGACCTGCCGACATCGATGAAAATTCTCGTGGTGGAAGACAATCTCGATTCCCAGCTGATGGTGTGCGAGCTGGTGGGCATGCTGGGCCACACGGTCAGCGGCGTGTCCGATGGCGAGGCGGCGTGGCAATTGCTCAATGAGCAAGACTTCGATATTCTGTTTACCGATGTCAGCCTGCCAGGCATGTCCGGCATCGCGCTGGCGCGCATGGTGCTGCGCGAGAAGCCGGACATGCGCATCATCTTTTCCACCGGCTATGGCAAGGAATCGATGGATGAACTGGGCTTTTCCGCCAGTGTCTTGCGCAAGCCCTATGATTTGACAGAGTTGCAAGCAGCACTCGATCAACCCTGATGGGCACGCGCCGGCACGGCTTGCCTATCTGACCCTGAAGAGGCACACATGACTCCTGAACTGACCATGCTAGGCTGTACTCTGGTGCTGGCGCTGGTGCAAATCCTGTTGCCCGCACTGTTACGCACGCGCGAAACAGGCACGGCGTATAACGTGAGCGCGCGCGACGGCGACGGGCCGCCCGTGGGCAAGATCACAGGCCGCTTGCAGCGGGCCCAGGCGAACCTGTTTGAAACCCTGCCCCTGTTCGCTGCCGCCGTACTGATCGCCCACGTGACGGCGCAGGAAAGCGCGCTGACCCTGTACGGCGCGGCCCTGTATCTGGCCGCCCGCGTGCTGTACCTGCCGCTGTACGCGTTTGGCGTGCCGGTCGTGCGCACGCTGGTGTGGTGCGTGTCGATTGCCGGCTTGCTGATGCTCTTCTGGGCGATCCTGTTGGCTTCCTGAAGTCCTGCGCGGGCTGTAACAGCCTTCCTGTGGCGGTGCGCCGGTCCCGGCCGTAAGGTGACGGCAAGCTGGCGGCTGGTTGCGCGCGGACCAGCAGGAAGTCATCGACAGCGTATAGGCCGGACGCGACACCCTGGCCATCCTGTCCACCGGCAGCGGAAAATCGCTGTGCTACCAGCTGCCCGCCGCGCTGTTGCCCGGTGCGACTGTCGTCGTGTGGCCGTTGATCTGGCTGATAAAAGACCGCTGGAAAAGCTGCAGCAGCTGGGCATCACGGCCGTGCAGCTCAACAGCAGCCTGTGGGAACGGCCACAGTGGAAGTGATGGCCGATATCGACACCCGGCTGGAAGCGCGCAAGCTGCAGCTCATCACAAGCTGGCGGTGCCGATTGCCCTGGACGAGGTGCCGCAAGCGTAGACTCTGGCGCAAGCCCCCGCCGAACCATCGTTGCCGCTGATCGCCGTGCGCAGCCGCGTGCGCGTGCCCCGTTGCCAGATCGGCAGCGCGCTGTCGGTGGTGGGCGACCAGGTCATGATGGCGTTTCCGGAAAACACCACGCGCACTTTCATGGCTGAGTTTATCGCACCTGCGCGTATCCATTGTGCGCTGTCGAACAGTGATCGCGCGCAAGAGCGCTAGAATCAAGTCATTCCGACGCAGTTTTTTTTAACGTAGGGAGCTGGGCATGGCCGACATGGTAGTGGTGCGCAAGGAAGGCTTGTATTGCGTGCCGGGGCAGTTTTACATCGACCCGTGGCGCCCTGTCGAGCGCGCCATCATCACGCATGCGCATGCCGACCATGCACGCGTGGGCCACCGGCATTACCTGTGCGCCAGCGACGGCGTCAAAGTGCTGCAGGCGCGCCTGGGTGCCGTTTCCATTCAGGGTCTCGCGTATGGCGAGACTGTCGAACACCACGGCGTGCAGGTGTCGCTGCATCCGGCCGGCCACGTGCTCGGTTCGGCCCAGGTGCGCATGCAGCACGGCGGCGCAGTGTGGGTGGCGTCCGGCGACTACAAGTTGCAGCCCGACCTTACCTGCACGCCGTTCGAGCCCGTGCGCTGCGATACCTTCATCACGGAATCGACATTCGGCCTGCCCATCTACCGCTGGCAGGCGCCGCAGGAAATCCATGACGATATCAACCAATGGTGGCGCAGGAATGCGGCCGAAGGGCGCACCAGCGTGCTGTTCTGCTACGCCTTTGGCAAGGCGCAACGCATCCTGGCGGGTCTGGACGCCACTATCGGTCCCATTATCTGTCATGGCGCGGCGCAGGCCTTGACGCAGGTCTACCGCGAGTTCGGCGTGGCCTTGCCGGCCACCGTGATGGTGGGCGATGTGACGCACAAGGCGGCCCTGAAGACGGCGATGGTGATCGCGCCGCCTTCGGCCGCCGGTTCGCCGTGGATGAAGCGCTTCGGCGACTACAGCGATGCGTTCGCCAGCGGCTGGATGCTGTTGCGTGGCGCGCGCCGGCGGCGTGGCGTGGACCGGGGTTTCGTGCTGTCCGACCATGCCGACTGGCCCGGCCTGATGCAAGCCATCAGTGCCACGCAGGCCGAACGCATCATCGTCACGCACGGCTCGATACCCGTGATGGTGCGCTGGCTGCAGCAGAATGGCTGGCAGGCGGGCGGCTTTGAGACCGAGTATGGCGATGACGAAGCTGATGACAGTGCGCCTGGTGCTTCCACGGCAGCGGAGGACGTCACCCATGCGTGAATTTGCCCGGCTGTACGCGGAACTCGATGAAACCACGTCCACCAGCCGCAAGCTGGCGGCGCTGCAAGCCTATTTTCGGGGCGCATCACCCGAAAACGCGGCCTGGGCCGTCTATTTCCTGGCCGGCGGCAAGCCGCGCCAGGCCGTGCCCACCAAATTGCTGCGCGAATACGCGACCGAACGTGCCGGCCTCGATGCCTGGCTGTTCGACGAGGCTTACCACGCCGTGGGCGATCTGGCTGAAACCATCGCCCTGATCCTGCCCGCGCCCGCCAGGCGCAGCGATATCGGCCTGGCCGAGTGGGTCGAGCAGCGCATCGCGCCCTTGCGCGGCGCGGCGCCCGAGACCATCCGCGCCGCACTGCTGGCGTACTGGGACGAGCTGGAAACGCGCGAACGGTTTCTATTGATCAAGCTGATCGGCGGCGGTTTTCGCGTGGGCGTGTCCAAACTGCTGGTGACGCGCGCGCTTGCCGGCATCGCCGCCGTGGACAGCAAGCTGATCGCGCAGCGCCTGATGGGCTGGACCGATGGCAAGGTCAGCCCCACGGGCGCGGGCTTCCTCAAGCTGACCGGCGCGCAGTCGGAGGACGAACATGCGCTGCGCGGCGGCCAGCCTTACCCCTTCTTCCTGGCGCACCCCTTGCAGGCGCCGCCGGAGACGCTGGGCGACCTTGCCGACTGGCTGGTTGAATGGAAATACGACGGCATGCGCGCCCAGCTGTTGCGCCGCGATGGCGTCAACTGGTTGTGGTCGCGTGGCGAGGAATTGATCACGGAGACTTTTCCTGAACTGGCGCAGCTGGCTTTGCCCGAGGGTACGGTGCTCGATGGCGAAATCCTCGTCTGGAAGCCGGGCGAGCTGCCGGCACCATTTGCTGATTTGCAACAACGCATGGGGCGCAAGGCGCTGCCTGCCAAGCTGCTGCCTAAGCTGCTGGCCGAGCTGCCGGCCGTGCTCGTGGCCTACGATATGTTGGAAATGGATGGGGTGGATGTCCGCCAGCTGCCCCAGATGGAACGGCGCGCGCTGCTGGAAACCCTGGTGGACGGCGTGTCTTCTCCCGCGCTGCGGCTGTCGCCGCGCATCGCCGCCGATAGCTGGGATGCGCTGGCGGCCATCCGTGCTGAGTCGCGGGCGCGCGGCGTGGAAGGCCTGATGCTCAAGGCCGTCTCGGCCGCGTATGGCGTGGGCCGGACGAAAGACGTGGGCACCTGGTGGAAATGGAAGATCGACCCGTATGCCATCGACGCCGTGCTGATCTACGCCCAGGCGGGCCACGGCCGGCGCGCTTCGCTGTACACGGATTACACGTTTGCCGTGTGGGATGGCGAGCATGGTGAAGAGCGCAAGCTGGTGCCCTTCGCCAAGGCATATTCGGGCTTGACGGATGCGGAAATTGGCCAAGTCGACGCGGCCATCCGCAAGAACACCATCGAGAAATTCGGCCCCGTGCGCAGCGTCAAGCCGACGATGGTGTTCGAGATCGGCTTCGAAGGCATCGCTGCCTCCAGCCGCCACAAGGCGGGCATCGCCGTGCGCTTTCCCCGCATCCTGCGCCGGCGTGAAGACAAGGCCATCGCCGACGCGGACACCCTGGCCACCCTGAAGGCCCTGCTGGCGAGCGCCGCATGAAGGACGATTCATGAGCAAGCGATGAGCAAAAGCACGCTGGCGCAGCGCATCGATGCCTGGTTTGCAGGGCGCGGCTGGACGATCTTTCCCTTCCAACGCGCCGTCTGGCGGGCCGCCGCACAGGGTAGCTCCGGCCTGTTGCATGCCAGCACGGGGTCCGGCAAGACGTATGCGGTCTGGTTCGGCGCCTTGCTGCGCGCCGAGCGCCTGAAAAGCAAGGGCGGAAAACAGGGACGAAAGCAGGGTTTGCGCGTGCTGTGGATCACGCCCATGCGGGCGCTGGCGGCCGACACCGTGCGCGCGCTGCACGCGTCGGGCACTGATCTCGCTCCCGGCTGGCGCATCGAGGCGCGCACGGGCGATACCAGCGCCGCGCAGCGGGCGCGGCAGGCGAAAGCCTGGCCCGAGGTGCTCGTCACGACGCCGGAAAGCCTGTCCCTGATGCTGAGTCAGGCCGATGCCCAGGCACGCTTCAGCCTGTTGGAAACGGTGATCGTCGACGAGTGGCATGAATTGATGGGCAGCAAGCGCGGCGTGCAGGTGCAGCTGGCGCTGGCCCGCTTGCGCCGCTGGAATGGCGCATTGATGACGTGGGGCTTGTCGGCTACCCTGGGCAACTTGCAGCAGGCGCAGGACGTCTTGCTGGGCGAGGAAAACGCCGGCGTGCTGGTGGAAGGTAAAGTCAAGAAGCGCATCCTCGTCGACAGCCTGATTCCTGTGAACCCCACGCGCTTTCCCTGGGGCGGGCATTTGGGCATCCAGATGCTGCAGCCTTTGATCGCCGAGATCGAGGGCAGCGCCACCACCCTGATATTTACCAACACGCGTTCGCAGGCAGAGCTGTGGTACCAGCACTTGCTCGATGCGCGGCCGGACTGGGCGGGATTGATCGCCCTGCACCATGGTTCGCTGGACCGCGAAGTGCGCGAATGGGTCGAGCAGCACCTGAAAACGGGCCAGCTGAAAGCCGTCGTGTGCACCTCCAGCCTGGACCTGGGCGTCGATTTCCTGCCCGTCGAACGGGTGCTGCAGGTGGGCAGCGCGAAGGGCATCGCCCGGCTGGTGCAGCGGGCCGGGCGCAGCGGCCACGCGCCGGGACGCATTTCGCGCGTCACCCTGGTGCCGACCAACAGCCTGGAACTGCTGGAAGCGGCGGCTGCCCGCGCTGCCTTGGCACAGGGCCATCTGGAAGCGCGCCCCATACCGGACAAGCCGCTCGACGTGCTGGTGCAGCACCTGGTGACGATCGCCCTGGGCGGCGGCTTCGAGTCGCCGGCCCTGTATGACGAAGTGCGCGCCGCCTGGTCCTACCGCCACCTGACGCCAGACGAGTGGCAATGGGCGCTCGACTTCGTCGCCCGCGGCGGGCAAAGCCTGACCGTGTACCCGGAATACCGGCGTGTGCTGCCGGACGAACAGGGCGTGTACCGCGTGCCGGATCTGGCCCTGGCGCGGCGCCACCGCATGAGCATCGGCACCATCGTCTCGGAGGCGGCGATTCAGGTCAAGTTCCTGGGCGGCGGACGCATCGGCAGCATCGAGGAATCGTTCATCGCGCGCTTGAAGCAGGGCGACCATTTTTTGTTTGGCGGGCGCATCCTGGAATTCGTGCGCGTGCACGAAATGACAGCGTATGTGCGGCGTGCAACAGGCAGCCGCGGCGCCGTGCCGCGCTGGCAGGGCGGCAAGATGCCGCTGTCGTCGGAACTGGCGCATGCCGTGCTGGACCAGTTGCAGCTGGCGCAAGAGGGCAAGGCCAGCGGGCCGGAGATGCACGCGCTGGCGCCGCTGCTGGCCATCCAGAAAAAATGGTCCAGCCTGCCCACGCGCGCCAGCCTCTTGCTCGAAACCTTGTCCAGCCGCGAAGGTCATCACCTGTTCGTGTATCCGTTCGCCGGCCGCTCGGTGCATCTGGGACTGGCATCCTTGCTGGCCTACCGCATCGCGCGCGTGCAGCCGGCGACCTTGTCGATCGCCGTCAACGATTACGGCTTTGAATTGCTGGGCGCGGACGATATCGATTTTGCACCGCTGTTGACGGCTGCCAGCGGCGCTGATATTCCTCTGTTCAGCACGGACAACTTGCTCGAGGACGTGCTGGCCAGCCTGAACGCGACGGAATTGTCGCAGCGGCGCTTCCGCGAAATTGCCCGCATCGCCGGCCTCGTGTTCCAGGGTTATCCGGGACAGCCGAAAAGCGCGCGCCAGTTGCAAGCGTCGTCCTCGCTCTTCTTTGAAGTGTTTCGCAAGCACGACGCGGCCAATTTGCTGCTCACGCAGGCGCAGCGCGAAGTGCTGGAGCAGGAACTGGAACTGACGCGCTTGCGCGCCACCTTGCACGAGCTGCATGGACGGCAGATTTCGCTGCAACCGTTGGAGCGGGCCTCGCCGTTTGCCTTCGGCCTGATGGTCGAGCGTTTCCGCGAACAGCTGACGACGGAAAAACTGTCGGACCGGGTGGCGCGCCTGGTGAGTGCGCTGGAAAAGGCGGCCGCATGAACGGCCAGCGCCCAGCGCATTGCGTGGTGGAACTGGCTGGCGAGCTGGTATGGCTGCTGGCGCACCAGGCCGTGTATTGGCCGGCGCGCAAGATGCTGATTATTGCCGACATCCATTTCGGCAAGGCGGCCGCCTTCCGTGCGCTGGGCGTGCCCGTGCCGCGTGGCACCACCACGCAAAACTTGCTGGCGCTGGATGCCTTGCTGGCCAGCCATGTTTGCGAGGAAATCGTCTTTCTCGGCGACTTCCTGCACGCGCGCGCCGCACACGCGAACGCCACCGTGGCGGCCATGCTGGCCTGGCGCACGCGCCATGCGCACGTGCGCCTGACGGTGGTGCGCGGCAATCATGATGCGCATGCGGGCGATCCGGCCGCCGCATTACGCATCAGCATGGTGGACGAACCGCACAGCGTGGGCAATCTTTCCTTCTGCCATCACCCGGACACCGTCGCGCCCGGCTATGTGCTGGCCGGCCACGTGCATCCCGTGTTTCATTTGCGGGTGGACAGGAACGGCTTGCGCCTGCCATGTTTCCTGCTGGGTCGGCAGCGTGCCATTTTGCCATCGTTTGGCGCCTTTACGGGTGGCCATGCGGTGCGGCCAGCCGTTGGCGAGCGCGTGTATGTGACGGCGGACGCGGCGATTTTCCCGATACCCAATACCCAATAACTGCTGAGTGTTTGGTACTTTTGGTGAAAAACTGGAAGTAACTGTGCCACCACGGGCGGGACTCATCCTACATGCGCTCTTGCCATCCTCCTATTACTTGTGCCCCCTGTGCGCACTAAGATAAGGCTTCCCTTGCCGTGCGAGGGGGAAGAATTGCATGGTTTGCACTGTTTTCTGATTCATCGATCAAGGAGATCATCATGGCCACATCGAGCGACAATAAACAGCAAGGTAGTAAAACCGGTAGCAGCAGTAGCGGTAGCAGCAGCGGCGGCAACAAGCAAAGCGATACCAGCAAGCGTGGTTTTGCTTCCATGGACCCCGCCCAGCAGCGCGAAATCGCCAGCGAAGGCGGACGCGCCGCGCATGAAAAGGGCACGGCGCATGAATTCACGTCGGAAGAAGCGCGCCGCGCAGGCAGCCAAAGCCACAAAAACGATGCCAGCCGTCAAAGTGCCGCCAGTTCCAGCGGTGCGCGTGACAATTCCGGCATGAAGCAGGATGGCAACCGCGACAGTGGCAACAAGCAAAGTGGCGGTGCGGGTTCAGGGACGGGCTCGTCCGGTTCGCGCAACAAGTAAGTGGAAACGCTAGCAAGGCACGCCTGGCCGGGGGGAATCGCACATTGCCGCTGGTCAGGCGGGGCATTGGTTGGCCCGTCACAAAATTTTGATGCAATGCAGCAGGCATGGACTATGATGAAATAGCTGCGCCGGTCACGGCCAATTCTCAGTCAATTTGCAATTAAATCGCACGCACGACCAGGGAGAAGATGATGGGCAACTCCACTACGCCGCAGTCCGGCAAGAGCCAGGGCGGCACGCCGTCCACGGCAGGCAGCAAGCAAAGCACCGCCGAGTCGGCCGAGAGCTTTGTGCTGGTCGATAGCGAGCAAGGACTCGATATAGGCGACGATCTGTTTTCCATTGGCGAAGTGCGGCGCGCTGACCGTTTGCCACATCATCAGTCCGGTTCCGCCGGGCAGAGCCGGCAGAGCGCCGACAATGCCCCCGACACCACGGGCAGCACGGGGGTCTGACCGGGTCGCCTAGCTTTCTTCAGGCTCTGACCATCCCCCGCTGAGCCAGTTGCAAGACGTGTTCGCGCACGTCAGCTGGCCATTCCTGCACGCTCGCCAGGAACGCAGGCTGCTTGCCGGCGAATAGAGCGCGGCTGGCTTCCTTGAAGCCGGGCGCATCGCCCGCCAACGCGTACATGACTTTATAGGCCGCTTCGCTCGCCTAGCGCTGCTGGGCACGCCTGCGCGTGGCAAGCGCTGCAACATGTCGGCCAGGCTGCCGTGCAAGTTCAGGTCCACTTGGCTACCGTTCCTGTCGTCGAAAATCAGGATTTGTGCCCCGGGATCGCGCGTCACCCATTCCTTCAGTGTTTGGCCACCGCCTGCAATGTGCCAGCGGCAACTTTGTGTGGGCCTGCAGAGGCGGTGATACGGGTGCGTGCGTGTCTTGCCTTCAATGAGTGCCTATGCACGTAATTTTACCCGGGTCAAATTGAAAATCAATAACACCCGGGTAAATAATGGCAGCACTGCTACAGGTCGACGCGGCCGTGTTCACCCAGGTTTTTCGGCGGCTCGCCCGTGATGGCGGCCTTGGCCATTTCATAGAATTGCATCATCTTGCTGGCACTGCTGTCCCAATACTCGGCCGACTGGATCGTTACCTTGATCAGCGACAGCTTCGGATCGTCGAGCCCGCCCGGGAACCATGCTTTCATCAGCGGATTCCACAGCTCTTCCGCCTTGGCCCGGTCCTTCAGCAACTGCGCATGGCCGCAGACGGACACATACAGGCTATCGCCCGTGTCGACAAAGCTGACATTGACTTGCGGATTGTTCAGCAAATCGCGCGTGTAGGCGGCCTCGTCCGAGACAAAAAACCAGATTTGCCCCGCGTTGTCGACTTGCTGCTGCGTCAGGGGCCGGCTGGTGAGCGTGCGCATGTCGTCGCTGGTGGTCAGCATGCCAAATTTGACGTCCTTGATCTTGGCCGCGATACTGGCCAGTTGTTCGCTGGAATACGATTGCATTGGGGTGCTCCCTTGATGGTTGTCCTGAACAACAGCATAGGCGGGTGCTGCACGCGGCTCTGTACGGCAGCTTACGCAGTGGCGTAACTTTGTTTCAAAGCTGTTACAAAACGCCGGCCTGGCGGGACGCCCATGTATTGACTTAATAAATGATAATCATTATCATTTGTTTGAAGCGATAAGCATGAACTTTGATTGAAGGATGGGAATGAAGCACACTGACTTGTCGCGCCACCTGGCTCACTCCTTGCCGGGAGCCCTCAATGGGTAATGCGGGCGCCGCAGACAAGGCCAAGAACAATGCCGGTCGCGCCGTCTGGCTGAAGAATTTGCATCAATGGCACTGGATCAGCTCGGCACTTTGTTTGCTGGGCATGTTTTTGTTCGCCATCACCGGCATTACGCTGAATCACGCCAGCCAGATCGAAGCCAAGCCATCGATCACGCGCCAGAAGGCGCTGCTGCCGGCTCCTTTGGTCACCGAACTGGCCGCGTATGCGGCCCAGCATGATGGCGCAAACGCGCCCATGCCGGCCGCCGCCGAGACCTGGCTCAAGCAGCAATGGTCGCTCAATGCGGGCGGGCGTCCCGCCGAATGGAGCGTCGATGAAGTGTATTTGCCGCTGCCCAAGGCGGGTGGCGACGCCTGGGTGCGCATCGGCCTGGAAGACGGCGCCGCCGAATATGAATTGACGGACCGGGGCTGGGTGTCCTGGCTCAACGATGTGCACAAGGGCCGCAACACGGGTGTGGCCTGGAACTGGTTCATCGATATTTTTGCCGGCGCCTGCATCGTGTTTTGCCTGACGGGTTTATTGATTTTGAAGTTCCACGCGGCCAACCGGCCATTTACCTGGCCGATGGTTGGCCTCGGTATCTTGATACCCTGCGCGATCGCATTGCTGTTTATCCATTGATCGTTTTTACTATTCTTTTTTACAGGCACACCATGAAATTACGCTACTCCCTGGCGCTTGGCCTTCCCCTGATCGGCACTTCGGCGATGGCGGCCGACCTGGCCCTCAAGCTTGAAATCCCGCAATTGAATGTGGCGGAATATCATCGTCCCTACGTGGCGGCGTGGCTGGAAACGGCGGATCAAAAGGTCGTCGGCAACCTGACGGTGCTGTATGACGTGAAAAAGAAGGACAAGGCAGGCGAGAAGTGGCTGAAGGACATGCGTCAATGGTGGCGCAAGAGTGGCCGCGACCTGGCCATGCCGGTTGACGGCGTTAGCGGCGCCACGCGTGCGCCGGGCGAACATACCCTGACTTTCCCCGGCGCCAAGGCCTTGCTCGACAAGCTGCCGGCCGGCGAATACCAGGTGGTGGTGGAAGCGGCGCGCGAAGCGGGCGGACGCGAACTGGTGCGCGTACCGTTCCAGTGGCCGTTGAAATCGGCCCAGTCCGTTCCTGCCAAAGGCAAGGAAGAACTCGGCAATGTCGTCGTCCAACTCAAACCTTAAGGCGCCTCTACCATGTTGAAGCAACTCAATAAACCGCTGATCGCCCTGGCCCTGGCCGGCCTGGCCATGAACGCCCACGCCCACCGCGGCTGGATGGTGCCATCGAGCACGATGGTGGAAAGCAAGGACGCCTGGGTGACGGTGGACGCCGCCGTCTCCGACGGCCTGTTCGAAATCGACCACCAGCCGCTGCGCCTGGACGCGCTGCAAGTCATCGGCCCGGATGGCGCGAAAGTGGCGCCGGCGAATACCGTCACGGGCCGCCTGCGCAGCGTCTTCGATGTGAAAATGGAAAAGCCGGGCACGTATAAAGCGGCCATCGTGTCGCAAAACGTCATGGCCAGCTACAAGCAAAATGGCGAGCAGAAACGTTTCCGCGGCAACGAGGAAACCTTCAAGAAAGATATGCCGGCCGATGTGCAAGATGTGAAAGTCACGCGCACGGCCAGCCGCCTGGAAACCTTCTTCAGCAATGGCGAGACCAGCACGGAAGTGTTCAAGCCGACCGGCGTGGGCCTGGAATTCGTGCCAGTGACGCATCCGAACGACTTGCGCGCGGGCGAGAAAGCCACGTGGCGCTTCCTGGTCGATGGCAAGCCGGCAGCCAACCAGGCTTTCAGCCTGGTGCCAGGCGGCGTGCGCTACCGTGGCGTGCTGGGCGAAATCCGCCAGAGCACCGATGCCAAGGGCGAGATCACGTTTACGGTGCCGGCGGCCGGCATGTATTACCTGAGCAGCACCTGGCCGGCGGCCGCACCGGCCGTGGCCGGTCAGCCGCCAGCCATGCCGGAGCGCCGCATGACATACGCGGCCACCGTGGAAGTGCTGCCGCAGTAAGCGGCGGCCTCTTCACGAGCTCGCCGATGCGCCGGGTCTTGCTGCCGCAGCATATTTCCGATGAGGTCGCGCCGCCCGGCGCCGCGATCCGGGACTTGCGCGGCTTGGCTATGGGCACCAGCTGGTCGGTGCGCCTGCTGGAGTCCGCCATGCCGGGACGCGCGGGCAGCGCCGACCTGCAGCAAGGCTTGCAGCAGCAGCTGGACCTTGTCGTGGCGCAAATGAGTCACTGGAGCGACGAGTCCGACCTGGGCCGCTTCAATCTGGCCGAGCCCGGTAGCTGGCACAGCCTGCCCGCCGCCTTTTGCGAGGTGCTGGGCTTTGCCATGCACGTATCGCAGGCGTCCGGTGGCGCGTATGACCCGTGCGCGGGTGCGCTCGTCAACCTATGGGGCTTCGGTCCCCGCCATCGCTACGATGAGCCCGGCTTCCTGCCGCCGAAAGGTGACACGGTGGCGCTGCTGCTGTCGCAGCGCCAGCGCCGCCGCTTGGAGCTGGACTTGCCGGCTCGCCGCGCGCGCCAGCCGGGCGGCTTGCAACTCGATTTGTCGGCCGTGGCCAAGGGCTATGGCGTGGACCGCCTGGCCCGCTACCTGGACAGCCAGGGCATCCATCATTACCTGGTCGAAGTGGGCGGCGAACTGCGCGGCGCTGGCAGCAAGCCCGACGGCCAGCCGTGGTGGGTCATGCTGGAACAGGTTGATGGCGCCGCCGATAGTGCCGATAATGCACAGCATCCGCCGGAAATGCTGCTGGCGCTGCACGGCTTGTCCGTGGCGACTTCGGGCGATTACCGACGTTTCTTTCAGGATGGCACCGTTCGTTTTTCACACACCATTGATCCGCGCAGCGGCATGCCGATCGCCAATCAACTCGCTTCCGTTACCGTCGTGCACGCCGAATGCATGGCGGCCGACGCCTGGTCGACGGCCCTGACCGTGCTGGGCGTGGATGCCGGCATGGCCTTGGCCGAAGAGCAGGGTCTGGCCGCACGCTTCCTGCAGCGCGACGGCCATGGCTACCATGAAACGCTGAGCAGCCACATGCTGGCCATGCTCGACGAATGAACTATTAATTCCATGATTTTTACGCACGATACGACACGGCTGGCCTTGCTGGCCGCCCTGTCCCTCAGTTACGCGGGCGTGTGCCTGGCACCTTGGCTGCGCGCGCGCGCCAAGCGCCGCGCGTCCGACGCCGCCAAGGCGGCGCTGGCCGATAGTCCCGCCTGGCTGGTGGCGTATGCGAGCCAGACGGGCAATGCCGAGGAACTGGCCACGCAAACGGCACAGAGCCTGCAACTGGCCGGCATCCCTGTGCGCCTGTGCGCGCTGGCCGAAGTCACGGCCATTGATCTGCAACAAGCCGAACGGGCCCTGTTTTTGGTCAGCACGTATGGCGAAGGCGATGCGCCCGACAATGCGGCCGCCTTCATGGGCCGATTCATGACGCGCGTGACGGGTGAGCTGGTGCTGCCGCAATTGCATTACGCCGTGCTGGCCCTGGGCGACCGCAGCTACACTCACTTCTGCGGCTTCGGCCGCGCGCTCGATGCCTGGCTGGCGGCGCAGGGCGCCTCGCGCCTGTTTGAACGTATCGAGGTCGACCGCAGCGCCAGCGCCGCCATCGAGCAATGGTTCCAGCGCCTGAGCCACCTGGCCGGCACCAGCGACGCACCGGACTGGAGCGCCCCCGCCTTCGGCGACTGGCGCCTGACGCACAGGCGCTTGCTCAATCCGGACAGCGCCGGTGGCGCCATCTTTCATGTGGAGCTGGCGCCCGTGGTCGGCAGCCTGCCTGACTGGCAGTCGGGCGACCTGGTGCAAGTGGCCGTGCCGGCGGATTGCGCCCAGCCGCGCGAATATTCGATCGCCTCGATCCCGCGCGATGGCGGCGTGCACTTGCTGGTGCGCCAGCATGCGCATCCCGATGGTAGCCTGGGACTGGCCTCGGGTTGGCTGACGGCGCAGGCGTCTGTGGGCGACGTAGTGCAACTGCGCTTGCGCCAGCACAAACGCTTCCGCCTGGAAGACAATGCCCAACGGCCATTAATTCTGATTGGCAACGGCAGCGGCATCGCTGGTTTGCGCGGCCACCTGAAAAGCCGTGTGCTGGCCGGTCTGCGGCGCAACTGGCTGATCTTTGGCGAGCGTAACGCGGCCCACGATTTTCATTATCGCGAAGAAATTGAACACTGGCACGCCAGCGGTGACCTGCCGCGCCTGGACTTGGCGTTTTCGCGCGACCAGGCGGAGCGGATCTACGTGCAGGACCGCCTGCGCGGCAATGCAGACGAAGTCAAACTGTGGCTGGAGCAGGGCGCCGCCATCTATATCTGCGGTAGCCTGGCCGGCATGGCGGGCGGCGTCGACCAGGCCCTGCAAGAGATGCTGGGCCGGCCCGCGCTCGATGCGCTGGCGGCAGAAGGGCGCTACCGGCGCGACGTGTACTGAGTTTCTTGACGGCGCCAGCGCGTTCGCGCGCACACAGCTATGATGATTGTTTTATCCAAGGAGACCCATCATGAGCGACAGCATTTACGACATTCCCTTGCGCCGCATCAATGGCGAGCTTACCAGCCTGGACGCGTATCGCGGCAAGGTGGTGCTGGTGGTCAATGTCGCCTCCGCCTGCGGCTTGACGCCGCAGTATGAAGGATTGGAAAAACTCTACGCCGACAAGCAGGCCGAGGGCCTGGTGGTGGCCGGTTTCCCCGCGAATGAATTCGGCGCGCAGGAGCCGGGCAGCAATGCCGAGATCGCGGACTTTTGCCGCGGCACCTTTGGCGTGCAATTTCCCCTGTTTGAAAAAATCGTCGTCAAGGGTCCGGGCCAGCATCCGCTGTACCAACGCCTGGTGCAGGAACAGCCGCAAGCGCAGGAAAAGCCGGGCAGCGATTTCCGCGCCAAGCTGGCCGGCTACGGCATCACGCAGGAGCAGCCCAGCGATGTGCTGTGGAATTTCGAGAAGTTTTTGATCAGCAAGGATGGCAAGGTGGTGGGGCGTTTCGCGCCCGACACCACGGTCGACGATGCGATTTTGCGCGAGGCCATCGACCGCGAGCTGGTGGCATAAGCCCACCGCCCTGTGCCGTATTACTCTGCCGTGCTCAGCACGGCAGGTTCCATTTCCCCACTGACTTGCTGCAAGCCACGCGCCAGGCTGGAGATGCTGGGGTTGTCGATGAAGACGCAACGCTTGCCCGTGCGCTTGCAATAATCTTTTACGCGCCAGTAGGCGCTGTGGCTGATGCAGCCCGTCTGGCAAATCACCAGGTCGGCCGCTGCCAGGCTCGAATCGAGCAGGTTGGCATTATCTTCCAGGCCGCCGTCGTGGTGGGCGAACTGCGCGCCGACCCGCTCGATCAAGGCGCGGTAGGTGGCGACATTGCCGCTGCGCCCGCCCACGCACAAGACGCTTTGATCGACCAGGCGGATCGGCATTTTCAGCTTGCCGCCCGTCGACACTTCCAGCTTCGGCGCCGGTGGCGGCACGGCGGCGGTCGGACGTGGCTGGGCCTGCTTCAATTCCGTGATTTGCTGGCGCAATTCCTTTTCGCGCTCATCCATTTGCGCCAGGCGCTCGACCAGGCGCGTGCGCGATTCCAGCGCCGGGATGGCGGCCTGCAGCTGCGCCAGATCAAAGCGCAAGCCATCGATCACGCTATCCTTGCCGATAGCTTCGGCTCGCGTGCGCAGCAGCACCGCTTCCTGGCGTTCCAGCTCGCCCGTTTTTTCCATCAGCATGGCCTGGCTGCGCTGTTGCAGCTTGGCCAGTTCGTGCGTCAGGCGCGCATTGTCTTCCTGCAAGGCCGTAAATTTGCCCATGTCGGCGCGCACGCAGGCGCCGGCCTGGTGCTGGATCATGTGCAAGTCGCGGCACATCTGCTCTTCCAGTTCGGCATCGCAGCGCGGATGCGTCAGGCCGGCCCAGAAGGCGCCCGACACGTCGCCGTTGGCGACGGCCGTGCGCCACAGCTCGGCCACTTGTTCGGTGGTCTTGGCGCCGCGAAAGCGCAGGATCACGGGGGCGTAGCGGCGTTCGAGTTCCTTTTGCAGGGCTTCGGACAGGCGGTTGCGCGCACCGCATTCCGTCACGGCGCCCACGTGCACTTCGTAGTCGTCGGCCAGCACGCGCCCGCCCGTCATCTTGCCCACCAGCTTGCGCAGGTAGCCCAGCGGCAAGCCCACGCCGACCAGCGGGCAATGGCAAGTATGCGACAGTTCCCACAGTCGGCGGCGGCGCGAAGCGAGCGCGGCTGTTTCGCCCTCGCCGCTGGAACAATTGCTGATGACGGGCAGGGACTTGTCTTTGTCACACATGGCGATATCCTGTTAGGCGATGGGAGGTGTTGAAGAGAAATTATTGCGGCAGGGGTGAAACAGGGCGTTTGGCGCTCAGCAGGCGTGCCAAGCGCTCAAACAAGGTGGTCTTGGGCGGCGCAGGGCAGTGCAGCGCCACCAGGGCGGCCCATTGCTGCGACAACTGCTGGCAGGTCGCTTGCAGCACGGGCCCCAGGCCGGGCGAATTGGACAACACTTGCAGGTGGCGTTCGATGACACCCGCCAGTTTCTCGCAGGGACTGCCCGCATGGTAGTGCGACATCAGGTGCAGCACGGCCGACAGCAGCAATTCAGGCTGTTGGCCCTGCGGGGACGGAAACATCGGGGAAGGTCGGTCGTTCGCCATCAAACACTCCTGTGCGGTGGTTTAGCTGGCTGCGCGCACGGAGCGCGACTGGCTGGCGAGTGTGGTGACTGGCTGCCGTGCTGCTTCAGGCAGTCAGGATCAGCTTGTTCAATTGGGTGACGCGCAGGCGATAGATTTTGCCGCTGTGCTCAATTTCCACTTCGCGGCCCTGCTGCAGTAGCGCTTCGCTGGTGATGCGGCGCGCCGGTTGCGCCATGCTGACGGGAGGACGGACGTGGGCGCTAGCGGCATCCTGGATCAAGGCTGGTTTTGAGCTTTGCATGTTGGGCTTTCTTTATCTCAGTTGAGAATGATTCGTATTTGCATTATTGTTGAATGTGGCCCAAAAAGCAAGGCCTATTTGTGCGGAATTTGCGCTTTTTTACGGCGGCACGGCACCTTGGGCGAGGGCGGTGCGCCGGGTGCTGCGCAAAGGCGGCCGCAAGCGCGGCGCGGAAGGGGAGCGGCAGCAAAAAAGACCCGGCAAGGCGGTGCGCGCCTTGGCCGGGTCAAGCCTGTGCCAAGCTTGAAGGAAATCTTTTTGGGGCGTTATTTGGGGCGTTAAATGGTGGCCAGCAATTGCGCCGAGGCGGTGGCTGCGGCGGCGGTGTCGGCCTTGAGCTTGGCGGCGGCCAGCTGCTTGGCGCGCGAACGCGAGGGCGGCAGACGGCGCAGGGTTTTCAGGGCGTCCGGATCCTTGATGCCGATGGTGCGCTGGTCGACCGTGATCAGGCCGATTTCATTGAAGGCGGACAGGGTACGGCTGACCGTTTCCAGCGTCAGGCCCAGGTAGCTGCCAATTTCATGGCGCGTCATGCGCAGGTTGAACAGCTTGCTCGAGTAGCCCATCTGCGCGAAGCGGTCGGCCAGCGAGACGAGGAAACGCGCCACGCGGGCTTCGGCGCTGAGGGCCCCCAGCATGCCGATCATCGCCTGTTCGCGCACCAGTTCGCGGCTCATCACGCCGTACATGACATTTTCCAGCTCCAGGTGCACGCGGCCCAGTGCCGTCAGCTTCTTGAACGGCAGCAGGATCAGGTCGCAGTCGGACAGGGCCACCGCTTCCGAGGAGTAATGGCGCGAGTGGATGCCATCGACGCCCAGCATGTCGCCCTTCATGGGAAAGCTGAGTACCTGCTCATTGCCGAATTCGTCGATGAGCACGGTTTTCAGGAAGCCCGAATTGACGATGTACAAGGTGTCGAACGGCTGGCCGATGGTGTGCACGCGCTGGCCCGTCTTGAATTGCACGTGCTGGAACAGCAGTTCGTCGGCGGCAATGGTGCAGGCGCTGGAGATATGCAGCAGGTCGCACACCTCCTTCAGGTTCGACCAGAGCCGACCCTGGCGCTGACGCCCCGCTTCCATCGGAGAGGAGGGGGCCAGCGATGGAGAGGCAGCGCGGGTTTCAGGCGTTTGCGTGGACAGCATGTTCATCTCCTGGTGACAGGTAGTTCAGAGTTGAATGACAAGGTGCGCAGGACGGCGGGCGGGCAAGGGTCGGCGGCGCGCGTCCAGGCTGGTAATGCTCAATTCGCTGAAGACTTGCTGTGTGATGAAATAACTTCCCAGCAACTTGATTACTGGTTTCAGTATGCCAACAACCGTATGCAATTCATATCAGCAGTGGCTGAATATGACAGTAGGAGCTGTGGCAATTGATGTAGGATTGTTCCTACGCGCTGGCGCGCCAGTCAGGTCTTGAAGGGGGACAGCAGACGGTGCGCCACGGCATACTGGACCATTTCCGACAACGAACTCATGCCCATCTTTTGCATGATGCGGGTCTTGTGCGTACTCACCGTCTTCACGCTCAGGTGCAGATTGTTGGCGATTTCCGTGATCGACTTGCCCGCCACCAGCAGGGAAAAGACTTCGAACTCGCGGTCCGACAGCTGTTTGTGCAGCAAGCTTTCATTTGGCATCATGATGTTGAGCACAAGCTGCTCTGCCACCTCTGCGCTGATGTAGGGGCGCCCCGACGCCACCTTGTGGATGGCGCCCACCAGCTGGGTGCCCGCGCTTTCCTTGGTCAGATAGCCTTGCGCTCCGGCGCGGATGGCGCGCACCGCATATTGCTCTTCCTCGTGCATGGTGAGGATCAGGATGGCCAGCTTGGGCGCCTCGCTGCGGATTTGCCGGATCAGATCGACGCCGCTGCGGCCCGGCATCGACAGGTCGAGCAGCAACAGGTCGAAGCCGCCCTGGCGTACGTGGTTGAGTACCTCAAAGCCATCGATGGCTTCGCCTACGATGTCGATGTCCGGCGCGCCGTCAAGGATGCGCTTCAATCCTTCTCGCATGATGGTGTGGTCGTCGGCAATCACAATACGTATCATAGGCGCGCAATCTGGAGGCGTGTATTTTTCCCTGGCCGTTTCGTTGCGGCCGGCCGGGTGTTAAGAAACGAGAAACGTTGCTATTTTAACTGAAATGGTCGCAGTTTTGCCTTTTACCCGATATATGGGCTGCGGCGGCCTGCTAGGCCATGTGACCCCTTATTTTGATGGGGGTTCCTTGATCAGCCTATGCACGAGCACCGGTAATTTCGAGTGCGATAACACTTTATTGGTCACGCTGCCAAGCAGCAATTGGCCCCAACCGCTGCGGCCATGCGAGCCCATGAAAATCAGGTCGCATTGCTGCAATTGCGCCACTTCCACAATTTTCAGGGCGGGGCTGTCGGAAAAGGCGGTCAGGCCCGTCGCTTCCAGGCCGTGTTTGGCGGCAGCGTCGAGGATGGGCTGCCAGTGGTCGGCGCCCGCCTTGCGCATGGCGATGCGGTATTCCTCCTCGCTGGGATAGCTTGGGGGAATGATTTCGATATACACCGGGTACTGGTATTCGGGCGCCACGTACACGGCAAGAATGTCGGCTTGCATCTGTTCGGCAAAGGCAACGCCGGCACAGGCCGTCAGGTTGGAGACGGTGGAGCCGTCCGTGGCGATCAGAATTTTCTTATACATGGCAGGTCCTTTGGCAGTGACTCAGCGCGTGCAACGCCCCTTATTGTAGGCGCGGCGGCAGCATGGTATTCATGTAAAGACTTGATAATTATCAATACTATTGCACCTTCAGTATAGACAACATTAGCAGAAAGATCGTGTTTTAGCCGCAACGATATCCTTGGCGTACTGTTGCGCAGGCGCCCGCGAGCAGGATTTCTTGTGCGGCGCGTGGTCTTGCAGGCACGCCAATGGTAGTATTTCAAAATACAACGGTAGGAACACTTATTTCCTGGCGGAAAAGCTCTTATGAGCCAGCTTTACACCAGGAAGCGCGTTTTGAGATTTACCAACAGGGCGGCGCCCTGCTACACTCGCACCATCGCAGCGGTATTGCCTCAAATCATCTTAATCGAGAAATTGTGGGTATCAGTCTGTAAAACGCACAGTTCAGGCGGAATTTTGACAAATTATGGAGAAGCAGGGATATGACCAACGCCGCTGATGATTTTGATGCATTATTCGATGAAGTATCTGCGCAAAGTGCGGCCGCTCCCAAGCCCGCGCCTGCCGCAGCGCCCGCAGCCGTGATCGCGGACGATGATTTTGACGCGCTGTTCGATTCGGTGTCGGCCAGCGCCGCCGTGCCGGCAGCCGTAGCGGAAGCGCCAGTCGCCGCCGTGCCGGAAGCGCCACCTGCGGCTGCCGCAGGCGTGCCTGGCGAAGCGGCCGATCCTGTCGACCAGTCCGACAAGCCGATGTTCGAACGCCTGGGCGGCATCGTGCGCCTGCTGCACGATTCGCTGCGCGAACTGGGCTACGACAAGGCGTTGACGGAAGCGTCGTCGCAGATCGTCGATGCCCAGGACCGCCTGGAATATGTCGCCACCCTGACGGAACAGGCCGCCAACAAGGTCCTGAATACGCTCGACGAAGGCATGCCGGCGCAAGATGTGCTGTCGAAGAAAGCCAAGGACATGGACAGCCGCTGGACGGCGCTGTTCGATGGCAAGCTGAGCCTGGCAGAATTCAAGGCCCTGGCCGGCGATACGCGCCAGTTCGCGCAAGCCGTTGCCGAGGCAACGGAAGCGGAAAAAGCGCGCTTGCTGGAAATCATGATGGCGCAGGACTTCCAGGACATCACGGGCCAGCTGATCAAAAAAGTGGTCAACATCACCAAGACGGTGGAGCACGAGCTTGCCCAGCTGCTGCGCGACAACGCGCCGGCCGAAGTGCGCGAAAAATTGGCGCAAAAGCCGGTGCCGCTGATGCAGGGCCCGTCCGTGCCGTCGGTGGCGCTGGACCAGGATAATGTAGACGACCTTCTTGCGGATTTGGGATTCTAATGGACGATATGCTCAAGGATTTCGTCGTTGAGGCGATGGATCTTGCGGTTAATGTTGAAGAGCACTTATTGCGCCTCGAGCGTGATCCCGACAACAAGGAAACACTGAATGCCGTGTTTCGTTCCTTCCACACCATCAAGGGTGGCGCCGGCTTCATGGGCTTGCCCGCGCTGGTGGCGGCCTGCCATCTGACGGAAAACCTGTTCGACGCTTTGCGCACGGGCGCCGCGCCGGTGACGCCGATCGCCATCGAGGCGGCGCTGCAAGCGTCCGGTTTCGTGGCCGACCAGCTGACGGAACTGGCCAACGGTGCCGCGCCGGAAAGTTTGCCGGCCATGCCGGAAGAGTTGGAACACATCCTGACGAACGCCATCGAAGGCAAGGGTATAGACGCACCTGCACCTGCACCTGCCGCTGCCGTGGTGACGCAAGCCACCGCGCCCGTTGCCGAAGTGGTCGTGGTGGCGCCAGCCGCCGCTGTTTCCACCGCCAGTGCCGATGGCCTGGACTGGGAAGGCATGTATAACGCGGTCGTGCCGGCCGGTAGCCAGGTCGCTGCCGCACCGGCCTCCGCCGTCGCCGCTGCGCCTGCTGTCGTGGCCGCCGCCCCTGCTGCCGTTGCCAAGCCGGCCGCCAAGGCCTGGGATGGTGCGGAACGGCGTGAAGATCGTCCGGAAGTGCGTCATGCCGCTCCCGTCAAGGAAGACAGTATCCGCGTCGACGCCGTCAAGCTCGACGCACTGCTGGAAGTGGCCGGCGAGTCGGTGCAGGCTGCCAACCAGGCTGCCGTGCTGCTCGAACGCTTGCTGCAATTCAAATTTGAAGGTCAGGCCGCCACCCTGATGGCGACCCTGGCGGAAACCCTGGAACGCGCTTCGCGCTACTCGACCGAGCTGCAGCGGGCCACCCTGGCCACGCGCATGCAGCCTGTCGGCCGACTGTTCCAGAAATTCCCGCGCCTGGTGCGCGAACTGGCGAAAGACCTGGGCAAGGATGTCGAGCTGACCATCGAAGGCGCGGAGACAGAAGTCGACCGCGTGGTTGTCGACAGCCTGTACGATCCACTCGTGCACATGCTGCGCAATTCGCTCGACCATGGCGTCGAATCGCCGGAAGCGCGCCTGGCTGCCGGCAAGCCCGCCAAATCGTATATTTCGCTCAAAGCCTGGCAGGAAGCCAACAGTGTCATGATCGTGCTGCAAGATGATGGCAAGGGCATGGACCCGGCCTTCCTGCGCAGCAAGGCCCAGCAAAAAGGCCTGATCAGCGAAAACGCGCAACTGAGCAACGACGAATGCTTCCAGCTGGTGTTCCTGCCGGGCTTCTCGACCAAGGAAGTGGCTTCCAGCGTCTCCGGACGCGGCGTGGGCATGGACGTGGTCAAGACGGCCGTGGAGAAAAACCGCGGTGCCATCCACATCGAGTCGTCGCTGGGCAAGGGCACCAAGTTTGCCATCCGCCTGCCGATCGAGCTTTCCATCGTGCCGACCATGCTCGTGTCGACGTCGGGCGCCGCGCTGGCGCTGCCGATGGCGGTGGTGCAGCGCGTCGTCGAATTGCCGGAAACCTTCATGGAAGTGGGCGGCGCGCCCGTGCTGAAAGACCAGGGCCGTCCATTGCCCGTGCGTTCGCTGGCCGGCGCCCTGGGCTATGAATCGTGCAGCGAGCGCGTGGGCATTGTTGTTGCTGCGCCACAGCCGTACATTCTTGCCGTGGCAGCCGTCGATGGCACGGCCGACCTGGTGATCAAGCCGATGACGGCCATCACCGTGGAAGGCATTACCGGTACTGCCCGCTCGGCTGAAGGCGAGCTGGTGCTGGTAGTCGGTCTGTCGTTCCTGATGGACGGGTGTAGAGGTAGTGTGCGTTTAGCTGCCTGAGTCTGCGCTTGCTCCTATCAAAGCCCGCTGCGTCGATATGCAGCGGGTTTTTTTATTGCTGAATCACACGGTAGATTCACTGCTGCCATTAACGTAAACTACCGCCTTCCAGCCAGCGCTGCACGCGCACGATTTCCTGGGCGCGCTCCGCCTCGTCCTTCGGCGGCGGCAGGTAGATGTCGGGCATGATGCCGCCCAGGTCGACCTGCAGCTGCGGCAAACGGGCCGAGCGCGAGGTGGCGTACATTAACTGGCGTATCCCTGAGGGCAAGGCATGCAGGCGCAAATTCGAGTAATCGAGGGTGCCATTGCTGTTGCGCCCGATCAGTTTGACGTGAAAACTTTGCCGCGCTGCCAGCAGGAATTCTTCGCAGGAGCTCGCGCAATCGCGGTCGACCAGTACCGCCACGCGGGCCGGCTGCATTTTCTTTCTGGGAAAACTTCCATAGCTGACAGGTCCATCGGCTTGTTGCGTCACGAACTGGCCTGATGCGACGCTGCGCATACGGGCGACGGCATGCTCACTGTATGTCGTGCACGAGGTATCACCGGGGGCGAACAGCGCGCAGATATCTTCCTGTCCGGCGATATTGGCAGGCGTGGACAGCCATTCGCCACCCACGCTGACGATCTCGCCTGAGCTGATCCATGGCAGTAGCGGCGCATAAGTGCTATCACTACCACCATTATTGAGCCTGACATCAATGATCCAGTTGGGGCGGGTGGCAAGATCGTGGCGCTTGCTTGTCAGTAAATCAGCGATTGCGTTGCTGTACCGAGGAAAAAAACTGGGTAGTGTCAGTAACGCGGTCCGAGGTGACAGGAGTTGCAGCGATGGCTCTCTTTGATCAGTATTTGCCGTTGCCGTTGCCGTTGGCGTGGAGGGCGGCGCTGGTTTGCTGTGCTTCAATGTCGTGCTGGGCACGATCTGCAGATGGCCTGTGCGCCATTTACTCAGATAATTGGCCAGTACTACATTACAAGCAGATTCATCATTAGTGTTTTCCGCGGCCTCGCTTGCGCTTGCCAGCGCCAGGTCGAAATAGGCCTGGCCCTTTTGCGCCAGGTGGGCGCGTGCGCCCGTATCGTTTTCCAGCAGGAAGGGCCCAATGGCGCGCAAGTCCTGTACGCAGCTTTCTCCTGGCGCGGCGGCGACCGCGTGCGTGTTGGTCAGGGTCAGGGCGGCCAGCGCCCATAAGTGCAGTTTCATTCAGGTCCTCATCGCTTGTAAGCGCGTGCGGGGGCGCGCGCCTGTCGTTATTGTCGAAATACAATACACGAAAGGTTAAGGAAAAAGTATCAATTTCTGATTCCGCCGTGACTCGTTCGGCAGCTTGCCTGCGGATGGGGCCGGCATGCCGCCAATGTGCCGATATCGGCAATTTCCAGCTCATATATAACAATGTGGCCAAACTTTGTATCGCCAATCCCACGCTTTTACCTGTTTCGGTTCTGTATTGCGCAATATATGGCATAATCCCTGTGGATCACCGTATGACTTGGTATCACTTGATCACTTAAACAGGCTGTGGCAACGCTGCATAAATCATGATGAAGACGCTTTACGACAAACTCTGGGAATCCCACGTTGTTCGGGCCGAAGATGATGGCACGACAATTTTGTACATCGACCGGCACCTGCTGCACGAAGTCACCAGCCCGCAAGCCTTCGATGGGCTCAGCGTGGCGGGGCGCCAGCCGTGGCGTATTTCCGCCAACCTGGCCGTGGCCGACCATAACGTGCCCACTACCAGCCGCGTCGACGGCATCGCCGACCCGGTTTCGCGCCTGCAGGTAGAAACGCTGGACAAGAACGCCAAGCACTACGGCTTGACCTACTTCAACATGAACGACAAGCGCCAGGGTATCGTGCATGTGATCGGCCCCGAACAGGGCGCGACCTTGCCCGGCATGACGGTGGTGTGCGGCGACTCGCACACGTCCACGCACGGCGCCTTCGGCGCGCTGGCGCACGGCATCGGCACGTCGGAAGTGGAACACGTGCTGGCCACGCAAACCTTGCTGCAAAAGAAATCCAAATCCATGCTGGTGCAAGTCGACGGCGCCTTGCCGGCCGGCGTGACGGCCAAGGATATCGTGCTGGCCATCATCGGCAAGATCGGCACGGCCGGCGGCACGGGCTACTGTATCGAATTCGGCGGCTCGGCCATCCGTGCCCTGTCGATGGAAGGTCGCATGACGGTGTGCAACATGGCCATCGAGGCGGGTGCGCGCGCCGGCATCATCGGCGTCGATGACACCACCATCAATTACGTCAAGGGCCGCCCGTTTTCCCCGGCCGGTCCGCATTGGGAGCGCGCCGTGGCCTATTGGCGCACCCTGCATTCGGATCCGGGCGCCCGCTTCGACCTGGTCGTCACACTCAATGCCGCCGACATCGTGCCGCAAGTGACCTGGGGCACGTCGCCCGAAATGGTAATCGGCATCGATGGCCGCGTGCCGGACCCCGACCAGGAAAAAGACAGCGTCAAGCGCGATGCGATGGAAAAGGCGCTGGTCTACATGGCCTTGAAACCGAATACCGCCATCGAAGACATCCGTATCGACAAGGTCTTCATCGGTTCCTGCACCAATTCGCGCATCGAAGACTTGCGCGCGGCCGCTGCCGTGGTGCGCGGCAAGTACCGCGCCTCGAACGTCAGCCTGGCGCTGGTGGTGCCCGGTTCCGGTCTCGTCAAGGACCAGGCCGAGCGCGAAGGCCTGGATCGCATCTTCAAGGATGCCGGTTTCGAGTGGCGCGAGCCGGGCTGCTCCATGTGCCTGGCCATGAATGCCGACCGTCTGGAACCGGGCGAACGCTGCGCCTCGACCTCGAACCGCAACTTCGAAGGCCGGCAAGGGCAGGGCGGCCGTACCCACCTGGTGTCGCCCGCGATGGCGGCGGCGGCGGGTATCGCCGGCCACTTTGTCGACGTGCGGGGCTTGCGATGAGGGCAGGGACTGGCGCCGCTGGCGTACACTAGCGCTCCCAGTCCCTTACTTACTATCAAGAAATCATCATGAAAAAACTCTTCGCCCTCCTCATCGCCACCGTCATCCTGTCTGGCTGCAACACCGTCTCCGGCATTGGCCGCGATGTGCAGAAAGTCGGCCAGGTCGTCACTGGCGCCGGCGGAAAATAAACCGTGACGTGCCGGCGCCCTGCGCCGCCCGTCCTACCGAGTAGAAACAGCATGGATAAATTTACGCTTTACGAAGGCCTGGTGGCCCCGCTGGACCGCGCCAACGTCGACACCGACGCGATTATCCCGAAGCAATTCCTGAAATCGATCCACCGCAGCGGTTTCGGCCCCAACCTGTTCGACGAATGGCGCTACCTCGACCATGGCGAACCGGGCCAGGACAATAGCCGCCGTCCGCTGAACCCGGATTTCGTGCTTAACGAGGGGCGCTACCAGGGCGCCTCGATTTTGCTGACGCGCAAGAACTTCGGCTGCGGCTCCTCGCGCGAACACGCGCCGTGGGCCCTCGATCAATATGGCTTCCGCGCCATCATCGCGCCGTCGTTTGCCGATATCTTCTTCAATAACTGCTACAAGAATGGCTTGCTGCCCATCGTGCTGTCGGAAAGCCAGGTCGAGCACCTGTTCAATGAAGTCAAGGCTTTCCCCGGCTACCAGCTGGTGGTGGACCTGGAACAGCAGTGCGTGCGCACCAGCAATGGTTCCGTCTCGTATCCATTCGAGATCGATGCCTTCCGCAAATATTGCCTGATGAATGGCCTCGACGATATCGGCCTGACCCTGCGCCATGCGGACGATATCCGCGCCTTCGAAGAACGCCATCTCGCTACTCAACCGTGGCTCGCCAACGTCATTTAATCGATAAAAATATGAAAATTGCAATTTTACCCGGCGACGGCATCGGCCCTGAAATTGTCGCGCAAGCCGTCAAGGTCTTGAATGTGCTGGGCGAATCGTTCGAGCTGGAAAGCGCGCCCGTGGGCGGCGCCGGCTATGCGGCCCATGGCCACCCTTTGCCGGAAGGCACGCTGGCCCTGGCCAAGGCGGCCGATGCCGTGCTGTTCGGCGCCGTCGGCGACTACCAGTACGACAATCTGGAGCGCCAGTTCCGTCCCGAGCAAGCGATCCTGGGCTTGCGCAAGAACCTGGGCCTGTTCGCTAACCTGCGTCCGGCTATTTTGTATCCGGAACTGGCGGGCGCCTCGACCCTGAAGCCGGAAGTGGTGGCGGGTCTGGACATTCTGATCATCCGTGAATTGACGGGCGATATTTATTTTGGCCAGCCCCGCGGCGTGCGCGAGTGCCCGGACGGTCCGTTCAAGGGTCAGCGCGAAGGCTTCGACACCATGCGCTATGCGGAGGGCGAAATCCGCCGCATCGCCCACGTGGCCTTCCAGGCCGCGCAAAAGCGCGACAAGAGGCTCACCAGCGTGGACAAGGCGAACGTGCTGGAAACCTTCCAGTTCTGGAAAGATATTGTCATCGACGTGCACAAGGAATACCCGGATGTTGCGCTCGATCATATGTATGTTGATAACGCGGCCATGCAATTGGTGCGGGCGCCGAAGAAATTCGACGTCATGGTGACCGGCAACATGTTCGGCGATATCTTGTCGGACGCGGCCGCGATGCTGACGGGCTCGATCGGTATGCTGCCGTCGGCTTCGCTCGATGCCAACAACAAGGGTTTGTACGAACCGTCGCATGGTTCGGCTCCCGATATCGCGGGCAAGGGCATCGCCAATCCGCTGGCGACGATTTTGTCGGCCGCCATGATGTTGCGCTATTCGCTGAACCGCGAAGAGCAGGCAAATCGTATCGAGGCTGCCGTCAAGCAAGTGCTGGCGCAGGGGCTGCGCACGGCCGACATCCACGAAGCGGGCACCACCTTGGTCGGTACCGAGGCGATGGGCGATGCAGTTGTAAAAGCACTGGGATAAAATAGTTTAATGACGGCAGTCGCCGTCTCATCTTGAGGAATGGTAATGAAATTAGTTGGCTTGGTAGGTTGGCGCGGTATGGTCGGTTCGGTCCTGATGCAGCGCATGCAGGAAGAGGGCGATTTCGCCCACATCGAACCGGTGTTTTTCACCACCTCGAACACGGGCGGCGCGGCGCCGGCCATGGCGAAGAATGAAACCATCCTCAAGGATGCCAACAACATCGCCGAACTGTCCAAATGCGACATCGTCATTTCCTGCCAGGGCGGGGACTACACGAGCTTTGTTTTCCCGCAGCTGCGCGCAGCGGGCTGGAATGGCTACTGGATCGATGCGGCCTCGACCTTGCGCATGGAAAAAGACGCCGTCATCGTGCTCGACCCCGTCAACTTGCACGTCATCAAGGATGCGCTGGGCAAGGGCGTGAAGAACTACATCGGCGGCAATTGCACCGTCTCCTGCATGATGATGGGCCTGGGCGGCCTGTTCCAGCACGATTTGATCGACTGGATGACGTCGATGACCTACCAGGCGGCATCGGGCGGCGGCGCGCAGCACATGCGCGAGCTGCTGACGCAGTTTGGCACCATCAACGGCTCCGTCAAGGCGCTGCTGGAAAACCCGGCTTCCGCCATCCTGGAAATCGACCGCCAGGTGCTGGCTACCCAGCACGGTTACTCGCCGGACGAGATCAAGCAATTCGGCGCGCCGCTGGCCGGGAACCTGATCCCGTGGATCGACAAGGACCTGGGCAACGGCCAGTCGAAGGAAGAATGGAAGGCCGGCGCGGAAACGAACAAGATCCTGGGCCGCGGCATCGACTTTGGCACCAAGGAAATTCCCGTCGACGGCCTGTGCGTGCGCATCGGCGCCATGCGCTGCCATTCGCAAGCGCTGACCATCAAGCTCAAAAAAGACGTGCCGCTCGATGAAATCAACGACATCATCGCCAGCAATAATCAATGGGTGAAATTCGTGCCGAACACGCGCGAAGCGTCCGTGCGCGACCTGTCGCCGGCCGCCGTCACGGGCAGCCTGACGATACCCGTCGGTCGCGTGCGCAAGATGAGCATGGGCGGCGAGTACCTGTCCGCCTTCACCGTGGGCGATCAATTGTTGTGGGGTGCTGCCGAGCCGCTGCGCCGCATGCTGCGCATTTTGCTCGACGCGTAATGGCAATAAATTGCTGATCAAGATCAAGCCGGGGCTGTTTCCCCGGCTTTTTTTTCGCCCTGAAGCCATCAAGGCTCAACCATGCGGAGCTTGCATAGCTCTGGGCATGATGATATGTTGATACCTCTGGAAAAGTAACAGTTTTCCCATGTCAACTAAGATGCCGCCAACTATGCCTGTACACACTCGTCCCCGGGTCGCCTCCCTTGCCATTAAAACACTCAGCAGCGCTGTCGCCTGTGCGGTGTTATTGTCACCGGCGGCATCCGCAGCCGAGCTGGGCAAGATCACGGTGTTGTCCGCCGCCGGCCAGCCGCTGCGCGCCGAGGTCGAATTATCGGCCGTCAAGCCAGGCGAGGCAGCTAGCCTGCTGGCCAAACTGGCGCCGCCGGATGCCTACCGCCAGGCCAACGTGGAATTCAATCCCGCCCTGAACGCGTTGACATTTGCCGTGGAAAGCCGCAACGGCACGTCCTTCATCCGCATCAGCTCGGCGCAACCGGTGGCTGAACCCCTGGTGGATTTGCTGCTGGAACTGAGCAGCAAGAGCGGGCGCCAGGTGCGCGAATATGCATTCGTGCTCGACACGCCCGAAGCGCGCCAGACGCGCGGCGCGCAAGTGACGGCGCCCGTGGAGCCAGGCAAGGCCAAGCCTGCCGCCGCTGGTGTTGCGCCGCAAGCGCCGAAAAAGCCGGCCGGCGAATACAAGGTCAAGGCGGGCGATACCCTGAGCCGCATCGCCAGCGAACTGAAACCATCGGGCGTCTCGCTCGACATGATGCTTGTCGCCCTGTACCGTGCCAATCCCGATGCCTTCAAGGGCGAGAACATGAACCGCATGCAGGCCGGGCGCATCCTGGCCGTGCCGGGCGCGGACGCCGTGCGCGCCACCGACGCGGCCGCAGCGAAGGGCGTCGTGACGGCGCACGCCATCGATTTCGACGCCTATCGCAACAAGCTGGCGGGGCAGGTATCGCAAAGCAAGCCGGCCAAGGCGGCGCAATCGACGCAAAGCACGGCTGGCAAGATCGGGCCTACCCGCGTGCAGGAAAAGCCGACGGCCGTGAGCGAATCGCAAGACAAGCTGAAACTGTCGAAGGCGGAGCCGGCGGCCAAGTCGGCCGGCAAGAGCGCCGTCGCCAGCGAGGAGGACAAGATCGCCAAGGCCAAGCAGGTCGATGAAGCGGCCGCGCGCGTCAAGGAGCTGGAAAAGAATGTCAGCGACCTGGAAAAGTTGATGGCGGTCAAGAGCAAGGCCATGGCTGACAAGAGCGCTCCGGCACCCGCCAAGCCGGCCGAGGCCGCTGCCAGTGCATCGGCCATCGCCAGTGCGCCGGCCGAGGCGCAGCCGCCTGTTCCCAAGGCCAAGCCGGTGCCGCTGGTGAAAAAACCGTCGCCGCTGGAACCGACCATCACCGACAAGATCAACGACCACCTGGGCGCCATCGGCATAGGCATCGCCGCGTTGCTGGCGGCCGTGGCCGCATTGGTGATTGCGCGCCGCCGCAAGGAGACGCCGCCGCCCGCCGCAGATATCGCCCCCGTGTTCGAGCCGGAAGCGCCAGTGGTGCCATCGTCCGGACTGGCGCCGGAAGACCAGCAGTCCGAAGCGAGCAACCACCTGTTCGGTACGGGCGCCGCCGCTGCCGGCGTGGCCGCCGCAGCGGGCGCCAGCATGCTCGATGCGAATGAAACGGACCCTGTTGCCGAAGCGGACGTGTATATCGCCTACGGCCGCGATGGCCAGGCCGAAGATATCCTCAAGGAAGCCTTGCGCATCCACCCCGAGCGCCATGCAGTCCGCTTGAAATTGTTGGAAATCTATTCCGCCCGCAACGATGTGCGCGCGTTTGAAGACCAGGCTAGCGAGCTGTACAGCCTGACGCGGGGCCAGGGCGAAGAGTGGCCGCAGGCGGCCGCGCTGGGCCTGGCGCTCGATCCCACCAACCCCTTGTATGGCGATACGGAAGACGATGCCGTCGTCAGTCTCAGCAAGGGGGCCGGCGACGATTTGCATGGCCAGAGCATGGACTTGCCCGACGACCTGTCTTCCCCGGCGGCCGACCTGGCGCCGGCAGAGCCGGTGTCCGCCGTGAGCGCCCGCGATGCGCGCGATCCTCTCGATTTTGACCTCGACAGCCTCGATTTCGAGCCTGTCTCCACCAGCGACCCGATCATCATGCCGGGGCCGGACAGCAAGCCGGTGTCTGCCGCGCAGGATGCGCACTATGACGCCAGCATGGATTTCGGCCTGGACCTGGAACCGCCAGCGGGCCCCGTGAATGGCGTGGGCGCCGGTTTGACGCCTTTGCCTGATCCGTTGAAGGATGTGGACCTGGCCCATTTCGACCTTGACGCGCCCGTGGCGCCGGCTGCCGCGCCGGTCGCGGCGGCCAAGCCATCCATCGACAGCCTGTTTGACGACGCGCAAACGCCAGCCACCTTGCCGGAAGTCATACCGCCCGCGCAAGAATTCGACCTGTCCGGCATCGACCTGGACCTCAACGATGGCAAGACGGCCAGCGTGGGCGTGGACGACCCGCTGTCGGCCATCCACATGGAAATGGATACCAAGCTGGACTTGGCGATCGCTTACCAGGAAATCGGCGACAAGGAAGGCGCGCGTGAGTTGATCGATGAGGTCATCAAGGGCGGCAGCGAAGAGCAGGTCGCCAAGGCGAATACAATGAAGGCACTCCTTAGCTAGCAATGCCCGCCGGCGCGGCAGGCTGCTGCGCCGGTATAATGCTCCGATGCAAAATATTACGACAGCAACGCCATTCAAGCGTATCGTCCTCGGTCTGCAGTATGACGGCACGGCCTGGCATGGATACCAGAAACAGGAAGATGGGCAGACGGTGCAGGACCAGCTGGAAAACGCGCTGGAGCAGTTTGCCCGCGTGCGCCTGGCCACGACCTGCGCCGGCCGCACGGATACGGGCGTGCATGCGCTCGAGCAAGTCGTGCACTTCGATACGGAACTGAACCGCGACGTGCACTCCTGGGTGCGCGGCGTCAACGCCTTCCTGCCGAAATCCATCGCCGTGCGCTGGGCCAAAGAGCTGGCCGGCGACCCCACCGTCAACGATTTCTTCCACGCCCGCTTTAGCGCCCGCGCGCGCACTTATCATTATGTATTGTATAACAACGCCACCCGCTCGCCGCTGGTGGAGGGGCGCGCCGGCTTCTTTTTCCGTCCGCTGGACGTGGAACTGATGCGCCAGGCCGTGCAACCGCTCTTGGGCTGGCACGATTTCACGGCCTTCCGCGCCGCGCAATGCCAGGCCAAGTCGCCCGTCAAGCTGATGCATGATATCCGCATCGAGCGGCGCGGCGATTGCGTCATCTTCACCATTACGGCGAATGCCTTCCTGCACCACATGGTGCGCAACCTGGTCGGTTCGCTCGTGTATATTGGCACGGGACGCGAAAAGCCGGACTGGCTCGGGCACTTGCTTGAAAGCAAAGACCGGCACGCGGCGGCGCCCACTTTCATGCCGGACGGCCTGTACCTGGCGCAGATCGATTACGATCCGAAATGGGCGTTACCGCAAGACAGCAGCAGCGCTTTGCCCTGGTTCTGACGTTTTGCATCAAGCAATAACATCAAGCAATAACATCAAGGAATAGCATGCCTCGCACACGTATCAAGATCTGCGGCCTGACCCGCGTCGAAGACATCCAGGCGGTCGTGGCGGCAGGCGCCGACGCCATCGGCTTCGTGTTTTATCCGAAAAGTCCCCGTTACGTGACGCCCCGGCAGGCGGCCGACCTGATCGCCGCCATGCCGCCGTACGTGACGACGGTGGGCCTGTTCGTCAACGCCACGCTGGAAGAGGTGCGGGCCACCAAGGCCGTGGCGCCCTTGTCGCTGCTGCAATTTCATGGCGACGAGACGCCGGAACACAGTGCCGCGCTGGCTGGCGCCGTGCATACGCCGTTTACGCAAGTGTTCAGGGTGAAACCTGACACCCGCTGCGAAGATTTGCTAGAATACGAACAGCGCTATCGCGCCGCCAGTCCCTTGTTCTCCAGCCTCTTGCTCGATACCTATGTGGATGCCTACGGCGGTGCAGGAAAGGTATTTGATTGGTCCCTCATTCCAAAAGAACTCGCGCCTCGGGTCGTTTTAAGTGGTGGCTTGAGCGTACAAAACGCGACTGACGCAGTGCTGCGCGTGCGCCCTTACGCCGTCGACATCAGCAGTGGTGTCGAAGCGTCCAAGGGTATCAAGGACGCATCCCGAGTCCGCGCGTTCATCGCCGCGGTGCAGGATGCCGATGCCATCATTGCCAGAGGAAACCACCATGAATGACCACACGCATGACCACAGCGCCGCGCCCGGCGCAGCCGCCGCATTGTTCCACGCCACCGATTACCCGTTTCCCGACCCGCGCGGCCACTTCGGCCCGTATGGCGGCGCATTTGTTGCCGAAACGCTCACGCACGCGCTGGCCGAGCTGAAAGACGCCTATGCGCGCTACAGCGCCGACCCGGAATTCCTGGAAGAATTCCGCTACGAGCTGAAACATTTCGTTGGCCGTCCATCGCCCATTTACCACGCCAAGCGCTGGTCCGAAATGGCCGGCGGCGCGCAAATCTATTTCAAGCGCGAAGACTTGAACCACACGGGCGCGCACAAGATCAACAACGTGATCGGCCAGGCCCTGATGGCCAAGCGCATGGGCAAACCGCGCATCATCGCCGAGACGGGCGCCGGCCAGCATGGGGTGGCTACGGCCACCATCTGTGCCCGCTTCGGCCTCGAATGCGTGGTCTACATGGGCAGCGAAGATGTCAAGCGCCAGGCGCAGAATGTGTACCGCATGAAATTGCTGGGCGCGACCGTCGTGCCCGTCGAATCTGGTTCCAAGACCCTCAAGGATGCGCTGAACGAAGCCATGCGCGACTGGGTCACCAACATCGAAAACACCTTTTACATCATCGGCACCGTGGCCGGCCCCCATCCGTATCCGATGATGGTACGCGACTTCCAGTCCGTGATCGGCGAGGAATGCCTGGTGCAAATGCCGGAAATGACGGGCCGTCAACCCGACTACGTGGTCGCCTGTATCGGCGGCGGCTCGAACGCCATGGGCATTTTTTACCCGTACATCGACCAGAAAGAGGTGAAACTGATCGGCGTGGAAGCGGCCGGTGAGGGATTGGATACGGGCAAGCACTCGGCGTCCTTGACGGCGGGTTTCCCTGGCGTGCTGCACGGCAACCGTACCTATCTGCTGCAGGATGAGAATGGCCAGATCATCGAGACGCATTCCGTCTCGGCCGGCCTGGACTACCCGGGCGTGGGCCCGGAACATGCCTGGTTGAAAGATTCGGGCCGCGCGCAATATGTGTCGATCACGGATGACGAGGCATTGCAGGCTTTCCATGACTGCTGCCATATCGAAGGCATCATCCCGGCCCTGGAATCGTCGCACGCGCTGGCTTACGCGGCCAAGCTGGCGGCCACCTTGCCGAAAGACCAGATCGTGCTGGCCAACCTGTCGGGCCGTGGCGACAAGGACATGCATACCGTGGCGGAACGCATGGGATTGAATTTCAGTTAAGCAACTGATAAACCCCATGTCAAACAGGTCGGATTGGCGCGCCAGCGCGTCATCCGACATTCCTCACAGATAAAGAAAGCTCCCCATGTCCCGTATCGCCGCCACCTTCGCCAACTTAAAATCCCACAACAAGACCGGCTTGGTCACCTTCATTACCGCCGGCGATCCCGGCCCTGACGCCACCGTGCCCTTGATGCACGCGCTCGTTGAGGGCGGCGCCGACGTGCTGGAGCTGGGCGTGCCGTTTTCCGATCCCATGGCCGAAGGTCCCGTCATCCAGCGCGCCTGCGAACGCGCCTTGAAATTCAATGTCGGCATCCACGATGTGTTCGCTTATGTGCGCCAGTTCCGCGAAACGAACCAGACGACGCCCGTGGTACTGATGGGCTATGCCAACCCCATCGAGCGCATCGGCAGCGCCGCGTTTATTGATGCAGCGCAAGCGGCCGGCGCCGATGGCGCCATCATCGTCGACTATCCGCCGGAAGAGTGCGAGGAGTTCGCGGCCGCCATGCGTGCGGCCGGCCTCGACCTGATCTTCCTGCTGGCGCCTACCTCGACCGAAGAGCGCATCGCGCAAGTGGCCAAGGTTGGCGGTGGCTTCAGCTATTATGTGTCGCTCAAGGGTGTCACGGGTGCAGGCAACATTGATACGGAACAGGTGGCAGAGCGCCTCGCGGCCATCCGCCAGCATGTAAAATTACCGATCGGCGTTGGCTTCGGCATCCGCGATGGCGCCACGGCCAAGGCCGTGGCCAAGGTGGCCGATGCCGTTGTGATCGGCAGCCGCATCATCCAGGAGATAGAAAATGCGCCGCCAGGAGGCGCCGTGGACGCCGTGCGCAACTTTACGGCAGGCATCCGCGCCGCACTGGACGCCTGAGTAAACTTGCCTCTTAAGCAAGTTGCGTTGGCGGCAAAGTTCGACAGCCCGGCGATAAACGGCTACACTTCGGCCACTGAATGCCTGTCATTGTGCAATAGATAAAATTTTTGGTGGCGCCTTGCAAGGCGTCGCCGTTGACCGTCTGCCGGGGGCGTCCACCGACGCTACCCCTACAAGGGCCCAAGGAGAAAATATGAGTTGGTTGGAAAAACTGCTGCCACCGCGCATACAGCGTTCTGATGCTGCCGCGCGCAAGACCATGCCGGAAGGCCTGTGGGTCAAGTGCCCATCGTGCGAAGCCGTGCTGTATCGTACGGACCTGGAATCGAATTTGCACGTGTGTCCGAAATGCGACCATCACATGCGCATCCGCGCGCGTGAACGTCTCGACAGCTTGCTCGACGCGGGCGGCCGCTATGAAATCGGCCAGGAAATCCTGCCCGTCGATACCTTGAAGTTCAAGGACAGCAAGAAATACCCGGACCGCCTGAAGTCCGCCATGGAAGCGACGGGCGAGACGGATGCGATGGTTGTCTTGGGCGGCGCCATCATGAGCCTGCCAGTGGTGGTGGCGTGCTTCGAATTCGAATTCATGGGCGGCTCCATGGGCTCCGTCGTGGGCGAGCGCTTCGTGCGCGGCGCGCAGACCGCGCTGGAACAGAAAGTGCCGTTCATTTGCATCACCGCTACCGGTGGCGCGCGCATGCAGGAAGGCTTGCTCTCTTTGATGCAGATGGCGAAAACCACGGCCATGCTGACCAAGCTGTCGGAAAAGAAATTGCCATTCATCAGCGTGCTGACCGACCCGACCATGGGCGGCGTGTCCGCCTCGTTCGCCTTCATGGGCGACGTGGTGATCGCCGAGCCGAAAGCGCTGATCGGCTTTGCCGGCCCGCGCGTGATTGAAAACACCGTGCGCGAAAAGCTGCCGGAAGGTTTCCAGCGCGCCGAGTTCCTCGTCACCAAGGGCGCCGTCGACATGATTGTCGACCGTCGCAAGATGCGCGAAGAAATCGCCCGCTTGCTGGCCTTGTTGCAAAACCAGGCTGTCGAAGTCCTGGCTTAACGCCAGAGTAACAGGCCGGGCGGTGTCCTGCGGACCCGCCCGGTTGCCACGCCACATCGTTTGCGCGCCTCGCGCACTGTCTCCTCATCAAGAAGTCTCCCATGCAAATCCTCCCCACCACCTTGCCGGAATGGCTCGCCATGCTGGAAACCCGCCATTCGGAAACCCAGATCAACATGGGCCTGGACCGCGTGCAAGCCGTCAAGGCGCGCATGCAACTGGCTTTCACTTGCCCCGTGATCATGGTGGCGGGCACGAATGGCAAGGGGTCCACCTGCGCCATGCTGGAATCGGTACTGTTGCGCGCCGGCTACAAAGTGGGACTGTACATCAAGCCGCATTTCCTCGATTTCAATGAGCGTGCGCGCGTGCTGGGAGAGATGGCCAGCGACGAACAGCTCGTCGCCAGCTTCAACGCGGTCGAGGCCGTGCGCGGCGACACGCCGCTGACGTATTTCGAATTCACCACGCTGGCGATTTTGCACCTGTTGTCGCAAGCCAAGCTGGACGTGGCCATCCTGGAAGTGGGCCTGGGCGGACGCCTCGATGCCGTCAACGTGATCGATGCGGACGTGGCCATTGTCACCAGCATCGATATCGACCATACGGATTACCTGGGCGACACGCGCGAAGCGATCGGTTTTGAAAAGGCGGGCATCTTCCGTCCAGGCAAGGCGGCCATCTGCAGCGACCCCGTGCCGCCGCAGTCCTTGATCGACCATGCCGAGACCATCGGCGCCGACCTGTGGTTGATGGGCCGCGATTTCAACTATTCGGGCGACAAGCAGCAGTGGAACTATGGCGGGCGCGAGCAGCGCCGCAATTCGCTCGCGTATCCAAGCTTGCGCGGTGCCAACCAGATCCTCAATGCGACCGCCGTGCTGGCGGCGCTGGAAGTGCTGAAGCTGACACTGCCCGTGGGCGCGCAGGACGTGCGCACGGGCCTGGTGACGGTGGAACTGCCGGGCCGCTTCCAGGTCTTGCCTGGCCGCCCCAGCGTGATCCTCGACGTGGCGCACAATCCGCACGCGGCCGCGGCGCTGAACCAGAACCTGGGCAATATGGGCTATCACCCGTACACCTATGCGGTGTTCGGCTCCATGCAGGACAAGGATATCGATGGCGTGCTCGCCGCGATGAGCGAACACGTCGACCACTGGTGCCTGACGGGCTTGCCTTCGCCGCGCGCGGCGACGGCTTCCGAGCTGGCTGCCAAGGTGCAGATCATGCTCGAAGATAAGCCCGACAGCAGCGAACATACTGTGTCTATTTTCGCTGATCCGGCAGAAGCTTTTGCAAATGCAATGAGCCGGGCCGGTGAGAATGATAGAATTGTGGTCTTTGGTTCTTTCCTCACCGTTGCCGGCGTGATGAAGGCCCGAAAATCCTCACTTCACTGAAACGCACTCGACTGAAAATCACGCATGGGCTTGTTCTCGAAACTGTTTAAAAACAAGCAAGAATCCTCTGGCGAAGACAGCGGCTTTTATGTCCCTGGCGAAGCACAGTCGCCGACCCGCAAGCGCGCCGCCAACACCTCCGGTGGCGGCGGATCGCGCCGTGGCGGCAAGGAAGCGCCGGATCCGGTCTTGCCTGAAAAAAAGCGCGCCCGTCGCCGTCTGGTCGGGGCCATCGCCCTGGCCCTGGGCGTGGCGGTGGGCTTGCCGATGCTGCTCGATTCCGAGCCGAAGGCGCCTTTCAACGATATCGCCATCGACATTCCATCGAAGGAAAAGGCGACGCCTACACCGGCGCCCGTGCCGGCTCCCCCTGCCCAGGCCGCAGCAAATGGCCTGGACCAGTCCGAGGAAATCATCGACGCGCCCCTGCCGCCAGCGGCCAGGCCCGCACCGGCACCGGTGCCGGCCCCCGTGTTGGCGGCCGTCCAGCCTGCGCCTGCCAAGCCGGCCTATGTGGAAGCGAAACCCGAGCCCAAGCCGGAGTCCAAGCCTGTCAAGGTGGAGCCAAAACCCGAGCCGAAGCATGACACCAAGCCTGAGTCCAAACCCGAGCCGAAACACGAGCCCAAGCCTGAACCGAAGCATGAGGTAAAGCCGGAAGTCAAGCCTGAGCCCAAGCCTGCCAAACCGGCGCAATCTGCCGACGATGCGGCGCGCGCCATGGCGATTCTGGAAGGCAAGCCACTCGACAAGCCGCAAGAGAAAGCACAAGACAAGGCACACGACGCGGGCAACGGCAAGTTCGTGGTGCAGGTGGCAGCCCTGGCGACGCAGGACAAGGTCGATGAATTGCAGGACAAGCTGCGCGAAGCGGGCATCAAATCCTATACGCAGAAAGTCTCCAGCCCGGCGGGTGAGCGTATCCGCGTGCGCGTGGGGCCGTTCGGCAACCGCGAAGATGCCGAAAAGACCCGCGCCAAGCTGCAAAAGCTGGGTCTGGGCGGCAGCCTGGTGCCGGCGTGATGTTGCAAGGCTGAACGCGCGTGACGATCTTCGATTACCTAGTGCTGTTTGTGCTGGTGACGTCCGTGCTGATCAGCATGATGCGTGGCCTGGTCAAGGAAATACTGTCATTGGTCAGTTGGATCGTGGCCTTCGTCATTGCCAACGCGTATGGCGCCACCCTGGCGAAATTCCTGCCGGAAGCCGTGCCAGGCGAAGCCGTTCGCCTGTTGCTGGCCTTCGTGGTGCTGTTCATCGGCGTGCGCATTTTGATGGGATTGCTGTCCATGACGGTCGACGCACTGGTCAAGGTGACGGGCCTGAGCCTGGCCGATCGCACCCTGGGCAGCCTGTTCGGCGTGGCGCGGGGCCTTGTGATCGTGCTGACCGCCGTCATCTTGTGTGGCATGACTTCCATACCGCAGCAGCCATTCTGGAAAAATGCGCTGCTCAGCCCGTTCGCGGAGCAGGGTGCGCGTGCCATCAAGCCTTATCTGCCTGCCGCTTACGCGCAGCATGTGAAATTTTGAATTTTTTTAAAATCAGTAGCACAGTTTAGGAGCACACCATGTGTGGCATCGTCGGCGTCGTTTCCCATCAACCTGTCAATCAATTGCTCTATGATGCATTGTTGCTCCTGCAACATCGCGGTCAGGACGCGGCAGGGATTGCGACCAATCACAGCAGTATGTTTTCCATGCACAAAGCCAATGGCCTGGTGCGTGACGTCTTCCGTACGCGCAACATGCGTTCGCTGCAAGGCACGACGGGCATCGGCCATTGCCGCTACCCGACGGCCGGTTCGTCGAGCGAAGAGGAAGCACAGCCGTTTTATGTGAATGCACCGTTTGGTATCACCCTGGCGCACAATGGCAACCTGACCAACTGGGAACAGTTGAAACAGGAAATGTTCAAGAACGACCGCCGCCACATCAATACCGATTCCGATTCGGAAGTGCTGCTCAACGTGCTGGCGCATGAAATCCAGGAAGCGACGACGGGCCTGAACCTGGACCCGGAAGCCATCTTCAAGGCTATCACTGTGCTGAACCGCCGCGTCAAGGGCGGCTACGCTGCCGTCGCGCAAATCGCCGGCGTGGGCTTGCTGGCCTTCCGCGACCCGCACGGCATCCGTCCGCTGTGCCTGGGCATCAATGAAACGGAGCAGGGTCCTGAGTACCTGATCGCCTCCGAATCCGTGGCCCTGGAAGGCATGGGTTTCCGCTTCGTGCGCGATATCGGTCCCGGCGAAGCCGTCTTCATCGATGCCGACAAGAAATTGCACAGCGCCCAGTGCGCCGACAATGCCAGCCTGAATCCCTGCGTGTTCGAATTCGTCTACCTGGCCCGTCCCGACTCCGTCATCGACGGCGCCTCGGTGTACGCCACGCGCCTGAAAATGGGTGAATACCTGGCTGAAAAGATCCGTGCCGAATTGCCTGGCGTGCATATCGACGTGGTCATGCCGATTCCCGATTCCTCGCGTCCGGCCGCCATCCAGCTGGCCCTGGCGCTGAACCTGGAATACCGCGAAGGTTTCATCAAGAACCGCTACATCGGCCGTACCTTCATCATGCCTGGCCAGGCGGCGCGCAAGAAATCCGTGCGCCAGAAGCTCAACGCGATTCCATCCGAATTCAAGGATAAAGTGGTACTGCTGGTCGACGATTCCATCGTGCGCGGCACCACCAGCCGTGAAATCGTGCAGATGGCGCGCGAAGCGGGTGCGAAGAAAGTCATCTTCGCCTCGGCCGCGCCACCGGTTATCTACCCGAACGTGTATGGCATCGACATGCCGACGCGCGACGAACTGATCGCTTACGGCCGCACGACGGAAGAAGTGTGCCGCGAAATCACGGCCGATTACCTGGTGTACCAGGATATCGGCGCGCTCAAGCAGGCGATTGCCGACGTCAATCCGGCACTGACGAACTTCGAGGCCTCGTGCTTCGATGGCGTGTACGTGACGGGCGACGTGTCGCAGGAATACCTGGACCGCCTGGAATATGCGCGCCACCATCCGAAGGCGGCAGCGCCCGAAGATACGCCGCGTTCCCAGCTGAACCTGAACCTGGCGACAACGGAAGCATAAGTAAGCTGCCCGGCCGATGCCGGGCTTTTTTTTCTTTGCGATCATGAACGATAAAAAAAACTACGGCTTTACCACCACCATCCTGCATAACGACCGCCGCAAGGGCATCGAGCATGGCTCCCTGCACAAGCCCGTGCACAATTCCGTCGCTTTTGGCTATGGCGATGCGCGCCAGCTCGCTTCCGTATTCCAGGGCAAGGAGCCGGGTTTTCGCTATGGCCGCCAGGGCAACCCGACGGTTTCGGCGCTGGAAGACAAGGTCAACAAGATGGAAGACGGCGTGGCGACCTTGTGCTTCGCCACCGGCATGGGCGCCATCGGCGCCGTGGTGCAATCCTTGCTGCGCGCGGGCGACCATGTGGTGTCGTCGGCCTTTTTGTTTGGCAATACCAACAGCCTGTGGCAAACGGTGACGGGGCAGGGCATCGGCGTGTCGTTTGTCGATGCCACCGATGTGGCCAACGTGGCCGCCGCCATCACGCCGGCCACGCGCATCGTGTTCGTGGAAACCATCGCCAATCCGCGCACGCAGATCGCCGACCTGGCGAAGATTGGCGCGCTGTGCAAGGAACGTGGCATCTTGTATATCGTCGACAATACGATGACGACGCCGTACCTGTTCCGCCCGAAAGCGGTGGGCGCGGGGCTGGTGGTCAATGCGTTGACGAAATCCATCGGCGGCCACGGCAATGCGTTGGGAGGCAGCTTGACGGACACGGGCGTGTTCGACTGGACGCGGTACCCGAATATCTTTGAAAACTACAAGAAGGCGGCGCCCGCGCAGTGGGGCATCGCGCAAATCCGTGCCAAGGCCTTGCGCGACTTCGGCGCTTCGCTGGGACCGGAAGCGGCGCACCATATCGCCGTCGGCGCGGAGACCATGGCCTTGCGCATGGACCGCACCTGCTCGAACGCCCTGGCGCTGGCCACCATGCTGGCCGCCGACCCGCGCGTGGCTGCCGTGCATTACCCGGGCTTGGCGTCGCACCCGCAGCACGCGCTGGCGACGGACTTGTTTCGCAGCTATGGTTCCCTGTTCAGCTTTGAGCTGACAGACGGCATTGACTGCTTCGATTTCCTGAACCGCCTGAACCTGGCCATTCCAGCGAGCAACCTCGGCGACACGCGCACCCTGGTCATTCCCGTCGCCCACACGATCTTTTACGAGATGGGCGCAGAGCGGCGCGCCAGCATGGGCATTGCCGAGTCGCTGATCCGCGTGTCGGTGGGTATCGAGGATGAGGCGGATTTGCTCGAGGATTTCCGTAGTGCCCTGGACGCATAAAACACCTGGGTAATAAAAAAGGGCCGCCACAGTCATGCTGTTGCGGCCCTTTTTAGCTTGTGCGTTTAATGCCAGCTGCGCATCAGTCCTACCGCTAAACCTTCCAGTGCGAATTCATCTTCCGGCGACACGGTAATGACCTTGAAGTCGGGGTTTTCCGGCAGCAGTTCGATGACGGAACCCGTTTTCTTGTAGCGCTTGACGGTGACTTCGTCGCCGATGCGGGCGACGACGATCTGGCCATTCTTGGCGCTGTCGACTTTCTTGACGGCCAATAAATCGCCATCCATGATGCCGGCGTCGCGCATGGACCAGCCGCGCACCTTCAGCAGGAAGTCGGGCTTGGCCGAAAACAGGGCCGGGTCCACGTTGTAGCTCGCTTCCAGGTTTTCCTGTGCCAGGATGGGCGAGCCGGCAGCCACGCGGCCGATCAGCGGCAGCGACAACAGCAGTGCTGCCGGCACCTTCGAGGGCAGCATGTCGGCGGACGCACTCGCCGCCGTACCGATCAGGCGGATGCCGCGCGAGGTACCAGGCGAAATCTCGATGGCGCCCTTGCGGGCCAGGGCTTGCAAATGCTCTTCGGCCGCATTGGCCGATTTGAAACCCAATTCATTGGCGATTTCAGCACGGGTAGGAGGGAAACCCGTATTTTCAATCGCGTCCTTGATCAGGTTCAGGATTTGTTCTTGTCGTGCTGTCAGCTTGATCATGAGCGGTGGGTGCATACTAAAATGCTGTCTATATGAACAGACTGTATTTTTGTACAGTATCGCCCGAGATGCAAGGGGATTTCTGTTATTTGCGCGAATTTCGTGTGAAATACTGGAATGCACAGGAAAAAGCGTCTGGCCGGCCCCGGGCATGGGCCGCTTGTTGAAGAATGATTGAAACGTTTGCAAAAGGCGGTTATAATCTTCGGCTGACCTTCCCACACCCGTCTTGACGCCGGGGTGGGCGATTATTAATCCGACCTGAAGGAGTTTGCATGCGTCATTATGAAATAGTCTTTATCGTCCATCCGGACCAAAGCGAGCAAGTGCCCGCGATGATCGAACGCTACAAAGCCAGCGTAACCACCCGCGGCGGTTCGGTTCACCGCGTGGAAGATTGGGGCCGCCGTCAAATGGCTTACTCGATCCAAAAGCTGCCTAAAGCACACTACATCTGCCTGAACATCGAATGCGACAACGAGACCCTGGTCGAGTTGGAAACAGCATTCAAATTCAATGATGCCGTGTTGCGTCACCTGACCGTTAAAATGAAGAAAGCTGAAACAGCTCCTTCGCCGATGATGAAATCGGTACAACGCGAAGACGCGGCCAAAAGCCACCGCACCGAAGCACCAGCAGCCGCTCCAGTAGCCGCAGCAGCTTAATTCTTGACCAGGATCGTGCGCTGAACCAGCTACAAGTCACCGCCATCATTGCCGAGCGCGAAATATTGCGCTATACCCCGGCAGGGCTGCCGATTGTGAATGCAGTATTGCAGCACAGTTCGCAGCAGATGGAAGCAGGGATTGCCCGATTGACCGAGTTTGATGTTGCCGCGCTAGCCGCTGGCGAAATTTCAGGCCGGTTCAGCCAGGCAAGCTTGGGCGGGGTCTATCAGTTCACGGGTTTCCTGGCCAGGAAGAGCCGCAACAGCAAGAGTTTGGTGTTTCACATCATTGATTTTAGTGCAGTCACTTTGACTAGCGCATTTTAGATACAGGAGCCTGATATGGCATTCGGTAAAAAGTTCGACAAAAATAAGCTCAAGCTTAAAGAAAAACGCAAACAGCAAAATCCGTTGTTCAAACGCAAGAAGTTCTGCCGCTTCACCGCAGCTCACGTTGAGCAAGTCGACTACAAAGACGTCGACACGCTGAAAGACTTCGTCCAAGAAAACGGCAAGATCATGCCAGCACGCCTGACCGGTACCAAAGCGCACTACCAGCGCCAAGTTGACACCGCAATCAAGCGCGCTCGCTTCCTCGCGCTGCTGCCATACACCGATCTGCACCACGCTTAATCGGTCAGATATTCCTGGAGAAGAACTATGCAAATCATTCTGTTAGAAAAAGTTGTTAACGTCGGCAACCTCGGCGAAGTCGTCAAAGTCAAAGACGGTTACGCACGTAACTTCCTGATCCCGCAACGCCTGGCACGTCGTGCTACGGCAACCGCTGTGGCTGAATTCGAAGTCAAGCGCGCCGAACTGGAAAAAGCTGCTGCCGCCAAACTGGCCGCATCGCAAGCCCAGGGCGAAAAACTGAGCGGCCTGACCGTTCAAGTTGCTCAAAAAGCTGGTGTTGATGGCCGTCTGTTCGGTTCCGTCACCAACTTCGACATCGCTGAAGCGCTGACCAAGCAAGGTTTTGCTGTTGAAAAAGCACAAATCCGCATGCCTACCGGCCCGCTGAAGATCGTTGGCGAGCACAACGTTTCGGTTGCTCTGCACACCGACGTGGTCGTGGAAGTTGTGATCGCTGTCGTTCCAGACGCGAACGCGTAATCGTCTGCGGGCCTGGCCTGCAAGCGCTACCGTACTGTCAAGCACAATGAAAAGCCGGGTTCGCCCGGCTTTTTTTTGGCCTTTTTTTTCACTCAATTTCAGCCCTTTATTTTTGCCAGCACGCCGAAGCGGGTATAATTCGCGCCATGAACGCCCCCTCTGATCCGCAACTGGATTCCCTCCGTATTCCGCCGCACTCGATCGAAGCAGAACAATCCGTTATCGGTGGTCTGCTGCGCGACAATGCCGCGTATGACCGCATCGCCGACTTCATGCATGCGGAGGATTTCTATCGCTATGACCATCGGATCATCTTCGAGCAAATCGTCAAGATGATTAACGGCTCCAGGCCAGCCGATGTCATTACTGTTTTTGAAACCCTGACCCAGCTCGGCAAGGCCGATGATGTGGGCGGACTCGCTTACCTGAACGCCATGGCGCAAAACACGCCATCGGCCGCGAACATCCGGCGCTACGCCGAGATCGTGCGCGACCGCGGCGTGCTGCGCAAACTCATCACCGTCGCCGACGATATCTCCGGCACGGCCTTCAGCCCGCAAGGCAAGGAAGTCAAGCAGATGCTTGACGAGGCCGAGTCGAAGATTTTCGCCATCGCCGAAGAAGGCGCGCGCGGTGCCCAAGGCTGGACCGCCATCCAGCCCCTGCTGACGCAGGTAGTCGAGCGTATTGACGAGCTGTACAGCCGCGACAACCAGAGTGAAATCACGGGCGTGCCCACCGGTTTCATTGACCTGGACCGCATGACCTCCGGTCTGCAGCCGGGCGACCTGGTGATCGTGGCGGGCCGTCCTTCGATGGGCAAGACGGCGTTTTCCGTTAACATCGGCGAAAACGTGGCCATCGACAGCGGCTTGCCCGTGGCCGTGTTCTCGATGGAGATGGGCGGCGCCCAGCTGGCCATGCGTATGCTCGGCTCCGTCGGGCAGCTCGACCAGCACCGCCTGCGCACGGGCCGCCTGAACGATGAGGACTGGCCACGCCTGACGAATGCGATCCAGAAGATGAACGACGCGCAGTTGTACATCGATGAAACGCCGGCGCTCAACTCGATCGAATTGCGCGCCCGCTCGCGCCGTTTGTCGCGTCAGTGTGGCAAGCTGGGCCTGATCATCGTCGATTACTTGCAGCTGATGTCGGCCAATTCCCCAGGCGATAACCGCGCCACGGAGATTTCCGAGATTTCGCGGGGCTTGAAAGGGCTGGCGAAAGAACTCGGTTGTCCCGTGATCGCGCTGTCACAGCTGAACCGCTCGCTGGAGCAACGCCCGAACAAGCGTCCCGTGATGTCGGACTTGCGCGAATCGGGCGCTATTGAGCAGGATGCCGACGTGATCCTGTTCATTTACCGTGACGAGGTGTATAACCCCGACTCGCCAGACAAGGGGACGGCCGAAATCATCATCGGCAAACAGCGTAACGGTCCGATCGGCAGCATTCGCCTCACCTTCATGGGGCAGTACACCAAATTTGGCAATTACAGTGGTGGCCTGGCGCTTTACCAAGGCGATTAAGACTCAGCAGCACTGAACTTCCATTGGCCGCCCCCTCATACGGGGCGGCTTTCTGTAGTAAATAACACGACTCAATGCTTAACGGAGAATGACATGTTTGGACGCTTGATGCCCACTGAGGGCAAGTTTTTTGAATTGTTTAACCAGCACGCGGAACTGTGCGTCAAAGGCGCTAAAGAAATGCTCGGCCTGATGACCAATTTCGACGACCTGGAAAACCGCGTGCATGCGATCGAAAGCATCGAGAAACAGGCGGACAAAGTCACCTACGCCACCGTGGAAATGCTGCACAAGACCTTCATCACGCCGATCGACCGCGACGACATCCATCAGCTGATCACGCGCCAGGATGACATCCTCGACCTGCTGGAAGATGCGGCGCAAACCGTCTCGCTGTACGACCTGAAAGCCGTCACGCCGGAAGCCAAGCGCCTGGCCGAACTGGTGCTGGCCTGTACCGAAAAAGTGCGCGACGCCGTCGCCATGCTGCACAACATGGACAACTCACGCAAGATCGTCGCCATCTGCGAAGAGATCGACCGCCTGGAATCGGACGCCGACCACGTGATGCGCGCCGCCATGTCCAAACTGTTCCGCGACGAACCGGACGTGCGCAACCTGATCAAGATGAAAGCGATCTACGAAATTCTGGAAACCGTGACCGACCGTTGCGAAGATGTGTCCAATATTATCGAAGGCATCATCGTCGAAAACGCGTAAGCGTTGGGCCTGTCCTGAACCAGAATCAGAAAAGAAACTATAATGACCATACAAATCAGCATCTACGTGCTAGGCCTGTTGATCGTCCTTGCGCTGCTGTTTGACTTCATGAACGGCTTCCACGATGCCGCCAACGCGATCGCCACGGTGGTCTCGACGGGCGTATTGAAACCGCAGGCTGCGGTTGCCATGGCCGCCACGTTCAACTTCGTTGCCATTTTCGTGTTCCACCAACTGACCGTGGCCGCCACGGTGGGCAAGGGCACGATAGACCCGGCAGTGATTGACCAGTACGTGATCTTCGGCGCGCTGATGGGCGCCATCTTCTGGAATTTGTTTACCTGGTACTACGGCATTCCTTCGTCGTCCTCGCACGCCCTGATCGGCGGCCTGGTGGGCGCCGCCGTCGCCAAGTCGGGCACCGGCGCGCTGGTCGCGGCCGGGCTGTGGAAAACGGTGGCCTTCATCGTGATCGCACCGGTACTGGGCTTTGTGTTTGGCTCGATCATGATGTTGCTGGTGTCGTGGATTTTTGTGCGTTCAACGCCGCGCAAGGTCGACAAGTGGTTCCGCCGTTTGCAACTGGTATCGGCCGCGGCCTATAGTCTGGGCCACGGTGGCAACGATGCGCAAAAGACCATCGGCATCATCTGGATGCTGCTGATCGCCGCCGGCTACTCGAACGCAGCCGATGCCATGCCGCCGCTGTGGGTCATTATCTCGTGCTACACGGCCATCAGCTTCGGTACGCTGTTCGGCGGCTGGCGCATCGTCAAGACCATGGGCCAGAAGATCACCAAGTTGAAACCCGTAGGCGGCTTCTGCGCTGAAACGGGTGGCGCGATCACTCTGTTCGTCTCGACGGCGCTGGGCATTCCCGTCTCGACCACGCACACCATTACGGGCGCCATCGTCGGCGTCGGCTCGGCACAAAAAATGTCGGCCGTGCGCTGGGGCGTGGCCGGCAACATCGTCTGGGCCTGGATCTTCACGATTCCTGCCTCCGCTTTCGTGGCGGCGGTTGCCTGGTGGATTGGCCACCACATCATGTAAGGTGGCCTTGGGCCAACTGGGCGCATGTATAAAAAAGGAACCGCAAGGTTCCTTTTTTTTTATGTGCCGGCCAGTTCTACCGTCAGTCCCTCGTAGGCGAGGAACACCTGCAAGCCAGCCAGACTGCCCGCGTAACGGCCCATCACGTCGGCAAACACGGCTTCGAGTTGCTCGTCGCTGCGGGTCGGCTCGTGGTGGGTGCAGTACAGGCGCCGCGCGCCGCAGCGCAGGGCCAGGTCGAAGGCGGCGTCGAAGGTGCCGTGGCCCCAGCCCTGCTTGCCCGGGTATTCCTCGCGCGTGTACGAGCAATCCATGATCAGTGCATCGACGCCGGCGACCATGGCGTCGATGCCGGCCTGGCGCTGCGCATTGCGCGCAGTGCAGGCCGCATGGTCCACATGGCAAGGCGGATGCAGGTTGTAGAACGGTTCATGGTCGCCGCTGAAAAACAGCGAGGCGCCGCCGCAGTCGATGCGGTAGCCCAGGTTGACGACAGGGTGATTCATTTCCGCGCCGCGCACGCGCGCTCCACCCACCTCGACGGCTTCGCCGGGCAGCAGCGTGCGGTACTCGATGCAGGCCGCCATGGCCGCTTCGCTGACAGGAAAATAGCTGTTTTGCAGCTGCACCGCCATCACGTGCTCGATGCCGCGTCCGGCGGCTGCATCGTGGGCGCCGTGCAGGCGCATGCGGTTGCCGGCCACGAACAGGGGCGAAAACATGGGCAGGCCATGGATGTGGTCCCAGTGACTGTGCGTGATGAAGACGTGCGCGTCGACGGGCTCGCCTGGCGGCAGATGCTGCGCCAGCGAGAAGATGCCGCTGCCCGCATCGAGAATGATCAGGCTATCGTTGTCGGTACGTACTTCGATGCACGTGGTATTGCCGCCATAGCGCGCCGTGCGCGGGCCGGGAGAGGGGATGGAGCCACGCACGCCCCTGAACGTGAATTTCATTCAGTACCTTGTTACGGTGTAATTATTGTTAATTCTATTCTAATTAATGAGATTGGCGGCAACATTTATGCGTGTTGCAATACGGCAAGTTATTTCATTTTGTTGTAGCTAAGTAATGTACAGTGCGCAGGGTGGCCGTTACACTGGCGCTTGCCGACTTCCCCTTTTTTTGCTTGCCCATTACCTGATTGCTACCAACATGCCTCAGTTGCACCCTGAGAAAATCGCCCACAGACTGGAGCAATTGACCGAACTCAGTGTCGCGCTTGGCCATGGCCTGGGCGGCGAGGGGCACGATATTGACGCGCTGTTGCAGCGCATCGTGCTGCTGGCAAAAAGCATGAGCGGCGCCGATGGCGCCACCCTGTACCGGCCCATGTCCGAGGGCCGCCAGCTGGCGTTCGATATCAGTGTCAACGACAGCCTGGGCATCGCGCAGGGGGCCGACATGGGCTTGCCGGGCGTGCCCCTGTTCGATGGCGCGGGCCAGCCGAATCTGGCATCGGTGGCCGCGTATGCGGCGAACATGCGCCGTAGCGTGAATATCGCTGACGTCTACCGCGACGAGGGCTTCAATTTTTCCGGCATGCGCGAGTTTGACCGCCACCATGGCTACCACACGCAATCGATCCTGACGGTGCCCATGAGCGACCACGAGGGCGAGTTGATCGGCGTGCTGCAGCTGGTCAATGCCAAGGATGGCGAGACTGGCCAGGTGCGCGGCTTTTCCTCCACCGACCAGCGCTTCATCGAGGCGCTGGCCGCGCAGGCGGGCGTGGCGCTGACGAATCAATTGCTTATTTCGCAGCTGGAAGAGCTGCTCGAATCGCTGGTTACCCTGATCAATATCGGCATCGATGAAAAGTCGCCCTACACAGGCCGGCATTGCCAGTTCGTGCCCGAGCTGACGATGCTGCTGGCCGACGCCGCACATGCGACCGAAAGCGGCCCGCTGGCCGATTTCCGGCTCAGCGACAACGAGCGCAAGCAGCTGTGGCTGGCCGGCCTGCTGCACGATTGCGGCAAGATCACCACGCCCGTGCACGTGGTCGACAAGGCCACCAAGCTGGAAACCATTTTCGATCGCATCGCCTTGATCGACACGCGCTACGAAGTGCTGCTGCGCGACGCGGAGATTGCCGCCTTGCGCCAGCAGGCGGCGCAGCCGGAACGCAAGGATGCGATTGCCCGCGCGCTGGTGCAGGAGCTGGCGGCCCTGCGCGAAGAGCGCGACTTCATCCGCACGGTGAACATCGGCGGCGAGAGCATGGCGCAGGCTGACCAGGAAAGAGTGCGGCGGATCGCCAGGCGCCGCTGGCGCGCGGCGGACGGCGAACTGCGCGATTTTCTGGACGCCGACGAGACGGAAAACCTGACCATCCGCTCCGGCACACTGACGGCGGCCGAGCGGGCCATCGTCAACAACCATATCAGCGTCTCGATCCGCATGCTCGAAGCGCTGCCGTGGCCCAAGCACCTGCAGAAAGTGCCCGAATATGCGGGTGGCCACCACGAGCGCATGGATGGCAAGGGCTATCCGCGCGGACTCACCAAGGAGCAGATGTCCGTGCCGGCGCGGCTGATGGCGATTGCCGACATTTTCGAAGCCCTGACGGCGCGCGACCGGCCCTACAAAAAGGGCAAGTCGCTGTCCGAATCCCTGCGCATCCTGGGCAACTTCAGCCTGAACGGGCATATCGACCCGGAGCTGTTCGACGTTTTCATCCGCAGCAAGGTGTATCTGACTTTCGCTGAAAAGCATTTGCACCCGAGCCAGATCGATGCCGTCGACGAGGCGGCCATTCCCGGCTATATCCCTTGAAGCTGTCACTGGCCTTGCGCAAGCATGGGGCGCGCTGGTTGCTGGGCATACTGCTGACGCTGGCGGCCGCCATCCTGTGCCTGGCCGGCAACGACAACATCGCGCGCCTTGACGCCATGCTGGGCGACTGGCGCATGCGCGCCGAGACGCCGCAGCTGGACCGCCGCATCGTCATCGTCGACATCGACGAGCAAAGCCTGGCCCGCGTGGGCCGTTTTCCCTGGAGCCGCGACATCCAGGCGCGCCTGGTGCGCCAGCTTACCGGCCATTACGGCGTGGCCGCGCTGGGCTTCGATATCTCGTTTCCCGAAGCCGACACCAGTTCCGGCTACGCCGTGCTGCAAGGACTGGCGCGCGGCGAACTGGCGGGCGTGGTGGGCTTGCCGGCGCAGCTGGAAAAACTGCGCCCGGCCATGGACTACGATGGCCTGTTTGCCGAGGCCATGCGCGGCCAGCCCGTGGTGCTCGGCTACAGCGTCTCGGAGCAGCAAAAAAAGGGCGTGCTTCCCAAGCCCGCCTTTACCGTCGCCGATTTGAATGGACGCACTGTCACGGCCTACGTGGCGCGCGGCTACGAAGCCAATATCGCGCCCCTGCAGGCGGCCGCGCAAGGCGCCGGCATCTTCACGGCGCTGACCGATGCCGATGGCGTGGTGCGTTCCTCGACCCTGTTGCAGCGTATCGGCGACGGCTATTATCCGTCGCTGTCGCTGGCCACCGTGGCCGTCTACCTGCAGGCGCGCGCCATCGCCCCCCGTTTCACGGGCATGGCCGATACCCTGTCGGCGCGCGAACTGGCCAGCGGTGGCCTCGAACACATCATGCTGTTCACGCCGCGCGGCGTGCTGGCGATACCGGTGGGCGAAGCCTTGAGCACCACGGTGCAGTACCGCGGCGCGGGTGGTCCCGCTGGCGGCGCCTTCCGCTATGTGTCGGCGTCCGATGTGCTGGCCGGCAGCGTTGCCCCCGCGCTGCTGAAGGGGGCCATCGTGCTGGTGGGTACGACGGCGCCGGGCTTGAACGATATCCGCGCCACGCCCGTGAATGCCGAGTATCCGGGAGTGGAGGTGCATGCCAACCTGATCAAGTCCATGCTCGACGGGCGCTTCAAGGCGCGGCCCGACTACGCGCTGGCGTTCGAACTGGTGCAGATTGTGTTGTTTGGTTTGCTGCTGGCGGGCGCCCTGGCCGTGCTGTCGCCGGCCGGCGTGATGCTGGCTACCCTAGGCGCGCTGGCGGCCAGCATCGCCATCAATTTGTTCTTGTATGCGGTGCATGACCTGGTGCTGGGCGCTGCCATGCTGCTGCTGCTGATCGTTGCGCTGTTCATCGTCAACCTGGCGTGGGGCTATTTTTTCGAGGTGCGCAAGGGACGCGCGCTGGTGGCGCGCTTCGGCGAATATGTGGCGCCCGAGCTGGTGGCCGAGATGGCCGACAATCCGCGCCGCTACACCATGGAGGGCGAGAACCGCGAATTGACGGTGTTGTTTGCCGACGTGCGCGGTTTCACGGCCATTTCCGAGCAGCTGGCGCCGGCCATGCTGCGCGAATACATCAACGAATATCTGACGGCCATGTCGGTAGATATCCGCGACAGTCATGGCGGCACCCTGGACAAATACATCGGCGACGCCGTGATGGCGTTCTGGGGCGCGCCCGTCGCCTTTAGCGATCACGCCAGCCGGGCCGTGGCCAGCGCCTTGCTGATGCAGCGCAGCGCGGCGCAACTGAATGGCGAGTTTGCCGCGCGCGGCTGGCCGGCGCTGCGCATCGGCATCGGCATCAATACGGGAGCCATGCATGTGGGCGACATGGGCTCGCGCATCCGCCGCGCCTATACCGTGATGGGCGACAGCGTCAACTTGGCCGCGCGCCTGGAAGGCGCCAGCAAGCTGTATGGCGTGGGCATCGTGGTGGGTGAGGCCACGCGCGCCGCAAGCCCGGATTTCCTGTACCGCGAACTCGACCTGATCAGGGTGCTGGGCAGGCAGGAAGCGGTGGCCATCTTCGAGCCGCGCTGCCTGCTGGCCGGCGCTACCGCCGCCGAGGTGGCGCAGCTGGAACGCTGGCATGCGGTGCTGGCCCTGCTGCGCGCGCGCGACTGGGCGGCCGCTGGCGCGCAGCTGGCACGCTTGCAGGCGGACTTTCCCGACGACGGCGTGTACCGCCTGTACGCCGCACGCCTGGAGCGCCATCGCCACCTGCCGCCGCCTGCCGACTGGGATGGCGTGACCGTATTGAATAGCAAATAAGTCTGCCGTCGTCGCGGGAAATGCACGCAATGGCGGCATTTTTCAGCATTGCGGGCACACTGATTGCTGCAGTGCGATAAAAATCAGGGCGAAATGTTAGATATTTCTGACTGGAAACTAAAAGCCGTCTAAAATTTGTCTTCAATCCATTGCCGGATACGCTGGCGCCTGCGGGCCGCGCGCTTGTCCGGTTACACAAGAAATCCTACACATGACATATCGTTTGGTGCACCTGCTTGCGGGTTCCGCGCTGCTGTTTGCCGTCGGCGCTGCCGGCGCTGCCGTTTCCATGGATGATGCTGCTCCTGCCATGCAGGAGGACGGCGTGCCGCGCTTCGAGATCCGCCGTTTCGACGTCCAGGGCAACACCCTGCTCACGCAAGCGCAGGTGCAAGCCCTGCTGGCGCCCTATGTGGGAGCACAGCGCGATTTTTCCGATATTGCCCGCGCCGTCGAAGCGCTGGAGGGGGCCTACCGCGCGCGCGGTTACAGCGCCGTGCAGGTGCAATTGCCCGAGCAGGAACTGGAGCGTGGCGTGGTGCGCCTGAGCGTGCTGCAAACGCCGCTGGGCACGCTCGCCATCAGTGGCAATGCCTACGTCGACGAGGCCAACGTGCGGCGCGCCTTGCCGACTCTGCGCGAAGGCGACACGCCGAACTTGCCGGCCCTGTCGCAAAGGCTGAAGCTGGCCAATGAAAACCCGGCGCGCAAGATCGAAGTGCGCCTGCAAGCCGACGAGCCGGCGGGCGCCATCGACGCCATCGTCACGGTGGCCGATGAAAGTCCCTGGAAAGCCATGCTCAACGTGGACAACACGGGCAATGCGCAGACGGGCAAGACGCATGTGGGCGTGGTGCTGCAGCATGCCAACCTGTTCGGGCGCGATCATGTCGCCAGCCTGCAATACACGAGCAGCCTGGAAAAGCCGGACAAGGTGGGCGTATATGGCGCCGGCTACCACTTGCCGCTGTATGCGCTGGGCGACTCGATGGATTTTTTCGCCAGCTATTCGAACGTCGATTCGGGCAGCGTCTCGGCCGGTATTTTCGATCTGGCCGTCAGCGGCCAGGGCAGCATGGCCGGCATCCGCTACAACCAGAACTTTGCCCGTAGCGACGATTTCGAACCCAAGCTCGTGTATGGCATCGACTACAAGGCTTACCGCAACAGCGTGCAGCTGTTTGGCATGGAACTGGGCGCCGACGTCAGCGTGCATCCGCTCAGCGTCAGCTACATCGGCAACTGGAGCTTGCCCACGGGCGTGACCAGCGTGGCGGTCACCTTCGCGCACAATATCCCTGGCGGCAAGCACGGTGCGCAAGCCGATTTCGACCGCGTGCGCGCGCATGCCAAGGCCGCCTACAATACCGTGCGCCTGAGCGCCAGCTCGGGGCGTGTGCTGGCCGGCGACTGGCAATGGCGCGCGCTGCTCAATGCGCAGCTCACGCCGGACGCGCTGGTGCCGGGCGAGCAGTTCGGCGCCGGTGGCGCCGCGTCCGTGCGCGGCTTTGCCGAGCGCGAGGTAGCCAATGATTCGGGCGTCAACCTGAACCTGGAACTGTACACGCCGAACTGGTGCGGCCAGGCGCTCGGTTACCAATGCCGCGCGCTGGCGTTCTATGACACAGCCTGGCTGCGCCGCAACCATGCTCTACCCGGCGAAAGCGCGTCGCAAGGCATAGCCAGCGCTGGCCTCGGCCTGCGTTTGCTGCTGAGCCGCTACGCCAATCTGCAACTCGATTACGCCCATGTCGTCAATGGCGGCGACACGGGACAGCGGGGCGCCAACCGCCTGCATTTCCGTCTGGCCTTGGCCTACTAGCATCAGGATGAACACCATGCACAATCACATCCAGCACGCCTCCGTTTTCATCCTGACGCCATCATTTTCGTCACCGTTTGCGCCGCCCTTGCGCCGCACGGCGCTGGCGCTGCTGCTGGCCGGCTGTTTCGGCGTGGCGCAAGCCAATCCCGCCTTGCCGCAGGTGGTCAATGGACAGGCGACGTTCAACCAGCAGGGCAATGTGTTCTCGATCACGAATACGCCCAACACCATCATCAACTGGCAGAGCTTTTCCATCCATGCGGGCGAAATCACGCGCTTCATCCAGCAAAACGGTAATAGTGCCGTGCTCAATCGCATCACGGGACAAGATCCCAGCAAGATCCTGGGCGCGCTCGAATCGAACGGCAAGGTCTTCTTGATCAATCCGAATGGCATCGTCTTCGGCCAGGGGGCGAAAGTGGACGTGAACGGGCTGGTGGCCTCCAGCCTGGGCCTGTCGAATGACGATTTCCTGGCCGGCAAGCGCCAGTTCACGGCGGGCAGCGTGGCCGGCGGCGTCAGCAATGCGGGCCTGATCAATGCGGGCAAGGGCGGGCAGGTGCTGCTGATCGCGCCGAACGTGGAAAACACGGGCATCATCACGGCGCCGAATGGCGAAGTGATCTTGGCGGCCGGGCGCAGCGTGCAGCTGGCCGACCCCGGCAATCCGCAACTGCGCGTGCTGGTCTCGGCGCCAAACGACCAGGCGCTTAACCTGGGCCAGATCATCGCCCAGGGTGGCAGCATCGGCATGGCCGGCGCGCTGGTCAGCCAGCGCGGCGTGCTCAACGCGAATAGCGCCATCGTCGGCGAGAACGGCAGGATCGTCCTCAAGGCCAGCGGCAAGACGCTGCTCGAAGCGGGCAGCGTGACCAGTGCCACGGGCGCGGGCAAGGGCGGCGAGATATCGGTGCTGGGCGAGCAGGTGGGCCTGTTCGGCAATGCGCACGTCGACGCCAGCGGCCGCCAGGGCGGCGGCACTGTGCTGCTGGGCGGCGATTACCAGGGCAAGAACGCGGCCGTGCAGAATGCGCGCCAGGTGGTCGTCAACAAGGACGCCAGCATCGCGGCCGATGCCATCGACAGGGGCCAGGGCGGCAAGGTCATTGTCTGGGGCGACGCATCGGCCCGCGTGCACGGCAGCATTTCCGCGCGTGGCGGTGCAGCCGGCGGCGACGGCGGTTTCGTGGAAACGTCGGGGCACTACCTGGCCGTCGATGGCGCCAGGGTCGATACGCGCGCCCGCGCGGCGCGCGGCAAGACGGGCGACTGGCTGCTCGATCCGTATGACATCGACGTGGTCGCCGGCAATGGCGGCGCACTGAGCGGCGTCAACGATTTTACGGATGCGCCGACGACGGGCACCACCACTATCGGCGCCGGCCTGATTTCGGCGGCCACCAGCAATGTGCTGCTGCAGGCGCAGCACGACATCAACTTCAACGAAGTCGTCGGCATCACCCAGGCAGGCGTGGGACTGAAGGCGCAGGCTGGCAACAGCATCAACGTCAACCAGGCCATTACCACCAATGGCGGCGCGCTGATCCTGTCGGCCAACGACAATGGCGGCGCCACGGCACAAGGCAGCTCGGCCGTCTTGCATGTCGATGCGGCCCTCTCCAGCCAGGGCGGCAGCGTTGCGCTGACGGGCGCCGATATCGTCTTCGGCGTGGCGGGCAGCTTGAATGTCGGCGGCGGCAATGCGGAACTGCGCGCCAACAAATTCGACGGACGCATCGGCCTCAATGGCAGCGGTGGACAGATCGTCGGCACGGCGGTGGGGCAGACATTGCTGTTGCAGGCCGATAACATGAATTTACAGGGCGGCGTGGCTTACGGCGGCGCGGCGGGCGGCGCTGCGGTGACCTTGCGCGCGGAGTCAGCCAACCGTGAAATCAATCTCGGCAGTAAGGCGGTTGGCAAACTCAGCCTGTCCAGCGCCGACCTGAATGCCATTTCCGCAGCGAACCTCACGCTCGGCCATGCCGCCATGACAGGCGCCATCGGCGTCGACCAGGCGGTGACGGTGGCGATCGGCGCCACGGGGCCGGCTACCTTGCAGTTGGTGACGGGCGGCGCCATCGCGATCGATCATGCGCTAGCGGTGGCCGGTAACCTGAGCCTGACTGCGGGATCGACAGTGAGTGCGGCGGGCGCTGTCAATGTGGGGGCGACCTTCAGGTTGGCCAGCGGCACTTGGACGCAACATGCCACCGGCCTGCCGGCCTTTTCAGCCAGCAATTTCATTATCGCTCCCGGTGCCAGTTTCTTGCGCGTTACAAACGGCGACGGCAGCGCGGGCGCACCGTATGTCATCGCCGACGTGTATGGCTTGCAAGGCATCGCCAGCCTGGACCTGAGTAACAGTTATCGCCTGGCCGGCAATATCGACGCCAGCGGCACGGGCGCCTGGAATGACGGCGCCGGTTTTCGTCCCATCGCGCATAGCGACTCGGGCGGTTTTTCGGGGGTGCTGGACGGCGCCGGCTATGCCGTCAGCGGCTTGCAGATCCACGGCGAGAGCGCGCCGAACGGCAACCTGAACACCGGCCTGTTTGGCAAGCTGGGTAACGGCACGACAGGTACGGTGCGCCAGTTGAACCTGCTGGGCGGTAATGCCAGCGGCAACAACAATGTGGGCGCCGTGGCCGGCGTAGTCGCTGCGGGCGGCACGATAGAGCAGGTGCAAAGCAGCATGAGCGTGGCCGGCCAGGATGGCGTCGGTGGCCTGGCGGGCATCAACCAGGGCCGCATTACCGTGTCGTACGCCAGCGGCGGCGTCAGCGGCGCACGCAATCTGGGCGGCCTGGTGGGCAGCAACCAGGGCACGCTGGCCGATGTCTACGCCACCGGTGCGGTCGGGGCGGCCGCCAATGCGGATGCCGGACTCGCGCGCGAGCATATCGGCGGCCTGGCTGGCGAAAACACGGGCAGCATCAGCAATGCCTATGCCAGCGGCGCCATCGCTGGCGGGGGCTTCACTGCGGTGGGCGGCGTTGTCGGCAGCAATGGCGGCGCCTTGGCGAGCACCTACTGGAATATCGACAGCTCCGGCCTGGCGAATGATGGCGGTGCCAGCATCGGCCGCACGGCGGCGCAGATGTCGCGCCTATCGAGCTTCGACGGTTTTGCCTTCGGCGCCTCGCCCGTCTGGCGCATCTATGACGGCTACACGACGCCGATGCTGAAGGCTTTCCTGAAGCCGCTGCAAGTGACGGCGGCGGGCCAGCCTGCCAGCCAGGTCTACGATGGACAGTTCGCCAGCTTCAACGGTACGCTCGCCTATCTGGGCTTGCTCGATGGCGACACGGCGGCCAACGGCAGCCTGGGCTTCCAGTCGGCGCGCAATGTGGGCAACTACAATGTGACGGGCCTGTGGTCGACCAAGTACGACATCAGCCTGGGCGGCACGACCACCCTAGCCATCACGCCGCGCGCGCTGTCGGTCAGCGTGGGCGGCAGCAAGGTCTACGATGCGCAGCTGGGCTTTGGCAATGCCAGCTTTGTGCTGGGCAATGTGGTGGCGGGCGACAGCGTCACGGCCCGCGGCAGCGCCGTTTTCCTCGACAAGAACGCGGGCAACGGCAAGGCCGTGCACGCGAGCGGCATCGCGCTCGATGGCAATGCGCTGGGCAACTACAGTTTGGCGGCCACGACGGTGGAAGGCGCGGCCGACATCACGCCGCGCGCGCTGTCGGTCAGCGTGGGCGGCAGCAAGGTCTACGATGCGCAGCTGGGCTTTGGCAACGCCAGCTTTGTGGTGGGCAATGTGGTGGGTGGCGACAGCATCACGGCCAGCGGCAGCGCCGTCTTCCTCGACAAGAACGCGGGCAACGGCAAGGCCGTGCACGCGAGCGGCATCGCGCTCGATGGCAATTCGCTGGGCAACTACAGTTTGGCGGCCACGACGGTGGAAGGCGCGGCCGACATCACGCCGCGCGCGCTGTCGGTCAGCGTGGGCGGCAGCAAGGTCTACGATGCGCAGCTGGGCTTTGGCAACGCCAGCTTTGTGCTTGGCAATGTGGTGGGTGGCGACAGCATCACGGCCAGCGGCAGCGCCGTCTTCCTCGACAAGAACGCGGGCAACGGCAAGGCCGTGCACGCGAGCGGCATCGCGCTCGATGGCAATGCGCTGGGCAACTACAGCTTGGCGGCCACGACGGTGGAAGGCACGGCCGACATCAGCGCGCGTGCCTTGAACTATGGCGTCACGTCAGGGCAGAACCGCGTGTATGACGGCGGCAAGGACGTCAGCTTGAACGGTTATTTCGAAGGCTTGCTGGGCGTTGACCAGGTCAGCATGCAAGGCTTGCTGGGCAGTATGAGCGACAAGCACGTTGGCAATGGCAAGAGCGTCGCCTACGATGTGACGAAGGGCAGCTTGGCCGGCCAGGATGCGGGCAACTATGTGCTCAGCCCTAACTCGGGTAGCACCTCGGTCGATATCTCGGCGCGTACTCTGAACCTGAATTTCAGCGGCGTCAGCAAGACCTATGACGGCAATGCCGGCGCCAGTGTCAACATCGGCGATGACCGCATCGCGGGTGACGCCTTGACGCTGGCCGGCAATGCCGCGTTTGCCGACAAGAACGTGGGTATGGGCAAGGAGGTCAGCGTGACGGGCGTCGGTGCAAGCGGCGCCGACGCGGGCAATTATGTGCTCAGCACGCATAGCGGCAGTACCACGGCCGACATCGCCGCGCGCGCTTTGAATCTGTCTGCCGTGGCCGCCAATAAAACTTACGATGGCACGGCCGGCGCCGACGTGACCCTGGCGGACGACCGCATCGCCGGTGACAGCGTGAGCGCTACGGCCGTGGCCAGCTTCGCGGACAAGAATGTGGGCGCCGGCAAGGCCGTGACCTTGAGCGGCGCGGCGCTGGCCGGTCAGGATGCGGGCAATTACTTTATCGTTCTGCCGACCGGACTGTTGGCCAGCATCACGCCGGCCAGTCTGACCCTGAGCGGCTTGAACGCGGCCAACAAGGTGTATGACGGCACTGCCAGCGCAGCCGTCAGCGCGTCGGCGACCGGCGTGCTGGGCCAGGATGTGGTCAGCGTGGTGGGCGGCAGCGGCAGCTTTGCCGACAAGAATGCGGGCGCGGGCAAGCTGGTGACAGCCAGCGGTTTCCGCCTGGCGGGCGCCGATGCGGGCAACTACACATTGGAGACGACGGGCGGCACGGCGCAGGCGACGATTGCGCAAAAACAATTGTCCACCTGGATCGGCAGTGGCAACGGCTTGTGGAGCGATGCAGCCAACTGGGATGGCGGCGTGGTGCCGGAAGGCGCGAACGTACTGGCTGTCGACTTTGGCAACAGCAAGGGCATTGTCACCTACAGTACGGCGGCCGGCAGCACCATCCTGAAAAACTTGAATTCCGCAACGGGCTTGCTGTTGACTGGCGGTAGCCTGACCCTCGGTGAAAGCGTGCTGGACGGCTCCGTGCTGAGCGGCCTGGCCGGCCTGGAAATCAGCGGTGGCAGCTTGCTGCTGAACGGCAACCTGTCGGCGGGGCGCTATGCGCAAGGTGGCGGTGTGTTGAGCGGCAACGGCAACTTGCTTGTCGCCAACAGCTTCAGCCAGGCGGCCGGCGCCATCCGGCTGGCGGGCCAGCTGGCCATCACGCAAGCGAACGGTGACTTGCGCTTCGCCAGCCTGGCAGCGAACGAGGTGAAACTGAGCGCCCTGAACGGCGCCATCGGTCAGGATGGCGCGCTGCTCGCCAGCAGCCTGACGGCGCAGGCGCAAAATGGCATCGTGCTGGGTCATGCGGGCAATCAGGTGGGCAGTTTTACTGCCAGCAATAGTGCTGGCGGCGGCATTGCGCTGAACAATACTTCGGCGCCGGGCACCTTGACCCTGGGAACGCTGACCACTGGCGCGGGCAATATCGCCATCGACAATACGGGCGGCGTCACGGCTGGCAATATCCATGCGAATGGTGGCAACGTGAGCGTGACGGCGCACAGCCCCGTCACCGTCAACGGCAAGATCGAGGGCAAGGACATTGCGCTCAGTGCCAGCACGGACGTGCTGCTGGGCGATGGCGCGCAGCTGGCAGCGGCGCGCGACATCAGCCTGGTGGCTGGCGGCGATATTCGTGTCGAAGGCAATGCCAAAATCCTCGGCGGCGGCAATTTTGCCGCCAGCGCGGATGGCTATGTGCGCTTTGCGGACACGGCCAGCGTCGCTTTGCCAGCGGCGGCCAGCATGAGCGTGCTGGCGAAAACGGGCAGCATCACGGGTGGAGCGGGCGTGCGCATCAACCGTCAACGCGCCAGCGTCAGCTTGCTGGCGCCGAACGGTGCGGTGGCCATGCCGGACGTCATCTTCCTGCCCGCCACGACCATCGACAAGCCCGTGATCGACTTCCCTACGAGCGCGATCATCAATGACGTCCTGCGCGTCATCAAGCAGGCCGACCGCGCCAGCGCCCCGCTCGCGTCCATGCCGTCCGCCAAGTCTGATGACAAGGTGAAGGATGACAAGGATGTTGCCGGCGGCACTGGTAAATCAACAGGATACAAAGACAATGACTCTATTAAAAAAACGTTCTGCAACTAGTGCCTTGTTGTGGCTGGCCCTGATGTGCCTGGGCGCGCATGCCTGGGCCGGACAGGTGGCGGGCACGGTGATGCAGTTGAGTGGTCCGTTGATGGCCAAGAAGGCCGATGGCAAGGTGAAAATCCTGGCCATCAAGTCCGAAGTCGAGCAGGGCGACACCTTGCTGACGGAAAAAGAGACTTATGCCTTGATCAGGCTGATCGACAATAGCGAAATCACCTTGAAACCGAATACCAGTGTCGTGATCGAGCAATTCAGCTACACCGCCGAGCAGCCCGATGGCGACCACGCCATCTTCAGTTTGCTCAAGGGGGGCTTGCGTTCCGTTACGGGGCTGCTGGGCAAGCGCAACAAGGAGCGCTTCGAGATGAAGACGCCGGCCGCCACTATCGGCATACGCGGCACGACGTTTATTGCCGAGTATGTGGCGCTCGGATCGCTGCCGGGCACGCCAACGGCTCGCGCCGCATCTGCGATCGTGCCGGGCCTGTACGTGCAGGTGCTCGATGGCCTGATTCATGTGACGAATCCAGTGGGTACGCAAAATTTTGCCGCCGGTCAGTTCGGCTTTACGCCCAACTTCAAGCAGCCGCCCGTGTTGCTGCCCGCCAATCCCGGCATCAAGTTCACGCCGCCGCCAGTCTTTTCAGCGTCGCCATCGAGCTCAGGCAGCGCTGCAGGCGGCAGCAAGCCTGCGGCCATCGACTGCGTGGTGCGCTAAGCTGTTTCCAGCAAGTCCGGCACACCTGACAAATAGGGCTTGACCTTCCCATCATGGGATAGCAGATCCTGACCCTATTCGTTAATCTTTCGTACAGGATCTGCCATGAACCAGCGTGCACTCGCTCCCGCCGCTTCCCCTCCCGCCGCCGCGCATGCGCAGGCGTTGGCCATCGAAGGCATGAGTTGCGCCTCGTGCGTGGGGCGCGTGGAAAAGGCCCTGGCCGCCGTGCCCGGCGTGACCCAGGCCAGCGTCAACCTGGCCACCGAAGTGGCCAAGGTCACGTCCAGCGCGCCGATTCCCCTGGCTACCCTGCAGGCGGCCGTGGAAAAGGCTGGCTACGCGGTAGCGCAGCGCGAGATCGACCTGAACATTGCCGGCATGACCTGCGCCTCGTGCGTGGGCAGGGTGGAAAAAGCCTTGCTGAAAGTTCCGGGCGTGCTGGCCGCCAGCGTCAACCTGGCCACGGAAAGCGCGCGCATCAAGGTGACGGGCGGCCTGCAGGCGGGCACCCTGATCGCCGCCATCGACAAGGCCGGCTATGCAGCCACAGTGCCCGCCGCCAGCCAGGCCAGTGCGCCTGCCGCGGCGCCCAACCGCGACGGCATGAAAGTGGCGTTCGCGGCCGTGCTGGCCTTCCCCCTGATGCTGCCCATGCTGCTCGAGTGGGCCGGCATCCACCTGATGCTGCCCGGCTGGCTGCAGTTTGCCCTGGCCACGCCCGTGCAGTTTTACTTTGGCGCGCGTTTCTACAAGGCGGGCTGGAAAGCGGCCCGCGCCGGCAGCGGCAATATGGACTTGCTGGTCGCGCTGGGCACGAGCGCCGCATATGGCTTGTCTGTCTACCAATGGCTCGATCAGTTATCGACCCCGGGCGCGATGCTGCCGCACCTATATTTCGAGGCCTCGGCCGTCGTCATTACCTTGGTGCTGCTGGGCAAATGGCTGGAAAGCCGCGCCAAGCGCCAGACGGCCTCGGCTATCCGCGCGTTGCAAGTGTTGCGTCCGGAATCGGCCCGCGTGCGCCGCGACGGCATCGAGCTCGACTTGCCCGTGGAACAGGTGAAAGTAGGTGACCTGGTGGTCATCCGCCCTGGCGAACGGGTGGCCGTCGATGGCGTGGTGGTGGAAGGCGCCAGCCAGATCAACGAATCCCTGATCACGGGCGAAAGCTTGCCCGTGGATAAGCATGTGGGCGACAAGGTGACGGGCGGCGCCATCAATGCCGATGGTTTATTGCTGGTACGCACGCAAGCCGTGGGTGGCGAGACGACCTTGTCGCGCATCATTCGCCTGGTGGAAGATGCGCAGGCAGCCAAGGCGCCGATCCAGCACTTGGTCGACAAGGTCAGCGCCATCTTCGTGCCCGTGGTGCTGCTGCTGGCGCTGCTGACCATGCTGGGCTGGTGGTTCGCTACCGGCGAGCTGGAGAACGCCATCATCAATGCCGTGGCCGTGCTGGTCATCGCCTGCCCATGCGCGCTGGGCCTGGCCACGCCGACGGCCATCATGGCCGGCACGGGCGTGGCCGCCCGTTACGGCATCCTGATCAAGGATGCGGAAGCGCTGGAAGTGGCGCACGCCGTCAATACCGTCGTGTTCGACAAGACGGGTACCCTGACGGTGGGAAAACCTGCGCTGGCGGCGCTGCATGCGCACGGCATCGAGGACGCGCGGCTGCTGCAGTTGGCTGCCAGCATCCAGCGCGGCAGCGAGCACAGCCTGGCCACGGCCGTACTGGATGCGGCCAGTGCGCGCCACATCGACCCCTTGCCCGCCACGGCCCTGTCGGCCTTGCCGGGCCGCGGCTTGGCGGCCCACGTCGATGGCCTGGAATTGAAACTGGGCAGCACCCGGCTGATGCAGGAGTTGCAGGTGGACATGGCTCCGCTGGCCAGCCAGGCCCTCGCGCTGGAAGCCACGGGTAATACCATCTCGTGGCTGGCTTCGGGATCGGAACTGCTGGGCTTGTTCGCCTTCAGCGACCAGGTCAAGCCGAATGCGCAGGCGGCCATTGCCCATTTGCACAGCCTGGGCATCCGCACCGTGATGCTGACAGGCGACAACCAGGGCAGCGCCGATGCCGTCGGCAAGCTCTTGGGCATCGACACAGTGGCGGCGAAAATGCTTCCGGCCGATAAAACCGCTAAAATCACCGCACTGAAAGGCGCGGGCGCGAAAGTGGCCATGGTCGGCGACGGCATCAATGATGCGCCCGCGCTGGCCGCTGCCGACGTGGGTATCGCCATGTCGACGGGCACGGACGTGGCGATGCACGCGGCCGGCATTACCTTGATGCGCGGCGATCCGGCCCTGGTGGCGGACGCCATCGATATCTCGCGCCGCACTTACAGCAAGATACGGCAGAATCTGTTCTGGGCATTCATTTATAACTTGATCGGCATTCCACTGGCCGCCTTCGGCTTGCTCAACCCCATGGTGGCAGGCGCGGCGATGGCCTTCAGTTCCGTCAGCGTGATCAGCAATGCCCTGTTGCTGCGCCGCTGGAAAGCCCGCAGTCATTCCGGTGGCGCGCATACCAAGGAGTCATACGATGAATATCGGCCAGGCAGCCAGTGAAACGGGCGTATCGGCAAAAATGATACGCTATTACGAAAGCATTGCCTTACTAAAACCCAGCGCGCGCAGCGATGCAGGTTACCGCATCTACACGCCGAACGACTTGCACGCCTTGCGCTTTATCAAGCGCGGGCGGGGGCTGGGGTTTTCGCTGGAACAGATCCGCGAACTGCTGTCGCTGTGGCAAAACGACCAGCGCGCCAGCGCGGATGTGAAAGGCATCGCCCTGGCGCACGTCGCCGATTTGAATACACGCATCGCCGAACTGACGGAAATGCGCGATACCCTGGCCCTTCTGGCGCAATCGTGCCACGGCGACGACAAGCCCGATTGCCCCATCTTGCAAAGCCTGGGGCTGGCCGGCGACACGGAAGTGAAGGCTTGCTGCCATTGATGTAAATCAACGGAGGTGTGCATGGCGTATGCACTGTCACGGGCCCACGATACAGGGGCGTGGCGAATTCATCCGCCTGGCCCTGGAAGAGGTGGGCGCCGACTACCGCGATATCGCCCACTTGCCTCAACGCAAGGGACAAGGCCTGCCTGCCTCGATGGCGAGGTGTTGATTGGCCAGATCACGAATATCCTGCTGTACCTGGCCTGGCGCCGCGCGCGCGAAGCGGCCGCCTGTGGCTGAACCAGCTGCAACAGGCGCTGGCCGACTGGTTGACGGAAGTGCACGACACGCATCATCCGCTATCGATGAATCAATATTACGAAGAGCAACAGCAGGCGGCCATGCTGCGCAGCGCGGATTTCCGCGCAACACGTTTGCCCAAATTCCTCGATTATTTCATGCAAGTGTTATGCAATAGCTGCGGCCAGTATCTGCTGGTGGGCGGCGCGGCCGCATATCGCCCGCTACCTGCAATCGAAAAGCAGAATCCCATTCAATCAAGAAGGCATTTTCCGCCTTTACCCCGAGCTGGACGGATAAAAAAACAGCCGGCGCGAAGGCCGGCTGTCCTGCTGCCGCTGCTGTTACTGCTGTTACTGCGCGCTGGTAACGGGGTAACCGGCCTCCACGATGGCCGCGCTGATGGCGCCCAGTTCGGCGGGCGATTCCACCGTGACGCGCTTGCTGGCCAAGTCGATCTGCACCTGGGCTTGCGGATCGATGCCTTGCACCGCTTTCGTGACCGAGCCGACGCAATGGCCGCAACTCATGTTTTCAACTTGTAACTGATACATGGCAAGCACTCCTTGAATGATTAGTGCACCCACTTTAAGCCTTCCCCTGATGGTAAGGTCAAGGAAAAAGCTGGCGTGCCGATCAATTCAGCAGGAAGTCGACGGCTTGCATGGGTGGTGGCACGTTCTCATCCTGCACAGATTCGCGCAAGCTGATTTCGATGGCGCGGCACATGGCCGACAAGGGCAGGTCGTTGGCATCTTCGCCGAACGGTTCCTCGATCTCGTCGCCCAGGGCATCGAGGCCAAAGAAGGTATAGGCGACGATGGCGACGACAAAGGGCGTCATGAAGCCCAGCGAGTCGACCAGGCCGAAGGGCAGCAGGAAACAGTACAGATAAGCCGTGCGGTGCAGCAGCAGCGAATACGAGAAGGGAATCGGCGTGCTGCGGATGCGTTCGCACGAGGCGCCCGCCGCTACCATGGCCGAGACCGTGTTATCGATCTGTGCGGTGAGGATGCTGTCGATGCGGCCCTGCTGGACGCAGTCGGCCAGGTCGTGGCCCATCTGCAGCATCAGGTAGTCGGACGGGTTCGTCGCCTTGCATGCCGCTTCCCATTCGGCCGGGCGCAGCAGCGGCTGCAAGTCGTCCGGTCCGCGCGTGTCGCGCAGTTGGTGGCGCAGCGCGTGGCAAAAGGCGATGGCGCGGTAGATCATGCGCACGCGCACATCGTCCAGGCCCAGCCGGGCGTGGGCCGGCGTATCGCTGCATATCATGGTCTGGCACTGGCGCGAGAAATTACGGCTGCGCAACACCAGTTCGCCCCACAGCTTGCGCGCTTCCCAGTAACGGTCATAGGCGGCCGTGTTGCGAAAGCCAAGGAAGATGGCCAGCGGCAAGCCAATCAGGGTAAACGGGATAGTGGTGAGGATGATCTTGTGGTCGAACAGGGTGCCGTGGCACCAGGTGACGAGGGTGGCGATCAGGGTGTTGACGATGAGGGTGGTGCGGATGCGCGGCAGGACGGAGCCACGCACCACCAGAAACAGTCGTAGCGCCGATGGACGTTCGCGCACGATCATGTTGCGCTCCCTGTCGGGGGCTGGGCTGGCGGGGAAAGGCGCGCCCGGTGATCGGTAAGGGTGGAAAGACAAACTGGCAAATGCCGGGAACAAAAAGCCCGCGATGTTTGCGGGCTGAGCTGGGTGTGCATGGGAAGCAATGTAGGGGAGACGGCTGGAGTATAGGCCGCACACCCGTTTCCAGCCAATTCACAGTGGCGATAGGCGTTATTCATTTCATGAATGAATATTTCATTTGTAATTTAATCTATATAACACTATGCTTTTTCACGGCTGTTATTGTCTCTTTTTGCCTCCGGACCAGTCGCAATCGCGCAAGTCGCATGGGTCGCAGGAACAATGGTGGCAATCCGGCGAGGAATGTCGCAATCGCAAAATCCCGCCTGCGCCAGGTGCTGCCGCTACGCCGGCCAAGCTGGTGCAATTCCTGATGCTGGCGATGCCGTTCGCCGCAGGCGCGCCAGCGCCGTTGCAACAAGGGCAGGCTTGCGCGCAAGCCGTGACGTTCAATCACGCGGTAGCCGTACGCGGAATAGCTGTCGCACCCCGTCAACACGCGGTAGGCGCAGGCTAGCTTTTATCCGGAGACAGGTAGCGCTGGCAGGCGCAGATGGCGAGCCGCACCGCCACAGCAGGGGCTGGCGCCTAAAGTCGTTGACCTGAAAAAGATCGTCGTCCCCCGCTTTTTAACATAACAATAAGCATACTGTGCCAGATGTTGCAGGGTAACTGCTTTGTTCTTCACTTGTCCGCTCGCCATGTTTCTCCCCGAACTGTCAACCAGGTGGAACGGGCCAAGCTGCAGGCGGTGCCTTACGCTGCCAGCGCTTTCCAGGCATACCAGCCGAGCGCCGCCACCCACGCCAGCAAGACCGCCAGCCCCGGCAGCAATAGCCACTTCGTTACTGTCGCTTCCCACGCCACAAAAGGCTTGCCGCCGCGCGCGATGGCCAGCAGCGCCTGTCCCCCGTTCAAGCCGGCAAACGGCAGCAGGTTGAAGGCGCATAGTTTCAGTGAGAACAAGGCGAACACCAGCGCAAAGCCATGTGTACGGGCAAACGCTTCCGCTTCGCTCAGCAGTTCCTGCGCAGTACTCAACGGCGCCAGTGCGCCATGAACGATTTGCCCGAACGCAGCTGTAAAGCTGTCCCAGCCTGACGTTCCCAGGATGCCCAGCGCCATGCCCAGAAGCACTGTCACGCCGCTCAGGGGCAGCAGCACCTGTTTCCACAACGGCTGGAAGTTATAGCTGTCGAGGCAGGGATCGTCGTCATACAGCATTTCCTCGCGCGTATCTTTTAGCGCTACATTGCCGGCCAGCGGCAGCAGCTTGACGTGGACTTTCCCCCAGGTCAGCAAGGTGGGGCCCACGCCGTAGCTGATGCTGCGCACGGTGATGCCACATGCGCGAGCGCACGCGGCCATGACGGAAATGTGAATGAGCATGAAAAGGATAAAACAGAGCAGCAACTGAAAGGCGGGATGCATAGTGCGAAGTGTCCAGGAGGAAAGGAGCGGTATTAGAACATGTCGCAGGGAAAAGTCGTGCACATGAAAAAAGCCCCGCCTGCATCGCTGCAGACGGGGCTTTCTGTTGTGGGAGCGGCTTGTGCCGTCCGATCAAATTACAGTACTTCGCTGGCGTGGTCGGCCAGGCGCGAACGCTCGCCGCGGGCCAGCGTGACGTGGCCGCTGTGGGTCCAGCCCTTGAAGCGGTCGACCACGTAGGTCAGGCCGCTGGAGCCTTCTGTCAGGTACGGCGTGTCGATCTGGGCGATGTTGCCCAGGCACAGGATCTTCGTGCCGGGACCGGCGCGCGTGACCAAGGTCTTGACTTGCTTCGGCGTCAAGTTTTGTGCTTCATCGATGATGAGGAACTTGTTCACAAACGTACGACCGCGCATGAAGTTGAGCGACTTGATCTTGATGCGCGAGCGGATCAGGTCTTGCGTTGCCGCACGGCCCCATTCGCCGCCATCGGAGTCGGATTTGTTCAGCACTTCCAGGTTGTCGTCGAAGGCACCCATCCATGGCGACATTTTTTCCTCTTCCGTGCCTGGCAGGAAACCGATGTCTTCGCCGACGGGCACCGTCACGCGGGTAACGATGATTTCATTGTAGAGCTTGGTTTCCAGCACTTGTGCCAGGCCGGCGGCCAGGGCGAGCAGGGTCTTGCCGGTACCGGCCTGGCCCAGCAGGGTGACGAAGTCGCATTCCGGATTCATCAGCAAGTTCAGCGCGAAATTCTGCTCGCGGTTGCGCGCCGTCACGCCCCACACATTGTTTTTCGTGTGGCTGAAGTCGCGCAGGGTTTGCAGCACGGCCGTCTTGCCGTTGATCTGCTTGACCTGGCCGTAGAACGGCGTTTCGCCGTTTTTCGGTTCCAGGTAGATGAACTGGTTGACCAGCAGCGATGGAATGAAGGGGCCTGTCACGCGGTAGAAGGTGGAACTGTAGCCGTTCTTGCTTTCCTGCCACGATTCCATATCCTTGCCATGCTTGTTCCAGAAGTCGTCCGGCAATTGCACGATGCCCGAGTACAGCAAGTCCGTGTCTTCCAGCACATGGTCGTTGAAGTAATCTTCGGCCGGCAAGCCCAGGGCGCGCGCCTTGATGCGCATGTTGATGTCCTTCGACACCAGCACGACGGGGCGGCCTTCCTGTTCCGATTCCAGCGAGCGCACGACGGCCAGGATCTGGTTGTCGGCTTTGCCTACTGGCAAGCCTGCGGGCAAGTCGGCGCTTTGCAAGCGCGTCTGGAAGAACAAGCGGCCCTTGGCATCCTTGTTGCCCAGCTTGGACAGCAAGATGCCTTGCTCGATGGCGTCGTCATCCGTATTGCTGATCAGGGCATCGAGGGTACGCGAGACCTGGCGTGCATTGCGCGCCACTTCCGTCATGCCCTTTTTATGGTTATCCAGCTCTTCCAGGGTCATCATCGGCAGGTACACATCGTGTTCCTCGAAGCGGAACAGCGACGATGGATCGTGCATCAGCACGTTGGTGTCGAGCACGAACAACTTGCTGATGCCGCGCTGGTCGGCGGCGCGGCTGGCGGACGACTTGAGCTGCACTTCGACCGCCTTGTGCTTGGCCGGATGCGGTTGCTCTACCTGCTTGACGGATTTGATCGGCGTGACCTTGCCTTTTGCCGCCGGCGCGGCTCTGGCAGGGGCTGCAGCAGCGACAGCGGGGGCGGCCGCAGGCGCGGCAACGGCTGACGTCGGCGCCGGCTTGGCAACCATCAGGGCCGCTACTTGCTTGATCTTCGTGGCCGCATTGCGGACCGGCTTGGCAACTTCGGCGATCGCCGCTTCAATAATGGGTGCAGCCACTTTCTTGGCTGCCGGGGTTTTGGTGGCCGGGCGCGCTGCGCCTGCGCTTGGGTAATCTTGGGTGGCCAGGATGGTGGCTGGCTTGCTCGGTAATTTTGGCAGTGGCATCAGGATCTCAATCAAAAAATTTCTGGAATGAATCGCCCATGGGCAGCCAGCTTCTGGCGGCACTTCTCATGGGGTGGATGCGGGGGAACAACAATGCTACAGGACGAGGAACTGCCGGAAGGCCGGCAGCATGGCCGGTCATGGACGCCATCGGCGGGCTGCAGGCCCGCCTGGCGGAGTGGGTGGAGGCGCTTCGTTGACTCAAAATGGCGATAGGTACCGTGAACTGAACTGCGGTTGAGCTAAGGTTGAGATAATTTCGAACTAAGCTGGCTGGACGCCGACAACGCACACTCGATCAAAACAGATGATCAATTCAGACGCGCCACGAATTCCAGCACTTCTTCCACGTGAGTTGCGACCTTCACGCCTCTCCATTCTTTCACCAATCGGCCCTGGGCGTCAATCACAAACGTGCTGCGTTCGACGCCACGCACCGTCTTGCCATACATCTGTTTCATCTTCATGACGTTAAACAGCAGGCAAACGGCTTCGTCCGGGTCGGAAATGAGCTCGAATGGCAGTTCCAGCTTGGCTTTGAAGCTTTCGTGCGAACGCAGGGAATCGCGGCTGATGCCGTAGATTTCCACGCCGGCGGCGACAAATTGCGAATAGGCGTCACGGAAGGCGATGTTTTCCGTGGTGCAGCCGGGGGTGTTGTCCTTCGGATAGAAAAACAGCACCGTGGCCTTGGCCGGACGGCCCAGCAACTGAAAGGTCTTGCCGCTGGTCATGGCGGCGCTAAAGTCGGGTATGCTAATGAGGGATTGGCTATCAGCCACAGGTTCTCTCCTGAACGGTGATCATCAGCGCTGTTTTTTAATCTGGCAACGCATCCAGGTGCAACGATACAGCATTCAGGCCGCTTTGCCCTGCACAATCAGGCGTCCCGAACGCCCAGGCAACTCATCCCAGGTGACGGGGCAAACGGGCAAGTCTGACTCTTTTATCTTTTCATAATAATCGCCCATCGCTGCAAACTGGTAGCCCTGGGCTTTCCAGCCAGCCAGCAGTTGTTCGAAAATGGGGGCGAGTTTCTGTCCTTCAAGTTCCGCATGCAAGGTATACACGTGATCGCGCGGATTGTCCGCCGTCAGCGACAATATATGTGCGGCAACATTGCCGGTCGTGATCAGTGTGCCATCGATTTCACAGCCCAGCAACTCATCCAGGGTGGGCAGGGTGGTGGGCAATTGCACGCATTGCAGGATGGTGTTGCCATTGCGCACGCGGTGCGGGCCATTGCTTGGATGCAGCATGGCACCACGCGCGTCGAGCATGGCACGGCCATCGGACGCAAAGCGGTAGCCGGCCGTGTCGTGTTCGACAAAGGCGCTGACATTCATTTGCCAGCCGGCCGCGCCATGCGTGTGCGGCGCTACGCCAAACACCTGTTCGTAGCGCTTGGCGGCCTTGCGCATCAGGTTGATGGTCCAGGCGGCGTTGCGCTTGGCCACGTTGTCTTGCCACAGGGTGTGATCCCAGGTGTGGATGCCGCACTCGAAACCGGCATCGCGCACGGCGCGCAATTGCGCCGCGCATTGCTTGCCGATATCGGGTCCCGGCAGCAAGGTGCCGTACATCAAGGTTTTCAAGCCGTAGTGCTCGACCACCGAGGTGCGCGACACCTTGCTGAAAAAGCCGGGCCGCAAGGCGCGCCGCAGGGCCCAGCCCGTGTGGTCGGGGCCGAGCGAGAACAGAAAGGTGGCCTTGGCCTGGTGTGCGGCCAGCATGCGCACCAGATTGCCCATGCCTTCACGGGTGCCGCGATAGGTATCGACGTCGATTTTCAGGGTCAGGAACGGCTTGCTCAACATTAATCCATCAAGGCTTTGGCTTGGGCTACCTGGCTGCGGTAGGCGTCGAAAATATTGCGCAGGGAATCGGCCATGGTGGTGCTCGGTGCCCAGCCCAGTTCTTCGCAGGTATTCGTGATTTTTGGCACGCGGTTTTGCACGTCCTGATAGCCGGCGCCATAGTAGGCACCCGAAGTCGTTTCCACGATTTTCACGTGTTTTGCGCCTTCGGCGTATTCCGGGTACTCGGCGGCCAGGGTCAGCATCATGCCGGCCAGGTCGCGGATCGAGTAATTGTTGACCGGATTGCCAATGTTGTAGATCTTGCCGCTGGCGATGCCATTCTTGTTGGCGATGATGCGCATCAGCGCATCGATGCCGTCGTCGATGTAGGTGAACGCGCGTTTTTGCGCGCCGCCATCGACCAGCGAGATGTTCTCGCCGCGCACGATATGGCCGAAGAATTGCGTCACCACCCGCGAAGAACCTTCTTTCGGCGTGTGGATCGAGTCCAGGCCGGCGCCGATCCAGTTGAAGGGCCGGAACAGGGTAAAGTTCAAGCCTTCCATGCCGTAGCCCCAGATCACGCGGTCCATCAGCTGCTTGGCGTTCGAATAGATCCAGCGCGGCTTGTTGATCGGGCCGCAGATCAATTCCGAATTTTCCGGATCGAATTCCTCGTCATGGCACATGCCATACACTTCCGAGGTCGACGGGAAGACCAGGTGCTTGCCGTACTTGGCGGCCGAGCGGACGATGGGCAGGTTCGCTTCGAAGTCCAGTTCGAACACGCGCAGCGGCTGCTTGACGTAGGTCGATGGCGTGGCGATAGCCACCAGCGGCAGGATCACGTCGCATTTCTTGACGTGGTACTCGACCCATTCCTTGTTGATCGTGATGTCGCCTTCAAAGAAATGCATGCGCGACTTGTAGTTGTCATCTTCCAGCAATTCCGTGATGCGGTCCGTGTTCATGTCCATGCCGTACACGTGCCAGTCGGTGGTTTCCAGGATGCGCTTGGACAGGTGGTGGCCGATGAAGCCGTTGACGCCTAAGATGAGGACTTTTTTCATATGAGATTCTCTTGAGTGATATCAGTGTGTGCTGACGCGGGTGGTCAGACTTGCTTGCAATTGCTGAGCCGAAATCGGCTCCCCGGCAGCCCTCAGCGCGGAAATGGCCAGCATGCGGCCGTCTCCGCAGACGCCAAAGATGCAATTATCCACTACCGCCAAGCCCGCTGGCAAACTTCCTGCCGAAAGCTTGCTCAAACGGGCTTGTTCGATGGTGTAAATGACATTGTTGACTTCAGTGAAGGCGCCGGGATAGGGCGGTGCGACGGCGCGGTGCAGGTTATATACCTGTTGCGCGGGTAACTTCCAGTCGATGCGGCCGTCTTCCGGCTTGCGCCCGCCAAAATAGCCGCCCTGGCGCACATCGTTCAAATGGCGTGGCGCCGTGCCATCCAGCAAGGCTGGCAGCACGCCCCACAGCGTTTGTTCCGCCGCCACGGTGACCTTGCCGAACACTTCAAACGCCGTGTCGTCGGGCAGGATGGGTACGGCCGTTTGCGCCACGATGGCGCCGGCGTCGGGCTTGACCGTCATTTCATGCAGGGTGGCGCCCGTCTCCGTGGCGCCATGCAGCACGGCCCAGTTGACGGGCGCGCGGCCGCGGAACTGCGGCAGCAGCGAGCCGTGCATATTGTAGGCGGGCGCGACTTCCAAGATGCTAGCGGGCAACATATGGCGATAGTAAAAGCTGAACAGCATGTCCGGTGTTGCCGCCTGCACCTGTGCCAACAGTTCCGGCGCGCGCGCGTCCAGAGGTGTAATGTAGGGGATGCCTTCCGCCTGGCACAGGCTGGCGACCGATTCGAACCACAGGTTTTCCGTGGGGCTGTCTTCATGCGTGACGACCAGGGCGATATCGACGCCACCGGCCAGCAGCACCTTGATGCAGCGCACGCCCACATTGTGGTAGCCGAAGACGACGGCGCGTGGGGCGCCCATCAGCGGCCCACCTGGCGCTTTTCCAGGCGCACATACGATGGCGCCTCGGCTTCCGCCTGGCTCATGCCGTCCTGCAAGATGGTCTGCACCACATAGCGTGGACGGGCACGCACTTGCTGGAAGATGCGTCCCACGTATTCGCCCACCAGGCCGATGCCGAACAGGATCACGCCCATGAAGAAGAAGGCGATGGCGAACAGGGTAAACACGCCTTCGGCCTCGGCGCCCAGCAGGAAGCGGCGCACCAGCAGGAAAATCACCAGCAATGCCGAGCCCAGTGACATCGCCATGCCCAGCATCGAAAAGATTTGCAGGGGAATCAGCGAAAAGCCCGTGACCAGGTCGAAATTGAGACGGATCAGGCTATACAGCGAGTATTTCGATTCGCCGGCAGCCCGTTCTTCATGCTCGACGGTAATTTCCGTGGGCTTGCGGGCAAAGGTGTAGGCCAGGGCGGGCACGAAGGTGTTGACTTCGGCGCACTGGTTGACCAGATCGATCACATTGCGGCCATACGCGCGCAGCATGTTGCCCTGGTCGCTGATCTTGATATTCGTGATCTTTTCACGCAGGCGGTTCATCATTTTCGACGCCAGCGTGCGCCAGGCGGAATCTTGCCGCTTGCGCCGGATCGAGCCCACGTAATCGTAGCCTTCACGCATCTTCGCCACCAGGTTGCCGATTTCTTCAGGCGGGTTCTGCAGGTCGGCGTCGAGCGTGATCATGATTTGCCCGCGCGAGGCTTCAAAACCGGCCAGGATGGCCATGTGCTGGCCATAATTGCCATTGAACAGGATCACACGGGTGACGTCGGGGCGTTGGCGGAACTGTTCCGCCAGGATGGCCACCGAATTGTCGCGGCTGCCATCGTTGACGAAAATGATTTCGTAGCTCGTTTGCAAGGCATCGAGGGCCGGATACAGGCGGGCGAACAGGCTGGCCAGGCCATCCTGCTCGTTGTAGATTGGAATGATAATGGACAGTTCAGGTTTCATCGGCGCGTTGCTCACTTGATGAGGATGGATTTGACGGTGGCGACGGCCCGTTCCACGTCCTGTGTCGTCATGGCATAGAACATCGGCAAGGTCACGGTCAGGCGGCCGATCTTTTCCGAAACGGGGAACATGCCTTCGGTAAAGCCGCGTTCGCGGTACATGGTAAACAGGTGGATCGGTGCGTAATGATAGCCCGTCCCCACGTTTTGCTGCGCCATGGCCTGCATGAACGCGGCGCGCGTGCCTGGGCCGTTGTCGGGCAGAATGATCTGGAACAAATGCCAGTTGCTGTTCTCAAAATCCGGCACGGGCAGCTGGGTGCCGCTCTGCGCTTCGAAGTCGCTGCCGAATTGCGCGAAATAGTGGCGTGCCAGTGCGCGACGGTGGGCCGTGATGGCGTCGATATTGGCGAACTGGCCCAGGCCGATGGCAGCCATGATGTCGCTCATATTGTATTTTCCACCCAGCACATCGACGTCGATGCCGTCGACACCGCTGCGCGTGACGCCTTGCAGCCGGTATTTCTCGGCCAGTTTCGCTTCTTCCAGGTTATTGAGGACGAGGCAACCGCCTTCACCCGTGGTGATGTTCTTGTTGGCCTGGAAGCTGAACGAGACGAAGTCGCCAAATGCGCCGATGCGCTTGCCCTTCCAGGTGGAGCCGAACGCTTGCGCCGCATCTTCCACGACTCTTAAATTGTACTTTTCAGCAATCGCGTACAGGCGGTCCATGTCGACGGGCAAACCGGACAGGTAGACGGGGATGATGGCTTTCGTACGCGCGGTGATGGCCGCTTCGAGCTTGTCGAGGTCGATATTGCGCGTGACGGGGTCGATGTCGGCAAACACGGGCGTGGCGCCCACTTCGATGATGACGTTGGCCGTCGCTACCCATGACACGGGCGTGGTGATGACTTCGTCACCAGGGCCAATGCCTGCGATGCGCAGCGCGATTTCCATGGTGCAAGTACCCGAATTGAAGGTGCGCACGGGGCGTCCACCGAAATACTCGGACAGCTGCGCTTCGAAGGCTTGCACTTTCGGGCCGCTGGTGATCCAGCCCGAGCGCAGCACCTCGCCGACGGCGGCGATGGTCGCTTCATCGATGGTGGGTTTGGAAAAGGGCAAAAAGGGCAGGGTAGAGGTCATGGGTGCGGTTCTTGGGTCTGTATTGTGTCAGGGTATCGGCGTCGCCGAGGCTGCCAATGCGGTCAAAGGCCGCCGGCAGGCATGGCCATTTTATATCGGCAGTATGGCGGCGCAGCCGGTTCAACGGTGAAAAATCCTGCTGCTGCGGGGGCGGGGCTAGTTGGCCGGGGCGCGATCCGTGCTGTCCCGCGCCCCGTTAAATAGTTACTTGTTGGCAATGACCATGCGGCGCGCATCTTCGGCAATGACACGCATGGGCACGCCACGTTGTTGCAAGTCCTTGTAACGATGCAGGCTGATAATAGCCATGTCGCGCACGCCGGCGTTGGCATCGTTCGTCCACTGCCTGATGAAAGGCTCAATGCTCGGAATGGACAGTTCAGGCTGCTGTTTCAGGCCAAACGTGAATTCATCCCAGTAATCGACGAGGATCACGGGCCGCTGCAGATAATATGTCAGCGACTGTTCATAAATGCCGACCGAATAGAGCTTGGTATCGGCCGTCAGTTCGGCCTGGATCTGCGGCAGCATGTCGGTGCCTGCACGGTTCTGGCCATACAGTTCGGAACCGGCCAGGATGCAATGCGTGGCCAGGAAGCCGGCGCCGGCGATCGTCAGCACGGTCATGTCGCGGCGCAACTGGCGCGCGTGCAGCAAGGCCAGGGCGCCGCCGGCCAGGACGAAAAAGCCGGCCGCCATCAGCCATGGCTGGTAGCCCTTGAGCGCGGTCAGGGCTTCCGCGTCGCGTGCGCTGGCCTTGCCGAAGGCGATCGGTCCGCCGATCACGATGGCCGCGCCCAGCACGCACAGCAGGCCGGCGGCCAGCATGCGCTGGCGGCGCGATGCCGATTCCAGGTATAGCCCCACCAGCAATGCCAGCGCCGGGAAGATGGGCACGATATAGCCAGGCAGCTTCGAGGTCGAATAGCTGAAGAAGAAGAAAATGAAGACGGCCCAGACCAGCAGCATCAAACGAGGCTGGAAGGCGCCCTCCTGGCGCTGGAAGGCGGCGGCCAGGCTTTGCGGCAGCACGCCTATCCATGGCAGCATGCCGGGAATCAGCAGCACCAGGAAGTAGTACCAGGCGCCTTCGCGCTTGTGGCCCTTCATCAGGAAACGCTGGAAATGTTCGTGGATGAAGAAGAAATGCGGTTGCTCCGGATTGCGCAAGGCGACCAGCACGAACCAGGGCGTGGCGATGGCAAAGAACACCAGCAAGCCCTTGACCAGGTGCAAACGCGTCCAGATGCGCCAGTCGCGCGCGCACAGCGAATACAGTACCAGCACGGCGCCCGGCAAGACGATGCCGATCAAGCCCTTGGCCAGCACGGCCAGCGCCATGCCTGCCCAGCATACCAGCATCCAGTTGCGCCGCTCACGCGCCGTGGCGTCGTCGCGCTGGGCAATCAACAGGCTGCCCAGGGTCAGGGTCATCATGCCAGACAGACCCATGTCCAGCGAATTGATCTGGCCGGAAGCGAGCCAGAACAGGCTCGACGCCAGCACCAGGCCCGCATACAAGCCCACGCGCGGACCGAACACTTTCTTGCCTGCGTACGCCGTCATGCACACGCCGATGATGCCGCACAGGCCAGTCCACAGGCGTGCCTGCCATTCGCCCAGGCCGAAGGCGGCGAAGGTCAGCGCATTCATCCACGTTTGCAGCGGCGGCTTTTCAAAGTACTTGATGCCGTTCAGGCGCGTGGTGATCCAGTCGCCGGTGACGAACATTTCGCGCGCCATCTCGGCATAGCGGCCCTCGTCGGGCGGGACCAGCGTGCGTACGCCCAGCGCATACAGGGTGACGACGATGAAGATGCCCAGCAGGGACCACATCAGCAGCCGGGAGGAGTGCAGTTCGTTGACATTGATTTTCATGCGGCGCTGCCTGCGCCCGGAGCCAGGATCAGGGCCAGGGTGACTTTGCGGCCTTCGCCCATCAGGATGTTGTAGGTGCGGCAGGCAGCCTGGCTATCCATGCATTCGACGCCGATGCGGCGCATGGTCAGTGCGGCCGTCAGCTTCGGGTGCACGAAGCGCTGGCGCTCGCCCGTGCCGAGGATGACCACGTCGGGCGCATCAGCCAGGATTTGCGCGAAATGCGCCTCGCTCAACTGTTCGAAACTATCCACTTCCCACGCGCGTGGCGGCATTTCCGGCATGACGATCAGGCTGTAGTTGTACGGCTGGGCATTGATCTCGACGCCGTTTTCGTCATAGCCGGTGACAGTCTGGTATTGTTGGGTGCTGCTGGCATGGAGTTTCATGGCGATATCGGGGGCTGGTCGTGTCGGTTGATCGGTACGCGCGCGGCCAAAACTGCGTGCCGCGGCCAAGGGCTTAAGCATGCCATAAATGACAGAAAAGAGCGATTGAAAAGCAATATCATTTCCAAATTGCAATGTTCGGCGCCACAGTGGCGGTGCATGCTTGCGCCATGGTAATGGTGCAAGATTAAGGGAAGATGAAGATGGCGCTCGCCGGATTGTCGTCCGGATGCGCCAGCGTGGCAGAATCGGCGTCAAATGCTGGGGTTGGCCATGTTTAATTTGATAAAATGGCCTGTTTTCGGCGAGAATGCTTGTTTTCGCCTTGCAGTCTTTCGCATTGGAGTTTCACGGGTTCACAGTTCTGGCGCGGCTTTCATGCTGCAAGCGTAGGCCGACCGCGCCGCATCACGACAGGGATTTATTTTGCGACCGATTCAGAAATCGAATAAATTGGCGGACGTCTGCTACGACATCCGCGGCCCGGTCCTGGAAAAATCCAGGCAAATGGAAGAAGAAGGCCACAAGATCACCAAGCTCAACATCGGCAATCTGGCCGTATTCGGCTTCGATCCGCCCGATGAAATCGTGCGCGACATGATGCTCAATCTGCAGAATGCGGCCGGCTACACGGATTCGAAAGGCATGTTCGCGCCGCGCAAGGCCGTCATGCACTACACGCAAGGCAAGAATATCGCCGGCGTCACCATCGATGACATTTACCTGGGCAACGGCGCCTCGGAGCTGATCGTCATGTCGATGAATGCGCTGCTCAACAGTGGCGACGAAGTGCTGGTGCCGGCGCCCGACTATCCCTTGTGGACGGCCGCCGTCAGCCTGTCGGGCGGCAATCCCGTGCATTATGTGTGCGATGAGCAGAACGAGTGGTATCCCGATATCGAGGACATGCGCCGCAAGATCACGCCCAATACCCGCGCCATCGTCGTCATCAACCCGAATAATCCCACCGGCGCGCTGTATCCGGTTTCCGTGCTGCAGCAGATCGTCGAACTGGCGCGCCAGCATCAGCTGATCATTTTTGCCGACGAGATCTACGACAAGGTGCTGTACGACGAAGCCGAGCACGTGTCGATCGCCTCGCTGGCCGACGACGTGCTGTTCATCACCATGAACGGCCTGTCGAAGAATTACCGCTCCTGCGGCTACCGATCCGGCTGGATGGTGGTCTCGGGCGAAAAGCGCCACGCAAAAGATTACATCGAGGGTCTCAATATGCTGGCCTCGATGCGGCTATGCGCCAACGCGCCGGGGCAGTTTGCCATCCAGACGGCGCTTGGCGGCTACCAGAGCATACAAGACCTGGTGGGGCCTGGCGGGCGCCTGTTGAAACAGCGCGACCTGGCGCACAAGCTACTGACCGATATTCCGGGCGTCACCTGTGTCAAGCCGAAGGCCGCGCTGTACATGTTCCCGCGCCTGGATCCGGAGATCTACCCGATCGCCGACGACCAGCAGTTTGCCTATGAATTACTGGCCGAAGCCAAGGTGCTGATCGTGCAGGGCACGGGCTTCAACTGGATCGCGCCCGACCATTTCCGCGTCGTCTTCCTGCCCAACTCCGATGACCTGACCGAGGCCATGGGACGCATTGCGCGCTTCCTCGAAGGTTACCGCAAGCGTCACGGCCGGGGCTGAAGCAGCCAGCAGCAATCTCGATCAACCACACCGATCAACCTGGCGCCGCCCCATTGGGCGCCACTTATGAGTAGTCAAGCACAACTATGAAATCCATCAAGATCGGCCTGCTGGGCCTGGGCAATGTCGGTTACGGCACGTTCAGCGTCCTGAAACGCAACCAGGAAGAAATCAAGCGCCGCGCGGGACGCGGCATTGAAGTCGTCGCCGTTGCCGTGCGCGACGTGGCGCGCGCCGAAGCGCTGGTCGCCGGTGCCTGCAAGGTCGTCAATGACCCGCACCTGATCGTCAACGATCCCGAGATCGATATCGTCGTCGAACTGATCGGCGGCTACGACCTGTCGAAAACCCTGGTGATGCAGGCCATCGCCAACGGCAAGCACGTGGTCACCGCCAACAAGGCCCTGCTGGCCGTGCATGGTAACGAAATCTTTGCCGCCGCCCAGGACAAGGGCGTGATGGTGGCCTTCGAAGCGGCCGTCGCCGGCGGCATTCCCATCATCAAGGCGCTGCGCGAAGGCTTGACGGCAAACCGCATCGAATGGATCGCCGGCATCATCAACGGCACCACCAATTTCATCCTGTCCGAAATGCGCGACAAGGGCCTCGATTTCGCCACCGTGCTGAAACAGGCGCAGGAACTGGGCTACGCGGAAGCCGACCCCACCTTCGACATCGAAGGCGTCGATGCCGCGCACAAGGCCACCATCATGTCGGCCATCGCCTTTGGCATCCCGGTGCAGTTCGACAAGGCCTACGTGGAAGGCATCAGCAACCTCAATGCCGTCGACATCCGCTACGCCGAGCAACTGGGCTACCGCATCAAGCTGCTGGGCATCACCAAGCGCGCCACCGTGAATGGCGTGGAAGGCATCGAGCTGCGCGTGCATCCGACCCTGATCCCGGCCAAGCGCCTGATCGCCAATGTGGAAGGCGCCATGAATGCGGTGCTGGTGCACGGCGACGCCGTCGGCGCCAGCCTGTACTCGGGCCGCGGCGCGGGCGCCGAGCCGACCGCTTCGTCGGTGATCGCCGACCTGGTCGACATCACGCGTCTGGCCACGGCCGACCCGGAACATCGCGTGCCGCACCTGGCGTTCCAGCCGAATGCGATGACCGACATCGCCATCTTGCCGATGTCGGAAATCACCACCAGCTACTACCTGCGCATGCACGTGGCCGACCAGCCGGGCGTGCTGGCCGACCTGACGCGCATCCTGGCCGAACGCGGCATCTCGATCGACGCCATGCTGCAGAAAGAACCGGCCGAGGGCGAGACGCATACGGACATCATCATGCTGACGCACCAGACGCAAGAAAAGAACGTCACGGCCGCCATCGAAAAGATGGAAGCGCTCAATAGCGTGGTGGGCACGGTCACCAAGATCCGCCTGGAAAACCTGAGCTGACTTTCACAAGGCCGCATGCAAAACGGCGCCCGCGGGCGCCGTTTTTTCATGGGCAGACTGTCTTACAGCTGCGGCACGTCGGGCGCGCCGACCGGGCCTACATCCATGCCGTCATAGCTGGCCAGCTGGTTTTCCTGCGCAAACACCATCAGCTCGCCATTGCGCGCATGCAGGCTGTCGACGCTGTGCACTTCCGCTTTTTCCACATGCAGCACCCAGACGGGGGCGGCGGCCGGATCGTCGAGTTCCGGCTGGTACAGTTCCACAGGACGGTAGCCCTGCAGCGCCAGCAAGGTGGCAGCCTGCTCCAGCGGTTCGGAAGTGGGGTTGGTGAAGTAATAGCCCCACAGCAGCGGCTGGGTCAGATCCCACGGCGCGTTTTCTGCGATATTGGCGAACAGTTCGGTTACGTCTTCTTTGGTCATCATGGCGGGGCTTTCAGTCAATTCCAGGGCGCGATCTTAACATCGGTGACGGTGACGCGCTACGCGCGCATAAAAAAACCGGCTTGGTAGCCGGTTTTTCATTTGCCGTTGAACGGCTTGATGCTGATACGCGTGAACGTGAATTAGAACTTGTAACGCAGGCCGATCGACAGCAGGTCGGCTTTCAGTTTCATGCCGTCCTGGCTCAGCGTTTTGCCAAAGTTTTCATATTCAGCAACAGCGGACAGGTTTTTATTGAAGTTATAAGCAGCGCCGATGCCAAACAGGGCAGCGGTTTTGTTTTTCGATTCGCTGGCATTGAAACCGATCAGGTTCAAATTAGCTTTGGTGCGGTTTTGTGTAACGCCAGCTTTTGCAAACAGCGAGAAATCAGCGTTCAATGGCAACGTGCCCGTCGCTGCTACGTAGAATGCGCTGGTTTCCATGCTCAGCGATTCCTTGCCTTCGCTCTCTTTTAGTTTGCCGAAATTGACATAGCCGGCTTCTGCGCCGAAGTTAGGCGTGAAGTCGTAGCCGGCGTAAACTTTGTAACCGGTTTTATTTTCTTTGCCCGAGGCGACATCACCAGACAATTTTAATTCCGAACGGCCAGCATTCGCGCCGACATAAATGTTCTCGGCTTGTGCAAACAAAGGGAATGCCAGTGCGGCGCCTACGACTACTGCAAACAATTGCTTTTTCATATTAATCCTAGATAATTAATGCGGAGAGACTGTCTCGCCGCTTAATGGGAACCGAATTGTATAGGGATGAATATGTTTATGTAAGGCAATTATTTTAAAAATATTGAAAATAAATCATTCGTTGTTTTTTAGCAACGTGCAGTATGGAATGCATATCGGCATCAGCCGTCATGCTGCATCGCTGAAATACACGCCGACTTTCAGTCCATGTCCATTTGCCGCCGTCGCCAGTTCCAGGCGCGCGCCATGCAGGGCGGCGATGTCGCGCACGATGGCCAGGCCTAGTCCCGCGCCGCCAGGGTTGCTCTCGAGCGCCGCGCCGACCCGGTAGAATGGCGTTAACACGCGTTCGCGTTCCGCGAGCGGGATGCCGGCGCCGCTGTCCTCCACCTCCAGCACCGCGCCTAGCCCGGCGTGCGGCACGCGCACGCGCAGGATCACGCTGCCGCCCTGCGGCGTGTAGCGCAGGGCATTGTCGACCAGGTTGGCCAGCAGTTCGTGCAGCAGCAATGCCTGGCCATGCACGGGCGCGTCGTCGGGCGCTTCTAGCGATAAATCGATATGCTTGCCGACGGCAGCCATGGCCATTTCCAGCCCTACCTGTTGCGCCACGTCGCGCAGCGAGACGGTATCCATGGTCAGGCTGTCGCCGCCATGCTCGATGCGCGCCAGGGTCAGCAGGCGGTTGGCCAGCAGCACGGTCGAATCGGTGGTGGCGGCGATCGAGCGCACGATGTCGCGCAGGGCAGCGATATCCGGTGGCGCTCCCGCCTGGCGGTCGCATTCGCGCATGGCCAGTTCGGCCTGGGTTTTCAGCACCGTCAACGGCGTACGCAGCTGGTGCGAGGCGTCGGCGATGAAACGGCGCTGGCTGGCGATCAGTTGCTGCAGGCGAGACATGGCGCCGTTCATGGCGCTGACCAGCGGGCGCATTTCCTTGTGCACCAGCGCGGGATCGACGTCGGACAGGTCGGACAGGGTGCGCGTCTCGACTTCCGTTTTCAAGCGCATCAGCGGCCGCAGCACCAGGCGCACGGCAAACCACACGAGGGCGCCCATCACCAGTATCATCGCCGCCTGCCAGCTCAGGGTATCGAACAGAATCTGGTTCGACAGGCCGCGCCGCGCGTCCAGCGTTTCGGCCACCTGAATCAGGGCGATGCCGCGCATCGAGTCGTCATACACGGGTTGCAGCAGGGCGGCGATGCGGATTGGCTTGCCGTGGTATTCGGCGTGATAGAAGCGCACCAGGGCCGGATAATTTTCCGAGCGGGGCACGTTTTTCGGCACGGGCGGCAAGTCGCCATAACCCGAGACCAGCTCGCCGTTGATGCCGGTGACCTTGTAATAGATGCGGCCCAGGGTATCGGTTTCGAAGCTGTCGAGCGCCACGTAAGGCACTTCGGCCACCACCTTGCCGCCGACGATGGAGACGCGCTCGGCCAGCGCCCGCGTCGACGCCAGCAAGGAACGGTCGTAGGCCATGTCGGCCGCGTCGAGGGCGTTGCGGTAGACGAAGACGGCGTCGAGCAGTACCAGCATTACCAGGGGGATGAGCAGCCAGCGCAGCAGCTGGCTGCGCAAGCTGCCCAGCGGCCGGCCCTGCGCCCAGCGCCGGCGCAGGCGCTCGAACACGGGCAGGCGTGGGGCACGCACTGTCATTTTGCTGCAGCCGGCGCCATCGCGCTGCGCGGCTGCAGCAGGTAGCCGATGCCGCGCAGGGTGGTGATGACGGCACCGTCGGGCGCGCCGCTTTCCACGCCGCTTTCTAACTTCTTGCGCACGCGGTGAATATACAGTTCAATGGCGTCCAGGTTGACGTCGTCGGCAAGCGCGAAGACTTCGTCGAACAGCTTTTCCTTCGACACGGCGCGCCCGGAGCGCGTGATCAGCGCTTCGAGCACCGCGTGTTCGCGTGGCGTCAGCGCCAGTGCCGCGCCGGCATAGCTGAACATGCGCGTGACGGTATCGAAACTGAGCGCGCCGCAGCTGTGCACCAGCGCTTCGTTGCCCTGGCTGCGGCGCAGCAGTGCTTTCACGCGCGCTTCCAGTTCGGCCAGTTCGAACGGCTTGGCCATGTAGTCGTCCGCACCCAGGTTCAGGCCCTGCACTTTTTCATCGAGGCCGCCGCGCGCCGTGAGTATCATGACGGGAGTCTTGCCACGCGTGCCGCCGCGCGCGCGAAGGCGGCGCAGCACGTCCAGGCCGTCCATCTTCGGCAGGGTCAGGTCGAGCAGCACCAGTGAGTATTCCTGCGTATGCAGCAGGGCGTCGGCATCTGCGCCGTTGTGGGCGGTCTCCACCGTCAGGTGCGCGTCGCGCAGGGCCTTTGCCAGCCAGTGCGACAGTTCCAGATGGTCTTCCACTAATAATATGCGCATGGTCTCCGCCATTCGTTGAAATGATGCAGTGTAAGCCTGGCGGCAGGGGAGGCGATGAATATGTTGATGTCCCTTGTGGCTGGCTGGCGACACCTGTCAGGCTGAAAGCGAATTGAAAGGATGGCACTCATATAGTGTGATCCTGATTCATGAAATGGATCGGGCATATCACTAATAACTATATCTAAGGGAGACACTTTACATGAAGAAAACTGCATTCTCGCTGGCCGCCATGGCGGTACTCGCCGCAGCCGGCAGTGCCCACGCCCAGTCGAACGTCACCCTGTACGGGCGCCTGGACGCCGGCATCAGCAACACCAGCAACGCCGGTCCGAACAAAAGCTCGATGACGCAAGTGAGCTCGGGCGGCATGAATACCTCGCGCTGGGGCATCCTGGGCAGCGAAGACCTGGGCGGCGGCCTGAAAGCCGTGTTCAATCTGGAAGGCGGTATCCTGGTCGACACGGGCGCGGCCGATGGCGCGCTGTTCAAGCGCCAGGCCAATGTGGGCCTGGAAGGCGCGTTTGGTCGCGTCGTGCTGGGACGCTCCTTCACCACCGTGTATGACTTCGTGCTGCCGTTCGATCCGATGGCTTATGCGCCGTTCTACTCGTGGGCCACTTCGGCCAGCGCGACGGGACCGAGCAAATACGGCATGACGACGGCCTTCGACAACATGGTCAAGTACTCGGGCAAGACGGGCGACTTCAGCTACGGCGCATCGTATGGTTTCGGCGAGCAGACGACGGGCAATTCGGACAGCGCCAAGCTGTCCACGGCCGTCACCTACAAGACTGGTCCTGTCAGCCTGCTGGCCACGTATGAACAGGTGAACGGCAATGCCATCGCCGGCGGCGCGCGCGACAAGACCACCGTGTATCACCTGGGCGCCATGTATGACGACGGCCCGTGGAAAGTGCAGGCGGCGGCGCGCGACTACAAGCTCGATCCGGCTGCCTCCGGCAAGGCCGACGTGCGCGGCACCCTGTACTGGGGCGGCGTCAGCTACAAGACCACCCCGGTGATCACCCTGACAGGCGTGATCTACTACCAGGACGTGAAAAACGTGGCCGCTAACCTCAATGCCGATCCGATCATGTACGTGGCGCGCGTGCGCTATGCGCTGTCCAAGCGCACCGACCTGTATGTGGCTGGCGCCTACGCCAAGGCCAAGCACAACCAGCTGGTCAGCCTGTCGCGTGACGATGCCGGTTTCGGCGACACGCAGCGCGGCTTGATCGCCGGCATCCAGCACCGCTTCTAAGCCATGACGATGCTGCGCTCCCTGTTCCTGTCGCTGCTGTGCCTGCTGCCCGCCCTTGCGGCGGCGCAGGCGTCCACGCCGGCCGAGTGCGTGGTGCCGTCCAAGCCGGGCGGCGCCATGGACCTGACCTGCAAGCTGGCGAAAAAAGGCCTGGCCCAGGAGGGCGTGGCATCCCCGGCTGCAGGATCGGCGATGCGCATCAGCTATCTGCCCGGCGGCATCGGCGCCGTGGCCTGGCATTCGATGGCATCGCAACGCCGCCGCGCGGAAGCGAACACCCTGGTGGCCTTTTCGGGCGGTTCGCTGCTCAATCTGGCGCAGGGCAAGTTCGGCAATGCGAAGGCGGGCGACGTGCGCTGGGTGGCGGCGCTGGGCGCCGACTACGGCATGATCGCCGTGCGCAGCGATTCGCCCTACAAGACCCTGGCCGACCTGATCGCCGCGCTGCGCCAGCATCCGGACAAGGTGCTGATCGGCGTCTCCGGCACCATCGGCAGCCAGGATTGGCTGAAAATGGCGCTGCTGGCACGTCACGCCGGCATCGATCCCAAAGTGCTGCGTTTTGTCGCGCTCGAAGGCGGCGGCGAAGTGTTTACGGCGATGCAGGCCGATTACGTGCAGGTGGTCTCGGGCGATACGTCGGAGGCCACCCTGAACGCCAGTGCCAACCATGCGCGCGTCCTGGCGGTGCTGTCGGAAAAACGCCTGCCCGGTGTACTGGCCGGCGTGCCGACGGCGCGCGAGCAGGGCTTCGATGTGGTCTGGCCGATCATCCGCGGCGTGTGGATGGGACCGCAGGTGCCGGAGGCGGACTACCAGCGCTGGGTGGCCACGTTCGAGCGCGCCATGGCCACACCGCAGTTCGCCGAGTGGCGCGCCCAGGCCGGCCTGTACCCATTCGCCCTGACGGGGCCGAAGCTGACCGCGTATGTCAAGAAGGCGGTCGACGAGTATGCCAGGCAGGCGAATGAGCTTGGCCTGATGCGTTGAACGACATCCTATTAAAAAACCTATTCATAGACGGAGACAACCCCATGCAAACCAAGACCCTGCTTCAAGCCGCCCTTGCCACCGCGTTTGCCAGCCTGGCCGGCGCCGCTTTTGCGCAAGTGCCGCCTGGCTATCCGGCCGACTACCAGAAGATCATCGACGCGGCCAAGAAGGAAGGCAAGGTGGTGATCTACAGCGCCACCGACAGCAAGGCCGCCGCACCGCTGATCAAGGATTTCAGCGCCCTGTATCCGGGTATCTCGGTCGAATACAACGACATGAATTCGACGGAAGTGTATAACCGCTTCATTTCCGAAGTGGCCGCAGGCGGCAACACGGCCGATGTCATGTGGTCGTCGGCGATGGACTTGCAGATGCGCCTGGCCTCCGATGGCTATGCGCTCAAGTATAAGTCCGTTGAAGCGGCGAAGATCCCCGGCTGGGCCATGTGGGACGACCAGGCTTACGGCACCACGTTCGAGCCGGCCGCTATCGTCTACAACAAGCGCCTGCTCGATCCTAAGGAAGTGCCGAAGAATCACGACGATTTCGTCAAGCTGATCGCCACGCCGAAATTCAAGGACAAGGTCACCACCTACGACATCGAAAAGTCGGGTGTCGGCTTCATGTTCATGGCGCAGGATGCGAAGGAATATCCGCAGTTCCTGGCGCTGGAAAACGCGTTCGGCACTGCCAAGGTGCGCGTGCAGTCGTCGACGGGCACCATGATGGAGCGCATCTCTTCGGGGGAAAATCTGATCGGTTACAACGTACTTGGCTCCTACGCGCTGGTGCGCGCCAAGACCGATCCATCGATCGGCGTGGTGCTGCCCAAGGATTACACGCTGATCCTGTCGCGCGTGCAGTTCATCAATAAGAATGCGAAGAACGTCAACGCCAGCAAGTTGTGGCTCGATTATATTTTGTCGCACCGCGGCCAGACCATCATTGCCAACGGCGCCAAGCTGTTCGCCATCCGCGCCGACGTCACGGGCGAAACCACGTCGGCCGACCTGATCAAGGTCATCGGCGCGTCCAACGTCAAGCCGATTCCCGTGCACCCGATCATCCTGCAGTTTTTGGGACCGGCCAAGCGCATGGCGTTCCTGAAACAATGGAAAGAGACAGCCGGCAAGAAGTAGGAATAGCCAACGCCGTCTTGGCCGCCCGCGAGCCTGGCTTGCGGGCGCATGCCGCACCCTTCATTCATTGGATTCATCATGCAAACTGCCATCTTGCCGCTGCCTGCACGGTCGCGCTCTCCCTTGTCGCGCCTGAACTGGTCGCGCGGCGTGGTCGTGACGATCACGCTGATCGCCATTTTCCTGCCGCTGTTCCTGATTTTTTATCAGAGCTTTTTGAACGCGCCGTTTTTCATGCCGGTGCGCGAATTCGGCTTTGATTCCTACCGTTTCATCTTCGATGATCCCGATTTCTCCATGGCTTTCAAAAATGGCCTGATGCTGGCCTTTGGCCTGACCGTCATCGCCGTGCCGCTGGGCGGCATGCTGGCCTTTCTGATGGTACGCACGGACCTGCCGGGCCGCGGCTGGGTGGCACCGATGCTGCTGGTGCCCATCTTTGTCTCGCCGATGGTGATGGGCTTTGGCTACGTCGTCTCAATGGGGCCGGTGGGCTTTTACTCGATCTGGGCCAAGGAGCTGTTCGGCTTCGTGCCCTGGAATATTTACTCCTTCACCAGCATCGTCATCATCGCCGGCCTGACGCACGTGCCGCACGTCTATCTGTATGCCTCCTCGGCACTGAAAAGCCTGGGTTCGGACGTGGAGGAAGCGGCCCGCGTGGCGGGCGCCTCGCCGATCCAGGTGATGCTCAATGTGTCGCTGCCGATGATCATGCCGGCGCTGGCGTATGCGGGCGTGCTGGTGTTCTTCCTCGGCTTCGAAGTATTCGGCCTGGTGCTGGTGCTCGGTGATCCGGAAGGCCATTTGGTGCTGCCGACCTATCTGTACAAGCTGACGAACAAGCTGGGCACGCCGTCGTATCACCTGATGGCCGCCGTTGCCGTCTGCCTGGTGATGGTGACCATGCCGCTGGTGATGATACAGCGCTGGCTGCTCAAGTCGGCCAACAAGTATGTGTCGATCAAGGGCAAGGGCGCGCGCAGCAAGGCCATGCCGCTGGGTCGCTGGAAGTGGCTGGCGTTTGCCTTGCTGGCGGGCTGGCTGATTTTCACCATCATCCTGCCGTTGACGGGTATCGTGCTGCGCTCCTTCGTGCAGTACTGGGGCGAAGGCGTGCACCTGGCCGACGTGCTGACCCTGCAGCATTTCCGCGACATTTTCGACCAGCCCTCGCTGGTGCGCGGCATCGTCAACACCATCCTGATCGGCGTAGTCGGCGGCGCGCTGGCCGTGGGCTGCTACAGCTTCATCGCGCTGGCCATGCACCGCAAGCAGGACGGTATCACGCGCCTGCTCGACTACAGCGTACTGGTGCCACGTGCCGTGCCGGGTCTGCTGGCCGGCCTGTCGTTCCTGTGGGTGTTCCTGTTCGTGCCGGCCTGGCTCGATGGCATGTTGAAAGGCATGGACAACGGCGTGGCCCTATGGCTGAGCGGCCATGTGATCCCAGTGCTGCGCGAAGTGCGTTCGACCATTTTCGCCCTGTGGTTGGCGTATTCGGTGGTGTGGATGGCCTATGGCATGCGCCTGATTTCCACCGCGCTGTTGCAAGTGGGCCCCGAACTGGAAGAGGCGGCGCGCGCCGTCGGCGCCAGCCGCGGCCAGGTGACGCGCGACGTCACGCTGCCACTGATCAAATACGGTTTGCTGGGCGCCTGGCTGATGGTGTTCCTGATCTTCGAGCGCGAATATTCGACGGGCGTGTACCTGCTCTCGCCGGGCACGGAAGTGATCGGCGCCATGCTGGTGTCGCTGTGGGCAGGCGGCTCGACCGACCTGGTGGCGGCGCTGTCCTTCATCAATATCACCCTGGTGGCCATCGGCCTGGGCATCGCGCTGCGCTTCGGCGTCAAGTTACATAACTGAGCTGCATAACTAAAAATAGACTGAGACCACATCATGAATGAATTGACCGTCAATGAGCTGTACCTGGACTACGGCACCGGCGCTGCCGCCAACCAGATACTGAAGGGTGTCTCGATGCACCTGAAAAAAGGCGAAGTGGTCGCCTTGCTGGGGCCTTCGGGCAGCGGCAAGACCACCTTGCTGCGCGCCGTCGCCGGGCTGGAAAGCCCGAAGGCGGGCACCATCCAGATCGGCGAGCGCAATGTCTACGATGGCGCGAAACACTTCGAGATGCCGGCCGAGCATCGCAACCTGGGCCTGGTGTTCCAGTCGTACGCGCTGTGGCCGCACAAGACCGTGTTCGACAACGTCGCCTACGGTCTCAAATTGCGCAAGATGGGCAGCACAGAAATCGCCGCGCGCATCAAGGAAGTGCTGACGCAGCTGGGCCTGGGGCAGCTGGGCGAACGCTATCCGCATCAGCTGTCCGGCGGCCAGCAGCAGCGCGTGGCGATCGCCCGCGCGCTGGTGTACAACCCGCCCGTGATCCTGCTCGACGAACCGCTGTCGAACCTGGACGCCAAGCTGCGCGAGGAAGCGCGCGCCTTCCTGCGCGAACTGATCGTGCGCCTGGGCCTGTCGGCCCTGATGGTAACGCATGACCAGGGCGAGGCGATGGCCATTTCCGACCGCATCTTGCTGCTCAATAACGGCAAGATCGAGCAGCAGGGCACGCCGCAAAGCATGTATGAAACGCCCGATACCCTGTTTACGGCCGAATTCATGGGGAGTAATAACCGCCTGCCCGGCAAGGTGGTGCAGCGCGATGGCAACCAGGTGCGGCTGCTGCTCGATGGCGCCTCCATGCAGGGCGTGGCGCGCGGCGCCAATGTGGGCACGGACGTGACCACCATGATCCGCGTGGAGGAAGTGAAGATCAGCGCCACGCAGGTGGAGAACGCCATCGAACTGCCGCTCCTGACCTGCATGTACCTGGGCGACCGCTGGGAATGCCTGTTCGAGCGTGGTGGCGCCGAGAACATCAGCTTGCGCGCCTATTCGCGCCACAAGCTCGAAGCGGGCAAGTACTGGTTGCACATGCCGGCCGATAAGCTCTGGGTGTTTTAACGGGGCCGAGGTGGCCACGCTGGCGCGCAGTCTGTGCCGCGCTGGCCGCCGGGCTGTTTCGCCTGCTGCCGCGTGCTTAATTTCCCCGCACGACGACTTCCTGCACCTTCGGTTCGCGCTGGCGCATGAAGCGCACGATGGAGTCGACGGTGACGACGTCGATCTGGCGCGTCATGCGGCGCTCGAACGGATGATCGTCGAAAGCGATATTGGCACGGAACATGCGTGCGCCCAGGCGCGTGGCGGCGGGTATGCTGAGCGTTTGCGGCGCGTAGCTGGCGCTGCGCAACCAGGTTTGCGCTTCGGCGCGCGTTTCGATCTTGCCCGGCTCGTTGCTGGCAGCGGCCAGGGTTTCCAGTACCCACTGGTTCGAGTTCTGGTACTTGGTGGAAAACGGGTAGGCCAGCATATTGTAGTGCGCCTCATGCAGGCGCTTGGGCGTGCTCGACGTCAGCAGGCGCACCAGTTGCTGCTGCGTGTCCTGGCCCGGGATGAGGATCAAGGTTTCATACATGAACACATCATCCATGAAGAAATTGCCTAATCCCTCGTTGTACAGCGACGATTGCGCCGTGCCGCATTCATTGAGTTCATGCACCACCAGCCAGCGCCCTTTCGGGTGGTCGCGCCAGGCCAGCGCCATGTGCGAATAGCGCAAATTGTATTTCGACAGGTCCTGACCGGCGCGCGCCACCAGCGCTACTTGTGCGCCCGAGGCATCGAGCGCTTGCAAGGTCTTTTGCGCCAGGTCCATCGATTTGACGAGCGTCGTGGCATCCGTTTGCTTTTCCTCGCACGAGCGCCCCGCATGGGCGGCGCCGGCCAGGGCCAGGCTGATGATTACGGCAGTCAGGCGTTTCATGGGTTCACGCTTTCGAATGGTGGAGGATGGCATTGCCGGCCGCGTTCGGCACATAGGCGATGGCCTTGCCCGACAGGACCAGCATGTGGCCGGTCGAGACGGTCACCACCTTGACGACGGTGCCGGCTGCCAGCGACAGCCCTTGCATGGCTTTCTGGCTCAGCTTGACGGAGGCCGTGGCGGCGGAGGACGCGCCCTTGGTCGAGCTCTTCAGCACGAGGATGCTGCCGTCGGCCACGTCTTCCACCTTGTCAATGACGATTTCACCGGCGGCGGCCAGCACCGACATGGAGCCGACCAGCACGATGGCCGAGGCCATGCTGGCATTGTCGGAGGCGTTGGTGGTATCGGAGTTGGCGGCCTGGACATGCAGGGTGGCGGCGCACAGCAGGGCGGTGGCGAGCAAATGCTTCATGGAATGGTGGCTTTTCATGGGGATTTACACTTTGGAGTGGTGCAGCAGCGCCTTGCCGAGTTCGTTCGGGATGAAGGCGATGGCCTTGCCCGACAGGACCAGCATGTGGCCCGTCGAGACGGCCACTACGTTGACCACGGTGCCGGCGGCCAGCGACAGGCCCTTGGCCGCTTGCGTGCTCATCTGGATGGACGCGCCGCCCGCTTCGGATGCGCCCTTGAGCACGATGACGATGCCTTCGCCCACCGTTTCCACGCTGGCGACGACCACCTGGCCGGAGGCGACCAGCATCGACATGGAACCTGCGACGACGACGGCGGAACCCTGGCTGAGGTTTTGCGAGCCTTTCGACAGGTTCTCGGAAGCGGCGGCGTGGACCAGGCCGGGAGCGGCCACGGAGAGCGTCAACAGCGACAGGGACAGGCAGAGGGGCAGCAGGCGTTTCATGTGTTTCTCCTTCAAGTGTGCCAAGTGGCAACGCCATCATTGTAGACTGTGGGCAATTGGTCAATGAAAACGCTACTCGTAGCGGGCAGCCATACCGCAGGTAGCGTATTGCGCTACTTTTTTGCCGCCAGAACCGATGCTATTTTTGTAAAGGAAGTGCATGCCGCAAACCCACGCCCTGATCGAGGCCTTGAAACGTCTGTTGAAAGCGCGCGCCGTCACATATGCCGAACTGGCCCAGCGCATCGGCGTGTCCGAAGCCAGCGTCAAGCGGATGTTTTCGCAAAAGCAATTTACCCTGCAGCGCCTGGACCAGATCCTGGTGGCCATCGGCAGCGATTTCCAGCAGCTGGCACTGGCCGTGCAGACGGCGCAGGCCGCGCCCACCCTGATCACGGGGCTGACGTATGCGCAGGAAAAGGAAATCATCGACGACACCCGGCTGTTCGTGGTGGCCGTCTCCGCCCTGAACCTGCTGCCGCTGGAGCAGATCGTCGCCATCTACGACATCAGTGAGGCGCAAGCCGTCAAATACCTGCTGCGCCTCGACAAGATCGGCTTCCTGGAACTGCTGCCGAATAACCGGGTCAAACTGCTGGTGGCGCGCACGTTTGCGTGGATACCGAATGGCCCGATTCATACCTACTTCAAAAAGGAAGCCTATGGTGACTATTTGAATTCGCAATTCGATGGCGAGACAGAATTGCTGCGCCTGGTGAACGTGATGTTGTCGAAGAAATCCACGGCGGCCTTGCTGGAGCGCTTGAAGCAAGTGGCGGTGGAGTTTTCGCAACAGCACCAGGAAGACGCGCGCCTGCCTGGTGTCGAGCGCCTGGCCATCAGTTTCATGCTGGCGGCCCGGCCGTGGATGCCGCAGACGTTCAAGGCGCTGCTGCGGCAGTAGCAGTAGTGATGTCGCGGCCAGGCTAATGCTCCTGCTTGTCGGTACTTCCTTGTTCCTCTTTCATCTGCGACAGCAAGCGCCAGGCAAAAAAGCCCAGCACGCCCACGCCCAGCAGCAGTGCGGCCCACAGCGCGGCCAGGCGCAAGCCTGCGCCATCCGGCGTCTTCTCGATGGGGGCGTCGCTGGTCAGAGCCACCACCCTGGCCGCGGTGGCGACAGGCAGCGCCAGCAATTCCTCCTGCGTGAAGCCGGGCGCGACCTGCGACAGTGGCAGCGTTGCCGGCGTTGCGCCACTCCTGCCGAAGACCAGTTGATACGGTCCCTTGCCGCTGGCCAGGAATACCAGGCTGGCCGGTGTCCAGCCCAGGCGCAAGACGGAGTTGAGGTTCGGGTTCGTGCCGCTGTGATATTGCGGCCGCAACACCCATTGCGCCGTTTGCACGACGGGCATGGCCAGGTCGCCGGAGACCCGTTCCTTGCCATCCATGTTGATACGATAGAACGTCGTGTTGAGCAGTGGTTCGAAGTCGGCGGCCTGCGTGCTGCGCGCTTGCGGGCGCAGACGCTGGCGCTGGCGCGGCGCCTCGCTTGCCACGTGATACACGCCCAGGGTGACAGGCATGGACGTGTTGCCCTCAGCCAACTGCAAGCTGATGCTGTCGGCGGGAATGGCGATCGGCGTCGCATACAGGCGCTCGTCGACGCTCTTGCCTGCCGTCCCTTTCAATGCGATGGTGGCGCGCGGCGCTGCAACGGCTGTGACACTGACCTGCTGCGCGGCGATGCCGGCGAAAGTGATGGGATCGCCGTACTGCCAGCTCAGCCGCGCATAACGGAAGGCACGCGGCGCGAATTCGATGCGGTTGTTGGCCAGGGTTTGCGTGTCGCTGTTGCGCAGCCAATTCAGCGTGGTGGTGGCGATGGCATCCCATTGTTTCAGGTCGTCGCTTACCTCCAGCAGTACTTGCGCATTGTAGTTATCGGTTCCTGGCGGCAAGGTGAAATGCAGGGCGCCGATGCGGCTATCCTTGGCGGGCTGGCCCGCATCGAGGATCAGACCTTGCAAGCCCGGCGCCGCACCGGGCGTACTGCCGCCACGCGCCGTGACGGACAGCAGGCGGCCGTCATTGCCGGTACGGATATCCACATTGTCCAGTTCGTAGTAGCCGATGTTTTTGCCGGTGACGGGAAAGATGCGCATGGCAAGTGTGTCGCGTTGCGTGCGCGATTGCGCGGGCGGGGCCGTCAGGGCGAAGGCCAGCGGCTTGCCGGTACTGTCGAACAGGCGCACGTCGGCCAAGCTGGCCGAGCGCGCATGCAGATACACGTCGGTGGGGACGCTTATACGGCTCAGGCCGGCACCAGGCTGCGGCGTCAACGCGATGCTCCAGCCATAGTCCTGCGGCCGCTCCGGTGGCGCCGGGGTAGCGGCCAGCGCGCCGCCTGCGATCAGGCACGTGCAGAGGAGGAATGAGGCTTTCATGCGGCTCCTTGTTGCGGTTCGGCTGGCGCGGGCGCAGCAGCCTTGGGGAAGGGCGCCAAGTAGCCGATCAAGACCATCAGCAAGCCGACACCGACAAAGGAGATGATGCGTTCGATGCCGCCCACGTTCGACAAGTCGATCAGGAACAGTTTCAGCACGACCAGTACCAGCAGCACGGCGCCCAGACTCCACTGCTGGCGCCGTTGATGGCGCGCCGCGTGGCGCATCAGCAGCAGGGCCGTGACGCTCCACACCAGCGACAGCATGGCTTGCACGAATTGCGAGGCCAGCATGTCGTCGAAGCGGTAGGGCACGCCCAGGTAATTCGACACCGTGCGCAGCAGCATCAGGTTGAACCAGACATACGCGCAGCAGGCGGCCACGGCGGGCATACGCGCCTGCCACAGGGCGGGCAGCGGCACTTGTTTCGCCGGCAGCAAGCGGTAGCTGGCAATGGCCAGCAAGATGGCAAAGCCCGTGCTCAAGTCCAGCGGATTGAGCAGTGGTACATAGGGCAGGGGCGCCATGGCGCCATCGTCGACAATATTCCACGCGGCGATCAGCAGCAGCGACCATAGCGCGCCCAGCGGTATCAGGGTGCGCTGGTACCACGCGGGAATCGGCGTCACCGGCCAAGCCCCTGTTCTGCAGCGGCGGATCAGCCAGGCCAGCGCCAGCATCATGCTCCAGGCCGGCAAGTAGCGGGCCCAGGCGGGGCTGACGCTGCCGTCATGGCCAGCCAGCCAGCCGCTGACATGCATGGCGCCCACGGGCCACAGCATCAGCCATGGTGCTGCCGTGCGCAGCGTATGCAAGAAACGCAGCGCTCGCACGTCGAGTTGCCAGCCGGCTTGCGGCCAGACTCGCAGCAAGTATTCGCCGGCCGCCAGGGCACTGGCCAGCGCCAGCCAGCTCAAGCCGGTCGGCAGGTAGTTGCGCAGGTACAGCGCCAGCAGCAGATTGGCGCACCACAAGCCCAAGCCGAGCCAGGCGGCCACGGTGAACCAGCGCAGCTGTGGCCAATCGAGTCGCCGCGCCAGGATGGCGAACACGGGTGTCGTGACGCACACGGCAATCAGGTACAGGGCCAGCCAGTGCTCGCCCGCGTGTGGCTGCATAGACAGGTTGCCGTCGATCAGGCGCAGCAGCCAGCTGGTGAAGGGTACGAGGATGGCGGCAAACCACAGCAGGCCGCTCCAGACCAGCAGCGGGCGCGCTACCAGGGCCAGCAGCTCGTCGCCGCCGCGCGCGCGCAGCGCAAGGAAGCGGGTGCTGGCAAAGGCGGCGGCGCCCAGCAGCAGGGCGCTGAGGAAGGAGCCGTCGAACAGGCTGGCCGGGTGCTGGTCCCAGGCCCAGCTGGCGCGGCTGAGCATTACCATGCCGGCCAGTACCTGCACGGCCAGCAGCAGGGCGCGCGGCGCATGCCATTGTTCGCGCCGCGCCAGCGCCGCCAGCAGGGCGGCCACGCCCAGGGCGCTGACGCTCAGCAGGTTAAGTTGCGTGGTGGCATCCGTGCGTAGCAGGATTTCGCTCCAGAGGCCGCCCAGCAGCCAGGCCGTGGCGGCCGTCAGGAAGAGCACGGACAGGCTGCTCATGAATTCCGGGTACAAGTGGCTGCCGTGGCGGCGGAAATTGAAGGCCATCACCAGCGCGGCGGCGGCCAGCAGCGCGCAGCCGAGCCAGATGTTGGCGTGCAGGGCCGCTGCCGTATCGAGTTCCTGCATGGCAACGAGGAAGGAAATCCAGGCGGCCGCCTGTACCAGCAAGCCGAAGGCCCAGGCCAGTGTCTGGCGCTGGCGCAAGCCGACCCAGACGATGCCCGCGCCTTCCAGCGCCCAGGCGGCGGACGTCCAGCGGCCGTCGAGGGCGAACGGGATGGCCAGCGTGCCGAAGACGATGCCCAGCGCCAGGAAGGCTTCCGCCAGCAGTGTGAAACCTGCGCGGCGCCACAGCGCCACGGCCAGACCCGTGTAGCCCAAGCCGGCAATCAGCGCAGAAAACGCCAGGCCAAAGTGAAAGTGCTGGACCAGACCGTATTGCAAGCCCATGGCCGCCAGCGGCGTGCCGAAGACGAGCGTGCCATCCACATAGTGTTTCAGGCGCGGCGCCTGGCGCGCGCAGTAGGCGATCGCAATGCCGATATAGAACAGCACGAACAGGATCAAAAACAGCTGCGTCGACAGGTAGTGCTCGGGCGTGTAGCGCAGCACGCCCCAGGTGGTGGCGACGACAAAGGTAAAGCCAAAGCTCAGCACATTCAGGACGCGCCAGGCGCGTTTCAAGGCGATGGCAAAGACGCCCGCGTTGAGCAATGCGTAATAGCTGAACAGGCCGATATGGCTGCCGCTGCCCGTCGACACAAGCAAGGGCACGGCAAAGCCGCCGACGATGCCGAAGACGGCCAGCCAGACGGCGTTTTGCAGCACGGCCAGCAGGCACGTAAACGCCGTCAGCACGAACAGCACGGCAAACGCCAGGCCCGCCGGGATCAGTTCATACAGGCGGAAGGCACCAAACGTCACCAGCATCAGGATCGCCAGCGCCGTGCCCTGCAGCGGCAAACTGATGCCGGGGCGGCTAGTGCGGATGCGCCAGGCCCAGGTCAGCAGGGCAATATCGGCGAGCACGATGCCGGCCAGGCGCAGCTCGATGGGCACCGTGACCTGCGCCGACACATATTTGAGCAGGAAGCTGACGCCGAGGAAGAGGATCAGCAAGCCCAGCTTGGCGACCAGGTTGCCGGTAAATAGCCAGTTCTTCGCCTTGGCAACGAGGCCATCCGGGCGTGCGATCCAGGATGGGGTGTTGGCGGCGGCAGGGGCTGGCCTGGCTGGAGGAGGTGGTGCCGATGGCGCGGGTGCGGATGTGGTGGCTGGCGCGGCTGGCGGGACCTTTGCCAGCTCGACCGGCCCGCTCACGGTCGCTTGCGGCACGGTGGCGGCTGGTGGCACCGGTGCCGGCGCGGAAATAGGCACAGGCACAGGCACAGGCACAGGCGCAGCACTCTTTAGGGTGGGCGCGTTAGCTGGCGCTTCGTCCTGGCCTTCCAGCGCTCGCAGGCGCTGCTGGATGCCGTCGACTTCCTTGCGCAAGTGCGCCGTCAGCAACTCCAGATCCGCTACTTTCCTGCGGTGCTGCAACACCAGCACGAAGGCGGTGACCAGCAAGGCCAGGATGGTCAATGATGTCATTCCAGACATGGGGGCAGCTTTCCGGGAGGGGCTGGCAGGGGCGCCAGCGATATGCGCACATTACCTTATTATTAAGAAACAAGCGATTTCTGTTGTGTCAGGGCAAGTGCCAGAAAGCGCGTGCGGCGGCGAGGCGAACCTGACGTGGCACGCTGTTTTCCGTATTGACGCTAAGCAAGATGACGACATTCAGATTGTCGTGCGCAGGATAGTGCTGTATTTTAGCAATTCCTTAATTGCCAGTTCCCCATGCCATGAGTCAAAGCAGCCAGTTTTCCTTATTGTCGCAGCGCCGTTTCGGGCCCTTCTTCTGGACCCAGTTTTTTGGCGCCTTCAACGACAATCTGTTCAAGACGGCCCTGATGGTGATCCTCGCCTACGATGCGCTGAGCTGGACCACGCTCGACCCATCCACCATCACCAACCTGATTCCCGGCCTGTTCATCCTGCCCTACGTGGTGTTTTCAGCCACGGCGGGCCAGCTGGCCGACAAGTTCGAGAAGGCGGGCCTGGCGCGCTTCGTCAAATGGATGGAACTGGCCATCATGGCCGTTGCCGCCGCTGGCTGGATGACGCATACCCTGTGGCTGCTGGTGGCCGCCGTGGTGGGCATGGGTGTGCATTCAACCCTGTTTGGCCCCGTCAAGTATGCGTATCTGCCGCAGCAGTTGAAACCCGAGGAATTGGTCGGCGGCAATGGCCTGATCGAGATGGGCACCTTTGTCGGCATTTTATTGGGCGAAATCCTCGGCGCCGTCTTGATCGTGCATAAGCCGCTGGGCGTGGAACTGGTGGCCGGCGCGACGATTGCCGTGGCCATTTTCGGCCTGCTCGCCAGCTACCGCGTGCCGCGCACGCCCGCGCCCGAGCCGGACTTGAAGGTGAGCCTGAATTTTGTCGCCGAATCGTTCCGCAACCTGAATTTCTCGCGCAAGAACCGTCCCGTTTTCCTGGCCATGCTGGGCAATTCCTGGTTCTGGTTTTACGGCGCCTTGATCCTGGCCCAGTTCCCCGTGTATTCGAAGGATTTCCTGCATGGCGACCACAGCGTGTTCGTGCTGCTGCTGACCGTGTTTTCCGTCGGCATCGGTACCGGTTCGCTGCTGTGCGAGCGCCTGTCCGGCCACAAAATCGAGATCGGCCTGGTGCCGTTCGGCTCCATCGGCCTGTCGCTGTTCGGCATTGACCTGTATTTCGCCAGCAATGCCTATGCGAATACGCAAGTGGTCGACGCGCTGGCGTTTGTCAGCCAGGCGGGCGTGCCGCGCATCTTGCTCGACATTGTCATGATCGGCGTGTTTGGCGGCTTTTTCATCGTGCCGCTGTTCGCCCTGATCCAGACCCGCTGCGATCCGAAACACATCTCGCGCACCATTGCCGGCATGAATATTCTGAATGCGCTGTTCATGGTGGCGGCCGCTGGCGTGGCCATCGTGCTGCTGGGCAAAGGCTTTACCATACCCCAGCTGTTCCTCGTCACGGCCATTTTGAATGCGCTGGTGGCGGCCTACATCTTCTCGCTGGTGCCGGAATTTCTCATGCGCTTCCTGGCGTGGATACTCATCCAGACCGTGCACCGCGTGAAGGTGGTCGATGGCGAACGCATCCCCACGGAAGGCGCGGCGGTGCTGGTGTGCAACCACGTCAGCTTATGGAGACGAATCTTTTGTCGTAAACGAAAAGTTCGTAACTAATTGATTTTGTAAAGGAAATTATCTTCTTTACACTTTTTTCATGGTTGAGCTAGAATAACTGTTACCGGAGACGTTCCGAAAAGGTAAACAGTTGAGCCGCTATTTCATAAAAATGTTGGTTCGCGAAAGCGGTGAGCGCCTCCCGGTGCTGTGTACACGCGAAAGTGAGGTGCCGCTGTTCTACCCGACTTGCTTTGCGCTGTCCCATCTGCGAAATTCTGGACAAGCAAGCGCCACCATTGAACAGGCGCTGCGTTCGGTCATGGCGTTGCAGCTAATACTAGACCGCAGCAAAATCGACCTCTTTAGCCGCCTAAATGAGGGGCGGATACTTGAACAATGGGAAGTCGAAGAAGCGATGCGCCAAGCATCGTCGCCGCTTCGAGAACTTGCTGCCACCGCTGCATCGCCCGTCGACCTCAATGCGACAAACGTCTTCTACCTCCCAATCCCTGGTGAAGGGGCAAAGCCTCTGGGTAAAGCCTTGCACCGCCGTTCTCTTTCCGTGCGACTGGTCTACATCCGCAGTTATCTCAACTGGATTGCCGAGCTATGGATAGGTCGGATGCGACGAGCGGGGAGCCCAGAGCTAGGGCGCCAACTGGAGGCAGCCCAGAAACGGGTAAGTGCACAACTTGGCTCCCGTATTCCTCGCCGTCGAAGTCGGGCCACCCTGGAGCAACGTGAGGGCTTGTCCACGAAAGACAAAGTTCGCCTTTTAGAAGTGATTCGGCCGGAATCTCTTGATAATCCTTGGTCGAGTCGTCATGGTCGTGCTCGTAACCGATTGCTCATCGAACTTCTCCTCAAGCTTGGTTGCAGACGAGGGGAGTTGCTTGGGTTGCGAACAGTGGATGTCAACTTTGCTACCGGAGTCATTCGAATCGTGCGTAAGGCTGACGACAAGAACGACCCTAGAACCTATGAGCCAAATACCAAGACCAACGACCGGGAGGTCATGCTCGGTAATGAGTTGACGGCGCTTCTGAAATCCTACGTGCAAGCGAACCGTCGCAGTATCAAAGGAGCACGTAAGCATGGCTTCATCTTCGTTTCAAACGGCTCCGGCGCCCCCCTATCGCTCAGCGGGTTGGCCAAGGTGTTTGCCGCACTGAGAAACGAATGCCCTGACTTGCCTTCGGAGCTAAGCCCGCACGTTCTTCGACATACGTGGAATGATGACTTCTCAGAGCATTGCGACCGGGAGAACATATCGAACGAAGAAGAGAAACAGTTGCGTAACTATGCGATGGGGTGGGTGCCAGATTCACTGACCAGCCAGGTCTACCTGCGCCGGCACACGCGCGAAAAGTCAAAGAAGGTTTCGCTGAAGATGCAGGGCGACTTGATACGGAAGGCTACATGAAAACCATTCACAGCGAGCAAAACACATGGAGCTTGCCTTCGAAGGTAATCACCAGAAGTGGTGCGAGTTTCGACCCCAGGCATGATGAATGGTCATACACCGATGAGAACAATGATGTACGCATCAGGTTTGACCTATTGCCTCCGCTATCTCAATCGTTTTTGCTTTCGGTGAAGCTTGTGTTGATTCGATTTGCCGAGGAACGGGCGCCCTCGACGCTACACACCACTTTCGGCAAGGTCAACCAGTTCCTGACCTGTCTCCATCAATGGAACTGCGCATCTGTGAGCCCTATCACGGAAATCGACCTTATCAATTTTAAGGGGACAAAGCGCGAAGGGCTGCGGGTCTCGGGTGAAGTGTTGCTCGGACAGTTAGGTGGTGTTTTTCACTGGTGGCGGGAAATGGGACTTCCTGGTTTCACGGAAGAAGCAGGGATATTCCTAGATTCCGTTACGCTGAAAAGTAACGAAACCGGTGAGCGCGTCCGTATCCGCTGTCCGATACACGGCCCGTTTACCGATATTGAACAGCAAAATGTCATTTATGCGATGGACAATTTGTTTGCTGCCGGTGAAGTGTCGGAGTCGATGTACATGGCAACCTGGCTTATCAATGCGCTTGGTGTCCGCCCGAAGCAGCTTGCTGCGATGAAAGTCTGCGACGTCCGAGCGAAAAAGGATGAGGACGGGGAGGTGGCTTATCAGCTAGACGTTCCGAGGGCAAAGCAGCCCGATTCGTTGGCTCGAGACGCCTTCACCGTACGCGAGGTCATTCGCGAACTTGGAATTCCGTTGTTAGCATATGCGCACGGCGTTCAAAATTCTCACGTGGGCCGCTTGGCTGACCCGTCGCAGGCGCCATTGTTTCCCGCAACCGCGGGCATGGCCGATAACAAGACGGGCACGTTTCGTTTTCATGCTAGCCCTCCCCAGTTCCACTATTGGTTAAAAGTCACCTGGAAGAAGGTTAAGGTGGTATCAGAGAGGACCGGGGAAGCTTTGAGGGTCCATGCGCACCGATTCCGTTACACGTTCGGTACACGAATGGCTCAAGAGAACTGCACCCTGGAGCAGATAGCCGCGGGGCTTGACCACACTAACGTGAACAGCGCTGCGGTTTACATCGCATCCACCCCCGAAATTGCGATTCGGCTCGATGAAAAAGTCGCATCGACAGTCGCGCCATTGGCTCATGCATTTTTATTCAAAAGAATCATTAAAGATGGGACAGAGGCTACTCGGCGTGAGGACCTGTCAAGCAGAATTATTGACATGCGCACCGACCGCCGGAAGCCAGTGGGCTCATGCGGAACGGAAAGCGGCTGCGGTCTCTTGAAGCCGTTGGCCTGCTACAGCTGCTCGAGTTTCGAGCCCTGGCTAGACGGCCCTCACCGGCAACTGGCCGAACGTCTCATGGCTGAACGGGAGCGATTTCTGGAGGGCGGAGCTCGCATTGCCTCGATAAACGACCAGACCATCCTATCCGTGCTCTATGTGGCTCGGGTCTGCGGCGAAGAGAGTAAGCGGCGAGGAATTTTGCATGGCTGATATCGTACTTTTTACTCCAAAGCCTGAGCTCGACGCGAAGCGTAACCTTGAAGAATTTATCAGGGTCGCTAGTACGCAGCTCAAGACAATCCAGGTAGACCTGAATTTCGAGGAAAACATTTGGTCGTACCAGGGAACCAACCGCAACCACAAGATTCGCTTCGGGACGACTGCAAGCACTAAAAAAGGGATGAAGGACCACCAAATGGTTCCGCTAACGGAACCCTTTCTGGGATTTTCCAAAGCGTATATCCGGTACCAACAAGGAATGGCGCCCGTTGAGACTCCCGAAACGCACAGGCTACTTGTGCTACGGGTTCTCCACGATGCCCTAATCGAATGTGTCGGGACTGCGGATATAACCGCTCTGACGCCCATTGTGCTTGACGGTACTTCCGTGCGTCTGAAGCAAACATACGCGTTGAGTTCGTTGGCAAGCTACGGCCATGCGCTGAAGCAAATCGCTGACTTCGTACAGAAAAATCTCCTCGCATTCACCCCCTTCGCCTGGAAAGCACCGTTTAAGAACGATAATAACGGCACACGAGTTGGGGACGATTTCTATAAGCACCGCGACAAAAAACTTCCCTCCCCAACGGCCTTGGCTTCGCTCGCGCAAATCTTTTGCGATGCAAGTGAGCCGGAGGACATTATGTTCTCAAGCATTGGAGCGTTGCTTTGCTGCGGTCCCGCACGTATTAGCGAGGTCATGGCGCTGGAGACTAACCCCGAGCATGAAGAGCAGGCCTCGGACGGCTCTATGAAGTTCGGGCTGCGTTGGCGCCCTGCCAAGGGTGGTGCATCCCAAGTTAAGTGGATTCCGGAGCCTATGCATGAAGTGGCCAGAGAGGCGTTGCTCCGAATCCGCTCCCTAACGCATCGAGGGCGCGAACTCGCATTGTGGTATGAACAGAATCCCGGTCGCATGTACCTCCCAAAATCTTTGGAGCATCTACGTTTGCGGCCATTACTTTCTCGTTCGGAGCTTGCGCAAGTCCTCTATGGTGAGGACGTAGATGTGAATGATGCCACTCGACGGAATGGCGCAAACCAGTGGTTTAATGGCGGAAGCGAAGAAACCCCAATACCTTCGTCGGGCGCAGAAGTTGGAAAAATCGTTGCTTATCCCTATGCCACGGTAGAGCGGAAGGTCCTTGCGATGCTTCCGGCCACATTCCCTTTTATCGACAAGAAACGTGGTATCAAATTTAGCGATGCTTTATTTGTAACGGAGCGCGGTGGGGTGCAGTCGGACTACTGCAAATACGTTTGTATGATTGCCTCAGTGAGCCGGGCCGCAGTGATTTCGAGATTTGGCGCGACACCGAGCAGTTCCATCTTCGAGCGACACGGCTTCAGGGAAGACGATGGCTCCTCGATTCAGCTGAAAACGCACCAACCCCGGCACTATCTAAATATGGCAGCTCAAATCAATCACATGAGCCAACTCGACATTGCGCTGTGGTCTGGTAGGCGCCTGGTTGCGCAGAACCGGCAATACGACCATATTTCTGGACGAGACTTAGCCCTGCGGGCAGAAGAGATTGTCGGTGGTGCAACCTCGGCACAAGTCCCGGCAATATTGCAGACTCCCCATTTCTTGGTGACTCGCAGCCACTTTAGACAGCCGAGCGGTGTCGCCGGCCACACGACCGAGTTTGGGCACTGCGTCCACGACTTCACTATGCTTCCGTGCACGCTCTTCCGCGACTGTCTCAATTGTGACGAACATGTTTGCGTAAAAGGTGACGCGGTGAAGGAGGCGGCGCTCCGGCGCCACTTAGACGAGACACGTGAACTGCTAAAAGAAGCACAGCTTGTTCAGGCCGAAGAAAATTACGGCGCTGACCGCTGGGTTGAGCACCAGGCAAAGACGATGGAACGTCTGGAAGAACTTATCGCTATTCTCGATAATCCCAAAGTACCCGATGGCGCTGTCATTCGCTCGCGAGGCATGCCCGGCGCGTCGCGAATCGAGCAGGCTACGCAGAGGCGAATATTCGCGCTGAAGGAGACCGATAAAGTGTTGAAAGTAGTGAGTCGTACGCCTAACGCCCTTCCAAAGCCATCTATTTCGCCAGACGAAGAGGAGGATGCCGCATGAAGCACCAGCGTGCGAAAAATCTTACGGACCAAGACGTGAGTACCGTTGTCGAATTGCTGGATGGATGGACTGGAAAGTTGACTTGGCCGGCTCTTTGCACTTCAATCGCACGCCGCTTGCGTCAGCATTACACGCGGCAAGCCCTTCACGCCCACGAGCCAATTCGCCAAGCCTTTGCACGAAGGAAGGAAGCCGGCGCAGCCTTACGTCGAGAAGGAGCATCGAAAACCAATGAGGTCGGCGACACGAAGTTTGCTCAGTTGCTTGGCGAAAATGCGGAACTACAGGTGAAGCTCGACGCGATGAGGGACAAGTTCGTCGTGTGGGCTTACAACGCCTACGCTAAGGGGCTAAGCGAGGCTGACCTTTCGAGACCGTTACCCGACGTGGATAGAGACCGGACTGACGAACTGAAATCTCTCAGAAGTGCCAAACAAAAATCAAAGGGAAAGAATGGCTAACGGTCAGCAGCTAGCAGCCGATAACGTGAAGGCATTTCAGGCCTGGATGGCGGCCAAGTCCGATAGTGATTTTCGTGAAATGGTGCATCGCGGTGTCCTGTCCCGGAAGGAAATAATTAAGGAATGTGGCTTCGGCCTTTCGGCCTTAAGTCAGAATCCGAATATCAAGTCGGCGCTTCAAGAGCTTGAAGATACCTTGCGCGAACGAGGGGTTCTGCCAGCGGCCGTGCGACGGGAGGAAGATGCCCTTGAGACACCTGAGTTACGGGAGAAGGGCCGACTTAAGGCCACACTTGATGCTGACCGACTTCGTCGGTTGGAGCAGGAGAATGCTAGCCTGCGCGTTGAGAACGCCGAGTTGAAACAGCAATTGAACCGCTACACGATGTTGCAGGACGCATTGCGAATGACAGGGAGGCTGCCGCGTTGAACCAGCAAACTGTCCGGGTCTTAACTGTTCGCAGCCAGAACCCTCGTGGGTTTGGTGGTGCTATTTTCACAGGCAGGGCCATCGACACGACTGGCAATGCTGTTGATGGGCAAAGCTACCTCGTTGTACGTGCAAGCGCAGCAGTCCTCGGCGGGGCAACCGTTGAGTCTGGTCAGTGGTGGCGGCTCGCGGGAAAAGTCGATTCGCGCGTGCTAGACCAAAACGGCTACCGGATAACGGAGCAGCAAATACAGGCTGAGACAGCTACTATGATGCGGCCTTCGGGGGAGCACGTTGTAGCATTCATGGCCGAGGGTGCCGCCTTCGAAGGCATCGGTACAGTGAAGGCACGCAAGCTGTGGGAGAAGTTCGGCGACCAGCTCTACGATATACTGGAGCAGGGTGACGTTGCGGCGCTCATGACCATTCTCACACCTGAGAGCGCCCGTACTGCTATTACCGCTTGGGCAGGCCACGGTGACGCGAGAACGCTGCAATGGCTCCAGTCCCAAGGTTTCAGCGTAGCGCTTGGACGTAAAGTGCTTGCATTCTTCGGCGCTGATACGCCTACCAAGCTCGAAGCGGACCCATACCGTCTCCTATCGTTCTGTGCGAACTGGAGGCAAGTCGACGCTCTAGCCCTCAATCATTTCAAGATAGACGCGGATGACCCGCGGCGGCTGCAGGGAGCTGCAGAGGAGGCCCTTTACCGCGTTTTTGGCGACGGTCATACATGCACCCCCATCCACGCGCTCATTTCGCGCCTGGCGAGCGTCCTGGACGGTCCCTGTCGCGAAAAGGCGGGCGAGGCGCTCGCACACGGCTTATCGAACGGTAGTTTCGTTCTTGGTACGGATGGAATCGTGCACCCAATCGGGGCCTGGATAATGGAGGCGAACGTGTCGCGCACGCTGGCCGAACGACTTCTCCCCTCCAACAACGTCCCCCTTTTGCATCGTCAGCACGTGGATTCCATCGTCGCCGAGTATGAAGCCTCTGAAGGCATCGCGCTAAACGATGAGCAGCGCCTCGCGATACATATGGCTTCGGCCAACGCGCTGGCACTCATTGTGGGCGGCGCCGGCGTGGGCAAGACCACAGTGTTGAAAGCGCTCTACAAAATCTTCGACGAAGCGGGCACTCGGGTCTTCCAAGTAGCTCTAGCGGGCCGCGCTGCGAAGAGGATGCTCGAAGCGACCGGCCGTCCGGCGTCGACGATAGCAAGCTTCATCAGAAACGTCACCGAGGAGAACCTGGCTGGTCGATGTGTACTCGTCGTTGACGAAGCGTCGATGGTTGACATCATGACGATGAGTCGCCTTTGCGAAATGCTGCCAACGCATGTCAGATTGGTGTTGGCCGGTGACCCCAGCCAGCTCATGCCCGTTGGGCCGGGGCTAGTGCTGCACGCCATCGCTGGTGTAGCCGGTATTCCGCAAGTTGAGCTTAAAGTCGGGAAACGGTTTGGCGGCTCCATCGCTTTGGCTGCCCAAGCGGTGCGAGACGGCCGCTGGCCAGAACTGGCAGATGATGCCAGTGCGCCGATTTCGTTCATTCCCTGCCCACAGGCCTCCATGACGGAGCTCATTGTTGCGCTGTATGAGAAGGATGCGCCGAACACGCAGATACTGTCACCACGGCGAAACAGCGCTGATGGCACCAAAGCGATAAACGCTCTCTGTCAGCGTAGATTTGCCAAGAGCGGTCGGGCACTTCTGGTCTATCTTGAGGAGCTCGAAGCGTTTGCGGGAACCGGCTTCTACCTCGGGGACCAGTTGCTTTGCACCCGCAATATGTGGGACTGGGGTCTACAGAACGGGTCGTTGGGCCGGTTGGTTGAAATTGAGGATACGCCACGGATACTAACAAACGCGGATGGCGCTGAAATTGGCCATGCGATTGGTTGGGTGCTCTGGGATGACGGTGAACGCCGGCCAATCCTCGAATCAATGCTTGATGACCTTGAGCTCGGTTACGCAGTGACAGTGCACAAAGCTCAAGGCTCCCAGTGGCCGCGCGTGATTGTCGCCATCACTGGGAGCAGGATGCTGGACAGAACACTCATCTATACCGCTATGACTCGTGCACAGACTCAGGTCATCATCGTGGGCGACCCTGGAGCCGCTCGCCAAGCGGTGCAGGGACTGCCTCGAGCCCATTCCCGTATGGTCGGCCTCGGCTCACTGCTACAAGAGTATTTGGCACAGACTGGGAGCCCCCCTGAAGTGGCGTTGCCTGATATGCTTGCATAAACCGCGTTCAGCCTTGGGAAAATCATGTCCGCAGCATCTCGGAAAAATGTCAACACAGGAAGCGCATACCTTGCGGCTGCACGGCATTTCGAAAAGCTTGCGAAGTTGTTCGCGTCACCAACAGCTAAGAACCCGCCCCGTCTCACCTCCAGGCAGATGGAATCATCTATGAAAGCCTTCAAGAAATCCCCTCCCGCAGAACTGGCAGAGGTAAGCGCGTTCCTGAACTTAATAGTCGTTGAGATTGATAAGATTGAGCCGAGGGTCGAATCGGATGAGGGTGCGAAGGACAACGCCGGAAAGTAGCGGGGTATGGGCCGCAGGGCCCATGTAGACCACCGCGTTCGCGACCATGACCGTTTGGATGCGGCCGAAGGGCGAGCGTTTTGATGGCGTCACTCGCGCCATAAAGACAGAACTATGTCTGCTCCGTTGCCGACGCAGGTATCGGCCACTTTAGCAGTTCACCAGTACGCCGGATTACCCACCGCGCCTCAGCTTCCGAGGTCCAGTTTGTCGCTATCAGCCGCGGCAGATATTGGGCGAGAATTTCCGTATCCGTCATGTGGGCGCGCTTCCCTGTCTTGGATTCGAGCGATTTGGCCACCAGCTGTTGTGCGAGGTCTTCGCATATATTCCAGCGCTCCAGTAGCTCAGGCGGAGTACATCCAGGAACGTAGAACCGTCCCTGGTACTGAGTCATTAAAAGCTTAGGCTGGGCGCCTGGAACGGCGCCGAGGTGCACCGGTCGCGGAAAGTCTGCAGGCGGGGCTGCCTCCACCGCTACTTCAGCTTCATCCTGCGTCCTCTTGACGATTTCACTGGTCATAGTCCAACTTGCCTCACGAGACCCGATGTTTGCATCATACCCGAAGCATTGACAACAGAGCATTCGAAGGCGTCCGTTTCTAATAACGATGAGCACCGGAGCCGGCGCCGCGCCGGCAAGTTGTACCGGGCCAGGTCCGCAGCGCTAGGAATTATTGCCTGTTTGAGCGATAATTACGTTCTTTCAGAAACCCCATCTCCAGACCGATGTAGTTCTTCCTCTCCTGCTTTTCGCTTACCTATACCACCTTCGCTTTGGGGCAGGGTGCGTTTTGCTATATCAAACAATGTTGTCGCTTTACATCGTCTAGCCATCGGCTCGACCGGGCCGCGCATTGCTATTTTCAGGAGAGAAAAATTGTCGTTTATTAACCCGCAAGAAATTAAGACCAACGTGTTGAGTGGGCTCACCGTTGCGCTCGCGATGGTTCCCGAAGCGATTGCATTCGCCCTTGTCGCTCATGTATCCCCGCTCACAGGCCTTTACGCCGCATTTATCGTAGCGCTTATCACCTCTGCCATTGGTGGGCGTCCTGGCATGATTTCCGGTGCTACCGGCGCGCTGGCAGTGGTGATGGTGGCGCTCGTGGTACAACACGGCCCAGAATACCTCTTCGCCACGGTGGTCTTGATGGGCTTGCTTCAGTTGCTGTTTGCGGCAGCAAAGCTCGGTAAGTTCATTCGAATGGTGCCACACCCAGTGATGCTCGGGTTCGTGAACGGCTTAGCCATCGTCATCTTCCTGGCCCAGTTCGGTCACTTCAAAGTTGCCGGAGCGGACGGTGTTCAGCACTGGATGACGGGGGCGCCGCTCTACACGATGATTGGCTTGATTGCGGTGACGATGGCAATCATCTATCTTCTGCCGAAGTTGACCAAAGCGGTACCCGCGACGCTGGTGGCAATCTTAGTGGTGTCGGTTGCAGTTGCGCTAATCGGTATCGGCACCAAGACTGTTGGCGACCTCGGCTCAATAAAGGGCGGGTTGCCAGCATTCCACTTGCCGCAAGTTCCATTTAATCTCGAGACCCTTCGTATCATCTTTCCGTACGCGCTCATTCTTGCGGCAATCGGACTGATTGAGTCGCTGCTCACGCTCAATCTTATTGACGAGATGACGGACACCCGAGGCCAGCCGAACCGGGAAAGTATGGCTCAAGGTGTGGCAAATGTAGTCACCGGATTTTTCGGCGGCATGGGCGGTTGTGCAATGATTGGCCAGAGCATGATTAACGTGAACAGCGGCGCGACAAAACGCCTATCGGGCATCGCCGCGGCACTTTTCCTGTTGTCATTCATCATGTTCGGGTCTTCATGGATTGAACGGATTCCCCTTGCGGCGCTTATCGGTGTCATGTTTGTGGTCGCCGAAAAAACGTTTGAGTGGGGTAGCTTCCGACTGTTTGGCAAGGTGCCTCGTCCCGACGTCGTGGTGGGCCTTTTAGTTGCCCTCGTTACCGTCATCTTCGATTTGGCCATCGCCGTTGTTGCTGGTGTCATTGTCTCAGCGCTCGTGTTCGCCTGGGAGCACGCGAAGCAAATTAAAGTGACTGCCTACATTGATGACAAAGGCTGGAAGGTCTACGAGTTGGAGGGTTCCTTATTCTTCGCATCTGTCGCAAGCTTTCAAACCCTGTTTTCGCCGTCAGATGACCCGGAAGACGTGGTTGTCGAATTCCGCCGGGCTAAGGTTGTCGACCACTCCGCAATCCAGGCTATCGACGCCTTGGCTGAGCGATACAGGAATGCGGGCAAGCGACTGCATTTACGCCACTTGAGCGCGGACTGCCTTGATGTCGTAGAAAAGGCCAAAGGAATGATTGAGGTGAACGTCATGGAAGACCCGCGCTATCACGTCGCTGACAACAAGTTGGGATGAACTCAAGTAAGCCGAACGTCTAAGGAGCACGCAAGATGCAAGATGTACACGTAGTAGCGGCGGTCTTGTTCGCTTTGGCACTGGTTCACACCTTTGCTGCCAAGTCGTTCGAGCGGCTCGCAGACCGTAGCACCAAGCACTCCGGTCTGTTTCACCTGCTCGGTGAGATTGAAATCGTCTTTGGACTTTGGGCTGCGATATTCGTTTGTGCGATGGCAGCAATGGTAGGAGGAAAAGAGGCTCTCGGGTACGTGGAGTCGCGGCAGTACACAGAGCCGCTATTCGTATTCGTCGTAATGGTCGTCGCGGCCTCGCGCCCGGTGCTTGGCGTGGTAAAGGCCTTAGTAACGGCGCTATCCAAGATTGTTCCCGTCCGGGCCGAGATAGCCCAGGCGTGGCTTTGCTTCGCCCTGGTGCCGCTTATCGGTTCTTTAATTACCGAGCCAGCGGCCATGACCTTGGCTGCGCTCATGCTGGCACCAACCGTCTTCCGCCAGGGAATTCCGGAGTGGCTTAAGTACGGAGCATTGGGTGTCCTGTTTGTGAATGTCTCGATTGGCGGAACCTTGACGTCATTCGCCGCACCGCCCGTATTGATGGTGGCAGCCACGTGGGGGTGGGACAGCGTCTTTATGGCATCCACTTTCGGCTGGAAGGCGGCCTTGGCGGTGGTGGTTAATGCAACCGGCCTAGTCTTTATGCTGCGGCCCCACTTGGCCGGCGTTAAGACCGACTCCGCATTCGAGGAAATATCAATACCGGTCTGGGTAAGCCTCGTGCATGTGTTGTTCCTGGCCGCTATCGTTGTATTTGCCCATCACCCTGTCGTTTTCATGGCGATGTTTCTCTTCTTCCTGGGGTTCACGCACGCCTACACCCAGTACCAGAGTCCGCTGATTCTCAAGGAAGGACTGTTGGTAGGGTTCTTTCTAGCGGGCCTGGTTGTTCTGGGTGGCATGCAGCAGTGGTGGCTTCAACCGGTCGTATCCAGTCTTGAACCAACTGCCTTGTTTTTCGGTGCTGTAGGGCTGACTGCAATCACGGACAACGCGGCATTGACCTACTTGGGCTCACTGATTGTGGGGATGACGGACCACGCGAAATATATGCTTGTCGCCGGTGCTGTGGCAGGCGGCGGGCTGACTGTTATCGCAAATGCGCCAAACCCTGCCGGCGTGGCGTTGCTACGCGAGGGCTTCAACGACGGGTCCATTGGGATTGGAGCACTTCTTCTGGGCGCACTGATTCCGACAGCGGTGGCCTGCGCATTCTTGTTCCTCCTTTGACAGGAGGTTTGTAGAGCCGGCCACGCCGCATGGAAAAGTGTAAACAACTCCAAAGAATTCCGGAAGTTGTTTACACTAATCACGAAAAACCCCACTGCGTGCCCGTCTCACTCACTCACATCGTAGCTTGTTTACGGTTTTTAGTCCCCATAAGTGAGCTATGTGGACGCCATCGTCATCATGGCGGCCAGCCCGCGCCCCATCCGTTTCGTCATGGATCACCGCATCTTCAAGATGCCGGTGATGGGCTGGATTTTCCGCACGGCCAAGGCGATTCCCATCGCGCCGGCCAAGGAAGATCCTTTCCTGATGGAAAAGGCCTTCATCGATATCGCGCAAGCGCTGCACCAGGGCGAACTGGTGTGCATTTTCCCTGAAGGCAAGCTGACGCGCACGGGCCAGATCAGCGAGTTCAAGGGCGGCATCGCCAAGATAATCGAACGCAGCAAGGTGCCCGTGATTCCGCTGGCGCTGCGCGGCTTGTGGGGCCATCTGTTGAGCCACCGCAATGGCCATCTGTTCGAGCGCGCCTTCAAGGCCGGCTTGCGCTCGCGTTTGTCGCTGGCCGTGGGCATGCCCGTGGCGCCCGAGGCCGCTACGCCGGAATTGCTGCAGCAAAAGGTGCAGGAATTGCGCGGCAAGTGGAAATAAGCGTCATTCCTCTCGCGTAACGGCTCCCGCCCGTTGTGCCAGGTGCGCGCGGAGCAGGACGGCGATGGCGGCGAAATCCACCGGTTTCGTCAGGTGATGCTCGAAACCGGCTTGCTCCGTGCGTGAGCGCGCCTCGCCCTGGCCCCAGCCCGTCAGGGCGATCATCAGCACCTCGCGTCCCTGCGCACGCTGGCGTATCTGGCGTGCCGCTTCATAGCCATCCATGTCCGGCATACCCAGGTCCATCACGACCAGTTGTGGCCACGCCAAATCAACGGCCGCCAGCGCCTGTTTGCCGCCATACGCGACGCTGGTGGCATAGCCCTCGAGCTGGAACAGGCTTTGCAAGGAATCGGCCGCGTCGCGGTTGTCGTCCACCACCAGCACTTGCACCGGCTGGTGCGCGCCGGCGGGTGACTCGCTGTCGGCGGCGGCCGGCGTGGCGGCCAGTATGTTGCTGGCGCTTGCCGGCAGTGTGACGATGAAGCGGCTGCCTCGGCCGGGGCCGTCGCTGTAGGCGTCGATGCCGCCACCGTGCATTTCGGCAAATTGGCGCGCCAGGCTGAGGCCGATGCCCAGCCCGCTGGTCATTTGGCCCGCCACCGTGCGTCCCTGTTCGAACATGGAAAAGATGCGCGGGATGGCGTCCGGCTCGATGCCGATGCCATTGTCTTCGACCGTCACTTGCAGCAGGCTCTGCGCCTGGCGTGCCGTAATGTGGATGTGGCCGCCGTCCGGCGTGAACTTCACGGCATTCGAGACGATATTGGCAAAGATCTGCACCATCCTGGCATAGTCGGCGTGTAGCGTCACGGCATGCGGCGGTATATCGAGTGCGATGCGGATGTGCCGGTTGCTGGCCGCAGGTTGGCACAACTCGGATACATGGTCGAGCACTTGTTGTAACGTAAACTCCTTGCGCTGTAGCAACACCTTGCCGCTGCTGATGCGCGCCACGTCAAGCAAGTCATCCACCAACCGCGTCAGGTGCGTCACTTGGCGCTCGATCACGTCGCTCACTTTGCCGACCTGCTCGGATGCCGGGAACAGGCATTTGAGCAGGGCCACGGACGACTTGATGGGGGCCAGCGGATTGCGCAGTTCATGCCCGAGGCTGGCAATGAATTCGTCCTTGCGCCGCTGCGTCTCGCGCACCTGGTACTGGCGCTGGCGCGCGCGCAGCATGGCATGCGCCGACGTAATCAGGGTCAATATGTGCACGGGGCGTTCCAGCAGGGTCAGATTGCCTAGGGTGGCAATGGCTTGCCGCAAGGGCAGAGAATCGCGCCCCGCATGCGTCAGCAGGATGATGGGCAAGTCGGACCAGTCAGACTGCTGCCGGGCGTAAGCGTCGAGCACGGAGTACACGCCTGCATACAGCGCCTCGTCCACCGTCAGCACGCCGCCGACGCCCAGTGCCAGTTGCTCGGCCAGTTCGCCGGGAGAGCGGCAGGCGTGGCTGGCGATGGCGCTGCTTGCGAATACCGTGCCGGCCAGGGCGGCATCCTGGCCGGCAGGCGCGTAGATCAGGATGCGCTGCTCCATGGCAATTTCTAGGGCAAGCCCGACAGGATGCCGTGAAAACCGGCCAGGGCCGGGCCGATGCGGATGCCCTGCGGGCTGATGTCGAAGCGGCGGATGCTGCGTTCGTGCGCACTGCCGCGTTTCTTGAAGATGGAAATGGCTTGCCGCACCTCGCCCTCTGTTTCGTAATAGCGCAGCATGATGACGCTGTCGGCCAGGTAGCTGGCATCGGCCGAGGTGGTCATGCAGGTGCCCAGCATGTTTTGCGGCACGCCGACGAGCAGGGTGACCACGCCGCACTGGCCCAGGTAATTGAGCAATTCATGCAAATGGGTGCTCTGGAAGCGTTCATCGGGCACCGCATGCATGTAGCCGTTCAGGCTATCGATGACGATCACGCGGGCGCCCCGTTCTACCGCGTCGACGACGCCCTGGGCGAATTCGCCCGGTGTCAGCTCGGCCGGATCGATCTGCTGTGCGCTCAGCAGGCCTGTGTCGAGCGCCGCCTGCAGGCGCATGCCCACGTTGTCGGCCCGGTTCAGCAGCTTGCTGCGCGCTTCCTCGAACAGGAACATGGCGCACGGTTCGCCGCGCTTTGTTGCCGCGTGCACGAATTGCGCCGCCAGGGTGGACTTGCCGCTGCCGGCGGGGCCGGAAATGAGGGTGCTCGTGCCTTCTTCCAGGCCGCCGCCTGTCATGGTGTCGAGTTCGGGCACGCCGCTCGACAGGCACCGATGGTTGCCATCGCGCCGCGTGTCGGCTGCCACCAGGCGCGGATAGACGACCAGGCCGTCACGGGCGATCTTGTAGTCGTGTGTGCCGCTGCGAAACGGCACGCCCCGGTATTTCACCACCCGCACGCGGCGCCGGTCATTGCCATACGCCTGGTTTTGCAGCTCCAGTGAGATCACGCAATGGGCTACGCTACGCACTTGCAAGCTGTCGTCGAGCGCGGAACGGTCATCGATCAAGAGGGTGGTGCAGTGCCGGCTGGCCAAGTATTGCTTCAACGCCACTACCTGGCGCCGGTAGCGCAGGGGGTTTTCCGCCAGTAACTGCAGTTCGGACAGCGAATCGAGCACCAGGCGGGCCGGACGGTGCTTGTCGATGGCGGCCAGGATGCGCTGGTTGGTCGAGGCCAGCTCGATTTCGGACGGATGGAAGATGGTGTACTGGCGCTCCGGGTCGAGTATGTCATCGCTGGGCGCCACTTCTTCGATGGCGATGCCGGTCAGGTTCCAGCCATGCGACAGCGCTGCGGCGCGCAGCTCGATCTCGGATTCGGCCAGGGCGATATACAGCACGGGCGCGCCGCTGCGCGCGCCTTCAGCCAGAAATTGCAGCGCCAGGGTGGTCTTGCCTGTGCCGGGCACGCCTTCGACCAGGTACAGGCGCTCGGGCAGCAAGCCGCCCGTGAGTACGGTATCGAGGCCGGGGACACCCGTCGACAGCAGTGGCGGCGCGTCCAGGCCGCTCGCATCCTCGTGTTGCGCCATTCCTTGCGCCTGTGCTGTCATCATCGCGCCCCCGCTGTGCCACGCTGTGGTCACGCTGTGGTCAGTATATTAGCGCGTCTGTCGCGGCATGTCTTTTCGATACCATTGGTAATTATTTATGGCGCTGGGCTTGGCCGTGCCGGGCAGTGTTGCGCACGCGATCACGGCTTCAGCAAAAAATGCATTACCCTGCTACAGTATTTACTCAATCCAACTTTTCCGCATTGCCGTTTTGCCGCCGTCCGCCAGATTCCTGACCAACTTTGCTGGCGTGCCATTGCAGTTGCTGCCCTCATTTAATTGCCTCATTTATAACTTAATTCGCTTGATAGTTACTATGTTTCAATTGTAACGATGCTTGACGATTTTAGAATGATCGTTCATTCTTTGATCTGCGTTAATAAATTTAGTCAAACTAACGACACTAGCCAGCTTCTTTTTCAGAAAGTCCAAGATGCAACCAACCTTTTCCTTGACGTCGCCGCGTACGAGCGGCGCTATTGCCGTTCTGTGCGCCACTGTAATCATGGCCGGCTGCGGTAAAAAACAGGAAGCACCTCACGCGCAGCAAGCGCCACAGGTGGTCGTGTTTACTGTTAATCCGGCTGCGTTGCCGATGAGCGCCGAATTGCCCGGCCGCACGAATGCCTACCAGGTCGCCGATGTGCGCCCGCAAGTCGGTGGCTTGATCCAGAAGCGCCTGTTCGTCGAGGGCAGCGATGTGAAAGCGGGCACGGCCCTGTACCAGATCGATTCGGCCACTTACCAGGCTGCCTATAACTCAGCCAAGGCGGCCTTGTCGAAAGCCAAGGCCAACCTGCTGACGGCCGGCCCGAAAGCCTCCCGCTACAAGGAACTGGTTGCCATCGAAGGCGTGAGCCGCCAGGAATACGATGATGCCGTCGCTGCGTTCGAGCAAGCCAAGGCAGACGTCGAGTCCGCTACCGCGGCACTGGAATCGGCCAACATCAACCTGAAATACAGCACCGTGACGGCACCGATCAGCGGTCGCACCAGCCGCTCGACCGTGACGGCCGGCGCGCTGGTCACGGCGGGCCAGGCCGAAGCGCTGACCACCGTGCAGCAACTCGATCCGATCTATGTCGACGTGACCCAGTCGAGCACCGACCTGCTGCGCCTGAAACGCCAGATGGCCGACGGCTCGCTGAAGAAAGTGGGCGAAGGCCAGGCCAAGGTTGACCTGCTCTTGCCAGACGGCAGCAAATACAGTGAATCGGGCAAGCTGCAGTTCGCCGGCGTGACGGTCGATCCGACCACCGGCAACGTGATCTTGCGCGCGCTGTTCCCGAATCCGAAAGGCGAATTGCTGCCAGGCATGTACGTGCGTGCGCAGCTGGAAACGGGCGTGGATGAAAAAGCCATTACCGTGCCGCAAGTGGGCGTGACGCGCAACCAGAAGGGCCAGGCAACCGCCTTGATCCTGAACAAGGAAAACAAGGTCGAGCAACGCGTGTTGACCACCAGCGGCACGGTCGGCAACGACTGGCTGGTGACGTCCGGCCTGGCCGCAGGCGACCGCGTGATCGTGGAAGGCTTGCAAAAAGTCAAGCCAGGCGCCCCGGCCGTTGCCGTACCGGCCAAGGCCGCTGCCGCATCTGCCGCAGCATCGGTTGCCAGCGCCCACTAATTCAGGAGAATATTAATGGCCCGTTTTTTCATTGATCGCCCGATTTTTGCCTGGGTGATCGCGATCGTCATCATGCTTGCCGGCGTGATTTCGATCCTCAGCCTGCCGATCGCGCAGTACCCGAGCATCGCTCCGCCGTCGATTTCGATCAGCGGCTCCTACCCTGGCGCTTCCGCCAAGACCGTGGAAGATGCGGTGACCCAGGTCATCGAACAAAAGATGAAGGGTATCGACGGCTTGCGCTACATGGCGTCGTCGAGCGATGCGACTGGCGGCGTCAGCATCACGCTGACGTTTGCCAGCGGCACTAACCCAGATATTGCCCAGGTGCAAGTGCAGAACAAGCTGCAACTGGCGACGCCACTGCTCCCGACGGCTGTCACGCAGCAAGGCTTGGTCGTGTCGAAAGCCACGAAGAACTTCCTGATGGTGTTCGGCTTCATTTCCGAAAACGGCAAGATGGACCAGACCGACTTGAGCGACTATGTCGCCGCCAACGTCGTCGATCCGCTCAGCCGTGTTGCCGGCGTGGGCGATGTGACCCTGTTCGGTTCGCAGTACGCCATGCGTATCTGGCTCGATCCAGCCAAGCTGCAAAGTTTTAACCTGACCCCGGCGGACGTGATCACGGCCGTGCAGGCGCAGAATGCGGAAGTGTCGGCCGGTGAACTGGGTGGCACGCCGTCCGTCAAGGGCCAGCAGTTGAACGCCACCGTGTCGGCGCAGAGCCGCTTGCAAACGGCGGAGCAGTTCGGCGCCATCTTGCTGAAAACATCGACCAACGGTGCCATGGTGTACCTGAAGGACGTGGCCAGCATGGAACTGGGCCGCGAGAACTACAATACCGTGGCCCGCTACAACGGCCATGCGGCTACCGGCGTGGCGATCAAGCTGGCGACGGGTGCCAACGCGCTCGATACGGCCAATGCGGCGAAAGCCATGTTGGGCAACCTGAGCAAGCAATTCCCTGAAGGCATGAGCTACCAGGTCGCGTTCGATACCACCCCGTTCGTGAAACTGTCGATTGAAGAAGTGGTCAAGACCCTGGTGGAAGCGGTCATCCTGGTATTTTTGGTGATGTATCTGTTCCTGCAGAACTTCCGAGCCACCCTGATCCCGACCATGGCCGTGCCGGTCGTGCTGCTCGGTACCTTCGGCATCCTGAACGCGTTTGGCTATTCGATCAACACCTTGACCATGTTCGCCATGGTACTGGCCATCGGTTTGCTGGTCGATGATGCGATCGTGGTGGTGGAAAACGTCGAGCGCGTGATGAGTGAAGAAGGCTTGTCGCCGCTGGAAGCGACGCGCAAGTCCATGACGCAGATCACGGGCGCGCTGGTCGGTATCGCCATGGTGCTGTCGGCCGTGTTCGTGCCGATGGCCTTCTTTGGCGGTTCGACGGGCGTGATTTACCGCCAGTTCTCGATCACTATCGTCTCGTCGATGGTGCTGTCCGTCATCGTCGCGCTGGTATTTACGCCAGCTTTGTGCGCCACCTTGCTCAAACCCGTCGAAAAGGGCCATCACGCCAGCAACAAGGGCTTCTTTGGCTGGTTCAACCGCAGCTTCGATAGCAGCAGCAACAAATACCAGGGCTGGGTTGGCAGCATGATCCGCCACCGTGGCCGTTCGATGTTGTTGTACGTCATCTTGCTGGCTGGCCTGGTATTCCTCTTCATGCGCTTGCCGACCTCCTTCCTGCCGGAAGAAGACCAGGGCATTCTGTTTACTCAGATTCAATTGCCGACGGGCGCCACGCAAGAGCGCACCCTGAAAGTGATCGAGCAGGTCGAAGACCACTTCATGAACAGCGAGAAAGACAACGTCGCCTCCGTGTTTGCTGTCGCCGGTTTCAGCTTCGGTGGTAACGGCCAGAACACGGGTATCGCCTTCGTGCGCTTGAAGGACTGGGCGCTGCGCAAGGACGTGGCGCAGAAAGCACCGGCCGTGGCCGGTCGCGCCATGGGCAAGTTGTTGCAGATCAAGGATGCGATGGTGTTTACGTTCGCGCCGCCGGCCGTGCTGGAACTGGGTAACGCCACCGGTTTCGACATGCAGCTGCAGGATATCGGCGGTGTCGGCCATGACGCCCTGATGGCGGCACGTAACCAGTTGCTGGGCATGGCCTCGCAAAACCCGACCATGGTGGGCGTGCGCCCGAACGGCCAGGAAGATACGCCGCAATACAAGATCGACATCGACCAGCAGAAAGCCACAGCGCTGGGCTTGCAGATCTCGGAAATCAACCGCGTGCTGAGCGTGGGCTGGGGTAGTTCGTATGTCAACGACTTCCTCGACCGTGGTCGCGTGAAGAAAGTGTTCATGCAAGGCAATGCCGAATCGCGCATGCTGCCGGAAGACTTGAACAAGTGGTTCGTGCGCAATACTGCTGGCCAGATGGTGCCGTTCTCGGCCTTTGCCACCGGCAAGTGGATTTACGCGTCGCCCCGCCTGGAACGCTACAACGGCTTGCCGTCGGTAGAGATCCTGGGTACACCGGCACCGGGCCAGAGCACGGGCGCGGCCATGAATGCGATGGAAGCCATGGTGGCGCAGTTGCCGCCTGGCATAGGCTTCAGCTGGACCGGCGTGTCGCTGGAAGAGCGCGAATCCGGTTCGCAGACGCCGCAACTGTATGCACTGTCCTTGCTGATCGTCTTCCTGTGCCTGGCTGCACTGTATGAAAGCTGGTCGATCCCGTTCTCCGTGCTGCTGGTGGTACCGCTGGGCGTGATCGGCGCGGTACTGGGTACGTGGATGTTCGGCCTGTCGAACGACGTGTACTTCCAGGTGGGCTTGCTCACGGTGGTGGGCCTGTCGGCGAAGAATGCGATTCTGATCGTGGAATTTGCCAAGGAAATGCAGGAATCGGGCATGTCGCTGCTGGACGCGACCTTGCACGCGGTGCGTCTGCGTCTGCGTCCGATTTTGATGACCTCGATTGCCTTCGGCCTGGGCGTGTTGCCACTGGCCATCTCCAGCGGCGCCGGTTCCGGCAGCCAGAACGCCATCGGTATCGGCGTGCTGGGCGGTATGTTGACGGCCACCTTCCTCGGTATCTTCTTCGTGCCGGTGTTCTTCGTGCTGGTGCGCGGCTTCTTCTCGAAGCCGGATGCGCCAGCCACGCCGGCGACGCCTGGTTCGCCAGCCGTCACGCTTTCCAAGGATGCACATTAATATGAAAAAATCGCTACTCTCCATGGCGGCACTGGCCTTGCTGGCCGGTTGCAGCCTGGCTCCCACGTATGAGCGTCCGGCAGCGCCGGCGCCCACGGCGTGGCCGACGGGCCCTTCCTACAAGGCCGATACAACCGCCGCCGACGCCAAGCCGGTGGCGGACGTCGCCTGGCGCGAGTTCTTTGCCGATGCGCGCCTGCGCCAGGTACTGGAACTGGCGCTGGCCAACAACCGCGACCTGCGCGTCTCGATCCTCAACATCGAGAAAGCGCGCGCCACGTACGGCATCGAACGCGCCGCGCTGATCCCGACCCTGTCGGCTTCCGGTGGCCAGACGGCCAGCCGCGTGCCGAAGAACGCCAGCGCCAACGGCGAAGCGTCCATCAATCGCCAGTACACGGCGAACCTGGGCGTCTCGGCGTACGAGCTGGACTTCTTCGGCCGCGTGCGCAGCCTGTCCGACAGCGCGCTGGAACAATACCTGGGCACGGAAGAAGCACGCCGTGCGCAGCAGATCAGCCTGGTGGCCGAAGTGGCCAGCACCTATCTGAACCTGGTGGCCGACCAGCAGCGCCTGCGCGTGGCGCAAGACACCCTGAAGAGCCAGCAATCGTCGTATGACCTGGCCGTGCGCCGCTTCAATGCCGGTGCTACGTCCGGCCTGGACAAGTACGATGCCCAGACCAGCGTCGAGTCCGCCCGTTCCGACGTGGCTGTCTACACGAGCCAGGTTGCGCTGGATCAAAACGCGCTGGTCCTGTTGGTGGGCGGCCCCGTGCCAGCCGACTTGCTGCCGCCAGCCGAGTTCGGCGCCGTGACGGCCCTGGCGGACATTCCTTCCGGCTTGCCGTCGGACGTGCTGCAACGCCGTCCCGATGTGCTGGCGGCGGAGCGCACCCTGCGCGCAGCGAATGCCAACATCGGCGCGGCGCGCGCCGCCTTCTTCCCGCGCATTTCGCTGACGGCGACAGCAGGTTCGCTCAGCGACAACCTGTCGGGCCTGTTCAAGGCGGGCAGCGGCACGTGGAGTTTCATTCCACAGATCAGCTTGCCGATCTTCGATGGCGGCGTGAACCGCGCCAACCTCGATATCGCCAAGGTGCAGCGTGAAATCTCCGTGGCGCAATACGAAAAGGCGATCCAGGTCGCCTTCCGTGAAGTGTCCGATGCGCTGGCCCAGCGCGGTACCATCGACGAGCGCCTGCAATCGCAGGTCTCGCTGGTCGAGGCGTCGACGAAGAGCTACACCATCCACGACGCGCGCTACAAGCAGGGCGCCGAGTCTTACCTGAACGCCCTGGTGGCCCAGCGCGCGCTGTACACGGCGCAGCAAAGCCTGATCACGGTGCGCCTGGCCAAATCGACCAACCTGGTGACTTTGTACAAGGTGCTGGGCGGCGGTTGGCAGCCTGAGCAGACAGCCGTCGCGGCGGCTGGCGGCGTCCAATAATCACGGGGACGCCGATGCCGGCCTTGCCCGCAAGGGCAAGGCTGGCGCGCTACAGGAAAAGTCATGAACCAAGTTGAAAAGAAGCATCCGGATCCCGAGCGCGCCAACACGCGGCGCAAGCAGGTGCTCGATGCGGCGGAGAGTTGTTTCAGCCGCCGCGGCTTCCACGGCGCCAGCATGGCCGAGATATCCAAGGCTGCCGGCATGAGCGCGGGTCACATCTATAATTATTTTGACAGCAAGGATGCGATCATCGCCGCCTTCGTCATGCAGAATACGGAGCGTGTGTCGAACCTGATGCAGGACCTGGCGCAGCGCGAAGACCCGCTGCAGGCCGTGATCGACAATGCAGGCGAACATGTGCTGGAAAGCCTGGACCCGAAAACCTGGGTGATGCCGCTGGAAATCTTTGCCGAGGCATCGCGCAATCCCGCCATCGCCGAGATGCTGCACTGCGCGGACCGGCGTTCGCGCCAGTTGTTCTTGTCCATTATCAAGGAGGCGCGCATCAAGCGCGGCTTGCCGGCGGATGAAGAGATGCTGAACGGCCGGCTGAACGCCATGATCGCCATGTACCAGGGATTGCCCGTGCGGGTAGTGCACAATCCCGACGTCAAGGTCGAACCCTTGATCGCCGGTTTCCGCATCGCCCTGACGGCGCTGCTGCTCAGTGAATAAGCGTTTTGCCCCAGGCTGAAAAAAACTTTGCGCAGTTCGATATGAATCATGCGCAAAAGCATGGCAAAAACTTAAAAGCCTCTGCTATAATTCTCACCTCGTCGGGGCGTAGCGCAGCCTGGTAGCGTACATGCATGGGGTGCATGGGGTCGGAAGTTCGAATCTTCCCGTCCCGACCAAAAGAATCAAGGACTTAGGCCACTCTTCGGAGTGGCCTTTTTCTTGGGTGGGAGTTTTTGCCCCTGCATTTGCCCCTACGAAAACATGGGCTTGTTTGCAATCATTTGGTATGGATTGAAACAGGGTTTTCCTGCTGACGATTTTTTCCCGGTGGCGTGCTAGCCAGGGCGCGCGTCTGTTTTGGGGTGATGTCGCCAAATGCTCTAGTGGGTCGGGCGTGATTGTAAGTCCACATCCAGCGGGTTACAAAATTCTGGATTGCATGGAACGTTACAGTCGCATTTAATATAGGCGTTCTGCTGCGGTTGCCCTAGCTAGATGAAAACGATGCGTATTCCGTGCTCGGTGGCATAAGCGAGCGTCATGGCTCGGATGTACTCAGGGCGATTATCGCGGCGAATATTCCGGAACTTACCGCTTCATTCGATGATCCTGTCGATGGACGGATGACGTTCTCGGACGGCAATGAGAAATCGACTTTAACACCAGGACCTTCCCGGCTGAAATCATCGATTACGTTGAACAAGCGAATGCTGCTGTCATCGGCCATCGTCGATCCGGTTGACCGGGTGATCGGCGATATTGGTTGCGGCGCCCCCCCTACCATTCGATCCAGGGCGAGCAACATGGCAGTCTGCTGCTGTGACCCCGGTTGCTTCTCACCGCGTTTGTCGGCACTGACTCCGCTGTTTTTGTTGGCAATGCTAGCGCCGCGTAGAGATTTTGGTGAAAACAAACGGCCTAGACCAAGCTTTCCTCCGTTCGTCGCAAATCCAGGGAGCCTCGGACAACGCTCGATAAGATTAGCCCATTCAATGAATGAAAGGGAAACTTATGCGCATTCGTCTATGGCTATTGCCAGTCCATGCTTCAGGCCGCGCGCTACGCCTGGGAGCCTTATTGGGGGTGGCGGCATGTAGCGGCCCCGCCCACGCGGGCGAGTCCGATATGGCCGCGCGTATCGCCGGCGGGCTGCGGCAGCGGGTGGACATCGCAGGCGAGCCGGCGCAGACCTTCGATATCGAGCAGCGCCTGCGCCGCTATAGGGTCTCCAGCGTCAGCGTGGCGGTCATCCGCGACGGCAAGATCGCTTGGGCCGGCGTCTACCGGCAACCGTCCGCACCTGCGGCCGACACCGACACGCTGTATCAGGCAGCGTCCATCAGCAAAGGCGTGACCGGCGCGCTGGCGCAGCGGCTGGCGGGCAGCAACAAGCTCCAGCTCGATAGTCCGGTGGATGCCTGCCTGCGGCCGTGGACCCTGCCCGCCGGACTGCAAAGCCCCGAGCATCCGGTGACCTTGCGCAATTTGCTCAACCACACCGCCGGGGCGACCGTGTCCGGCTTCCCCGGCTATCCACCGTCGCAAGCGATCCCTACGGACCTTCAGGTAATCGAGGGCGAGTCGCCGTCGCTCACGCCAGCGGTCGTCATCCAGACCATCCCGGGCGCGGCCCATGCGTATTCCGGCGGCGGCTACACCATCGCCCAAGTCGCCATGCAGCAATGTCTGCGCACGCCTTTTGCAGAGTTGATGCGCCAGCAAGTACTGCAGCCGCTGCGGATGCGGCGCAGCACATTCGCGCAGCCATTGCCGGCGGCAGAACACAACCGCGCGCGCGGCCACTACGCCGACGGCAGCGAAGTCGAAGGCGGGGCCTTCGTCTATCCCGAACTGGCGGCCGCCGGCCTGTGGACCACGGCCAGCGACCTGGCGCGCTTCGCCATCGGTGTCCAGCGGTCGTGGAAAATCGGCACGACCTTTTTGAGCGCCACCAAGGCGCGCGATCTGCTGACGCCGGCGCTGAACAATTATGCGCAGGGCTTCTTCGTGGTCGGCGATGGCGAGCATAAACGCTTCATGCATTCCGGCGGCAACACCGGCTTCAAGAGCACCTACGCGATGTATCTCGACAGCGGCAACGGCGTAGTCGTAATGACCGACGGCGACAACGGCAGCTATCTTGGCGGCGAGATCGTCAAGGCGGTGGCGTCCGCCTACGACTGGCCGGACTTCAAACCTCGCCTGGCCCAGACGGCGCCGCTGGACCTGGCAACGGCCACACGCCACGTCGGCATCTACCAGCTCGACAACTTTGAGGGCCGTTTCGCCAACCGCTACGAACTGCGCTTCGACGGCAAGGACTGGACGATGGTGATGCCGGACATCGGCGCCACCCGGCTGGTGCCGACCGGCCAAACCAGCCTGGTGTCGCCCGAGACCGGCGACATCATCGAACTGAAGCAGGATGGCGCCCGAGACCTGCTGTTGATCGGGGGGCGCAAGGCCCACCGCAGCCCGGACAGCTGAATCGGCAACGCTAGCGCCAACCCGGCAAAGGCGTCACCGCGCTGCTGGCCGGCTTCGCCATCGACCGGGGGCTGATATACAGCATCGACGATCTCGTCTCACGCTATTGGCCGGAGGCGGCACGCGGCGCGATCGGCGAGGTCCGACTGCGTGACGTGCTGACCAGCCAGGTGCATGGCCCGGGTGATCAGCAGCCCCGGCAAGGTCAACACGATGCGGATGCGGAAACAGTAACCATTGCTTCATCTGGCAGTCTTTCTCTGCATCAAAAAAGTGTGAAATTGTTACGGGACGGGTCACTTTTAGAAAAAAATGGCATTCACAAGCCAACCGCCTTTTCAGGTAGGTCCGGACTTTTCGCGTCCTGTGCAAGGGAATCTTCCTGCCAGCCCGCGCCCAATGCCTTGTAAAGCGAAATGGCGCCGCGCACTTCGCCCCATTGACTTAGCGCCAACGCATCACGGGCCTGATTGAGCGTGCGCTGGGCGATGAGTACCGGCAGATAGGCACTCAGGCCAGCGCGGTAGAGCCGGGTCGCGCGATCGCTCGCCATCTGGCTGTCATTGACCGCTGCAGCCAGTGATACTTGCCGCTGACGTTCGCTGTTCAATTCGGTCAAGGCATCCTCGACGTCACGCAAGGCCAATCGCACGTCGCGCTCATACACCAGTTTTGCTGCGTCGGCACCGGCCTGCGCGGCCGTGATGCCGGCCCGTGCGCGACCACCGTCATAGAGCGTCTGGCTGGCTTGCATTCCCGCCGACCACGCCAAGCTCGCACCTGAGAAAAGGTCATGGATCAGACTGGCGGTGGCGCCTATGCTCAAGGGAATGCTGAACCTCGGGAACCGTGCGGCGTCGGCCACCCCGATCTGCGCCGTGGCGGCCGCCAAACGGCGTTCATCCGCCTGCAGGTCGGGACGCTGGCGTATCACTTCCGAGGGCAATGCCAGCGGCAGCGCGGGTGCGACGGGCAGGGCTGGCGTAGGCTCTGCCAACGCGGCACGCCAATCGCCAGGGAAGCCACCGGCCAACACGCCGATGGCATGGCTCAAGCGCGCAATGTCGGCTTCCAGCAGCGGCGGCTGCGCTTCGGCAGCTTCGCGCTCGGCCCTTGCCTGCATCACTTCTGCGGTGGTGCCCAGACCGCGTTGCAATGCTCGCCCGGCCAGGCTCTCGCCTTCAAGCAGATTGCTGATGTTGTCGCGCGTGATGGCCAGGCGTGCTTGCGCTGTACGCAGTTCGGCGTAGCTGGCCGCCAGTTCAGCCAGCAAACTCACCTGTAAAGCCCGACGGTCGTCGGCCAAGGCCTCGACGCCGGCATCGGCCGCTTCGACGGCGCGCCGCGTGCCGCCAAATAGATCCAATTCCCAACTCGCGTCAAATCCTGCGCGCCAGGTGCGCGAATGGCCGCCGGGCGATCCGTCCAGCCGCCTGCTGGAGCGCGAGCTTTCACCCACGCCGCCAACCGAAACGCTCGGCCCCAAGCCGGCAGCAATCTGCATGCGCTCGGCGCGCGCCTGCTGCAATCGCGCAAGAGCAATACCGAGATCCTGGTTGTTGGCCAACGCCAGAGCAAGCAATTGGTCCAGCATCGGATCATTGAAGGTGCGCCACCAGGTTTGAAGGCTCTCCCGTTCTGCCGCTGAGAACCCCGGGTGCGGTTCGTGCCAAGCCGTTGGAAGATCAGCTTGTGGTGGATGATAGTTCGGGCCGACTGTCGTGCAAGCGGATAGGCAAGCGAGCAGAAGAATGGACAGTACTGAGCCGCGAAGGACCGTTCGGTGAGGCGTCGGGAAAGTGCGCATGGAAAGTCCTCACATCCAACGGTGCAGTAGCGTCGTCAACCGCCCTTTGGGCGGTGCGTCGCGCCCTGGCTGGCCGATCTCGATGCTGCCTGTCATGCCGGCAGCCAAGGCGATGCTCGCGGGCACCTGGTCGAATTCGACTCGCACGGGAATACGCTGTGCCAGACGAATCCAACTGAAGCTCGGCTCGACGCTCGGCAGGCCCTGGGCGTCGGCCTGCTGGTTGGGATCGGTGATGCCGCGTCCGATGCTGGCCACGCGGCCCTGGATCAGATCGTCGAAGCCCATGAGCCTGATTTGCGCCGGGGCGCCAGGACGGATGCCATGCAGCTTGGTCTCCTCGAAATAGCCCGTGATCCAGAAGCTGTGCGCATCGAGCAGCGCCATGTTGGGTTGACCCACCACGGCGTAGGCGCCCCGGTTCAAGCGAAGGTGCGTCACGTAGCCATCCGTCGGGGCACGCAGGACCGCACGTTCAAGGTCCAGTCGCGCCATGTCCAGGGCGACTTGGGAATGGCGCTGTTCTGCTTGTGCAATGGCAACGGCTTGGTTTGCCCGCTGGATGTCTTCGCCGGGCACAAGATCCTCCATGCCCCGGCGTCGCTTGGCATCCTCGATCTTCTGTCGCAGTGTTGCGCTCGCCACCGCCAGTTGCGCCTCGGCCCGTGCGATGGCGAGTTGGAAGCGCGCAGGGTCGATGCGATACAGCACTTCGCCCCGTTTTACATATTGGTCATCGGTGACGGCGACCTCGGCCACGGTCCCCGATATCTCCGGCGCGATGCGCACGACCTGCGCGCTCACGCGGCCGTCGCGGGTCCAGGGGGCGAGCACGTAGGCACGCCAAAGGGCGCTCACCAGCATCGCCGCAGCGACGACCGCCGCCAGAGTCAGGGTCGCTTTCGCGGCAGGCTTGAATAAGGACGTAATTTTAGACATAGAGAATCAGTATGGAAACCAGGCAAAGGGAAAGAGCGAACTCGAACAGCGCCGGATGCCAGACCCAGCGCAGCACTCCGCTACGTGCCAGCAGGAAACGCAGGCCCAGGAACAGCGGCAACGCGACGCAGGCATAGACAAAAAACGGCGGCAGGTAAATGCCGGCCACGGCCACCTCACTGAGCATGGGAACGCCTCCGAGACGGGTGAGAGAAATACACCGCATGGCCTTCGAGCAATGCAGCGACATCGAGCAGTGCAGCGCTCAGGCGTTGGCGGTCGGCCAGCAATGCCTCGTCCTTGGCAAGCACCCGCGTCAGGGAGCTGGCTGCTCGGGATGCGTGGCGAGCAGCCATGCGTGGGTCGTCCGCGCGGCGAGCCATCCTTTGCAAGACGCTTGTCACGGGCAGGTGCAGCGGTGACATGCGTGGCGCGCGCTGCAGCCACTCCCGCATACGCAGCAGCTCGCGCCCCAGGTGCAGGCTGGCAAGTGCATCGCCGAGGGCACGATCCATTGCGGCGGGCTGCATCTTGAGCAAGGCGCCGAGTTGCGCCATGCGGTGCTGCTGACGCAATTGCCAGATACGGCGATCCGCCCGCCTGCCCCGCAGTACGGCCAGCGCATCGTTGCGGATGCGAAGGCGTAGCCGGTCAGCGTCCCGCGTCAGATTGCGCGGCAACAATAGCCGATAACCGAGCAATGTGAAGAGCGTGGCCAGTATCCACGCCACCGACGCGTTCAAGAACACCGTGAAATCATAGCGCATGGGATTGGCTGTAGCCGCCAGCGTATTAAAGCCGATCAGATAGGCCACACCTGCCAAGCCGTACTTGGGAAAACTGCTTGCATAGATGCCCGGTAGCCAGAACAGGCCCAACACCAATAGCAGCAGCGGCAGGCCCTCGATATGTGGCAGTACACAGAAAGCGCAGAGGAATGCCATCAACACGGCCGCCACCGTGCCTTTGATGAATTCGATGGCGCCGGCGGCGGGATTGGGCGCCGTCGCCAGCAGCGCGCAGGCGGCGGCCAACCCTGCCAGCATCATGTTGCCGTGTGGCCAGCCGGTGGCGATCCAGAAGGCGCCGCCCAGCACCACGGTCAGCATCGCACGCAATCCGTTCTGTATCGCTGCGGTCGTATCGCGGTAGAACGGCACGGAGGGCTGTTTTGCTTGCGGGCGGGGGCGATACATCGCGCCGATGCCGTCCAATGCCGCCAGATAGTCGTCGATTTGTTCAAGCAGCCTGTCGCCGCTGATCAGCAGTGCGGCCTGTTCGGCAGGCTGCGCCAACGATGTCCCGGCCAGCGTTGCAATCAGGCGTATGCGGGCTTCACCCAGCCGCTGCATCGCCTGTGCGATTCCCTGCGGACCGCGTGCAACAGCCAGCCCGGCGTCACGCCAGGCCTGCTCCAGCGCCGGCTGCAAGGTGCGCAGCGCACGCATGCTGGCACTGTCTGATGGCAGAGGCGGCGTGCCGCCGACCAATGCGGCAAACAGGGAGGCCATCGCATGCCGCACGGCCATGGCGCGTTGCGCCAGATCCTCCGACTCTGCCTTGCCTAGCGCCAGCAGATCGTCCAAGCCATATACCTCGACAATGAGATTGCGTCTGGCCGTATCCATCCGTGTGGGAGTAGCATGCGCATCATTGCCGACGGCCTCGTGCTGCGTTGCCAGGGTCTCAGCGGTGGCCGCAGCCAGCCGGCTCAATTGGGCTTCGAGGCGGCTGCGCACGCTACGGGTGCTGAACAGCGCCGACACTACCCCCAGGCAAACCACGCCAACCAGCACGGATGAACCGCGTCCCATCACGTTTTCGAAGGTCAGTTCCGGATGCTGTAGCGCGCCATAGGCGGCCAATCCAACGGTGTACCCCGCAAGCGTGGCGGCGTATGCGCGGAAGTGACGCAACAGCGCCATTCCCACTACACACATTCCCAGCCAAAGGCCAAAGCCCAGCAAGAAAAGCCACGGCATTTGCCCAAAGGCGCTCATCAGCACGAAGGTGGCCAGCATGCCGGCCAGCGTGCCAAGCACACGCCAGGCGCCTTTGCCGATCACCGCGCCCTGGACCGGATGGATGACCAGCAGGACGGTGGATGCGGCCGCATATGGCGCATGCAAATCGAGCAGATAAGCCACCACCAGAGCCAGCCAGGCTGCCAGGATGGAACGCAGCGCGTAGGTGGCGCGTGCCGTTGTCAGATCCAGCCGCGCCAAGCAGCGCAGCAGCGCAGCACGGAGGCGGTTATGCGCTGGCGCGGGCGTCTGTGGAGATGCCGACTGCACTGTCTCGTAACGCACGGTGAACCTTTCTTGCATTGATAATGTATATCAATATAAGTCTGGTATTCAATTGCGGAAAGTGACTTTTTTGAAATCAATGAGTGCGTTTAACGCACTCATTCACTGGGGCCGGCACTATGCCTTGCTGCGCTTGGCAGCGGATGCCTCATCTTCGTTGCACAGGTTTCTAATGGTGTGCCGCAACCACTGGTGCGCAGGGTCACTTTGGAGGCGTGGATGCCACGCCTGGGTAAGCAACACCGTCTCCACGGGGACCGGCAGCGCGAACAACCGGATGCGCAGCCCTGCAGCGAGCGCACTGCGCGCGAGATGCTTGGGTAGCGACAGCAGCAGGTCGGAATCCTGCAAGGCAAACAAGGCCGCATAGGGGTTGGAGACAACCAGAGCCACATGTCGGCGCAGACCCCGGGCTTCCAGCACGTCGTCGATGGGGCCGGTGGATTTGCCGCGCCGGGAGACATTGATGTGCTCCCAGCGGCTGAGCCGTTCGAGCGTGATGTCGTCCTCGAAAATGGGGTGATGCTCGCGAGCGACGCCAACAAAGGTGGTGGTAAACAGCGACTGCACGCGGATTTCCGGCCCGAGCTTGCGCGAGGCGCTGATGAACAGGTCGATGCGGCCGCTGCGCAGCGCCTCGCCGTCCGCATCGTCTTCTTCCGGGGAAAGGCGCAACATGGCGCGCGGCATGTCCGTGGCCATTGCATCGAGCAGGCGGCCCAGGTGGATACTCACGAATTCGTCGGTGGCTCGCACGTTGAAACGGCGCTCCAATAGTTTCAGGTCAACCTCGGCACCGTGTGCCAGCACCTGCGTCGCCTGCTCGACCGCCGCGCGCACCTGATCGCGCATGGCCAATGCCCTGGGCGTCGGCACGAGCTTGCGGCCCGCCTGCACGAACACGGGATCTCCCAAGGTTTCGCGGATTCGGCCCAAGGTGCGACTCATCGCAGGCGAGCTCAGGTTCATGCGCCGCGCGGCGCCGACCACGCTACCTTCCTCCAGCAGAGCGTCCAGCGCGAGCAGCAGGTTCAGATCGGGCTGCCCCATAGCGTGCCTCCATCAATGGCATAAAGTAAAATTTTAACCGCATATCCATGTCGCGCGCAGCAATGACGAAGGTGATCGCGTGCTCCTGCTCTCTGCAAGCCCGAGGATGGATGGGTATCGATGTAACGACACCGTCACATTTGAATGCCACTATGCACATTTTCAGAATGGTGTGCCTACCTTGCCGACGCGATCCGCCCTCCTGCCATGGCCCTTGCAGCACCGTTGCGGGCGTGTGTACGCTGGCGTGTTGAGCTGTAGCGGAATGGCGCTCTTCTGGGTGCTGGGTGGGGTGATCGGATCAGCGGGAGACGCGCTTGGTGCCTCTCCTGATCTGCCGCTCGCGGGCCTTGCACGTGTCAATCCCGTTGCTGATGCAGGTACGCCTGCCGTTGCTTTCAACATCCCGGCGCAGCCGCTCAATGCGGCGCTGAACCAGTATGCGGACACCACCGGACAACCGGCGCTGTTTCCCAGCGATCTCGTTCATGCCCGCACCTCCACGGCGGTACACGGCCTTCACTCGGCCGAAGAAGCATTGCGCATGCTGCTGCAAGGTACGGGGCTGATTGCGGACAAGCGCAGTTCTGGTCTGGGGCAGACATTCATTCTGAAAGAGGCCGGTGCGGCATCCGCAGTGCCGGCATCCGCAGTGGCTCACAATGGCATGGCCGAGTTGTTCCGTGAGGATGGCTACGCCGGACTGCTCCAGATGCGTATTTGGCAGGCGCTGTGCTCGGATGCACGAACCCGGCCGGGTAACTACACTGCTTTGCTGCAGTTTTACCTGGAGACGGATGGTCGCATCGGCGGTGTCCGTCTTCTCGGCAGCAGCGGCGATGCCCGCCGCGATGCCTCGTTGCTGCACGCATTGCGCGGTGTGCACATCGGCCGCCTGCCGCCAGCGGCGATCGCGCGGCAGCCCTTGTCCATGATGGTTGCACCGAATGCCCCGGATGCAGGGCCGCAGTGCGACCGGCAACAGGGGGCGGGCTAGCCATGTCCGAAGGCACGCAGCTCTTCCTGCTGAACTACCTGGGCAAGCATTACGCATCCATCAAGCAGCGCCTGACACGAAAGCTGGGCAATGCGGAGGATGCCGGCGATGCGCTGCACGACACCTGGCTGCGGCTGAAGGGTAGCGAGGACCACGGGCCGATCCAGAACCCGGGCGCCTACCTGTCCCGGATGGCGATCAATATTGCGGTGGATGTCCAGCGCCGACACAGCCGCCTGCTGTCAGGCGATAATATCGATGCATTGCTGGAGGAACTGGTGGACCCGTCACCTGGTCCGGCCCGGACCGCCGAGATACGCTCGGACCTCGATGCTTTGTTCCTGCTCCTCGACCGCATGCCCGAGCGCCGTCGGGCCGTCGCACTGCTCGTGCATGCGGAAGGCGTGACGCAAAAAGAGGCCGCACAACGGCTGGGCGTGTCGCTGCGGACGGTCGAGTACGAATTGAAGCGCGTGCATGAACGCCTTGACACTTATCTGGCGGCGGAGAATAAATAATGCGGGTTTTCCGGGACGCCATTCGTCATCCAGTATGAGAGAACAAAAAATATATGCACGCAACACGCAGCAACCTGCCGGTTTCCTGTTTTACGGCCGCGCCTGGCCGCTGGATATGACACGATGAAGACGCCGCCGCCCAAGAACAGTCACGCCACTTCGCCCTCGGACCTGGACGCCCAGGCGTGGAACTGGTTGCGCCTGCTCACTTCGGGAGACGCGCGCGAAGTGGATGCACAGCAGTTCAGGCGCTGGGTCAAATCGAGTCCCTCGCATCAAGCCGCATACAACGACGTGAAGCGCCGCTGGGATGCGATTGAGGCCCCGGCCCGCGAGTTGTTGCGCGTCAAGCCGGAAGCCGCGACGCTGGGCGCATGCCGTCCTCGCCTGGTGCCGGGTGGACGGCGGGCCTTCCTCGGTGCTGCCATCAGTGCGGCGGCGGTCGCAGGCGTGGCCGTGGTGCATCCGCCGCTGGGCTTGTGGCCGGGGCCGGATGAGTGGAATGCGGATGACCGCACCGCCACCGGGGAACGGCGCACGCTGGCGCTGTCCGGGGGTGTCGATGTCATGCTGAATACGCGCACCAGCATTCGTCGCCAGACCGACGGCGGCAAGCTGGTTGGCCTGGATCTGCTGATCGGCGAGGCCTCCATCGATGTAAGGGATGGAGGGCAGGCCTTTGCTGTCGTGGCCGGCGTTGGCCGCAGCCTGCTCGAATCCGGACGGGTCGAAGTGCGTCATCTGAATGGCAAGGTCTGTGTCACCTGTATCGAAGGCACCGTCCGCGTGCAACATCCGGCAGGCGCGCGTCAACTGTATGCCCGCCAGCAAATGATGTACGGCGCCAGTTCGGTGGGCGACATCGCCAGCATCGACCCGAAAGCAGTCTCGGCCTGGCGTCAAGGGATGCTGGTGTTTAACCAGGTACCTCTGGCCGATGTGCTCGACGAAATCAATCGTTACCGCTCCGGTCGCGTGGTGCTGATGAACGATGCCGTGCGCAACAAGCCGGTCAGCGGGCGCTTTTCCACGGCCTCGCTGGATCTGGCACTGTGGCAGTTGCAGGAATCCTTTCAGTTGCACGCCCGGTCGCTGCCAGCGGGATTGTTGTTCTTGAGCTGAACGGCTTTCTTCATCGGTTTGCATTGCGGGTTCGTGCGACCTTGCGCAGGGTATGTCGGGGCTGCGGAAAAATTTTCAAAAAAGTTTGCGGTATTTGCGTGGTGCAGTTCGTCACCCATACATAGGGGCTTTTTCTGTCGCAGACGCTACTCGGTTGCGATGCGAAAAGCCACCATGAATGTGGTTGGCCGGCGCGAGACGGGCAGCCGAACGGCATCGACTCAATGACCAGGCGGAAACTTACATGAACACACGCGGGCGCAGTGGCAAGGAAAATCAAACGATACGCAAACAAGATCGGGTATTCAGGCTGGTACCGTTGGCGCGGGCCATCGCGCTGACACTGGTCGCCGGCGCGGTAACGCTGCCGGCCCATGCGCAGCGCACGTTCAGTCCGGCATGGTTTACCGACAAGGGCGGGGTCAGGGACATGGCGTCGCAAACGGGCCGGCTGCCCAACGGTCTGCCTGCAGCAAACCTGACGAGCCCGCTCGGACAGCAGCAGAAAGCCAACGAGCAACTGCAGCGCTCCATCAGCAATCTGAACCTGGCCGCGCGCGGCATCGCGGCGCAGCAGTCGGCCCAGGCCGCCGCCCGTCTGGCGGCCGCCAAGGGTGCATCCATCCCCGATGGCATGGCCGAGGGTGGCCTGAAAATCGATACCAACTCGCTGACTGCGGGCTGGCACAACGCCAATGCCCCGGAGCTTTCCCAGGTCGACGGCCGCACCAACGTCGCCATCCAGCAGACCGGCGACAAGGCCATCCTGAACTGGGAGACCTTCAATGTCGGGCGCAACACCATGGTTGAGTTCAGGCAGCAGAAGGAATGGGCCGTCCTTAACCGCGTCAACGACCCGAACGCACGGCCCTCTCAGATCCAGGGCCAGATCAAGGCCGATGGCACGGTGCTCATCGTTAACCGCAACGGCATCGTCTTCAATGGCGGCAGCCAGGTCAACACGCGCAACCTCGTGGTGGCCGCCGCCGAGATCGACAATGGCCAGTTCAAGACCCACGGCATCTACACTGCCAACGCCAGCCAGCCCGGCTTTACCAATGCCCAAGGCAAGGTGGAGGTCCAGGCCGGTGCCCGGATCGCCACGCTGGCTCCGAAGACCTCCACCGAAGGCGGCGGCTATGTCCTGCTGCTTGGCAAGGAAGTGCACAACGCGGGGGACATCGCTACGCAGAAAGGCCAGACCGCGCTCGCGGCCGGCGACAGCTTCGTCATCAAGAAGGGCGTCGGTACCGACGGCAACCAGGCGTCGACCACGCGCGGCAACGAGATCACCCCACAGTTCAACACCGACAGCCTGTCGGGCAAGGTCGGCAACACCGGCCTGATCCAGGCTCGCCACGGCGACGTGACCATGCTGGGGCGTGACGTCCAGCAAAACGGTGTGGTACTCGCCACCACCAGCGTCAACACCCGTGGCACCGTGCACCTCAACGCCATCGACGCGGATGGCAAGGTTGCCTTCGGCCAGGGTGCCATTACCGCCGTGGTGATTGAAGACGACGGCAAGACGGCCCTGGACAGCCAGCGCGACGGCTTGCGGGGACCGGCAATCACGACGCCCGAGAACATCGTGGCCATCACCGATCGCCGCGACCAATCCCGTATCGAGATCAACAGCAGCGGCACGGTTGACTTCCAGAGCGACTCCCTGACCTTGGCCACCGGCGGTCAGATCGTCATCCATGCAGCCCAGCGCAGCCTGGTGCGTGAGCGCGCCCGGATCGACGTTTCCGGTGCCGTGGGCGTGAACCTGGCCATGGAATCGAACAACGTCAAGGTTAACGTCCAGGGCAACGAACAGCGCGATGCGCCGCTCAACCGGGATGGCAAGACCCTCAACAGCAACGACGTGTGGATCGACCGCCGCAGCCTGGTGTTCGTACCCAAGGGCACGAACGGCTACGCCACCGACCGCTGGTACACCGCGGGCGGCCTGCTGGAGGTCGGCGGCTACCTGGGCACCCAGGGCCACACCGTGGGCGAATGGATGGCGCAGGGCGGCACGCTGAGCTTTGGCGGCAACGATGTGGTCACGCAAGCAGGCTCCAGCATCAACCTCTCAGGCGGCACGCTCAATGTGCAGAGCGGTTTCATCAGTCAGACTTGGCTAAAGGGGGCGGATGGGCGGCTGTACGACGTGAACAAGGCGCCGGGCGACCAGCGCTACACGGGCGTCTACAAAGGCTACGAGGACAAGCACGAACGCTGGGGCGAGAAGGCGACCGGCTATTACTACAACCCGCTGATCGGACAGCAGCGCCGGCTGGAAAGCGGCTACACGGTGGGCCGCGATGCCGGCCTGCTGGTGATCGGGACGAAGAGCGCGGTGATCGAGGGCGACATCGCGGGCGACACCGTCCAGGGAAGCCGTCAGACGCAGGCGGCGCAGGCCGGACTCGACGGGTATGACCAGTCGCAGATGGCGGTGGCGCGCGGCGGGCAGTTGGTGATCGGCAGCTACGGCACCCTCTACGACAAGAACAGCGGCCTGATGCACCGCCGGCTCGACACTGCAGGCGTGAAGGACGTGGTGTTGACAGACACGGCCGAACGCATCGCCGCCGGCCTCGACCTTACGGCGGCGCTGCCCGCCGCGCGCCAGGATAACTTGACCCTGGACACCACGCTGCTCAACGGCTTCTCGCTGGGCGCGGTGCGCATCGCGGCCACGAACGCGATCACGGTGGACTCGGCGCTGACGCTGGGCAATGGCGGCGACATCGCGCTCTACGGCCCGAAGGTCGCTGTGAACGCGAACCTGACGGCGCACGGCGGCAGCATCCGCCTGGGCGACACGCTCGCGCAGGCCAGCACCAACTACATCGATGACACCACGCAGATCACCACGCCCGAAGGCGTGCGCGCGGGCGTGGCCGTGGCTCAGGGCGTGACGCTGGACACGCGTGGCCTGTGGAGCAAGCTGCATCTCGATCCGGCCGGCACCGGCAACATGGCCTGGCGCAACGGCGGCAGCGTGTCGATACGCAGCAGTGGTGACGTGCAACTGGACGAAGGCAGCATCATCGACGTGTCCTCGGGCGCGGCCTTGCTGGCCAACGGCACCTCGCAGCAAGGCGGCAAGGGCGGCGACATGCGGCTGCAAGCGAATGCGCAGACCGGCGGTGATGGTGTGCTGGCGATCGATGGCGCGCTGCGCGGCTGGGGCACCTCGGGCGGCGGCACGTTGAGCCTGCAGGCCGGGCGCATGCTCGTCACGGACGAATCGGTGGCTGCGGCTGATGCCGGCACGTTGGTGCTGGCTGGCAACTTCTTCGACAAGGGTTTCAGCCGCTACGAACTCATCGGTGACCGCGGCCTCACGGTGGCCGACGGCGCGCAGGTCGCGGTGACGATGCCGGTGTTGCGCGTGACCCCCGAGGCCAAGAATGTCGCGACCGGCGCTGAGGCGGGCAAGGCGCTACAAACCTGGACGCCGCCGCTCTACACCGAGGATGCCGTCAAGGGCGTGCTCACGCAGCGCGCCGGTGCGAGTCTGAGCCTGCAGGCGGGCACGGTGCAGACCCTGGCGGCCGACCTGCCGACCGTGGCTGCGGTCATCGGTCAGGGTGCGCAGATCACGGTCGATCCGGGCCAGGCCATCGACGTGCGCAGCGTCGGGCAGCTCACGCTGCAAGGCCGGCTGCAGGCGCACGGCGGCAGCATTTCGCTGAAGAACCTCGACCTCACGCGCATGGAGCAGGAGCACGCCGTGGACGTGGCGCACAGCCGCTCGATCTGGCTCGGCGAGCAGGCGGTGATCGACGTGTCCGCCACGCCCGCGACCGGGCTCGATGCGCAGGGCCGGCGCTACGGCAGCGTGCGCGACGGCGGCAGCATCGTGATCGGCGGCGAGATCAGGGAAAGCGACGGTTCGGCCACGGCCGCTAACGGCTTCATCATTGTGCGCGAGGGCGCCATGCTCGATGCCTCGGGCACCGCCGCCGTGCTCGACATGGGCGATGCCGGCCCGGTCGCGGTCGCGAGCCGCGGCGGGCGCATCACGCTGGCCTCGAACAACGGCCTCTACCTCGACGGCGAACTGCGGGCCCGCTCGGGCGGCGCGGGCGCGGCAGGCGGCACGCTGCAAGTCGCGCTGGAATCGCCCGAAGTGCGCACGAGTTCCGGCCCGGCGCAGTACACGCTGGCTGAGAACGCGGTGCGCAACTACCGCGACCTGGTGGTCGGCAGGCTGCAGGGGCCGTCGGACCTGCCGGCTGGACTGGCCCCCGGCGCGGCCGATGCGATGCTGGTCTATGGTCACGGTCGGCTGGGCGTCGACACCGTCACACGGGGCGGCTTCGATAATCTCGCGCTGCTCAGCGCGGGCGGCATCAGCCTGGAAGACAACGCCAGCCTGCGGCTCGGCCAGAGCCTGTCGGCCTACGGCGCGCTGATGCTGGCCAACAACGCGCGCAACGATGCGCACATCACGCTGGAAGCGCCCTACGTGCGGCTGGCCGGCATCACGCAGAGCTTGGCGTTGGACGTGACCCGAGGTCGCTTCGGCGTCATCGGCACCGGCGACTGGCTACCCTCCGAGGCGCATCTGGCGGTGCATGCCGGCCTCATCGACGTGCGCTCGTCGGTTCGAATGTCTGGTGTCAACGGCGATATACCGATAGCGTCCGACAGCGACACGCCGGAAAACCCGGGCAGCATCAGGGTGGAGCGGCGCGGTTTCGGCCAGACCACGCTGCAAAGCGACGGCGACTTGCGCTTTCTGTCCGACGTGCCGGCCTTGACCAACGGCATGCCGACGACCAGCCTGGCCACCCCAGGCGACCTCACGCTGCGGGCTGGGCAAATCTACCCGGCCATTGGCGTCTCGGCCTCGATCCAGGCGGGTGTGCTGCACGACGGCACTTATGCACCGGATCGCGTGCTGCGCATCGAAGGCAACGGTCAAGCCGCGCCGGCGGTACCCTATGCGGCCTTCGGCGGCCTGACGCTCGGCGCCGCGACCATCGAGCAGGGCGGCGTGCTGCGCGTGCCGCTGGGCAGCCTGCGCATCGGCGACGCAAACACCACGCGGGTCGACTTCCTGCCTGGGAGCCTGACCTCGGTCAGTGGCAACGGCTTGCTGATGCCGTATGGCGGCACGGTTGACGGCTTGAACTACCTCTACGACGGCACGCAGGTCCAGTTGATCGGCGTGGGCGGCGCCGGCTCATACGGCCAGACACTGACGGTCGGCCTCACGCTGGGCGGTGCGAGCGCCAATGTGCAGCCCGGCGCGGTGCTGGACCTCTCGGGCGGCGGCGAACTCAAGGGCTTTGGCTTCATCGGTGGCCGCGGCGGCTCGACCGATGCGCGCTACCACCCGCTGGTGCGCACTGCGGCCGATGGCAGCTTCAGCCTGCCCGGTCTCGCGGGCAACCCGGTATATGCCGTCGTGCCCGGCGTGCAAGCCCCGGTCGCCCCGGTGGGCGGCGAACGTGGCGCGGTCGACCCGCTGATCGGCCAGCAGATCACGCTGGGTGCCGGCGTGCCGGGCCTGCCTGCGGGCACCTACACGCTGATGCCTTCCACTTATGCCCTGATGCCCGGCGCCTTCCGCGTCGAGCTCAACGGCAGCGCCGGCCAGGGCGCGGCGCAGCCCGGCAGCGCGATGCGCAACGGCTCGTGGTCGGCCGCCGCGCGGCTCGGCATCGCCCATACCGCCATCGGCGATATGCTGTTCCGCCAGGCGATCCTCACACCGGCCGAGGTGCTGCGCACCTACTCGCAGTACAACGAGACTTCGTTCAACCAGTTCATCGTGAGCGACGCCGCGCGCCTCGGCGTACCGCGCGCGATGGCACCGGCGGACGCGCGCACGCTGCTGCTGGCCCTCACGCCGAACACCGGCGCCGGTGTCGATGCCTTCCGTTTCGACGGCATCGGACGCTTCGACGCGGCCAAGGGCGGCTACGGCGGCACGGTGGCTTTTTTTGCCGGATCTGGGGGGCCTGAAAGTCAGATCGAGGTCGTGCGCGGTGGCGCGAAGGCCACCGCCGGTTTCGAGGGCGTGACGCTGAACGCTGATGCGCTCAATGCGATGGGTGCCTCGCGGCTCATGCTCGGCGGTCTGCAGTACGTGACCTACGGCCCGGGCGGACGTATCGTGATGTTCGGCACGGGCGCGAACAGCCTCACGCTGCGCCAGGGTGCGGTACTGTCGGCACCCGAGGTGTTCCTGCTGGCCGATGCCACCAACACCGATAACGCGAGCCACCTCGTGATCGAGCAGGGCGCGGCGATCCGCACGCTGGGCAAGGGCCGCGCAGCCTATGACTCGGCCGATGGATTTTTCTACGCGGGTACGGCCGGCAATTTGGTGGCCGTGTCCAACGGCGTGCTCAGCATGCTGCCGGGTCTGCCGAGCGTGGACTTGCTAGGTAACCGCAGCCTGCAGATCGGCACATGCACCGTCGCGCCCTGCGCGGGCCAGGCCGAGCTGTATTCCGAAGGCACCATCGCGCTGTCCACGCCCGACCGTTTCGTGCTCGACGACTCGGTGCGCTACGGCACGCGCAACCTCACGCTGGCGGTGCAGGGCATCAACGTCGGCGACAGCGCGGCGCTGGCCGACGCGGCCGCGCGCAACACGCTGCCTTCCGGCTTGGTGTTGAACCAGAGCGTGCTCGACCGCCTGCTGCGCGGCGACACGCGGTACGGCGCCCCTGCGCTCGAGACGTTGCAACTTAACGCCAGCGGCGGCCTGCGCTTCTTCGGCAGCGCCTCGCTCGACACCATCGACCCGGCCACCGGAAAATCCACGCTCGCGCGCCTGGTGCTGGGCACGCCCGCCATCTATGGCGCGGGCGCGGCCGGCGATGTGGCGACCATCCGCACCGGCCACCTGATCTGGACCGGATCGACCGTGGCGCCCGGCGCCGTAGTCACGGGCGGCGCCGGCACCGGCAGCGGCACGCTGGCCATCGAGGCAGGAACCGTCGAATTTGGTTATGGACCAGGCACGCAAGCCGAGGGCGCCAGCGATGACGCGCGTCTGGCGCTGGGCTTTGCCGATGTGCGGCTCACGGCCAGCGACCGAATCACGGCTAACAACAAGGGCAGCCTCTCGGTCTACCAGTTGCAAGGCGCGTATGAAGCCGGCAACGGTTATGCCTACAGCGGCGGCAACCTCAGCATCGACGCGCCGTTGGTGACAGGCGCGGCGGGCTCGGTCAACCGCATCACCGCGGGCGGCGATCTGCGCGTGACCAGCACAGCCCCGGCAATGATGCCGGTCGCTGACGCCGCACTCGGCGCGGAACTGCGCCTTGCGGGCCGTGACGTGATCGTCGACGCCACGCTGGCGCTGCCCAGCGGCAAGCTCGTGATCAGCGCCGACAAGGACCTCACGCTGACCGGGCGCGCGCGGCTCGACCTGGCCGGCCGCAAGATCGATTTCAATGATGTATCCAAGTACAGCTGGGGCGGCGACGTCACGCTCGAAAGCCTGGCCGGCAATGTGCGCCAGGCCGTGGGCTCGGTGATCGACCTCTCGGCGCGGAACAACCGCGCCGGCACGCTCAAGGCGCTGGCGCTGGGCGACCAGGCCGGCGTGGTCGACCTGCATGGCACGATCCGCGGTGGCAGCACGGGGCGCTACGACGCGGGTGGCACCCTGGTGCCCTATCTGGCGGGCGGTGTGGAAATCCGCGCGCAGCGCCTGGGCGAATCCGGTACGCTCGACAGCCAGTTCGCATCGCTCAACCAGCGGCTCAACGAAGGCGGCGTGTTCGGCACGCGCACCTTCCAGCTCAAACAGGGCGACCTCGCCATCGGCGACGGCCTGAAGGCCGGCGAGGTCAACGTGTCGGTCGACAACGGCAGCCTGACAGTCAACGGCACCGTCGATGCCAGTGGCGAGCGCGTGGGCCGCATCTACCTCGCGGCGAAGAACGCCCTGACGGTGGCGAGCTCGGCCATGCTTGATGCGCACGGCACGCTGCTGCGCGTGGACAGCTACGGCAAGATCATCGATTCGCCCAACCGCGCCAGCGTCGACCTGAGCACCCAGGGTGGCGTGCTGACGCTGGCCGACGGCGCACGCATCGACCTGCGCCACGGCACAGCCGCGACCCTGGGCACCCAGCCGGGGCAGAACGACGGCCGCGCACGCGGCACGCTCGAACTCTCGGCGCCGCGCATCGGCGCCAACGGCTTGCCGGGCATCAACGGGGCATTTGACGCGGCGGTCTACGGCGACATCGCCATCGACGCGCGCGGTGCGCTCGACATCCGCGGCGCTCGCTCCATCGCGGTCAACGCCATGCAACGCTACGACGACGCCCCGCTGGTCAGCTCGCCGGCCGCCAGCGGACGACCCTACCAGGAGATCACCCAGACCTGGCTGAAGGACAAGCACGACCACAACAACGATTTCATCGATGCCGCACTGGCGCGCGCCAGCCTCATGACCGGCAAGCTTGCCGGCCTGCGCAACCCGGCCTATGCCGACGCCTTCCATCTGCGTCCCGGCATCGAGATCGTGAGCAATGCCACAACCAATCCTGGCGGGGACATCGTCGTGTCCGGTGATCTGGACCTGTCGGGCTACCGCTACGCCAGCGTCAACCCGCACACGCAAAAGACCGGCGTCTATGGCTCGGGCGAAGTCGGCACCTTGCGCATCCGCGCGGCCGGCAACCTCGATATCTATGGCAGCATCAACGACGGCTTCGCGCCGCCGCCCGCCACGCAGGACGACAAAGGCTGGCTGTTGCTTTCGGGAAAAAATCTCTTCGGCGCCGACACGGTGATCCCGCGTGCCGGCATCGTGCTGGCCGATGGCACGGCGTTCGAAGGCGGCAACGCGCTCAATTTTGACCTGCCGATACAGTCGGTTGACTTTGCCGCCGGCACGCTGATCCCCGTGTCCAGCGCATTGACGGCGGAGATGCTGCTTCCCGCCGGGACTGTGCTCGCTGCCAACGTGCGCGATGCCTCGGGCCAGATTATTCACGCGGCCGGCAGCATCGCCGGCGAAACCATGACGCTGCCACAAGGCACGCGCCTGGACGCGGGCACGCGCCTGCCGGGCGCCACCACGCTGGACGCGCTGGTCTGGCCCAAGGGCGTCGCGCTACCGGCCGTACGCGCGAAGTACCTGATGCAGGGCGACACGGCCTTGCCCGTGGGCGCGCTGCTGCCTTCTTCGACCAACATCAAGCTGCCGGGCGACGCCAAGTCGGTCGAGCTCCGTCCTGGCGGCGCGGGCCGGCTGTGGGGCGTGGCCGCGATGCTGCCGGAAGGCTCGCAGTCGTGGTCGCTGCAACTGGCGGGCGGCGCCGACCTCGGTGCGGCCGACCCGCGCACGTTGCAGCAGAACCCCGCAGCGGGTGTGCTGCGCATGGCCGACACCCACTACGGTCTGTTTGCCAAGGCGCTGCCGTTCAAAGGCGCGTTCGCATGGACATCGCTCGCGGCTACCGATCTGGGCTTAAAGGCAGGCGTAGAAATCACCGATGAAGTCGCCCGCCAACTCATGGGCGGCAAGTACCAGACCGCTACGGCGCTGTGCGCGGCGAACGGGGCCTATTGCACGCCGGTCTACGCTTTCAAATGGTCGCAGAGTGGGGCCAATGCGGTAAAGAATCCCGCTTTTGCGGATACGCCGATACTCGATGCGGTTGTCGCCAAATCCACCAACGGCGCGTACAAGACTGCCGCAGCGCTGTGTGCGGCACGCGTCAGCTATTGTGTGGCGCTGCCTGTGAATGTGTATTATGAGTATCTGCCCGGCAGCACCCGCTTCAGCGTGCTGCGCACCGGCGCCGCCGACCTGGACCTGCGCGCGGCCGGCAACCTGGGCATGAACTCGCTCTACGGCATCTATACGGCCGGCGCTTCGTCGCAGGCCACGCAGGCCGGCGACCCGTATAACCTGCCGCGCGTGGTGAGCAGCAGTGGCACGGTGCTGAGCGACAAGAACAAGGGTTACGAGAAGTTCGTCGATGGCGGGGCAGAGAGCCTGGCGCGCGCCTGGTACCCGGCCGGCGGCGGCAACCTTACGCTGCAGGCAGGCGGCAACCTGACCGGCGAGACGGCGCAGGCCATCACCTCGACCGGCGTCGGCCGCCCCAACCCGGCCGATAAGGGCGTGACGACCAACGACACCGCCAACTGGCTGTGGCGCCAGGGCAGCGGTAGCACGCTCGGGGGAGGCAAAGATCAGGCTGCGGCCTGGTGGATCAACTTTGGCAGCTACGCCACGCGCGGCACGACCGACACGCTGCTGGGTTTCACCGGTTACGGCACGCTGGGCGGAGGCGACCTGCGCGTGGACGTGGGCGGCGACGCGGGCCTTGTGTCCAAGCGGGGGGAGGCCGTTCGCACCGGCACGGTCAACCTGCGCAGCGACGGCCTGGTGCTGGCCGTGGGCGGCACCGGCCGCGTGCTGGCCGATGGCAGCCTGGCGCTCACGGGCGGGGGCGATCTGAGCCTGCGCGTCGGCGGCGCACTCAATCCCCTGGCGCTCGATCCCTTGAACGACATCCAGACCAACGCCGTGCTCAACGGCGCCGTCGTCAACCTGCGCGGCGATGTGCAGATGCAAGCCGGCGCGATGGGCACCCAGTCGCTGCGCTATGCGCAGTACACCGGCCAGCTGTCCGAACGCGACCCCCGGGCGATAGATCCGTTCTCGGCCGGGCGCGCGGTGGCGCAGGGCGGCATGCTGCTGGTGCCGGGCGATGCGAGCTACCAGCTGAACACGCGTGGCGACCTGGTCGTGACGGACGCCAACGATGCGGGGCGTGCCGTGATTCAGAACCGTACCCCCTTCATGGTGGACGCGGCCAAGGGCAGCGGCGACAGCTGGTTCACGCTGTGGACGCCGAACACCGCCATCCGCCTGTTCTCGGCCGGCGGCGACCTGACGCCGCAGATGGCCAACCTTGGCGCGCTCCCGACCGACATGGCGAACGTCTACCCGTCGATCCTGAGCGCGGTCGCTGCCAGCGGCAGCCTCTACTACGGCAGCATGGCCACGGACAGAACGACAGAGGCGACCGGCGCGCTGGTGCTCGCGCCATCGGCCAACAGCTTGCTGGAGTTTCTTGCCAGCGATTCGATCCATGGCGGCGGCTACACCGTGAGCCCCTCGGGCGCGGCCAAGAGTGCCATGGCCACGCCCTTCCATCCGGCTTTCCGGGGCACGCTGGCGAACGGCACAGTTGTGAGCAATCTCGCCCAGGCCGGCAACCTCATCGAAAATGGCAGGCCATTGTTCGCGCTGGGCGCCAACACTGTTTCGGCAGGCGGCGAACATGGCAGCGAACCGGTGCGCTTCTATGCCCTGCACGGCGACTTGGTGGGCGTGGCCACGGGCCGCATCAACGTCTTTGCGTCCAACGACCCGACACGCGCTGGCCAGACTTATTACGAGGCCGGGCAGCCGGTGTGGATGATGGCCGGGCGCGACATCGTCGGTAGCGGCACGCCCATCGGCCAGGCCCTGCGCATTGATACGAGCTTGGGCGCGCTCTATGAAAGCTCGGGCAACCTGTTCGCGCACAGCGCCCCGACCGACGTGTCGGTAGTGTCGGCCGGTCGCGACATCGTCTACAGCAGTTTTAACGTGGCCGGCCCCGGCACGCTGGAGATCACCGCAGGGCGCCACATTCAGATGGAAGACCGTGCGGGCGTGAGCAGCCTTGGCCCGGTGGTGCCGGGCGATAGCCGGCCCGGTGCAAGCATCTCGATGCTGGCCGGCGTGGGCGCGCACGGCCCCGACTACAAGGGCTTCCTGGCGCGTTACCTCGGCGAAGGCAACCGCGCCCAGGCCGGCCGACCGCTGGCCGACCAGCCGGGCAAGGTCGTCAAGAGCTACGAGGCAGAGCTGGCCAACTGGCTGGCCGACCCTGCCCACGGCCTGGGGTTCAAAGGTACGGCCGGCGAGGCGCAGGCCTTCTTCGACGCGCTGCCGGCGACGCAGCAACGCATCTTTGCGCGCCAGGTGTACTTCGCCGAACTCAAGGCCGGCGGGCGCGAGTACAACGATGCGGACGGCGCGCGCTTCGGCAGCTACCTGCGGGGACGCAATGCCATCGCGGCGCTGTTCCCCAAGGGGGCTGCGGATGGAACGCCGATCAACTACAGCGGCGACATCACGATGTTCCGCGGCAAGCTCGGCGCCATGCCGCGTAGCGGCTTCGTACGCACGCTGTTTGGTGGCGACATCCAGATCATGACGCCGGGCGGCCGCCAGGTCTACGGCATCGAGGGCGAGGCACCGCCGTCCGACTCGGGCGTGATCACCCAGGGGGCGGGCGACATCGCGAGCTACTCGCGCGGCAGCATCCTGCTGGGCCAGAGCCGCATCATGACGACCTTCGGCGGCGGCATCATGGGCTGGTCGGCCGAGGGCGACATCAATGCGGGCCGCGGCGCCAAGACCACCGTGGTCTACACGCCGCCCAAGCGTGTCTACGACCAGTGGGGCAACGTCACGCTATCGTCCGACGTGCCAAGCACGGGTGCCGGCATCGCCACGCTGGCACCGATTCCGGAAGTGCCGGCCGGCGACATCGACCTGATCGCGCCACTTGGCACGATCGACGCGGGCGAAGCGGGTATCCGCGTGTCGGGCAATGTCAATCTGGCGGCCTTGCAAGTGGTGAACGCGGCCAATATCGCCGTCAAGGGTGCGTCGATGGGCATGCCGAGCATTGCGGCGGTGAATGTCGGCGCATTGAGCAATGCCAGTGCCGCAGCGTCGCAGGCGACGGCCGCCGCGCAGGACGTTCTGCAACGCGAGCGCAGTGCTGCGCGTCAAAACCTGCCGTCGATTTTCACGGTGCGCTTGATCGGGTTTGGCAATGAGCCGATGGAGAAAGAGATTGAAGCACCGCCGCCAGCTCGGGCCGGGCTGCAGTCATCTCACGGCGTTCCCTACGACGCTGCCAATCCGGTGCAGTTCGTTGGCGTCGGCCGCGACTTTGACGCCAAGCAGCTGGCACGCTTGAGTCCCGAGCAACGACGTCAGTTGCAGCAGGGCCGCTAGGCCAGTGGCATGCAGCGGCATGACCCACCTGTTACCTGCCCGTGCAGGGAGCAGGATGGGGCGCTCCATGCACTCGTTTTGCATAGGTCGCTGTTTCCCCCTTTGCTGCTGACGTTGCGCTGCTCTCAGGGCTGCGCGGCTTGCGGAAGAACACCGAGGTATACCCGTCATGAACCCGAGTACCCTGGATGGCTTGAAGGCGTCCAATGTTGCCGATGAGATCATCGGAGACTCATTCAGCGAGACCGGTCACGGCATCGTGCTGGGCGATTTTCTGGCGGTGAACTACGCCCGCCTGCATCGCCGATTGTTGCGCAATCTCGGTTGTCCCGACCTGGCCAGTGACTGTCTGCACGACGCCTGGCTACGATTGGCGGGCACGAGCGTCCCTGTGTTCGTGCAAAACCCGAACGCCTATGTCTACCGGGTAGCTTGCAACGTCGCGATGGATCAGCTGCGCGGCACGCGCTCCTCGCAGCACGACGATGAGGCTGCAATCGAGGATCTGACTGACCCGGCCCCCGGTCCGGACCTCATTGCTTCGGCCCGCTCCGATCTGGCCGCAGTCGAGCGCGCGATGCAGCGCATGCCGTATCGGCACCGTTCTGTTCTGGTTGCCCTGAGGATCGAAGAAAAGACGCGCCAGGAAGTCGCGGACGAGTATCAGGTTTCCCTGACCAGCATCGATACGATGCTGCGCCAGGCTCTGGATCACTGTGTCCAGGAAACCGGGCAGAATGCGATCGGGGGGATCAGCCAGTCCCGGCGCGGTTTCTCGCGCCGCTGGCAGGCCAAGGTGCTCGCCGCAGAGCCCACTGCGATGGCGCGCGAACGAAGCTGCATCCGGCACTGACAAGCAGGGCACGGCATTCATGGCGCCGAGGGCATCTTCTGTGCGCCTACAGCAGGGGAAACGGCGACACGTGCCTGCTTGGGCTTGACCTGCGTACAGGCACGAGCGAGGCCGGTGGCATTTGCTAGTCGCGCTCGCGTCAGTGACTTGACGGACCTGTCAGCCCCCGTTTTCGCCATTCTATCCCCCGATTTCCGTCCCCTGTCGCTGTAATCAACCTGGCGATACCGCTTTGGCCTATGATTTACTGGCACATGCACGTGTGAAGTTTCCCTTCATTCATTAACCATGAGGTGTCCATGATTCGCTATGTCCTGCCTGTCCTGTTGTTCGCCAGCGTACTGCCGGCGCACGCGCAAGCCCCTGTCAAGGAAACGCCGCTGATCGAGCGGGCCAAACTGTTTGGCAATCCCAGCAAGTCCGGTGGCAAGCTCAGTCCCGATGGACGGTGGCTGTCGTGGATCGCACCGCGCGATGGCGTGCTCAATGTGTGGGTGGCGCCGGCCAGCGACCTGGCGCAGGCGCGCCCTCTCACCGAAGAGAAGGTGCGGCCCATCCGCAGCAGCTTCTGGTCGCCCGATTCGAAAACCCTGCTGTTCATCCAGGACAAGGGTGGCGATGAGAATTTTCTGCTGTACGGCGTGAATGTGGCAAGCGGCAAGCAGGTCAGTTACACACCGTTCGAGAAGACCCGCGTGCGGATCGTCCAGATCAGCAGCAAGGTCAAGGACCGCATCCTCATCGGTGTCAATAACCGCGATGCGCGCTGGCATGATGTGTACAGCCTGGACCTGGCTAGCGGCAAGCTGACCCTGGTACAGCAGAACGATGGCTATGGTGGCTACCTGGCCGATGAACTGCTCAACTTGCGCATCGCCAGCAAGGCGCGCACCGATGGCGGCATGCAGTATTTCCGCCTGAAGGAGGGCAAGGTCGAGAGCACGCCGCTGGTCGAAGTCGACCTGGAAGACTCGCAGACCACGGCGCCGCTGGCCTTCACGGTCGATGGCAAGACCTTGTACTGGACCGATTCGCGCGGCCGCAATACCTCGGCGCTGCTGGCGCAGGACGTGGCCAGCGGCAAGAGCACGCTGGTGGCGCAAGACCCGCGTGCCGATATCGCCGATGCGCTGTACGACACGCGCACGGGGCGGGTGCAAGCTTATACGGTCAATTATTTGCGGCAGGAATACCTGCCGCTGGCGGACGACCTGAAGGCCGACCTGGCCTTCCTGAAGAAAAACACCCAGGGTCAGTTCACGGTGACTTCGCGCACGGATGCCGACGACAAGTGGCTGGTGAGCGTCGACGCCGTCACGGCGCCGTTATCGAGCTGGCTGTACGAGCGCAAGACCAAAAAGCTCACGCGGCTGTACGTGACGCGCCCGGAACTGGAAGGCGCGCCGCTGGTGCCCATGTATCCGCAGCAAATCAAGGCGCGCGATGGCCTGACTCTGGTGTCTTACCTCACCTTGCCGCAGGCGTCGAAGGCGAATGCCGGCGGCGTGCCATCGCAGGCGGTGCCGATGGTGCTGCTGGTGCACGGCGGCCCGTGGGCGCGCGATACGTATGGCTACAACGGTTACCACCAGTGGCTGGCCAACCGGGGCTATGCGGTGCTGTCGGTGAATTACCGTGGTTCGACGGGCTTCGGCAAGCAATTCATCTCGGCCGGCGACCTGCAGTGGGGCCGCAAGATGCATGACGACTTGCTCGATGCCGTGCAATGGGCCGTAAAGAGCGGCGTGACCAGCGCCGACAAGGTGGCCATCATGGGCGGCTCGTACGGCGGCTATGCCACCCTGGCCGGTATGGCGTTCACGCCGACGACCTTTGCCTGCGGCGTTGACATCGTCGGCCCGTCGAACCTGTTCACCCTGCTGCAAACCATTCCGCCGTATTGGGAAGCGGGCAAGCAGCAGTTCTACAAACGCATGGGCGACCCGACCACGGAAGAAGGCAGGGCGCTGCTGAAAGAGCGTTCGCCGCTGAACTTTGCGCAGAATATCCAGCGCCCGCTGCTGATCGGCCAGGGGGCGAACGACCCGCGCGTGAACGTGGCTGAATCGGACCAGATCGTGGCGGCCATGGCGGCGAAGAATATCCCCGTCACGTATGTGCTGTTCCCCGACGAAGGGCATGGCTTTGCCCGGCCCGTGAACAACATCGCCTTCAATGCGGTGACGGAAAACTTCCTGGGCCTGTGCCTGACTGGCCGCGCGGAACCGATCGGCGCCACGCTGAAGGCGTCCACCGCGCAGGTCAAGCACGGTGCCGAGTATGCGCCGGGTTTGCTGGAGGCGATGCGCTAAGAGCCTATCCCATTAGTGAGCGTCTTCTGCTGCAAGTTCATCAGGAGCGCGGACAAGGCGTGAGGAGGACGCGTGGCGAGCCACGCGACGACGAGCAACGCAGTCCCCGCTTCTGAGGGACGACAGCGGAGGATGTATTCATCTACTGGGATAGGCGCTAAGCACTGCACGCTGGAGGCAGGCCTACGCAGCTTCCTTTTCAGCTGTTCCTGGCGCGCCGTCAAAGCGCCCAGGGATGTTCTTCGGCGCCGGCGACGATGCCGCCCAGCATGGCTTGATCGCGTTCGGCATGGCTTTGGCGCAGGAATACGGGCAGGTTGGCCACCAGGCGCGCGAAGCGGGCATCGCGGCACAGGGGACCGGCGCCCAGCGCACGCGTGGCCAGGTGCAGGACTTGCGTGGCGGCGTCTTCTACCGTCAGGCGCAGGCGTAGCGCCAGGGCTGTCGCATCGCTTTGCGGATGTCTGTCGATCTCGGCGGCGCCTTCGCGCAGCAGCGCGCTGGCGGCGCGCAGCGCACAGTCGATTTGCCCCAGTTGCGCCAGGCGGACGGGATCGGGGGCGGCGTGCTGCGCGCGCGCATGCAGGTGGCTGGCGACGGCGCAGGCCGCGCCATACCAGGCGGCCGCGATGCCGGCGCCGCCATGCCAGAAGCCGGGGCGCTGCAGATACGCGCCCGGCGCGCCCACGGGAAAGGCCCGCGCGCCGGAAAAGGTCACATCGACGCTGGCGCAGGCGAGCATGCCGACGGCATGCCAGCCTTCATCCGTAACGTGCACTCCCGGCTGCGACAGGGCCACGCAGGCCAGGCAAGCCTGGCCGTGCTCATTCCAGCAACTGATCAAGGCATGGCTGAGTCCATTCGCCCCGCAGCACCAAGCCTTGCGGCCATCGAGCACATAGCGGCCATCGGCCGCCTGCTGCAACTGCACGCGCGCGTCCGGCATGTCCGCGCACCAGACACCCCAGCTGCTGCTGGCCGGCACGCCGGGACCGTCGATTTCCGCCAGGATGGCCAGCGCATCGGTATGGCCCTCATACAGCTTGAGCAGGGAGAGATCGATGGCGGCAATGGCAGCCAGCATTTGCCAGCGCAGCAGGGTGGCGCCGTGGCCGGGCAGGGGTAATTGGTCCAGCCCCGCGTCGCGCAGACGCCGTAAGCCTTCGATGGGGTGGAAAGCGCGGTCCTGCGGCTGCAGCAGGGCATCCAGTGCAGCGTGGGAGGGCAGGGGTAAGGTATGCTGCGACATGGCAAGCTCCTGTTTTTTAACAGAATAGCTTTGTATTTTCGCAATGTATGTTCGATTCTGCACATACACCCGCTAACGGCCTCGCGTCTAAGCAGCGACGGGCGAGAAGATGCGGCTGCGACAACTGCAGGGCCGGGCAGCCCCGCAGCAGATCATGCGCTTACTTTTTCACGTAGTGCATGTCCAGCACATAGACGCCCTTGTCCAGCATCACCGTGTACAGTTCGTTGCCGCGCAAGGACAGGCCGCCTGGGATGCTTTGTGCAGCTTGCATGCCTTCGTCCCACAGGCACGATTCACCTTTATCCACCTCGACGCACCACTGCTGCTGGTTTGCTCGCAGCACATATTTCACGTTAGCGCCGGTCCTCTGGAAGGCATAAGCCGGGACCGACGAGGTGATCTTGTCGACGCGCAAGCTCGTTGCCACGGCGTTTTCCGCCAGCTTGATCAGCATGTCGGCAGTGCCGTCCGGCTTGCCGGTGATCTTTGCGCTCATGCTGTCTGTGGCGACCACGGGGCCGGAGCAATCGGCCTTGAAGTAGGTCTCGCCGGTCGGCGTCAGTTCCAGCGAACCGCTGCCGTCGCTCTTGAGCGCGATGACCAGCGATTGACGGTCGTGATCGTCGCAGGCCGACTGCCATGTGCCGACATACGCGGCCAGCGGCGAGGCGTTGCCGGTATCGCCGGCAAGCTGTTGTGTCGTGCCACTGCCACCGCCACCGCAGCCGCTCAAGAGTGTCGCGGCCGAGCCGGCCAATACTGCCAATAATTTTTTCATTCAGAATCCTTTTCATCCGGCAGCGATGCGTGCCGTCAACGCGGCCTGATTATAGGAGTATTAACAGGGGGCAATTCTCACCGAATCTATCGGCGACTTGATTTGGATCAATATCTTTCCCAAGAGGACTATATGCAGTCAGGTGGACACGAGCAGATACAGCTTGTCGCCTTGCAGATACATGCCACCCGTTTGCGTCATGGCGGGGACCGGTCCCCGGTCAGCGGCGCAGAAACCCGGCTTGTCCGGGTGAGTGATGCACCAGGCCCGCTGCCCCAGTTCGACGCAATAGCTCAGGTCCTTGCCGGTGAAGACGCTCGTATAGGCGGGACTGCTGATGGTAATTTTGTCAATGTGGGTGGCGTTCGTGGCGCCAGCAGGGCTGAGTTGGACCTGCACCTCGCACGTGTTGCCATCGCTAACGGTGGATGTGACAGTGGGGCTTGGGTGGCAAATGGCGCGCCGGAGCAGTTTGCGGTCTCGAAGTGCTCAATCTTGTCGGTGATCTCCAGGCTGTCATCGGCTTTGCGGGTGATGGCCATCGTCTCGAGCGCCTTGTCCTGGCACGGAGTCTGCCAGCTGCCCGCATACACGGACAGGGGCGCTGCGGCTTGTTCGGCAGGAGGGGGAGAGCCACCGCCGCAAGCGGCCAGCAGTGTGGAAGATGTAAGTACTGTGAGGGTTTTTTCAGGTGTTTCCAATAATCGGCAAAGTGGCGTGCCAGAGGCGCGCCAGATTATACGAAATATTTTTCTGTGGAAACCTGCGAAAACTCACCATGTTGCTGCGCCGCCCGCAAAGAGGGAATCTTTGCGGGTTAGCGTCGCCTTACTCCGCTTAAAATTCTTCCCAGTCATCGCCGGTCACTGCCTTGGCGGGCGCGTGCTGTGCTGCTTGCGGCTTGGCGACGCTCAGACGCTTGGCTGGCACGGGTGTTTTTGGCGGCGCGGCGCGCGGCGTTGCCACGCTTGCTGCGGGTGTCGTCTGGCGCACCTGCTCGCCCAGCTTGAAGACGCTGACCACCTGGGCCAGATGGCTGGCCTGGTCTTGCAGGCTTTCGGCGGCGGCCGCCGCTTCCTCGACCAGGGCCGCGTTTTGTTGCGTCACGCCATCCATTTGCGCCAGCGCCTGATTGACCTGGGCGATGCCGTCGCTTTGCTCGGTGGTGGCGACGCTGATGTCGGCCATGATGGCGGTGACCTTGCGCACGCTGTCGACTACCTGCTCCATGGTGGCGCCCGCTTCATCGACGAGCTTGCTGCCGGCGGCCACCTTGCCCACGGAATCGTCGATCAGCAGCTTGATTTCCTTGGCCGCCGCGGCCGAGCGCTGCGCCAGGTTGCGTACTTCCGTTGCGACGACGGCAAATCCGCGTCCCTGTTCGCCCGCGCGCGCCGCTTCCACGGCCGCGTTCAGGGCCAGGATATTCGTCTGGAAGGCGATGCCGTCAATCACGCTGATGATGTCGACGATCTTGTTCGACGAGTCGTTGATCGACGTCATCGTGGCGATGACCTTGCCGACCACTTCGCCGCTCTTTTGCGCCACGCTGGACGCGGAGGCCGCCAATTGATTGGCCTGGCGCGCATGGTCGGCGTTTTCCTTGACCGTGCCCGTCAGCTCTTCCACTGAAGCGGCCGTCTCTTCCAGCGAGCTGGCTTGCTGCTCCGTGCGGGCCGACAGGTCGTTATTGCCTTGTGCAATTTCCGCGCTGGCGCGGGCCACATTGTCGGCGCTGGCCTGCACTTGCAGCAGCACGGCGTGGATCTTTTCCACGAACTGGTTAAAACCCTTGCCGATGATGGCCAGCTCGTCGGTGCCCTTGACTTCCAGCTTGACGCGCAGGTCGGCGTCGCCGCTGGACAGGTCCGTCATGGTGCGGCCCAGGGTGCGCAGGGGGCGCGTCAGCTGGTTGACGACGAGGATCAGGATGCCGGCCGTGGCCGCCGCGCACAGCAGGGCGACGATCAGGGTGTAGATCATCAGCTCGCGCGCCGAGGCGATGGCCACGCTTTTCGGGAAGTTCAATTCCACGCTCCAGGGCGCGATATCAGGGTGGATCTGCAGCGGCTGCAGCAAATGGATGTAGCCCTGGCCATCCTCGTACTCATACGGCTGGCCCTGGCGTACCTTTTCCAGGCCGGCCGCAGGTACGTCGTCGGCCTTCTTGCCCAGCCGTTCAGGCACGGGATGGCTGGCGTACAGGCCGCCGTTCGAGATCAGGGCCAGCTTGCCACCCTCGATCACTTTCAGGTCGGCCAGGATTTTCGCCAGGCGCGTGAGCATGAAGTCGGCGCTGGCCACGCCCTTGAAGCTGCCCTCGATCATGATGGGGGCGACAAGCGAGGCCATCAGTACATCCTTGCCGTCAACGGGGTAGATGTACGGTTCCGTAAAGAAGGTTTTTCCCGTGCGCTTGGGCACGTCATACCAGTCGTTGGCGCCCGGTTTCGGGTCGAAGACGATGGGTTCGACTTGCAACTTGCCGCCGGCGCCCCGCGTCCAGTAGGGCATGAAGCGGCCGCTGGCATCGTAGTGCGGCTTCTGGTTGGCAAATTCCGCATCCTTGCCGTCGAGCGCGTTCGGCTCCCACGTCACGGCCGCGCCCAGCAAGTCTTCCGAACTGCTCAGGGTGGCCTTGGTCAGTTCATTGATCTGCTCGCGCTGCAGGGGCAGGCTGGCGCTTTTGGTGCCGCGCATGGCGCCGGCCAGGCTGCTGACACTGGCCAGGTTGCTGGCGATGCGTGCCTGCAAGGCGCCAGCCACTTCGCGTGCCGAGGTGTGTGCCAGTGCCAAAGCGGCCGCCTCGGCGCTGGCGCTGCTCTTGTAGCCGATCACCGCCGCCGTGACGCCCAGGCTGAGGACGGCGAGCGCGGTGGCGGCGACGCAGATTTTGCTGTTGAGAGAAAGTTGCATGGTGCTGTTCCTTGATGGGGAGTATATCGGTGTCATGGGCGGCGCGCGTGGCGCACCTAGAACGTCTTGCTGACGGCCACGACCAGCGTGGTCGCGGCGGGGTTCGAGGTGTCGAACTGGCCGGCAGCATTCGGGATGCCCAGCGTGTAATGGTCGTAGGCGTCGGTCGCACCCCAGGCGCGCGTCACGGCAGCGCTGGCGCTCCAGCCGCCGTCGAAGGCCCTGGTGACCCCGACCTTGGCGTCGCGCCAGTTCCAGATGGCATTGCCGGCGCCCGCCACCCGGCCATTGCCTGCGTGCAGATTCAAGGTCCAGGCATTGCCCAGGTCGACATTCGCGCCAACGTCCAGGTAGCCCGTGCCGCGCGCATTCGTGATGCCGAAAAAGTCCCGCGTCACGGTATGGTTGTACTTGGCGTACAGCATCTTGTAGCTCAGGCCCAGCGACAGTTCGCCATAGTCGTACTTGACGCTCGTGGCGCGGTAGATCGCACCCGGATACTTGTAGTAATACGCCAGCACGCTATAGCCCAGCTCGCCCACCGTGCCGCTGTAGCCGCCATACAGGTCCCATTCGATGCTGGCGTCTTCGATATAGCGGTCGCTGACGGTGGAAAGCCAGGTCCCCAGCGACCATCCGCTGGGGTGCGCGTAGTCGGCACCGGCTTGCAGCGCGGGTTTGCCCCAGGTCTGGCGAAAGCCGCGCGAAATGTATTGCGAGGTGATGCTGGCATTGGCGCTGAAGGTGGCGGCAGTGTTGTCCGTGGTCTGCGCCTGCACGGGCAGGGCTGCCAGCAAGAAGACGCAGCCCAGCAAGGATGTTGCAGGAAAATGGTAGTGCGATGGCATGGCAGTCAGCTCCGTATTTGCTGGCAGCGGCCGTCCAGGCACGTTGCCTTGATGGTTGCAATAAATAAATGCGGAATGGACTTTGCGCAAGCAAGGCGACACCGTCTGCATGCTCACAGGAACATGCACACATTCTCACCAAACGTAACTGAAAGGATAGGGGTTAGGGCTAGTGGAAGTCAACAAAGTTGCGTTGCGGAAATCGTAAGTTGTTGTTTCCTGGCACTTTTTCATGCGTCTGTCACGTTCTCGGCGCGCCACGGCTGGCTGCCTGTTGCAAGCTGGCCAGCAAGCGGGGCAGGGCCGCATGCAGGGCAGGCAGGTCGCCAGCCTGTAGCTCGGCTTGCATTTCCACCAGGCCCGATGGCTGGCCCCAGACGACCTGTGCGCTCAGCTGGGCGCCGGCGTCGAGCCCCGTGACGCTGACCAGCAGGGCGACTTCTTCCGGGGCATCTTCGGACACCGCTTCGAGCAGGCAGGAAATGCCGAAATGATAGTCCTGGAAAGCGCTGGCCGTGCCGCTGGAAAAGGCGAACACAGAGGCGAGCACCTGCGGCGCAGCGGCCGCAAGTGGCGGCAGGGCGGCGCGGAACAGGGGCAGCAAGTCGTTTTCCAGCTGAAGCACCAGCGGATGAGTGTGGCTCAGGACGTTCATGTGAGGATGAAGTAAGTGGCGGCGCGCGATGGTAGCAGTTTTTTGCCGCCATGGTGCTCATGCACTGGTCCTACCAATGGCCCTTATTCGTCGCTGGTGACGCGCGCGCGCACGAAATCGATGTGGCCTTGCATGGCCGTGCGCGCTTCCTCGGGCTGGCTGGCGCAGATGGCCTCGCACAGGGTGCGGTGCTGCGACAGCAGGTGCAGCGAGGTCGCCTCGTCTTGCTGGCGCAAGCCCGTGCCATTGAGGGTGATGTGTTCGCGCAGCATACCGATAATGCTGGTGTGCAAGTGCAAAAACATGGTGTTGTGCGACGCTTGCGCGATGACTTCATGCAGCCTGGCATCGGCCTGCGCCTCGCCGTGCTTGTCGTCGCTGGCGCGCGCCTGTTCCAGCTCGGCCAGCAGCGCCATGATTTGTGCGCGCTCGCCGCTGTTGGCCCGCTGCGCCGCAAAGTAGGCCGTCGCCCCTTCCAGCACGCGGCGAAATTCCAGAATGTCGTCGCGCAGGGCGGGATGGTCGGCCACCAGTTGGCTCCATGGCGAAGCCATGCCGGTGCGCAATTGATCCGTCACAAAGACGCCGGCGCCGCGCCGGCTGCGCACCAGGCCCCGTGCCGCCAGCCGCTGCACCGCTTCGCGCACGGTATTGCGCGAGACCCCATATTGCAGCGCCAGCAGGCGCTCGGCCGGCAGCTGCGCGCCCGCCGGCAAGCTGCCGTCCAGCAGGGCGGTTTCCAGTCTGCGCATCACCGTTTCGACCCTGCCCCGCGTTTGCATGCCTGTCGCCATCGCTGTCTTTCGGTGTTGTTTTAAAGTGGTCCGAGCAATTTGAAGTGGCTCGCGGAAGCTGGAATTATGCGTGAACCAGTCATTCTTAACAACACACAGCGGCGCCGCAGCCACACACAGAGCGCCGGGAGACACACGCATGCAGCCAGACCCGCGCCAGCCGCCTCACGTACCGAACCGTGCACCACGCCGCTACCCGCCCGCACCGCTCCAGGTGTATCTGTTCGCCACTTGCCTGGTGGACCTGTTCGTGCCGCAGGCGGGACTCGACGCGGTGCGCCTGCTGGAACGGGAAGGCTTGCTGGTGCATTATCCGCGTGGCCAGAGCTGCTGCGGCCAGCCCGCCTACAGCAGCGGCAACCCGGAACAGGCGCGTGCCGTGGCGCGCGCCCAGCTCGATCTGTTTGCGCAGCCTTGGCCCGTGATCGTGCCGTCTGGCTCCTGCGCCGGCATGATGCGCCACCACTGGCCGCAGCTGTTCCAGGATGACCCCGTGGCCGGTCCCAAGGCATTGGAGCTGGCAGAACGCGTGTATGAACTGAGCGAATTTCTCGTCTGCGTGCTGAAACTCGACCTGGCCGGCCTGGCCCTGGCCGACCCCGGGCAGGCCGATGAACATGTGGTGCTGCATACCTCGTGCGGCGCGCGCCGCGAGATGGGCACGCGAGTCCATGGCGTGGCGCTGCTCGACGCCTTGCCCGGCGTGACGCGCATCGAGCATCAGCGCGAATCCGAATGCTGCGGCTTCGGCGGTACGTTTTCATTGAAACATCCGGATATTTCCGGCGCCATGGTCAGCGACAAGATCGCCTCCGCCTGCGCCACGGGCTGCGACCGGCTCGTCTCGGCCGACTGCGGCTGCCTGCTCAATATCGGCCACGCCGCGCAGCACCAGGGCGCGCCGCTGCCCGTCGAGCACCTGGCCAGCTTCTTGTGGCGCCGCACGGGAGGTGCGCCATGAGTACGGCATTGACTGCCCGCGAACGCATGCTGGGGCGTCTGCGCGCCGCGGCGCCGTCCGCGCCTGAGGCGGTGGAGGTCGTCGACGTCGCTATCGACAATCACTACCTGGCGCGCCGCGCGCAAGCGCCGCTGTCGTCACTGGGTGCGATAGCCGCCATGCAGGCAGCCTTGCGCGTCGCGCATGCCGATGTCGATTGCGTCAGCGGCGATGCCTGGCCCGCCTTGCTGGCGCAGCGCCTGGGTGCGCACGGCGCGCGCCGTTTGCTGCTCGATACCGGCAACGCCGAAGGCCAGGCCTTGCGCGCTGCCTTGCCGCCCAAGGTGGAAGCGCTGTCTTTTGAACGTCCGCTGGCGCAGTGGAAGGGCGAATTGTTCGATACCGTCGATGCCGGCTTTACCGTCGCCCGTTCGGGCATCGCCGCCACGGGCACCCTGGTCATCGCGCCCGACGCGGCCACGCCGCGCACGGTGTCGCTGGCGCCGCCCTTGCACATTTGCCTGGTGTATGCGAGCACCCTGCACGCGGACTTGCACGCGGCGGCGCGCGCCGAGCGCTGGGCGGACGGCATGCCGTCCAATCTGGCGCTGGTGTCGGGTCCCTCGAAAACCTCCGACATCCAGCAAACCCTGGCGTATGGCGCGCACGGTCCGCGCTGGCTGTGGGTGCTGATCGTCGATGACTTGTCAGCCCATGAAGGAGGCCAGCCATGAACGCCAAGCCCATGCAATTCGTCACGCCGGCGGACTTCCATGCGCGCGCCCGCGCCGCGCTGGACGACCCGAAACTGCGCCAGAGTTTTCGCGGCGCCATGGATTTCTTGCAGGACAAGCGCAGCGCCCAGTTCCCCGACGGCGACGAGCTGGAACGCCTGCGCGACATCGGCGAAGCCGTGCGCCAGCACGCGCTGGCGCGTTTGCCCGATTTGCTGGTGCAGCTGGAAGACAAGCTGACAGCGGCGGGCGTGCAGGTGCACTGGGCCGAGGATGGCGAGCAAGCCAACGCCATCATCCACGCCATCGCCGAAAGGAACCACGCGACGCGCTTCATCAAGGGCAAGTCGATGGCCAGCGAGGAAATCGAGCTCAATCACTACCTGGAAGCGCGCGGCATGACGTGCCTGGAGTCGGACATGGGCGAATACATCGTGCAGCTGGCCGGCGAAAAGCCGTCGCACATCGTCATGCCGGCGATCCACAAGACCAAGGCGGACATCGCCGGCCTGTTCGCCGAGCACATTCCCGATACGCCCTACACGGAAGACGTCGACAGTCTGATCCAGACGGGCCGGCGCGCCTTGCGCCAAGCCTTCGTCGAGGCCGACATCGGCCTGTCGGGCGTGAACTTCGCGGCCGCCGACACGGGCACCCTGTGGCTGGTGGAAAACGAGGGCAATGGCCGTTTGACGACGTCCGTGCCCGAGGTCCACATCGCCATCATGGGCATGGAAAAAGTGGTGGCCAAGCTGGAACACATCGTGCCGCTGGCCAGCCTCTTGACGCGTTCGGCGACGGGACAGGCCATCACCACCTATTTCAACCTGATTTCGGGGCCGCGCCGCGCGGGCGAAAAGGATGGGCCGCGCGAAGTGCACTTGGTCTTGCTCGATAACGGCCGCAGCCAGGCCTACGCGGACGAGCAGCTGCGCGCCACCCTGCAATGCATACGCTGCGGCGCCTGCATGAACCACTGCCCAGTCTATACGCGCATCGGCGGCCACGCCTACGGCACCACGTATCCGGGGCCGATCGGCAAGATCATTTCGCCGCATCTGCTGGGGCTCGATGCGACGGCCGACCTGGCCACCGCGTCCAGCCTGTGCGGCGCCTGCGGCGAAGTATGCCCCGTGCGCATCCCGATTCCGCAACTGCTGGTGCGCCTGCGCACGGAAGCCAACCGTAATCCGGCAGAGCAGGTTGCGCATCCGCTGCGCGGCCAGGGCGCCAAGTTCAGCCGCGGTGAAAGCCTGATCTGGCGCTTCTGGAGCGGCGCCTTTGCGCGTCCGGCCAGCTACCGTTTGTTCCGCTGGGCCGCCACGCGGCTGCGGATGCTGACGCCGCGCGCGCAACTGGGCTGGACGCAGCACCGCAAGCCGTTGACGCCGGCGCCGCGCAGCCTGGCCGACTTGCTCAATGCACGCGGGCAGGAGGAATAGCCAGGCCCGGCAGCACCGCTGCACCGCAAAAACACGCTACACACAATGACATCAAAAAGCCGTTTTTTCACTCAACCCGCATCCACCGGAGGAGACCCGACATGCAAACCTGGACCCAACTTTATACACCGTTCGGCAGCTTGTGGCTGTCGTCGCTGGCGGCAGCCGTTCCCATCTTCTTCTTCATCGCCCTGGCGGCGCTGCGCATCAAGGGCCACGTGGCGGCCGCCGTCACCCTGGCGCTGGCGCTGGCCGTGGCGATTTTCGCTTACGGCATGCCCGTGCCGCAGGCGCTGGCGGCGGCCGGCTACGGCTTCGCGTACGGCTTGTGGCCCATTGCCTGGATCATCGTCACGGCCGTCTTCCTGTATAAAATCGTCGTCAAGACGGGGCAGATCGACATCATCCGCGCTTCCGTACTGTCGGTCACGGACGACCAGCGCCTGCAGGTGCTGCTGATCGGCTTTGCCTTCGGCGCCTTCCTGGAAGGCGCGGCCGGCTTTGGCGCGCCCGTGGCGATCACTTCGGCCTTGCTGGTGGGTCTGGGCTTCAACCCGTTGTACGCGGCTGGCTTGTGCCTGATCGCCAACACGGCGCCCGTGGCCTTTGGCGCCATGGGCATCCCCATCATCGTGGCGGGCCAGGTGACGGGCATCGACCCGTTCCTGATCGGTGCCATGGCGGGCCGCCAGTTGCCGCTGCTGTCGCTGCTGGTGCCGTTCTGGCTGGTGTTCATGATGGATGGCTTCCGCGGCGTGCGCGAAGTATGGCCGGCCGCGCTGGTGACGGGCGGCAGTTTCGCCGTGACCCAGTACTACACGTCCAATTACATCGGCCCGGAGCTGCCGGACATCACCTCGGCCCTCGTCAGCCTGGTGTCGCTGACCTTGTTCCTGAAGGTGTGGCAGCCGAAGAATGCGAAAGTGGCCCATGCCGTCGGCGGCGGCACGGCCGCGCTGTCCGGTTTTGGCGGCGGCGCGGGCAAGGCGGACGTGCGCGGCAGCGGCAACCGCGCCGCCTCGCCCTACACGACGGCGCAGACCATGCGCGCCTGGGCGCCGTTCGGCCTGCTGACGGCCATCGTCACCGTGTGGAGCCTGCCCGGCTTCAAGGCCCTGTTTGCCGCCGGCGGGGCGCTATCGAGCCTGGTCATCAAGATCCACGTGCCCTACCTGGACCAGTTGGTGATCAAGAGCATGCCCATCGTGACCGTGCCGAAGGCGTATGACGCCGTCTTCAAGCTCGACCTGCTGTCGGCCGTGGGCACGGCGATTTTGCTGACGGCCGTGCTGGCGATGTGGATGCTACGCATGAAGCCGCGCGATGGCCTCAAGGCGTTCGTGGAAACCGTGGTGGAATTGCGTCGTCCCGTGCTGTCGATCGGCCTGGTGCTGGCGTTTGCCTTCGTTGCCAATTACTCGGGCATGTCGTCCACCCTGGCCCTGCTGCTGGCCGGCAGTGGAGTCGCCTTCCCGTTCTTCTCGCCATTCCTGGGCTGGCTGGGCGTCTTCCTGACCGGTTCCGACACGTCCTCGAACGCCTTGTTCTGCTCCCTGCAAAACACCACGGCGCACCAGATCGGCGTGTCCGATACCTTGCTGGTGGCGGCCAATACGACGGGCGGCGTGACGGCGAAGATGATTTCGCCCCAATCGATCGCCGTCGCCTGCGCCGCAACGGGCCTGGTGGGCAAGGAATCGGACCTGTTCCGCTTTACCTTGAAGCACAGCCTGTTGTTTGCTGTCATCATCGGCATCATTACCATGCTGCAGGCGTATGTGTTCACCGGCATGATCCCGCATTAAGCGGTCCGTAAAAGTACGTAGTAAAACTAGATGAATTGACAGTGAAACGTGCAGAGGGTCATGAAAATGACCTGATGCACCGCAGCATAGCGAGACAGGCCCGGCGCAATGCCGGGTCCGCGGCGATGCCGTCGGCATCCAGACCCGACCTCAGCAGAGGCAGGCGAGGCAGGCTGATGCAGGCCCCCTCGATCAGGCGCGCCGACATGGTGCGCACCGTTACACGCAAGGCCGCCACAGTCGGCAGGCCGTCGGGATTGAGCAGGGGTCATTCGCCGAGTCCCCGATAGATGCGGATCTCATATTGCACTGGGGCAAGATGATAGCTTGCAGCAGGGCGGTGTTCAGTGAGGCGGCGCGCAGGCTGCCGGCGATGGCGAGGATGGTAATGGGCGTTCGCATCCCGCCTGTGTAGCCCATCCTGTGCTCAAGCGCAAGGCGAGCGGGACGGCGCAACCGATGTTGCAACAGCCGATGAGTGGCTGCGATGAGCTGCTGGGTACTGCGTCACTCTTAACGGCTCAGGCCGCTCATCCAGCTGGGCTGCGGATTGGCACGGGCCAATTCGCGCATGCGGTATTCCAGATCGTAACGGTCGGTCGATTCGGCCAGGTAGGCTTCTTCGTAAGCGCGTTCGCGGCGGTCGCTGTTGTGGTTCAGCCAGGCGCCAAGACGTTTGGCGGCGTGAACCAGGGTGGCGACGATATTGCTGTTTTGCGTGGTGTGATAGCTAAATGCGGTAGACATGGCAGACTCCTAGTGTGGCGTGCCGCGTTGTGCTGCACTGCAATATAAGTATAGCGATTTCAAGTTATAAGGCTACTTTTGTTTTCGAATGTCAGCTATTCAATTATCGAATAATTGATGGGAAACCTGCGCAATCCGGGGCCTTTCGGGCATAATGCGCTCGCAGCAAGGTAGTTTTACTACGCGCTCGACCTTGCAAAGATGTTGCTTTCAAACACGAGCGCTGCCGCTGCCTGGCGGTGTCCATGCAAGCGGTGGGTCAGGGCAGGGCATGACAATCTTGGATAGAACAATGGAGAAAGTATGGAACACGTAAAGCAGGGGCTGGGTGCATCGCGCGCGCAGGCCGGCACGCAAAACAATACAGGCGCCCTGATCATTGTCACGGTGCTGTTTTTCATGTGGGGACTGCTGACCTCGCTCAACGATGTGCTGATTCCCCATCTGCGCTCGATCTACACGCTGACCTATGTACAGGCGATGCTGGTGCAGTTCTGCTTCTTTGGCGCCTATGCCATCGTCTCGCTGCCGGCCGGCATGCTGATCAAGAAGATCGGCTACCAGCGCGGCGTCGTCGCGGGCTTGCTGATCGCGGCCGCCGGCTGTGCCATGTTTTACCCGGCGTCCACCGGCAGCTATGCGCTGTTCCTCCTGTCCTTCTTCATCCTGGCGGCCGGCATCACCGTGCTGCAAGTGGCGGCCAATCCCTACGTGACGGAACTGGGCGACCCGCAGACGGCGTCGAGCCGTTTGACCCTGACGCAGGCGTTCAACGCGCTGGGCACCACGGTGGCGCCGGCGCTGGGCGGCATGCTGATCCTGTCGGGCACCGTGCTGACGGTGCAGCAGTTCGACTTGCTGCCGGCGGCCGAGCAACTGGCCTACCGCGCCAAGGAAGCGGCCTCCGTACAAGGTCCATATCTGGTGCTGGCCGCTACCCTGGTGCTACTGGCGGTGCTGTTCGCACTGGCAAAACTGCCGAAGATTTCGCATGCCGACGATGCCGCTAGCCTGGCGCAGGATGGCCACAAGGTCTCGATCTGGTCGCACCGCCACCTGGTGCTGGGCGCGCTGGCCATCTTCCTGTATGTGGGCGGTGAAGTCAGCATCGGCAGCTTCCTGATCAACTTCCTGGGCGAGAGCCATATCGCTGGCCTCAGCCACGCTGACGCCGCCTATTTCGTCAGCTACTACTGGGGTGGCGCCATGCTGGGCCGCTTCGTCGGCTTTGCCGTGATGCGCTATGTCAGCCCGGGCAAGACCCTGGCCTTCAACGCCGCCGTCGTCATCGCGCTGATCCTGGTCGCCGTGTTCTCCAGTGGTCACACGGCCATGTGGGCATTGATCGCCGTCGGCCTGTTCAATTCCATCATGTTCCCGACCATCTTCAGCATGGCCTTGAACAAGCTGGGTGCGCAAACGGGACAAGGATCGGGCATCCTGTGCATGGCCATCGTCGGCGGCGCCATCGTGCCGTTCATCCAGGGCTTCCTGGCCGACCACATCAACCTGCAACTGTCCTTCCTCGTGCCGGCCGTGTGCTACACCTTTATTTTGTACTTCGGCTGGAAATACGCCAGCATGTACAACGACGACGCCGCCAAATAAGCTGCGCTGTCATGATCAATCGAAAAGGTGGCCTCGGCCACCTTTTTTTTGTCAGTGCGCGAATTGCGTGCCCAGCACGTCTTGGCACACCTCGAGCCAGGCGCGCGCCGCATGCGACAGATAGCGCCCGCTCCAGATATGCGCCACCTGCCATGCCACCTCCGGCTCGACTAGGCGCACCGCTTCCAACGGTTCGCCGGCCAGGCGGTGGATGAACGGTTCCGGCAGCAGCGCCACACCCAGGCCTGCCGAGGCCATCGCCACCAGCCAGTCCCATTGACCGCTCTGCGCGGCGATGGTCGGCGTGAAGCCCGCTTGCGCGAAATGCTGGCGCAGGCTGCGCGTGAGGGCGAAATCATCTTTTAACAGCACCAATGGCAGCTCGGCCAGCGCCTTGAAGGGCAGTGTCGTGCGTTTTTTTTGGAACGTGCCCGGTTCGGCCAGGGCCCAGATCGGGTAGTTGGCCACTTCCACGGCCACGAGGTCCAGTTCCGGGTCTGCCGGCAACACCGTCATGCCGATTTCCAGCTCGCCGGCCGCCACCTTGCGCTCGATCTGCTGGCCCGTGTCTTCCTGCAGGGTCAGGCTGATGTGCGGGTGGCGCGCGCGAAAGGCCTTCAATACAGGCGTGAACAGCACATTGATCATGGGTGGGATGCCGACCGTCAGGCTGCCGCGCTGCAAGGCCTGGGTGTCGCGCACTTCGAGGGTCAGCTGGCGCATATTGGCCAGCATTTCCTGGCCGTGCTGGTAGACGATGCTGCCCGTGTCCGTCAGGGTCAGCTTGCGCCCGTCGCGTACCAGCAGCTGGGCGCCTACTTCCTCTTCCAGCTGGCGCACCATCTTGCTGATGGTGGACTGGGTCAGGTGCAGCGATTCTGCCGCCTGCGTAAAGCTCGACAGACGCACGGTTTCGACAAAATAGCGCAGGGAACGGATATCCAAGATGGGGCTCGCCTCGGCGAAGCATGAAAATATCGACTGGGTTTGGCGAAATTAATTCATGCCATGCATGTAGCCGGGATTTTATACTGAATCCACTTATGGGGTTGGTGTATGACAGCCATCCAGTTTGAGAATATTAAGAATATCAGGAGCATCACGATGTACGAGGACCGTATCCGCCACCCAGGCTTGCTCAGCAAAATCATGAGCGCCGATGAGGCAGCCAAATTGTTCCACAACGGCATGCGTGTCGGCATGAGCGGCTTTACCCGTGCCGGCGACGCCAAGGCCCTGCCGCGCGCGCTGGCTGAGCGCGCCCTGCAAGATCCCTTGAGCCTGACCCTGATCACGGGCGCGTCGCTGGGCAATGGCAGCGACGGTCTGATGGCCGAGGCGGGCGTGCTGGCGCGCCGCATGCCGTTCCAGGTCGACCCGGTCTTGCGGGGCAAGATCAACAACGGTGAAGTCATGTTCATCGACCAGCATCTGTCGGAAACGGCCGAGCAGCTGCGCTCGGGCAACCTGGCCGCCGTCGATATCGCCGTCATCGAAGCGACGGCCATCACGGCCGCCGGCACCATCATCCCGACCATGTCGGTGGGCAATTCCGCCGCTTTCGCTCAGCAGGCCACGCAGGTCATCATCGAAATCAACCTGTCCACGCCGCTGGCGCTGGAAGGCTTGCACGACATTTATATTCCGCAAGCCCTGCCGGGACGCGAGCCGATTCCCCTCACGCGCGTCGACCAGCGCCTGGGCAGCACGGCCATTGCCATCGATCCCGCCCGCATCGCCGCCATCGTCATCACGGACAGCCCCGACAGCCCGTCGAACGCCTTGCCGCCCGACGCGGAAACGCAGGCGATTGCCGGCCACGTGATCGCCTTCCTGCAAGGCGAAGTGGCGGCCGGGCGCATGGGTCCGGAATTGCTACCCCTGCAGGCGGGCATCGGCACCATTGCCAATGCCGTGCTGCATGGCCTGATCGGCTCGCCCTTCCAGAACCTGACGATGTATTCGGAAGTGCTGCAGGATAGCGCCATCGAACTGCTCGACTCGGGCCAGCTGGCGTTCGCTTCGGCCTCGTCGATCACCCTGTCGGCGGCCGTGCATCAAAAGCTGATGGACAATATCGACCATTACCGCTCGAAGATCGTGCTGCGCCCGCAAGAGATCAGCAACCATCCTGAAATCGTGCGCCGCCTGGGCATCATCGCCCTGAACACGGCGCTGGAATTCGATATCTACGGCAACGTCAATTCCACGCACGTGTGCGGCACGCACATGATGAACGGCATCGGCGGCTCGGGCGACTTTGCGCGCAACGGGCAAGTATCGATGTTCGTGTCGAAATCGGCGGCCAAGGGCGGACGCATTTCCAGCGTCGTGCCGATGGTCTCGCATGTGGACCATACGGAGCATGACGTCGACGTGCTGGTGACGGAGTGGGGCTATGCGGATTTGCGCGGATTGGCGCCGCGTGAACGCGCGCCGTTGATCATCGAGCGTTGCACGCACCCCGATTACCGTGCTCAATTGCGCGCGTATTACGATGCTGCATGCCAGCGCGGCGGCCACACGCCGCACATCCTGGAGCAGGCGCTGTCGTGGCATACGCGCTACCAGGAAACGCAGAGCATGCTGGCAGCGTAATCGACCTGCTTAGCATGCCAGTGGGGCAGGGCGGCGCATCACCGCGCCTGTCCGGCTTGGCGCACCTTGCGCCAGATCAAGGGTCAGTCCGCTGGCGCAAAGCGCAGGCGGATGCCTTGCGTGACGACGGCCAGCAAGTCGTCGATATGCGCCTTCATTTCCGGGTGCGGCGTCCATGGGTCGCCCGCATCCATGACGATGCGCAGGGAAACGAGGCCGTGCAGCGATTGCCAGAAGATTTGCGTCATCGTATGCAGCGCCGGCTCGTCCTGGCGCACCTTGCCCGCCTGCGCCAGCTCGCCGAACAGGTGCAGCGCATAGGCGTAAGGATCTTGCTCGATATTGCCGTGTTCCACTTCGACGGCGTCGATTTCCGCATGCGGGCGCAATTCCATGAAGATCAGCGAATATTCGTCGGGATGCTGGAAACCGTACTCGATGTAGGCGCGGCCGACCAGGCTGATGCGATCCCACGGATCGTTGCTGTTGGCGCAGGCGGCACGCATGGCACGCACCAGTTCCAGCAAGTCCTTGTCCATGGCCTGGGCGATCAAGGTGGCCTTGTCGCGGAACAGGGCGTACACGACCGTGGTGGAAAAACCGGCGGCTTCGGCCACCTTGCGGATGGAGACGGCGCGCGCGCCGCCCTTCTTGATGAGATCCTTGACGACGTCGATGATGTGCTCGCGCCGCGCCTGGGCCTCGCGTAACTTTCTTTCCTGAATATTGGTCAACTTCTTGTCCACGACTCTTTCCTGGCGACACTATGAAAGCAAGAATTATAGGGTGGCGACGGGCTGCCAATGTGTCTGGCATTGTTACAATTCAGTTTTTTGTCCGGTCGATGCGACAGTGCACCGATTTTTCGCCCTTTTGCCCGGCGCTTTTCCATCGATGCCACGCATTGGTGCATAAATCGCCCGCCCAGGCTTTGCGAACGGGGCCAAAGGGCGGAAAATAGCGGAATAGCATACACTGCGTTTTTAGCGCGACGGCGGTAGCCCACGAGGCAGCGCCGGAACACTTACATTGGACGGTATCATTATATGACCATTAAAATCAGCCAAAACTTCGACTCGGGTGCCATCGACGTGGTGAGCGCCACCAGCTTTGCTGCCATCGACCTGAATTTGCGCAAGGATAGCCACGCCGATATCCACCAGTGGTTCCATTTCCGCTTGCAGGGCGCGCGTGACCAGGCATGCACGCTGCGCATCCTGAACGCGGGCCAGGCCACCTATCCGGCCGGCTATGAAGGCTACCAGGCCGTGGCCAGCTACGACAGCGAAAACTGGTTCCGCGTGCCGACCTCGTTCGATGGCCAAGTCATGACGATTTCGCATACGCCGGAACTCGACAGCGTGTACTACGCCTATTTCGAACCGTATTCGTGGGAGCGTCATTTGCGTCTGCTGGGCGAAGTGGCCGAGCATCCGCTGGCGCGCGTGTCCGACCTGGGTAGCACGGTCGACGGCCGCGACATGAATATGGTCACCATCGGCAACCCACAGGCGGAAAAGAAAATCTGGGTCATCGCGCGCCAGCATCCGGGCGAATCGATGGCTGAATGGTTTGTCGAAGGCCTCATTGACTCGCTGCTGGACGACGCCAACCCGATCGCGCGCAAGCTGTTGCAGCGCGCCGTGTTCCACATCGTGCCGAACATGAATCCGGACGGTTCCATCCGCGGCAACCTGCGCACGAATGCGGCCGGCGCCAACCTGAACCGCGAATGGATGACGCCATCGCTGGAGTCCAGCCCGGAAGTGCTGTGCGTGAAAAACAAGATCCACGAAACGGGCGTCGACATGTTCTTCGACATCCACGGCGATGAAGCGCTGCCGTACAACTTTGTGGCCGGTAACGAAATGCTGGAAAACTTCACGCCGGCGCAAGCGGCGCACCAGAAAGCTTTCATCGAGCGCTACAAGCAGGCCAGCCCTGATTTCCAGGACAAGTTTGGCTACGCGGCCAGCAAGTACAAGTCGGACATGCTGACTCTGGCGTCGAAATACATCGGTCACCACTTCGGCTGCCTGGCGCTGACCCTGGAAATGCCATTCAAGGAAAACGCTGACTTGCCGGATCCTGCCGTGGGCTGGAATGGCGCGCGCAGCGCGGCACTGGGTGCGGCCATGCTGCAGCCTATCTTGCTGTCGCTGGATTGAGCGGCGTTGATCATGGGCGTCGAGATCGAGCGTAAATTCCTGTTGCAAGGCGATGCCTGGCGCGGCCTGGGGCAGGCGGTGCTGCTGCGCCAGGGCTATTTGTCGTCCGCGCGCGAGCGCGTGGTGCGCGTGCGCATCGAGGGGCAGCAGGCGATGCTGACCATCAAGGGCGCGAACGTGGGCGCGACGCGCGGCGAGTGGGAGTATCCGATTCCGCTGGCCGATGCTGTCGAACTGCTCGACGGCCTGTGCGAACAGCCGCTGATCGAAAAGTACCGCCATCGCATTGAACACGCGGGCATGGTATGGGAAGTCGACGAGTTCCTGGGCGCCAACGCGGGCTTGATCGTGGCTGAGATTGAACTGGCCTCGGAAGCCCAGCCCTTCGAGAAACCTGGCTGGGTCGGCGCGGAAGTGTCGGGCGATGCGCGCTACTACAACGCGAATTTGATCCGTCACCCGTTTTCACAGTGGTGATGGCGCGATAAGCGCGGCTTGACATGCAAAAAGGCGGAACCGAGGTTCCGCCTTTTTGTTTTTAAACGTCGTTTAATCAAGGTATCGACACCTCTTCAAACCGTAGCGGGCTGCGCAGTAGGTTTGAAGAGTGTGTCATCAGATCAATGGAAGTGTTCGGTGCCTTGCGGCGTATCTTCCGGCATTTCCGCATGCGCCAGCTCACCCACGGGATCGGCAAACAAAGGCGCGCCGCAATCGTCGCAGTATTCACCGACAAAACGTTCCGCATGGCGCTTGATCTGCGTCACGCCGGCCGCGTTCAGGTGCTCGATGATTTCATCGACGGGCGTCTTTTGCTTGTCCAGCGCGGCAATGCCGACCTGGATCAGGCCTTCGATTGGCGTGCCATCCTCGTCTTCCTGGCCATACAGGGGCCAGACGATGCCGTAGATGACATCCGGCGTCTGGCGCAGGGTGAAGGCGATGCGGTACTCGTCGACCTGACCATCGGCCGCTTCTTCGCCGAAGCCGGCGATGACGGCGCGCAGTTCGGACGCTTCGATGGCCAGCGTGTGCGTCAGGTAGTGCACGGCGGCGCGCACGGAGACGGGGCGTATCAACTTGTCCGCTTCGCGGCAGGCCACGTAGTACGCTTCCGGCAACAGCAACTCCAGGCCGCAGCCGGGCAGCAGGCGGGCGATGGTTGGCGTCGCCTGCGCGCGCCATTGTTCCAGGGCGGCGCTGCGCTCGGCGATGAAGTCGAGCTGGCTAGCCGGCGTCTGCCAGCGGAACAGCGGTGCACCAGCTGGCGCCACCACGGCCACCAGCAGGTAGCGCGTGTCGGCCAGGAAGGGCGCCGTTTCGGCCTCTTTGCTTGAGGGCTTGACGGCCGTGCCTTTCAGGGCGGCCAGTGCCAGCTTCTGCGTCTTGGCAAATGTCTCGACGTGGCTGCGCGGCAGCTGGTCGATCGAATACAGGGTCGGCGCCATGGCCATCTTCGTGCCATCGGCCAGCAGGTGGGCGGCAAAATGCGCGGACAATACGCCGTGCGCATCGCCGGCTATGGGGCCGGAAGCGATGGAGAAGCGCGTCCACGCGAGGATGGGCACGGCCACCAGCAGGGCGTCGTAGCGCACCTCTTCATGCGTGATGACGGTCGATTCGCTGACGGCTTCAACGCAGTCCATCAGCACGTCGTAGGCGTTCAAGTCTTCCTTGAACAGGCTCCCCAGGGTGTTGTCGATGGTGTCCTGGTGGCCGGTTTTGAGTAATTTCTGGAGCTGCGTATCCAGGCTGTGTTCCCAGGACCGCTCTTCGAGACGGCTGGCTGCTTGTACGATCGCCTGGGCAAAGGTGACCAGGCGCTGGCTGTCGGCAGTCAGTTTATGGGATGAATCTTTGGAAGGACGACGCATAGCGGGATAAGAGTCTCGGAAAGTGAAAAAAATGGATCAGTCAAACAATGATAAACCCTTATAACCGTATTGTAGAGGATTCGGCCGCACGCAATACGTAAGCTATCCTCAGATCATGCCAATAGTCGAAATTTCAAGGAAAAACGGGGCGTAGGGACAAAAAAAAGCGCCGGTCGAAACCGGCGCTCTTGTCTTGCCTCACAGCTGGGCTGATTACTCGGCCAGCAGTTGACGCAACACGAATGGCAGGATGCCGCCATGCTTGTAGTAATCAACTTCGATAGGCGTATCGATGCGCAGCAGCACTTTCACGTCGACGCTGGTGCCGTCGGCGCGGTGGATTACCAGGGTGGCCAGTTGCTGTGGCTTGATTTCGCCTTCGAGGCCTTTCAGGTCGAAGGTTTCATTGCCGGTGATGCCCAGGGTTTGCACGCTGTCGTCGCCGATGAATTGCAGCGGCAGTACGCCCATGCCCACCAGGTTCGAGCGGTGGATACGCTCGAACGAACGGGTGATCACGGCTTTCACGCCCAGCAGCTGGGTGCCCTTGGCTGCCCAGTCGCGCGACGAGCCCGTACCGTACTCTTCGCCGCCGAAGACCATGGTTGGCGTGCCTTCAGCAACATATTTCATCGCTGCATCGTAGATCGACATCTGTTCGCCAGAAGGCTGGTGAACCGTGATGCCGCCTTCGACTGCCGAACCGTCTGCCTTGGCAGGGATCATGCGGTTCTTGATACGCACGTTGGCAAACGTGCCGCGCATCATGATTTCATGGTTGCCGCGACGCGAGCCGTAGGAGTTGAAGTCCGCTTTCAGGACGCCGTTTTCCTTCAGCCATTTGCCTGCAGGACCATTTTCCTGGATCGAGCCGGCTGGCGAGATGTGGTCGGTGGTGATGGAATCGCCGAACACGCCCAGTGCGCGCGCGCCTTCGATGCCGGTGGCGACGGCCGCTGGCGTCATCGAGAAGTTGTCGAAGAACGGCGGTTCCGCGATGTAGGTCGATTTCGGCCAGTTGTAGACTTGACCGGACACGGTGGTGACTTTTTCCCACAGCTTGCCTGGCGCGCCCTTGACGTCGGCGTAGTTGTCCTTGAACACCTTGGCGTTCATGGCGAACTTCATCATGGCCGACACTTCAGCCGAGGTCGGCCAGATGTCGCCCAGGTAGACGTCCTTGCCGCCCTTGCCCTTGCCGACAGGTTCCGTCATCAGGTCGCGCGTCATGTTGCCGGCGATGGCGTAGGCGACGACCAGCGGTGGCGAAGCCAGGAAGTTCGAGCGGATGTTCGGGTGAATACGCGCTTCGAAGTTGCGGTTGCCCGACAGCACGGCCGAGGCGACGATGTCGTGCGTGGCAATCGCTGCGTTCAGCTCAGGCGTCAGGTCTCCCGCATTGCCGATACAGGTGGTGCAGCCGTAGGCGGTTACGCCAAAGCCCAGTTTTTCCAGGTACGGCAGCAGGCCGGCAGCGGTCAGGTACTCGGTCACGACGCGCGAGCCGGGAGCCAGCGAGGTCTTGATGTGCGGCGCGACTTTCAGGCCGGCTTCGACGGCTTTCTTGGCCAGCAGGCCGGCAGCCAGCATCACGCTCGGGTTCGAGGTATTGGTGCACGAGGTGATCGCGGCGATCAGCACGTCGCCGTTCGAGACTTTCACGCCATTCGTCGTTTCGTACACGGCGTTCAGGTCGGCCGGATTCTTGTTGAAGCCGTTTTCCGTGGTTGGCTTGGCGAACAGTTCGGCGAAGTTCGCCTTGACGTTGCCGATTTCGATACGGTCTTGCGGGCGTTTCGGGCCGGCCAGCGACGGAGCGACCGTAGCCAGGTTCAGTTCCACCACGCGTGTATAGTCGATGTCGCCGGCTTTTGGCACGCCGTACAGGTTTTGCGCCTTGAAGTAGCTTTCGAACGCGGCGATTTCAGCCTTGCTGCGGCCGGTGCCCTTGAAGTAATCGATGGTCGCGTCGTCGACCGGGAAGAAGCCCATGGTCGCGCCGTATTCCGGTGCCATGTTGGCGATCGTCGCGCGGTCGGTCAGGGTCAAGGACTCCGTACCTTCGCCGAAGAATTCGACGAACTTGCCGACGACTTTTTCTTTGCGCAGCAGTTCGGTGATGGTCAGTACCAGATCGGTGGCGGTGCAGCCTTCGCGCAGCGCGCCGGACAGGTTCACGCCGATGACGTCAGGCGTCAGGAAGTAGACCGGCTGGCCCAGCATGCCGGCTTCCGCCTCGATGCCGCCCACGCCCCAGCCGACCACGCCGATGCCGTTGATCATGGTGGTGTGCGAGTCGGTGCCGACCAGGGTGTCGGGGTAGTACACGTCGCCGGCTTTCTTGCCTGCGTGGTGCACGCCGCGCGCCAGGTATTCCAGGTTGACCTGGTGGACGATGCCGAAGCCTGGTGGCACGACGCCGAAGGTGTCGAATGCCTGCATGCCCCATTTCATGAACTGGTAACGCTCGTTGTTGCGCGAGAATTCCAGTTTCATGTTCAGGTCCAGCGCTTTCTTTTCGCGGTAGTGATCGATGGTCACCGAGTGGTCGACTACCAGGTCGACCGGCACCAGCGGTTCGATTTTCTTGGCGTTGATGCCCATCTTGGCGGCCACGTTGCGCATCGCTGCCAGGTCGGCCAGCAGGGGAACGCCGGTGAAGTCTTGCAGCACAACGCGCGCCACGACGAACGGGATCTCGTCGGTGCGCTCGGCGGTCGGGCTCCAGCTCGCCAATTGCTTGACGTGTTCTTCGGTGACTTTTTTGCCGTCGCAGTTGCGCAATACCGATTCGAGCACGATGCGAATCGACACTGGCAGGCGGGAGACATTGATGCCCAGGCTTTTTTCCAGCGCAGGCAGGGAGTACAGCTTGCCCTTCTTGCTATCCGAAATATTAAAGTCCTTGAGCGTGTTCAGAGTGTTGCGGGACATGACCTCTCCTTGTTGGGTATCGTCTATTTATTGATTATTCAAATTACAAAACATGACTGAGCCCCCGAAGAGGCCCTTGCTACGCACATCAGCCGCCAGTGACTGGCAAGACGCCCAGCGATGGCGCCGCTTCCAGCACTGCCGCCGGCTTGGCTTGCTCCGCATCCTTGCATTCATTGGCCAACTGGCGGCCCTGCTTGGAATCGAGCAGCATGCCTTTGGCCGGGATGCCGATCCAGACCAGGCCGTACAAGCGGTTCTCGAAGCGGTTGGCGCCGGTGGTGGTGCCAACGCGGCTTAGACGGTGCAGGCGCTTCTTCCAGCGCAGGGCGATGTGTTTGTCGTCAGTAGCATTGGTGTAGATGGTAATTTTATTACCAAGTTCGCAATTGAAATCGGTCGAGGCCGAGCCTGTGGTGTTCGGTTCATCGGCTTCTTCCTTGTCGGCGACCGACATGGCGAGCGGATGGGCTTCCTTGACGGCCGCCTTGGCCTTGGTGGTCTTGGCCTTTGGCTTGGCCTTGACTGCCTTGGGATTTGCCTCTGCCGTGGCGGCGAAGCTGGCTGGCGCCAGCGTGAGGGTCATGGCGCCCAGCGCGACGCTGCAGGCAATGGCTAATTTGGAGAGGGACATCGTGTAATTCCTGTCAGTTTTCAGTGGTGCTGGAAGAGGGGGCGTTGAGTAATGCAGCGGCCGCCTCGGGCAGGCCCAGGCCCGCCAGTTTGGCGCGTTGCAAAACGGTCCAATAATATCGGTAGCTGGCGCGGTCATGCAAGCGGCCATTTTGCGCAATCGGTCCCCAGTTGGCGCGCAGCGCTTCATTCAGGATGTTGCTGGCCTCGTTGACTTCGGACAGGCGCGGCGTGAAGGCCTTGATGATGGGCTTGATCTGGTCCGGGTGGATGCTCCACATGCGCGTGTAGCCGAACTCGGCCGTCGCGCGCTGGGCGTCATTCGCCACCACGGCTGAATCGCGCACGTCGGTCGTCACATTGTGCGACGGCACCTTGCCGTGCGCGTGGCAGGCGGCCGCCACTTCCAGCTTGGCGCGCACCACCAGCGGGTGCGTGAACTGGCCCGGCGTGCGCATGGCGGCGGCGGGAATGGCGCCGTAGTGGGCCGAGACGAAATCCATGATGCCGAAGGACAGGCATTCGACCTGGGGCAGGGCGGCGATCGCGTAGGCGTCGCGCAGCGCGCCATGTGTCTCGATCAGGATATGCACGGGCAGGTTGTCGCGGCCGGCGCGGCGCGCGTGCAGGTTGATCAGGTCGATGGCCAGCATGGCATCCTGCACGCCGCCCACCTTGGGCACGGCGATGTAGGCCAGGCGGGACGCGGCTGAGCAAATGATTTCCACGTCGCGCGCGAAAAACGGGCTGTCGACGTCGTGCACGCGCACGCCGATGCGGTTGAATTGGTTCTCGTCGCTGGCCAGCAGGCCGGCGATCATGTGGGCGTGGGTTTCTTCATTGCCGGCGCTGGCGCCGTCTTCGCAGTCGAACGTGATGTCGAACAGGGGGCCAAGCTCTTGTTGCAAAGCAATCGATTTACGCATCAGCTTTTCAGAGCCGGCGTAGTGGTCGCAAGCGGCGAGCAACAGCGGCTGGCGTTTGCCTTGGAATAAAACCTCGGAAGGGTGCATGCTTAAGGCATTTCTGCAGGTAAAGACTACTTGATAAAACAGCCGCGCCGCGAATCTCGCGGGGCGGCCTTCTTGGCGGGCGGCGCTCAGGCCGCGCCGCCAATACTGGATTTATGCCAGCAGGTGTTTCACGCCTTCGCGCTCTTCGGTCAGCTCTTTCAGGGTCAGGTTGATGCGCTCTTGCGAGAATGCATCGATTTCCAGACCTTGAACGATGGTGTACTCACCGTTGTCGGTGGTGACCGGGAAGCCGAAGACGGTGCCTTCAGGAATGCCATACGAGCCATCCGAAGGAACGCCCATGGTGGTCCATTTGCCGTTCGTGCCCAGCATCCAGTCATGGATGTGGTCGATGGCGGCGTTCGCTGCCGACGCTGCCGACGACAGGCCGCGCGCTTCGATGATGGCCGCGCCGCGCTTGCCGACGGTCGGCAGGAAGGTGTTGGCGTTCCATTCCTGGTCGTTGATCAAGTCTTTGACGGCCTTGCCGTTCACGGTGGCGTAACGGTAGTCGGCGTACATGGTTGGCGAGTGGTTGCCCCAGACGGTCAGCTTCTCGATATCCTTGACGGCGGTGCCGGTCTTGGCAGCGACTTGCGACAGCGCGCGGTTGTGGTCCAGGCGCAGCATGGCGGTAAAGTTTTTCGCTGGCAGCGACGGCGCCGATTTCATGGCGATGTAAGCGTTGGTGTTGGCAGGGTTGCCGACCACCAGGACTTTGACATTGCGCGAAGCGACAGCGTCGAGCGCCTTGCCTTGTACCGTGAAGATCTGCGCGTTCGCTTCCAGCAGGTCCTTGCGTTCCATGCCCGGGCCGCGAGGGCGCGCGCCAACCAGCACGGCCACGTCGACATCCTTGAATGCGGTCAGCGGATCGGCGTGGGCGGTCATTTCCGTCAGCAGCGGGAAGGCGCAGTCGTCGATTTCCATCATCACGCCCTTGAGCGCCTTCTGGGCTTTTTCGTCCGGGATTTCAAGCAGTTGCAAGATGACAGGCTGGTCTTTGCCGAGCATGTCGCCATTGGCGATGCGGAACAACAGGGCGTAGCCGATCTGGCCGGCGGCGCCGGTCACTGCAACACGCATTGGGGTTTTAGCCATGATGAATCTCCAAAGTGGGAAAGAAAACGGGCTTGAAGCTGGGCTTACGCTTATCCGGAAAAACTATAATGATACCAAAACCGGCCGGCGCCACCGAATTGCTGGTGTACGCTGCCGTCACGCTCATGCTGCACGAGGCCAGAGTGGCTGGCCGACAACATAAAACGCTGGCTCACAAGTTTTATCGAGGGCAGTTTAGGCCTCTGATCTGTATCTGTCAATCATATCTTATGTCTTATATAAGACAGATAACTGCGAGTGTTTACTGGACGCGGGCAGTGATTTGTGTTGAAATGTCGGACTATGAATTCCGCCTCGTCCAATCTGACCAACAATGCCACTGCTGCAAGCGGGGCGGTCAGTCCGACCGCGAGCGCCCCGGCCACGCCTGCTGTCGCAGCGGCCAGCACGCCAGTCACTGTGCTGGCCGGCACGAATACCACTGCGGGGGCGATGCCCGTCGCCACGCCTGTAGTCAATGCATCGCCCACCTTCAGTCCCCTGTATCAGCAGATCAAGGCGCTCATCACGCAGAGCCTGCAATCGGGCGAGTGGAAGCCGGGCGAGCTGATTCCCAGTGAAGTCGAGCTGGCAGGGCGCTTCAAGGTCAGCCAGGGTACGGTGCGCAAGGCCATCGATGAATTGGCCGCCGAGAATCTTGTCATGCGCCGCCAGGGCAAGGGCACTTTTGTTTCCACCCACCATGAGGCGCGCGCGCATTTCCGCTTCCTGCGCCTGGTGCCGGACGAAGGCGTGCCACATTATCCAGAAAGCAAGTTCATCGAAGTCAAGCGCGTGCGCGCGCCGGCCGACGTGGCGCGCCTGATGGACCTGAAGTCCGGTGATGCCGTCATCTTCATCAAGCGCGTGCAGTATTTCGACGGCGTGCCGACCATCGTCGAAGAGCTGTGGCTGCCCGGCCTGATTTTCAAGGGCCTGACGGCCGAGCGCCTGGTGGAATACAAGGGCCCCATGTATGGCCTGTTTGAAACGGAATTTGGCACGCGCATGATACGCGCGTCCGAGCAAATCCGCGCCGTGTGCGCCGACGCAGGCGCCGCGCAACTGCTCAATATCGATCTCGGCACGCCATTGCTCAGCTCGGAGCGCGTGTCGTTTACCTACGGCGACAAGCCGGTCGAACTGCGCCGGGGCTTGTACCTGACCAGTCGCCATCATTATCAGAATGAACTCAGCTGAAGCGGCGGGGCGCCCGCGGGCGTCCGGACAAGCGGCAAGGTTGGCGTGCATCGCTTAAAAGTGCCGGTCGCAAGGCGGGCATGGAGACAACAGCATGCGCAGGCAAAGCGTGGCTCACCCGGAGTGGACTGTGTTTTGCCGGCGATTCTGTAATTAAATTACGTGAACTACGGAAAGTAGCGCGATATTTTGTAGTAAAAAACCATTTTGGTTATATGCAACAATAGATATTGGTGCGGGTTGCGAAAATAGGCGAAAATCGCGGCTTCGCTTCAATATTTAGTTATCAAGGGGAGGTTTTTGTTATGTCTGAAGCCGTAAGAGAAGTACCAAAAAAAGAACGGCCGGAATTCCGTAACATTCATGTTACCGAATTGTCGAACTATCGCATGGCCGTCGGCGCCATCGTCTCGATCCTGCATCGTATCAGCGGCTTTATCATTTTCGCCCTGCTGCCCTGCATCCTGTACATGCTGGAACAGAGCTTGCGTTCCGAAATGTCCTACGCTTACTTCCAGGGCATCGCATCGCACTGGTTCGTCAAGCTGATCACCCTGGCTTTGGTCTGGGCTTTCCTGCACCACTTCTGCGCCGGTATCCGCCACCTGTTCATGGATGTGCACGTTGCTATCGAAAAAGATTCGGCACGCAAGACCGCTACCTCCGTGCTGGTTGTCAGCCTGGTGCTGACGGCATTGGTCGCTTTGAAACTGTTTGGAGTATTTTAATGGCAGACAATAACATCGGACCGAAACGCCTCGTCGTCGGTGCCCATTACGGCTTGCGCGACTGGCTCGCGCAACGCGTCACCGCCATCGTCATGGTGGCCTACGTCGCCATCCTGCTGATTTCCTTCCTCACCGGCAATAATTTCAGCTATGAAGGCTGGGCCGGTTTGTTTGCGCAGCAGTGGTTTAAATTGTTCAGCCTGGTGACTTTCGTCGCCCTGTTTTACCACGCATGGGTTGGCGTACGCGATATCTGGATGGACTACGTGAAAAGCGCTGGCCTCCGTTTGACGCTGCAAATTGCCACCATGCTGTGGTTGATCGCTTGTGCCGCTTGGACGGTGCAGATACTCTGGAGTGTGTAATCGTGGCAGCATATAAATCTGCAATTCCTACCCGCCGCTTTGATGCGGTTATCGTTGGCGCCGGCGGTTCCGGCATGCGCGCGTCGTTGCAGCTGGCTGAAGCCGGTCTGAACGTCGCTGTCCTGTCGAAAGTTTTCCCGACCCGCTCGCACACCGTTGCGGCGCAGGGCGGTATCGGCGCGTCGCTCGGCAACATGGCTGAAGATAACTGGTTCTGGCACATGTTCGACACCGTCAAGGGTGGCGACTATCTGGGCGACCAGGATGCCATCGAATTCATGTGTCGTGAAGCACCGAAGGTCGTGTACGAACTGGAACACTTCGGCATGCCGTTCGACCGTAACCCTGACGGCACCATCTATCAGCGCCCCTTCGGCGGCCACACGGCCCACTTCGGCGAAAAGCCGGTGCAGCGCGCCTGCGCGGCAGCCGACCGTACCGGTCACGCCCTGTTGCACACGCTGTATCAGCGCAACGTGCGCGCGCGTACGCACTTCTTCGTCGAATGGATGGCAATCGACCTGATCCGTGACGCCGAAGGCGACGTGATTGGTGTTGTCGCGCTGGAAATGGAAACCGGCGAATGCATGATCCTGGAAGCAAAGACGACGGTGATGGCAACGGGCGGCGCAGGCCGCATCTTCGCCGCATCGACCAACGCCTTTATTAATACCGGCGACGGCATGGGCATGGCGGCACGCGCCGGCCTGCCCCTGCAGGACATGGAATTCTGGCAGTTCCACCCGACCGGCGTGGCCGGCGCGGGCGTCTTGATCACCGAAGGCGTGCGCGGCGAAGGCGGCATCCTGATCAATAGCGAAGGCGAACGCTTCATGGAGCGCTATGCGCCGACCCTGAAGGATCTGGCGCCGCGCGACTTCGTCTCGCGTTCGATGGACCAGGAAATCAAGGAAGGCCGCGGCTGCGGTCCGAACAAGGACCACGTGATGCTGGACCTGCGCCATATCGGCGCCGACACCATCGCCAAGCGTCTGCCGTCGATCCTGGAAATCGGCCACAAGTTCGCCAACGTCGACGCCACCAAGGAACCGATTCCTGTCGTGCCGACGATTCACTACCAGATGGGCGGCATTCCAACGAACATCCACGGCCAGGTCGTCACCCCGACCGGTCCGGATAATTCGGCGAAAGTCGTCAACGGTCTGTACGCGATCGGCGAATGCGCCTGCGTTTCCGTGCACGGCGCCAACCGCCTGGGCACGAACTCGCTGCTCGACCTGGTGGTCTTCGGCCGCGCGGCCGGCAACCACATCGTCAACAGCGGCCTGAAAGCCAAGGAAAACAAGCCTTTGCCAGCCGATGCTGCCGAATTTGCCATGGGCCGCCTGGCGCGTCTGGAAAATTCGACCGGCTCGGAAACCGTGCAGGGCGTGGCAAACGATATTCGCGCAACGATGCAGAAGTACTGTGGCGTGTTCCGTACCGACGAGATGCTGAACAAGGGCGTCGAAGAAATCATGAAGCTCGACGAGCGCCGCAAGCACGTCTCCTTCAAGGATAAATCGATGGTCTTCAACACGGCCCGCGTGGAAGCGCTGGAACTGGACAACCTGATCGAAACGGCGAAAGCGACCATCGTTTCGGCAGCCGCCCGCAAGGAATCGCGCGGCGCGCACGCCCAGGACGACTATCCGCAACGTGACGACGACAACTGGATGAAGCACACTCTGTGGTATTCGGAAGGCAACCGACTGGAATACAAGCCAGTCGTGACCAAGCCGCTGACGGTTGATACCTTCAAACCGAAACCACGTACTTTCTAAGGCTATACCATGGCACGCACTCTTAAATTCAAAATCTACCGCTACGATCCTGACCAGGATGCCAAGCCGTACATGCAAGACCTGACGGTCGAACTGAAAGACACCGACAAGATGCTGCTCGACGCACTGCAGCGCATCAAGGCGGACGTCGATGACTCGCTGGCCCTGCGCCGCTCGTGCCGCGAAGGCGTGTGCGGTTCGGACGCGATGAACATCAACGGCAAGAACGGCCTGGCATGCACCACCAACCTGAATGAACTGTCGGAGCCTATCGTGCTGCGTCCGTTGCCAGGTTTACCGGTCATCCGCGACCTGATCGTCGACATGACGCAATTTTTCAAGCAGTACGATTCGATCAAGCCGTTCCTGATCAACGATTCGATCCCGCCAGAAAAAGAACGCCTGCAGTCGCCGGAACAACGCGAAGAACTCGATGGCCTGTACGAGTGCATCCTGTGCGCATGCTGCTCCACGTCGTGCCCGTCGTTCTGGTGGAATCCGGATAAATTTGTCGGCCCGGCCGGCCTGCTGCAAGCCTACCGCTTCATCGCCGATTCGCGCGACGAAGCCACCGGTGCGCGTCTGGACAACCTGGAAGACCCGTACCGCCTGTTCCGCTGCCATTCGATCATGAACTGCGTCGACGTCTGCCCGAAAGGGTTGAACCCGAACAAGGCGATCGGCAAGATCAAGGAATTGATGGTCCGCCGCGCGATCTGAGTCGTCTGATCGCGTCCGCCGGGCGCCGTTTGCGGGAAGAGGGTATCCTCTCTTGCCTGCAGGCGGCGCCTGCAAAGCAGCAGCGTGCCGCAAGGCACGCGTAAAGTGGTAAACCAAATGACAGAATCAATTTTGTCCTCGCATCAGGCCGACCCGGCCAACCGCGCCCGCCTGCGCTGGCGTTCACGCCGTGGCCTGCTGGAAAACGACATTATCCTGACCCGTTTTCTCGATGCGTATGAAACCGAATTGACCGATGAAGAAGTTGACGCGCTGACGCGTTTGCTGGATTTATCGGACAATGCGTTAATGGATCTGGTACTGGCCCGTAAAGAGCCGGAAGGCGAAGTCGATCTGCCGCATGTGCGCGCACTGCTGCAACGACTGCGCATTGCCTAGACGCCTGGGCGATATATTGCAAACGGTGCGAGTGGCGCGCTGTAGCACTGCCGAATTGCGGTGCGAATTGCAGCCAGAATTTTTGATTTTAATTTCGACTCACTCCCGAGAAGGAAGAGCCCATGAATATCTCTGACACAAAAGCTACCCTGTCGTTCTCCGATGGCAGCCCATCGCTTGAATTTCCAATCTACAAAGGCACGGTTGGTCCGGACGTCATCGACATCCGCAAACTGTACGCCGGTAGCGGCAAGTTCACCTACGACCCAGGCTTTATGTCGACGGCTGCCTGCAACTCGTCGATCACCTACATCGACGGCGACAAGGGCGAGCTGCTGTACCGTGGTTACCCGATCGAACAGTTGGCCGTCAACGCCGACTTTATGGAATCGTGCTACCTGCTGCTGAACGGCGAATTGCCGAACGCGGCGCAGAAAGCCAAGTTCGTCGACACCGTCACCAAGCACACGATGGTGCACGAACAGATGCAATTCTTCTTCCGTGGCTTCCGCCGCGACGCGCATCCGATGTCGGTCCTGGTGGGCACCGTCGGCGCGCTGGCATCGTTCTACCATGACTCGCTGGACATCAACGACCCGCGTCACCGCGAAGTGTCGGCCATCCGCCTGATCGCCAAGATGCCAACCCTGGTCGCCATGACCTACAAGTATTCGGTCGGCCAGCCGTTCGTGTACCCACGCAACGACCTGTCGTACAGCGCCAACTTCATGCACATGATGTTCGCCAATCCGTGCGAAGAGTACAAGGTCAACGACGTGCTGGTGCGCGCCCTGGACCGCATCCTGATCCTGCACGCAGACCACGAGCAAAACGCATCGACATCGACCGTCCGTCTGGCCGGTTCGTCGGGCGCCAACCCGTTCGCCTGTATCGCTGCCGGTATCGCCTGCCTGTGGGGCCCTGCCCACGGCGGCGCCAACGAAGCGGCACTCAACATGCTGAAGGAAATCGGCACCGTCGAAAACATCCCTGCCTTCATCGAGCAAGTCAAGGACAAGAACTCCGGCGTCAAGCTGATGGGCTTTGGCCACCGCGTGTACAAGAACTTCGATCCACGCGCCAAGCTGATGCGTGAAACCTGCTACGAAGTGCTGCAAGAACTGGGTCTGCAAGACGACCCGCTGTTCAAGCTGGCGATGGAACTGGAAAAGATTGCACTGAACGACGACTACTTCGTTTCGCGCAAGCTGTACCCGAACGTCGACTTCTACTCGGGCATCGTGCAATCGGCGCTGGGCATCCCGGTATCGCTGTTCACCGGTATCTTCGCCATGGCCCGCACCATCGGCTGGATCGCCCAGTGGAACGAAATGATCGCTGATCCGGAACAGAAAATCGGCCGTCCGCGCCAGCTGTTCGTCGGTTCGACCACACGCGAAGTACTGCCACTGGACAAGCGTTAATCCACGGCGGTATCGAGCAAACAAAAAACGGGCTTCGGCCCGTTTTTTTATGCGCATCTTGCGCTCGATGCAAACCAGGGCTGCCAGGCTGTTATGCTCGGACCCTGGCTCAACAGGAAGCACAACGCGATGAACGAAGTAACATGCGCCCCCAGCGGCGTGGCCCTGGGCGATACGGCATTTGGCTATACTTTGTCGCTGATCGGCGGCAAATACAAGATGCTGATCCTGTATGCGCTCGCGCAAAACAAGGTGCTGCGGCACAACGAGCTCAAGCGCCATCTCGGAGGCATCGCCTTCAAGACCCTCAGCGTCGTCCTGAAGGAGCTGGAAGCCGATGCGCTGATCGTCCGCAAGGAATATCCGCAAGTCCCGCCCAAGGTTGAATATTCCCTCTCAAGCAAGGGTGCCTCGCTGATTCCCGTGCTGCATACCTTGTGTGAGTGGGGCGAACGGCACCAGTCAGTCTGATCCGGACGGACATGGCTAAGTAGCTTTCTATGGTTTAGTAGCTTACTTTTCATATGGTATAAGTAGTAAATGTGGGTACTTGTGAAAAGCACTCACTATGGCTATGCTGTTTTTGCCTCTTCGGGCGCGCCGCCAAGTGCTGCGCGCCACGGGGCAGGGTATCGGCTTGCCTGCTTTCCTGAGAGTGTGGGGCCGGTGCATCCATTCCATTGTCATGAAAGCAGCAAGATGAAAACCCTCGTTATCGTTTTCCATCCCTCCATCGCCACTTCGGTGGCCAACAAGCGCTGGCTGCAGGAGCTGGCGCAGTATCCTGAGCGTTACACCATTCATAATGTGTACCAGGCTTATCCGGACGGGAAAATCGATGTGGCGCGCGAACAGGCGCTGGTGGAGGCGCACGCCAATGTGGTCTTGCAGTTCCCTGTGTACTGGTTTAACTGTCCGCCCTTGATGAAGCAGTGGCTCGATGACGTGCTGGCGTATGGATGGGCTTACGGCACGGGCGGCGATGCCTTCCAGGGCCGCAAGGTTGCGTTGGCCGTCACGGCCGGCATCCGGCAGGAGGACTTCACGCCGCAAGGCAAGTGGAACGTCACCTTGGCGCAGCTGCTGGCACCGTTTGATGTCACCCTCGCCTATGTCGGCGCCGACAACCGCCGTTTCTTTGCTTTCTATGGGGCGGAAGACGGGCCGAAGGAAACGGGCTATGCCGAGCGGCTGGCGCGCAGCGCGCAAGAGTATGAGCGCTTTTTGGCTGCCTTGTAAGGCGGGGTGTGCCGGCGCTTGCCGCTGGCGGCGATGGTGTGCGCTAACTGCGCTGCATCGTCGTGCAGGAACTGGGCGTTGATCAGGATGGCGTCCGCCACCGCGCTCAACAGTAATAAGGTGGAGGGGCGGGCGGCGCGTGCCAGCATATTCTCTTTTCGACCAGGCGCGACAAATAAGGTAGATTGCAATACTTAGTTGCATGGATCGGATGAATCAAGGGAGTACCTGCATGGACCGCATCACCGCAGCACAAGTATTTGTCGCCATCGCCGAACGCGGCAGCATGGTGGCCGCCAGCGAGGCGCTCGATATGTCGCGTGCCATGGTGACGCGTTACCTGGCCGAAATGGAACAGTGGGCGGGGGCGCGCCTGTTGCATCGCACCACGCGCCGTTTGAGCCTGACGGATGCGGGCGAGGCCACGCTGGCGCGCTGCCGCCAGATGCTGGAAGTGGCCGGCGCCATGGCCGTCGCCTGGCCCGAGGGAATCGACACGCCGCACGGCTTGCTGCGCATTAGCTGCTCGCAATCGCTGGCGCAGACGGCGCTCGCCGGCGCAGTAACCGCTTACCTGCGGCGCTACCCGCGCGCCGCCGTCGATCTGCAGATGGAGAACCGCGCCGTCAATCTGGTGGAGCAGCGCATCGACCTGGCGATCCGCATCACGAACGCGCTCGAGCCGAACCTGATCGCGCGCCAGCTGGCCAGTTGTGCGTCGGTGGTGTGTGCTGCACCATCGTACCTGGCAGCGCATGGCACGCCGCGCCGGGCGGAAGATCTGGCCCTGCATAACTGCCTGACTTATACGTATTTCGGCAAGAGCCTGTGGCAGTTCACGCACGATGGGGAAGCGCTCACTGTCCCCGTCAGCGGCCGCCTGTCGGCGAATGAATCGCTGGTCCTGCTGGTGGCCACGGTGGCGGGGGCGGGCATCGCCATGCAGCCGCGCTATTCGGCCGCGCCGCTGATCGCCAGCGGGCAACTGGTAGAACTCCTGCCCGCGTATCAGCCGCAAGACATGGGCATCTACGGCATCTATACGTCGCGCCAGCACATGTCGCCCCTGCTGCGCACCATGCTCGACTTCCTGGTTGAGTGGTTTGCGGGCGATCCCGATTGGCTGGCGGCCATCGCGGCGCCGTCGTTGTCGGGCAGACCAGTTGGGCGCAAGCGGCATGCCAGCGCGGGCAAGGAAGTGCTGTAAGCACAACAGTAACAGGCTTGCAAGCCCGGGGAAATCAAGGACCCAGCTTACATTTGCTTGCCAAATAAAATTCAACTAGTGATTGTTGCGTTACAATACCGCGTGCTATTCTAAATGACGGTATGCAGAATGCTGGTGCAATAAAAAAGCCCTTCCCCACAACTTGATGTGCAATCCGCTAACCGGTCAGGCCGTGTCGCGGAAGGTTAGATTAACCCGCTAATTCCTCGCGAAGCGCGAAGAAAGGTGAGCAATATATGCAGCAATTAACGACCAACTCCTACCTGTTCGGTGGGAATGCTCCGTACGTGGAAGACCTGTACGAGGCGTATCTGAACAATCCAGGCTCGGTACCCGATAACTGGCGTTCCTACTTCGACGCGATGCAGCATGTGCCTGCCGTCGATGGCACCAACAAGCCTGACGTGGCGCATGCCTCCGTCGTCGCCTCGTTCGCCGAGCGCGCAAAAGCAGGTCCGATCCGCACAGTGACCGCTTCCTTCGATGCTGAAATGGGCCGCAAGCGTGTTGCTGCTACGCAACTGATCGCCGCTTACCGCTACCTCGGTTCGCACTGGGCCAATCTGGATCCGCTGCAACGCCAGGAACGTCCGATGATCCCTGAGCTCGAGCCGAGCTTCTACGGTTTCACCGACGCGGACATGGACACCGTGTTCAACATCAGCAATACCTATTTTGGCCCCGAGACCGCCACCCTGCGCGATCTGCTGAACTATCTGCGCGACACCTACACGCGTTCGATCGGTGCCGAATTCATGTACATCTCCGATCCGGCCGAAAAGCGCTGGTTGCAAGAGAAACTGGAAGCGATCCGCTCCACCCCGAATTTCACCCCAGAGAAAAAAATCCACATCCTCGACCGCCTGACCGCGGCCGAAGGCCTGGAACGCTATCTGCACACCCGCTACGTGGGCCAGAAGCGCTTCTCCCTGGAAGGCGGCGAAACCTTCATCGCCTCGATGGATGAAACCATCCAGCGCGCCGGCGAAAAAGGCGTGCAGGAAATCGTTATCGGCATGGCCCACCGCGGCCGCCTGAACGTGCTGGTGAACACCCTGGGCAAGGCGCCGCAGGAACTGTTCGAAGAATTCGAAGGCAAGCATGGCGACGACCTGCCTGCCGGCGACGTGAAGTACCATCAAGGCTTCTCGTCGGACATCTCCACTGCGGGCGGCCCGGTCCACCTGTCGCTGGCGTTCAACCCGTCGCACCTGGAAATCGTCAACCCTGTGGTCGAAGGTTCCGTCAAGGCCCGCATGGATCGCCGCGGCGATGCGCAGGGCGCGCAAGTGCTGCCTATCCTGGTGCACGGCGATGCCGCGTTCGCCGGCCAGGGCGTGGTCATGGAAACGCTGAATCTGGCGCAAACCCGTGGCTACCATACCGGCGGCACGGTGCATATCGTGATCAACAACCAGATCGGTTTCACTACTTCGGATCCGCGCGATGCCCGCTCGACCCTGTACTGCTCGGACGTCGTCAAGATGATCGAAGCACCGGTCCTGCACATCAACGCCGATGATCCGGAAGCCGTGGTACTGGCGACGCAAATCGCGCTCGACTACCGCATGGAATTCAAGAAGGACATCGTCCTCGACATCATCTGCTACCGTAAACTTGGCCACAACGAGCAAGATACGCCGGCACTGACGCAGCCACTGATGTACAAGAAGATCGCCCAGCATCCAGGCACCCGCAAGCTGTACGCGGACAAGCTGGTAGCGCAAGGCGTAATCCCTGCCGATGGCGGCGACAAGATGGTGGCCGCTTTCCGCGACGCCATGGACGCCGGCAAGCATACCGTCGATCCGGTCATCTCGAACTTCAAGAACAAGTACGCCGTCGACTGGCTGCCGTTCCTGAACAAGAAATGGACCGATTCGGCCGACACCGCCGTGCCGATGACGGAACTGAAACGCCTGGCGACCCGCATCACCACCGTGCCGGAAGACTTCAAGGTCCACTCGCTGGTTGAAAAAGTGCTGGGCGACCGTGGCACCATGGGCCGTGGTGAAATGAACCTGGACTGGGGCATGGGCGAACACCTGGCCTACGCATCGCTGGTATCGTCCGGCTACGCCATCCGTTTGACGGGCCAGGACGCCGGCCGTGGTACCTTCGTGCACCGCCACGCCGTCTTGCATGATCAAAACCGCGAGCGTTGGGATGCAGGTACCTACATTCCGCTGCAAAACGTGTCGGACAACCAGGCGCCGTTCACCGTCATCGACTCGGTGCTGTCCGAAGAAGCCGTACTGGCCTTCGAATACGGCTACTCGACCGCTGAACCGAACACGCTGACGATCTGGGAAGCCCAGTTCGGCGACTTCGCCAACGGCGCGCAAGTGGTAATCGACCAATTCATCAGCTCCGGCGAAGTGAAGTGGGGCCGCGCTTCGGGCCTGGTCATGATGCTGCCGCACGGTTACGAAGGCCAGGGTCCTGAGCACTCGTCCGCGCGTCCTGAGCGTTTCCTGCAGCTGTGCGCAGACAACAACATGCAAGTGGTGCAGCCGACGACGGCTTCGCAGATCTTCCATTTGCTGCGCCGCCAGATGGTGCGCCAGTTCCGCAAGCCGCTGGTCATCCTGACGCCGAAGTCGCTGTTGCGCAACAAGGATGCCGGTTCGCCGCTGACCGACCTGGCCAAGGGCGGTTTCCAGACAGTCATCGGCGAAGTCGACGACAAAATCGATGCCAAGAAAGTCAAGCGCGTGGTCGCTTGCTCGGGCAAGGTCTACTACGACCTGGTCAACGCACGCAAGACCCGTGGCCAGACCGACACGGCCATCGTGCGCCTGGAACAGCTGTATCCGTTCCCGCACAAGTCGTTCGCTGCTGAACTGAAGAAGTTCCCGAATCTGGTCGAAGTTGTATGGGCCCAGGACGAGCCGCAAAACCAGGGCGCCTGGTTCCAGATCCAGCACAACATCTTCGAAGGCCTGGAATCGGGTCAGCGCCTGGCCTACGCCGGTCGTCCTGCTTCGGCGTCGCCTGCTGTCGGTTACTATGACAAGCACTACGCCCAGCAAAAAGATCTGCTGGAAACGGCATTCTCGAAGCTGAAGGGTTTTATCCTGACCAAGTAAGTGGCAGGATAAGGGGCGCCATGTCTATGCATGGCGCCTGCTCGCATACATCATGACGGAGCGCTGCCTTTGCTACGCAGGGGCGGCGCCGCAATAACAAAATAAACGGAGTTTTACATGGCACAAATCGAAGTCAAAGTTCCCCAGTTGTCGGAATCAGTTGCAGAAGCAACCCTGCTCGCATGGCACAAGAAAGTCGGCGAGCCAGTCGCGCGCGACGAAAACATGATCGATATCGAAACCGATAAAGTGGTGCTGGAACTGCCGGCACCTGCCGCTGGCGTGATCGTGCAAATCATCAAGGCCGACGGCGCCACCGTCGTCGCCGGCGAAGTCATCGCCATCATCGATACCGACGGCTCGGCCAAGGTCAGCCCGATGGAAGTGTCGGCTGTGCCTGCGCCAGCCCTGGCTGCCGCCGCGCAAGACGCCGCGACCGCCTCCGCACCAGCTGCCGCGACCAAAGGCGATGTCGCCATGCCTGCCGCTGCCAAGATCCTGTCCGAAAAAGGCCTTTCCGCTGGCGACGTCGCCGGTTCCGGCAAAGATGGCCGCGTGACCAAGGGCGATGCCCTGGCCGCTTCCGCCAAGCCAGCTGTTGCGCCATTGGCGCCAGCCACTGCCAAGCCAGCGCTGCAGCAAGTTGCCACGCCGTCGGCTGCCAGCCTGGGCGACCGTCCGGAAGAGCGCGTGCCGATGAGCCGCCTGCGCGCGCGTATCGCCGAGCGCCTGCTGCAATCGCAATCGACGAACGCCATCCTGACCACGTTCAATGAAGTGAACATGCAGCCGGTCATCGACCTGCGCAACAAGTACAAAGACAAGTTCGAGAAAGAGCACGGCGTCAAGCTGGGCTTTATGTCCTTCTTCGTCAAGGCCGCTGTCGCTGCCCTGAAAAAATACCCGATCATCAATGCCTCCGTTGACGGCAACGACATCGTCTACCACGGTTACTTCGACATCGGCATCGCTGTCGGTTCGCCACGCGGCCTGGTCGTGCCTATCATCCGTAACGCGGACCAGCTGTCGATCGCCGACATCGAGAAAAAAATCGGTGAATTCGGCGCGAAAGCCAAGGAAGGCAAGCTGACGCTGGACGACCTGACGGGCGGCACGTTCTCGATCTCGAACGGCGGCACCTTCGGCTCCATGCTGTCGACCCCGATCATCAACCCGCCACAATCGGCCATCCTGGGCGTGCATGCGACCAAGGACCGCGCCGTTGTCGAAAACGGCCAGATCGTGGTGCGTCCGATGAACTACCTGGCCATGTCTTACGACCACCGCATCATCGACGGCCGCGAAGCCGTCCTGGGCCTGGTGGCGATGAAAGAAGCGCTGGAAGATCCTGCACGCCTGTTGCTGGACCTGTAAGCACTGTAGACCCCCGGCGTCGCCGCCGGGGCAATGTAGCTGATACCCCTTGCCAGAAGACGCAGCTGGCTGATCTCAATGAAAGAGGATTCCTATGAACGTCTCTGAAGAAATCAAGCGTCTGCACGAGTTGCACCTGGCGGGCGCCCTGAGCGACGCGGAATTCGCGCAAGCGAAAGCCAAGCTCCTGAGCAATATCAACCTGGACAAACCGGACAGCACGTCCGGCGCCGATGCCGCCTCCGGCCCGTCGAACGACCTGGTGCAGGAATTCAACCGCCTGCGCCGCTCGCGCAACGACCGCTGGCTCGGTGGCGTCTGCGGTGGCCTGGGCCGCGCTTCCGGCATGGAAGCGTGGATCTGGCGCCTCGTCTTCGTCCTATTTACATTGACCTTCGGCTTCGGCGTGGTGATTTACCTTTTATTGTGGATTTTCGTACCAGACGAAGAGATTGGAATAACAAAACATGAGTACTAAACAATTTGACGTAGTTGTCATCGGTGCGGGCCCTGGCGGCTACATCGCCGCCATCCGCGCAGCCCAGCTGGGCTTTTCCGTCGCCTGCGTCGACGAGTGGTCGAACGCCAAGGGCGGCGCCGCGCCTGGCGGTACCTGCACCAACGTCGGCTGCATCCCGTCGAAAGCGCTGCTGCAATCGTCCGAGCATTTTGAACACGCGGGCCACAGCTTCGCCGAGCACGGCATCGATGTCGCCGGCCTGAAACTGAACCTGGGCCAGATGCTCAAGCGCAAAGACACGGTCGTCAAGCAAAACAACGACGGCATCCTGTACCTGTTCAAGAAGAACAAGATCGCCTTCTTCCACGGCCGCGCCGCTTTCGCTGCCGCCGCCGCTGGCGCGTATGAGATCAGCGTGACGGGCGAAGCCAACGAAACATTGAGTGCCAAGCACGTGGTCATCGCCACGGGTTCGAACGCACGCGAACTGCCGGGCGCACCATTCGACGAGAAACTGATCTTGTCGAACACGGGCGCACTGGCCATCGACGCCGTTCCAGCCAAGCTGGGCGTCATCGGTGCCGGCGTGATCGGTCTGGAAATGGGCAGCGTCTGGCGCCGCCTGGGTTCCGACGTCACCGTGCTCGAAGGCCTGCCGGTCTTCCTGGGCGCCGTTGACGAGCAGATCGCCAAGGAAGCGTCGAAATTGTTCATCAAGCAAGGCTTAAAGATCAACCTCGGTTGCAAGATCGGCGCGATCACGCCAGGCAAGAAAGACGTCACCGTGGAATTCGTGGACGCCAAGGGCGAAGCGCAAAAAGCCGTGTTCGACAAACTGATCATTTCGATCGGCCGTACGCCGAACACGAATGGCCTGGGTTTTGACAAAGTCGGCCTGCAGCTCGACGAGCGCGGCTTCATCGCCGTCGACGGCGACTGCAAGACCAACCTGCCGAACGTATGGGCAGTGGGCGACGTCGTGCGCGGCCCGATGCTGGCGCACAAGGCGGAAGAAGAAGGCGTTGCCGTGGCCGAGCGTATCGCTGGCCAGCATGGCCACACCAACTTCAACACGATTCCGTGGGTGATCTACACCTCGCCGGAAATCGCGTGGGTCGGCAAGACCGAGCAAACCCTGAAGGCCGAAGGCATCGCCTACAAGGCTGGCACCTTCCCGTTCATGGCCAACGGCCGTGCGCGCGCGCTGGGCGACACCTCGGGCATGGTGAAATTCCTGGCCGATGCGACCACCGATGAAATCCTTGGCGTGCACATCGTCGGCCCGATGGCCTCCGAACTGATTTCCGAAGCCGTCGTGGCGATGGAATTCAAGGCCTCGGCCGAAGACATCGCGCGCATCTGCCACGCGCACCCATCCTTGTCGGAAGCGACCAAGGAAGCGGCACTGGCCGTCGATAAGCGTACGCTGAACTTCTAAGCGGTACGGTACTTCGCAGCGGGCCGGCAAAGCAGTTTCTGCCTTGCCGGCCCGTTTGCGCTATGTCAAGAATCCCTGTTGAATCGAATCCCATGAACGTTGAAGAGTTTTACCAGCACGCGTTGCAGAAGCGCGATTTCAAGGCCGATGCCGCCCAGCGGCGCGCGGTCGACCGCCTGCAGCTGTGCTATGACGAGTGGGTGGCTTACAAAGGCCAGCGCTCGAGTACCTTCAAGCGCCTGCTCAACCGTCCCGCCGTACCGAAAGGCGTGTACATGTGGGGTGGCGTGGGGCGCGGCAAATCGTTCCTGATGGACAGTTTTTATTCGGTCGTGCCCCTGGTGCGCAAGACGCGCCTGCACTTCCACGAATTCATGCGCGGCGTGCACCAGCAGCTCGATGAATTGAAAGGCGTGGCCGACCCGTTAGATGAGGTGGCCAAGCGCATCGCCAAGAAATACCGCTTGATCTGCTTCGATGAATTTCACGTCTCCGACATCGCCGACGCGATGATCCTGTATAACCTGCTGTCGGCCCTGTTCGCCAATGGCGTGTCCTTCATCATGACCTCGAATTACGATCCGGACCTGCTGTATCCGGACGGCCTGCACCGCGATCGCATGCTGCCGACCATCGCCCTGCTGAAGGACAAGCTCGACGTGATGAACGTCGATGCGGGCGTCGATTACCGCGGCCGCGCGCTGGAGCAGGTGGAAAGTTACTATACGCCACTGTGCGCAGCGACCGACAAGGCCCTGCGCGACGCCTACACGCGCATCGCCGAGACGGCCGACGAAGACGCGCGCATCCGCATCGAGAGCCGCGAAATCCATTGCCTGCGCCGCGCGGGCGGCATCATCTGGTTCGACTTCGCCACCCTGTGCGGCGGCCCCCGTTCGCAAAATGATTACCTGGAAATCGCCAGCCGCTTCCATACGGTGATATTGTCCGGCATACCGGCCATGTCGGCGGCGCAGTCGTCCGAAGCGCGCCGCTTTACCTGGCTGATCGACGTGTTTTATGATCAAAAGGTTAAGCTGATCATGTCGGCCGAAGTGGCGCCCGAGCAGCTGTACACGAACGGCATGCTGGCCAACGAGTTTCACCGTACCGTTTCGCGTATCATCGAGATGCAATCGCGCGAATACATGGAAAAAGAACAGCGCGGCGCGGCCGACGCGATCGTTTGAGGCAGGGATTATGAAGATAATGGCAAATACACTATACAAGCTGGGAGCGGCGCTGGGTCTGACCCTGGCATTGTCCGCCTGCGCGCACCAGGGTGGTGCGGCGTTGGATGAGGTCGGCGCCCCGCAGGTGTCCGCCACCTTGTCGGTGGAAGAGGCGGACGCCAAGTTGAAGCAGTCAGCCAGCGAGCGCGAGGCGGCGGAAAATGAGTTTGTGGCGCGCGAACTGGAGTGCTACGACAAATTTTTCGTGAATAACTGCCTGGACAAGGCCAAGGAAAAGCGCCGCCTGATCCTGCTGCGCCTGCGCGCCGTCGAAGCGGAAGCGAACTATTTCAAACGGGCCGAGTCCGTGCGCCTGCGCGATATGGACATGGCCAGGACGCAGGAAAGTGCGCGCCTCGATGCCGAGCAGCGGGCTGCGGCCATGCCCAAGCCCGTGAAGGTCGTCGCGCCCGAGCCGGCGCCGCCCAAGCCGGAAGGCAAGAGCGTTGCCGAGCGCGAGACTGAGCAAGCGGCGAAGGTGGCGAGACAGGCTGCCGCCGACGCTGCCGACGCGCCGCGCCGCGCGGCCCGCGAGGCAGACTATGCGCGCAAGCAGGCTGACGCCGTGGCGCGCCAGAAACGCGTGGCGCAACGCCTGGCCCAGCGCCAGGCCGAAGCGCAGGCCAAGGCGGCAGCCGCCGCTGCCAGCACGCCGGCCGTTGCTATACCCGTGCCGCCTGCCAAGTAAAACCGCCGTGTAAGGGGCCATGCCGGAAATGGCGTGCCCTAACGCGCGCGGCAGGTTAAACTACGCACTCGCCGGTGATGCTGGCGCCGATGGCTGCCTGCGTACGCTGCGCGCACCGGTTTAACAACACTGTTACCAACACTGCCTGGAACGCAACACATGAGCGATGCACAGCATATAGAGCGGCGCCTGATTGAACTCAACGTGGAACACCGTGACCTCGATGCCGTCATCGAGTTGCTGATACTCGATGGTCACCATGACGAGCTGCAACTGCGCCGCCTGAAAAAGCGCAAATTGCAATTGAAGGATCACATCACCTTGCTGAAAATGCAGTTGGTGCCCGATGTTCCCGCCTGAGGGGCGCCAGTAGCGTCCAGTCCAGCCTTCACCTAAGTATATTTTGACCGATCACAATTTATTGCCCGCAAGCCCAGATGGCCAGCCTGCCGTTCTGCCAGCCAGTCTGCCAGCCGAACCGCAGGCCCCACCTGGCAAGCACGATGCCGACATCGAGCGCCTGTTTGGCGCCGGCGGCCCGCTCGGTCCCGCCGTGGGCAGCTACAAGCCGCGCCGTTCGCAAACGGAAATGGCCAAGGCCATCGCCCATGCCATCGACAGCCAGACAACCCTGATCGCCGAGGCGGGCACGGGCACGGGTAAAACCTTCGCCTATCTGGTGCCGGCCTTGATGTGGGGTGGCAAGACTATTGTTTCCACCGGCACGAAGAACTTGCAGGACCAGCTATTCCTGCGCGATATCCCTACCGTGCGCGCCGCGTTGCAGGCGCCCGTCTCCGTGGCCTTGCTGAAGGGCCGCTCAAACTACGTTTGTCACTATCACCTGGAACGCACCCTGCAGAACGGGCGCATGACCTCGCGCGACGACGTGGGGCATTTGCGCGAAATTTCGCGCTTCATCAAGATGACCAGTTCCGGCGACAAGGCGGAGCTGGCCAAGGTGCCGGAAAACGCCATGATCTGGAACCTGGTGACGTCCACGCGCGACACCTGCATGGGCGCCGAGTGCCAGTATTACCAGGATTGTTTCGTCATGAAGGCCCGCAAGGAAGCGCAGCAGGCCGACGTGGTGGTGGTCAACCACCATTTGTTCTTTGCCGACGTGGCCCTGAAGGACACGGGCGTGGCGGAATTGCTGCCATCGGCTAACACCATCATCTTCGATGAGGCGCACCAGTTGCCCGACACGGCCACTTTATTCTTTGGCAATACGGTGTCCACCTCGCAAATCCTGGAGCTGTGCCGCGACGTGCTGGCCGAAGGGCTGGCGCATGCGCGCGGCATCGACTGGGCAAAAACCGTCACGGTGGTGGAAAAGGCGGCGCGCGACCTGCGCCTGACGTTCCCGCAGGATATCGTGCGTCTGTCCCTGCCCCAAATCGCCCCGTCGAGCGACTTCTTTCCCGCGCTGGACACCCTCAAAGATGAGCTTGACGGTATGGTGGCGGTGCTGGAAACCCAGGCGGAACGGGCGGAAACCTTGGAGCAGTGCCGCGTGCGCGGCGTCGAGCTGGCGCAGCAGCTGAGCGGCTGGAAGTTCGATCCGAAGGCCAAGGTGGCGGCCGGCGAAGAAGCCGTGTTCTGGGTGGAAGCGTTTTCCAGCTCCTTGCAGTTGCATAAAACGCCATTGTCGATCGCGCCGATTTTTAATAACCAGCGCGAAGGCACGCCGCGCAGCTGGATTTTTACTTCCGCCACTCTGGCCGTGAAGAACGATTTCAAGCATTTTTCCGAACAGATGGGCTTGACGGGCGAACCGTCGCACACCTGGCCGAGTCCCTTCGACTATGTCCAGCAGGGCTTGCTGTTCGTGCCGCAAAACCTGCCGCAGCCGAATTCGCTGGGCTACACGGATGCCGTCATCGACTGCGCCTTGCCCATCATCGAGGCGGCGGGCGGGCGCACCTTCTTCCTGTGCACCACCTTGCGCGCCGTGAAGCGCGCGGCCGAGCGCCTGGCCGATGAATTCAAGCAGCGGGGCCTGAACTTTCCGCTGTTCGTGCAGGGCGACAAGGGCCGCACGGAATTGCTCGATCAGTTCCGCGCCGCCGGGAACGGCGTGCTGATCGGCAGCCAGAGCTTCTGGGAAGGCGTCGACGTGCGCGGCGATGCGCTCTCTCTGGTGATCATCGACAAGCTGCCGTTCGCGCCGCCTGACGATCCCGTGCTGGCCGCGCGCATCGAAGTGATGGAAAAGCAGGGCAAGAATGGTTTCATGCACCATTCCCTGCCGGAAGCCATTATCAACCTGAAGCAGGGCGCGGGCCGGCTGATTCGTGACGAGGGTGACCGCGGCGTGCTGATGATCTGCGATCCGCGCCTCATTTCCAAGCCGTACGGCAAGCGCATCTGGCAAAGCCTGCCACCCTTCAAGCGCACGCGCGATACCGCCGAAGTGGTGGAGTTCTTCCGCAACCTGCCTGCCAAGGGCGCCTAGTCGTCTTGCCGGCGCCATCAGCGCGCCGGCTTATTTCCCTTTGTTATCAAGCCACTAGCGCTTTCTGTGCGGCGCCTGCCTGCGTGCCTGGCATGCTAAAAATGGGCGTGATCGCGCCAGTTTCTGGCTTCTTTCCGCATGTCCAGGACGCCAGACACATCTTTGCGCCAGCGCAAACAGGGCCGTTGCCGGGCGGTCTACAGTGAACTCATGCCTTGCAGGATCAAGGCGCGGCGATGGCAGGGCCGCACGGGGAACAGGGGGGGGGGATGCCATGGAGATCCGCTACGGCTGTTTCTTGAGCTATGCACACGGCCAATATGCGTTCATGAACAAGTTCAAGAATGATCTCATCGAGGCGCTGGCTTGCTATCTGGAGCCGCACCTCGACCGCGAGGAAGTGCTGTTCATCGACAGCGAGCAACTGGGTGGCGGCGACGATATCGACCTGCGCGTGGCGCGCGCCATGTGCCAGAGCGTCTGCATGATCGTGCTGTACACGCCCAAATATGAGGCGCACGGCTATACGCGGCGTGAATTTGCTGCCATGCAACTAATCGAACAGGAGCGGCGCGCCTGGTATGAACTGCCCAGCCACCTGATCATCCCCATCATCATGACGCGCCATCCGGACGGCTTGCCGCCGCAAATCACGGAGTCGGGCCTGTACGTCGATTTCTCCGGCTATACGCTGGCCAGCGGCGACCTGAAGTCGAATCCGCAATACCTGCCCGATATCGAACGCATCGTGCAGCGCATTGCCACGCATTACCACTTGCTCAAACGGTCGACACCGCCCGGCCACGATTGCAGCCGTTTCGTGTTGCCCGCTATCCCGCCGGAATGGCGCGCCATTCCGCCTCCCCACTTTCCACGTTAATCACGTAAAAGGTCCCGTCATGGAATGCCAACGCCTCTCCCTGCCACCTTTGAGCGCCCCTGGCGAAGTCGTCACCTTCTATTCCTACAAGGGCGGTACCGGCCGCACCATGGCCCTGTCGAACATTGCCGTCCTGCTGGCGCGGCGCGAAAACGCCAGCGTGCCCGTGCTGATGCTGGACTGGGACATGGAAGCGCCGGGCCTGCACCATTATTTCGAGCAGCACGAAGAGCGACCTGGCGTGCTCGAGTTCTTCGAGGCGTGCCGCCAGCAGCTCGAGCGCATCAGCTTGCAAAAGGCGGGCGCGCGCGCCGGCGGGCAGGCTAGGGGGCGCGAAGGTGGGGGACGCGAGGATGCGGCGCTGGCGCAGCGCGTGCTCGACGCCATCGACTGGCAGCAATATGTGGTGCGCGTCGACCAGGGCAGCCCGCTGTACCTGATGCGCGCGGGGCGTTTCGATGCCAGCTATAGCGAGCGCCTGGCGCAGATGCGCTGGGACCAGCTGTTCGACACCTGCCCGGCCCTGTTTCGCTGCTTCGCCGATACCCTGGCCCAGCATTTCCGCTATGTCCTGGTCGATTCCCGCACGGGCCGCACGGACAGTGCCGGCATCTGCACTACCTTGCTGCCGAAAAAGCTGGTGGTGGTCTTCACGCCGAACCGGCAAAGCCTGGAAGGCGTCGATGCGCTCGTCACGCGGGCCATCGAGTACCGCCGCAGCCATGAAGACGAACAGCGTCCGCTGCTCGTGTATCCCTTGCCCTCGCGTATAGAAATGGGCGATGGCGCGCAGCGCGCCGAGTGGCGCCGCGGCGACGCGCACAAGGGTATCGCCGGCTTCCAGCCCCTGTTCGAGCGCTTGCTGCGTACCTCCTACGGTTTGCCGCAGATTTCCCTCGACAGCTATTTCGACGAAGTCCAGTTGCAGCAGACGAAAACCTTTGCCTATGGCGAGCAGCTGGCCGTGCGCATCGATCAGGGCGGCGACCGCTTTTCCCTCACGCGTACCTTCGAAGCGTTTCTGCACTGGCTGACGGGCGGCTACTTTGCATGGCAATCGAGCCGTGAAATCGCCTTGCTGGGCGCCATCAGCGAAGCGCGCCAGGCCTTGCTGCTCGAACCGGGCCGCGCCGTGGCGCTGCCGCTGGCGCGCGACTTGGCCCGCCTGGGCGAGCTATACCGCAAGGACGGGCGCAGCGCGCAGGCGCTCGATGCCTTCCGCCAGAGCGTTGAAATCCGCGTGCGCCTGCTGGGCGAGGAACATCCCGACAGCCTGGCGTGCAAGAGCGGCATGGCGCGCCTGCTGCGCCAGCTGGGCAAGCTCGATGAAGCCCGCTTCCTGGAAGAGGACGTGCTCGACGTGCGCGAGCGCGTGCTGGGCAGCGAACATCCCGATACCCTGGTCGCCCGGGCCTGCCTGGCGCAAACCCTCTTGCTGCAAGGAGAGCTGGCGGCGGCGCTGCTGCTGCAAGATACCGTGCTGGCCATTTACGCGCGCCAGCTCGGTGGCGAGCATCCGCTGACTCTGGAGGCGATGGATGGCCGCGCCGCCACCTTGCTGCGCATGGGCCGGCTGGCGCAGGCGCAGCAAGTGCTGGGCACGGTGGTAGCGGCGCGCGAGCGCCTGTTTGGCGCCGAGCATGGCGACACCTTGCGCAGCAAGCTGGCTCTGGCGCAGGCGCTGGGACACGAAGGCGACCTGAAAGGCGCGCGGCGCATGTTTGTTGCCGTGCTGCAGGCGCAGGAGCGGCGCCTGGGCAGCGACCATGCGGCCACCCTGGCCACGCGCGACTTGCTGGCCGATATCGTGGCCGGGCAGGGCGACTGGGCCGGCGCGCGCCAGTTGCACGAAGACCAGGTGGCGGCGCGCGAGCGCATGCACGGGCTCGACCATCCTGAAACCCTGATGAGCCAGCGCAAACTGGCCGAAGCGCTGCTGCGGCGTGGCGAGCTTGATGCGGCGCGCAGCGTGCAGGAGCAGGTGCTGGAAGTGCATGCGCGCCTGCTGGGCGAAGATCACCTCGATACCTTGCACAGCAAGAAGCAATTGGCTGGCACCCTGCAGCAGCAGGGCGAGAGCGAGGCGGCGCGCCTGCTGGAAGACGCTGTGCTCAGCGGCAGTGACCGGCTGTTGAATGCGCCCGTCACGGGGCATGCGGACAGCGTGCTGGACGGCGCCCGGCATTTGCAGCAAACCATCCTGGCTGGCCGCGCCAACGGGTACGAAGGGGCCGAACCGGACACCCTAGCCAGCATGGTCTTGATGTTGCAAGGCATGATAGAGCGCGAGCAGTATCCGCAGGCGGGCGAACTGGCCGAACATTTGAAGTCTTGCCTGCTGCGCCCGGGGGTGCCAGGCAAGCTGCGCAGGCGCGGCATGGCGCAGCTGAAAAGAATGTATAAATTGCAAGGTGATCTGAATGCTTTGCTGGCCTTGCAGGAAGATGAAGTGCAGGCGCTGGAAGGGGCGTTGTCGGAGGCGCGCATCGAGCAGCGCTGACGCTGCGCGCCATGTCCGCGCGGCGGCATAAATAATGCAATCTATCGGTGCGTGGCACGCGCAGTGTTGGCATTGCTTCAGGTAAAATCTCGTTATGAGAATTCTTATCAGTAACGACGACGGTTACCTGGCGCCAGGCTTGGCAGCCTTGGCCGACGCGCTCGCGCCCATTGCGGACATCGTCGTGGTGGCGCCCGACAGCAACCGCTCGGGCGCATCCAATTCGCTGTCCCTGGACCGGCCCTTGTCCGTGCACAAGGCTGCCAACGGCTTCTATTTTGTCAACGGCACGCCCACCGACTGCGTGCACGTGGCGCTGACGGGTATGCTCATCGAACGCCCCGACCTGGTGGTCTCGGGCATTAACAATGGCCCCAACATGGGCGATGACACTTTGTATTCGGGCACCGTGGCCGCCGCCACGGAAGGCTATCTGTTCGGCATTCCCGCCATTGCCTTTTCCCAGTCGCAGTTTGGCTGGGCCAACCTGGATGCGGCCGCCCGCGTGGCGAGAGAAATCGTCGAGCGCCAGTTTGACGCCCTGCAGAAACCGTATTTATTGAATGTGAATATACCCGCCATTCCTTACGCGCAAATGCAAGGCGTGGTAGCCACGCGCCTGGGCAAGCGCCATTCGGCCGAGCCTGTGATCCGCGCTCTCGATCCCCGTGGCCGTGAAATCTTCTGGATCGGCCCGGCCGGTGCCGCCAAGGAAGGCGGTCCGGGCACGGACTTCCATGCCGTTGAACATGGACAAGTATCGATCACGCCGCTGCAGATCGACCTGACGCATACCACCCAACTCGACGCACTGGCAAAAGGCCTGGCATGAACGCTCACTATGACTGACAAGCCGCGTACCTTCCCCCTTTCCCTCGATTCGCTGGCCGGCAAGCCTGCCAGGCAGGGCGGGGGGCAGTCGCTGGCGCAGTCGCGCATCGCCACGCCGCAGACGGCGATGCAAAATGCGGCGCAAACTGCAGCCAGGGGAGGCGCGCCGTACCACGTTGCCACGCTGCCCATCGCGCTGTCGCGCGCGCAGGCCATTGCCAACGAGCGGGCGCAGCCGGCCGTGGTGTCGCCGCCACGGCAAAACCCGCTTGTCTCGGACGCCGTGCGCCGGGCCATGGTGGCGCGCATCTCGAAACAGGGCGTCAAGGACCAGGTGGTGCTCGACGCCATGCAAGCCGTGCCGCGCCACCTGTTCATGGACGAGGCGCTGGCATCGCAGGCGTATATCGATGCCTCCTTGCCCATCGGCCACCATCAGACCATTTCGCAGCCGTATATCGTGGCGCGCATGATCGAAGTGATGCGCCAGGGCGGCAGTTTGCAGCGCGTGCTGGAAATCGGCACCGGCTGCGGCTACCAGGCGGCAGTGCTGTCGCTGGTGGCAAAAGAGGTGTTTTCGATCGAGCGCATCCGACCTTTACACGAGCTGGCGAAGGTCAATCTGCGCCCGCTGCGCGTGTCAAATCTGCGCTTGCAGTACGGAGATGGTATGCTTGGCCTGCCGCAGGCGGCGCCCTTCGACGGCATCATCCTTGCCGCTGCCGGCCTGGAAGTCCCGCAAGCCTTGCTGGAACAGCTGGCGCCCGGCGGGCGTCTGGTTGCGCCGGTGGGCGCTAAATTGCAACACTTACAACTCATTACCCGGGTGGGGAAAATGGAATGGACTAGCCAAACCCTGGAAGATTGCCATTTCGTGCCTTTGCGCCCGGGCACCATATGATCCCCGGATCAGCTAGCAAGCAGGACATACAATTACATGCGAATGATTAAGAAAAGTAACATACTTCTATGTAGCATCACCTTGGCCGCGCTGTTGAGCGGTTGCGGCACCACGGGCGTCCAGGCACCTGTCGTGGAGCGCCATCCATCGAGCAGCAGCGCCGCAGCCAGCGATCCGCGCGACCGCGACCCGGCTTTTTACACGGTCAAGCGCGGCGACACCCTGCTGCGCATCGCCCTGGAACACGGCCAGAATTACCGCGACCTGGTGGCCTGGAATGATTTGAGCAACCCGAACGACATCAAGGTCGACCAAGTGCTGCGCGTGCTGCCACCAAATGGCGACACGGGCGGCGCGCAGACGTCGGCCGTCGTCATGCCGCCCGTCACGGAAATCAAACCGGCCGCGCCTGTCGTGCCAAAGAAAACGGGCCCGCGCGGCGAGAAGCGCGCGTATTCCGACGCCACCCTGGCCGAATTGCGCGCCGATGGCGGCAGCAGCGACGTCAAGCCTGCACCTGCGCCAGCAGCAGCTGTCGCCGCCGCACCGGCAGCCGCTGCGGCCGCGCCTGCCGCACAAGCGGCTGGCGATGACAAGATCAGCTGGATGTGGCCTTCCGAAGGCAAGGTCATCGGCACTTTTGATGAAGGCAAGAACAAGGGTGTCGATATCGCCGGCAAGGCGGGCCAGCAAGTGGTGGCGGCCGGCGCGGGAAAAGTCATGTATGCCGGGAGCGGAATCCGTGGTTATGGTAATCTTGTCATCGTGAAGCACAGTAATAGCTTGTTGTCGGCGTATGCGCATAATCGCAGCATCCTGGTGAAGGAAGGGCAGAACGTCAACAAAGGCCAGGCCATCGCCGAAATGGGCGATTCCGATGCCGACCGCGTGAAGCTGCACTTTGAAATCCGCCAGCAGGGCAAGCCTGTCGACCCTTCGAAATTCCTGCCTAACCGTTAGGTAAAGCAATGACACACGCGCCGCACGATCAGCTGGACGATGAGCCGGAACTGCCGGAAGACGGGGCAGACGAAGTCGTGACGGACGAGGCCGGCGAGCTCGACGGTATTGATGCCGTCGACGCGGGCGAGGGCCGCGAAGTGGCCAGCGTCAGCGTGCTGGTCGAAAGTGTCGATGAGCTGAAAAAAGTGCTGGCGGCCGAACTGTCGACCGATACCACGCAGCACTATCTGAACCAGATCGGCACACGGCCCCTGCTGACGGCGGCGCAAGAGGTGCATTACGCCACCCTGGCCAAACAGGGCAATTTCGCAGCCCGGCAAACCATGATCGAGCACAACCTGCGCCTGGTCGTGTCGATCGCCAAGCATTACATCAACCGCGGCGTGGTCTTGCTCGACATGATCGAGGAGGGCAACATCGGCCTGATGCGGGCCATCGACAAGTTCGAGCCCGAGCGCGGTTTCCGTTTTTCCACGTACGCCACCTGGTGGATACGCCAGAGCATCGAGCGCGCCATCATGAACCAGGCGCGCACGGTGCGCCTGCCCGTGCACATGGTGCGCGAACTGAACCAGATCCTGCGCGGCAAATACCACCTGGAAGCCCAGCATCACGATGGCAAGGATGCCACTGCGGAAGACATCGCCCACCTGGTGGGCCGTCCCGTGGAAGAGGTGCAGGATATCCTGGCCCTGTCCGAGCACGCCACCTCGCTCGACGCGCCGCTCGACAACGATCCGCAGTCGTCGCTGATGGACATGCTGCCCGGCGCCAGCGAAGACAGCCCCGACGCGCGCGCCGAGCACCATGAAATGACGGTGCTGGTGCGCGACTGGCTGACCAAGCTGCCCGACAAGCAGCGCGTGGTCATCATGCGCCGTTTCGGCCTCGACAACGACGATCCGGCCACGCTGGAAACCCTGGCCGAAGAAATGGGCGTGACGCGCGAGCGCGTGCGCCAGATCCAGCAAGAAGCCTTGATCAAGCTCAAACGGGCCATGGCGGCGCGCGGCGTCGTGAGAGATTCCCTTTTGTAAGCCTCCCGGTCCGGCTGTTGCGGGCCTGCATCTGCTATCATACGCCCCGCTCGCGGCGCCTGACCTTTCCCCATTCTTTCAAGTTCCAGCGCGGCCCTGCGTCCTGGCCCACTCTTACCTATTGATCGCTATGCAAGAAAATATCATCGAAATCAAATCGCTCGACATGGACGCCCGTGGCGTTGGCCATATTGAGAACGAAGACGGCTCGCCGGGCAAGGTCGTGTTTGTCGAAGGCGCGTTGCCGGGCGAGCGCGTCAGCTTTGTGACGTTCAAGAAAAAGAAGAACTGGGAAATGGCCCGCATGACGGTGCTGCACCGCGAATCGTCCATGCGCGTGACACCCAAGTGCAAGCATTTCGATAACTGCGGCGGCTGCTCGATGCAGCATCTGGAGCCGTCGGCGCAAGTGGCGATCAAGCAGCGCGTGTTGGAAGATAACTTGTGGCATATCGGCAAGGTGCGTCCGCAAAGCATCATGCGCCCCATGTATGGCCCGACCTGGGGCTACCGCTACCGCGCGCGCCTGTCGGTGCGCCACGTCAAGAAGAAAGACGCCGTGCTGGTGGGTTTCCACGAAAAGAAATCGGCTTTCGTTGCCGACATGGATAGCTGCGAAATCTTGCCGCCGCACATCTCGGCCATGCTGTTGCCCCTGCGTGCACTGATCGGTTCGCTGTCCATTTTCGACCAGATGCCACAGATCGAGCTGGCCGTGGGTGAAGACGTCACCGCCATGGTCTTGCGCATCATGGCGCCGTTGACGGCGGACGACGAAACGATATTGAAGGCGTTTGCCGACGAGTACGGCGTGCAATGGTGGTTGCAGGTGAAAGGCCCGGAAACGGCCGTGCCGTTCTATCCGCTCGACAAGCAACTGCACTATCTGCTACCGGAATTCGGCGTCAAGATGCCGTTCAAGCCTGTCGATTTTACGCAAGTGAACCACCACATCAACCGCGTGCTGGTGTCGAAAGCCCTGCGTTTGCTGGAAGTGCAGCCGACCGACCGCGTGGCCGACCTGTTCTGCGGCCTGGGCAATTTCACCCTGCCGCTGGCCACGCAAGGCAGCGCCGTGGTGGGCATCGAAGGCAGCACCACCCTGACGGAGCGGGCGCTGGAAAACGCCCTGGCCAACGGCCTGGCGGAAAAAACCTCGTTCTCGACGCGCAACCTGTTCGAAGTGACGACGGACGACCTGATCGCGCTGGGCAAGTTCGACCGCATTCTGGTCGACCCGCCCCGCGATGGTGCCATGGCCCTGTGCCAGGCGCTGGTCGGCTTGTCGCAAGTGCGTCCGGACCTGCTGCCGAAACGCATCGTGTACGTTTCGTGCAGCCCGTCAACCCTGGCGCGCGACGCCGGCATCCTGGCGCTGGAAGCGGGTTATGTGCTGAGCAAGGCGGGCGTGGTGAATATGTTCCCGCACACCTCGCACGTGGAGTCGATGGCGGTATTTGATTTGCCTCAATAAGTCTACCTGGCGCGGCGGGTGGCCAGGCAGGCACCCGCCGCTGCCGTATTCAACGGCACGGCACGCTACCCCAATACCACTTACAGCGTGTTATAAAACTGGTCTGTCTTTTCCCGATACAGCGTCTTGCTTCACCCTCCCTCTGCCGTTTTTTTGATTGTCCAGTAGGACAACACGCCATACGCCACTGTCGCTGCGGCTTTTGCGCGAAGTGGTATTGCCCACTTTGAGGCCACTTTAAAACCACTTGACCGCCTATTTTTTCAGCAGCATGCTGTTCTTGCAGCTGCAAAAAAACAAAATCACAGGGTAGCTTTTTATTGAAGCAGAGTGGTATTTCCGCAAACCTGAACAGGAGACAGCGTGGAAAATTTAATACTCAAAAAAACAATCAGGAACATGATGGTATGTCTGGCCAGCGGTGGCGTGCTGGCGGCATGCGGTGGCGGCGGCGACGCCGGCGCGCCGGGTGGCTCACAATTGCTGGCGGCCAGCACGGTAGTCGCCTGCGTGCCATGGCAAGAGGGCGGCACCTACAATGCCGGCACGGTGGTCACTTACCTGGGCGCCAACTACACGGCCCTGGTGACACAGACCGATCACGTGGGCTCCGGCTGGAATCCCGTTTCCACACCGAGCCTGTGGAGCGCCGGCGGCACCTGCGATGGTGGCACCACGCCGACACCCACTCCCACCCCGACACCAACGCCAACGCCAACGCCGAATCCAACCCCGACACCCACTCCGACGCCAACGCCGACCCCGACCGGCGGCACCTGCGCACTGGCGTGGGTGGCCGGTACGGCCTACAGCGCGGGCGCCACCGTCAGCTATGCGGGCACGAATTACCGCGCCAACTACTGGACGCAGGGCGACAACCCGTCGACCAGCAGCGGCGCCGCGGGCACGGGCAAGCCATGGACCAGCCAGGAGATCTGCAGCATCACGCCAACGCCAACGCCAACTCCAACGCCAACTCCAACGCCAACTCCAACGCCGACCCCGACCCCGACCCCGACTCCAACGCCAACGCCGACCCCGACCCCGACACCAACGCCAACGCCAACGCCCGCGGGCCGCGAAGTGGGCTCGTACTTCGCGCAGTGGGGCGTGTATGGCCGAGACTATGAAGTAGCGAACGTGCATTCCAGCGGCGTGGCCGACAAGTTGACCTTCATTAACTATGCCTTCGGCAACATCTATTCGAAAAATGGCGGCTATGAATGCGCCATGATCACCAAGACGGAACCGGGCGCGACGAATCCGAATTCACCGGACGCGGGCACGGGCGGCGATGCCGAGGCCGACTACATCCGTACGCCGAAGCGCACCGTCGATGGCCAGGCCATCCCGTGGGACGCTCCCTTGTCGGGCAACTTCCTGCAGCTGAGAAAGCTCAAGGCGGCGCACCCGAACCTCAAATTGTTTATCTCGCTGGGCGGCTGGAGCTGGTCGAAGAATTTCTCCGTCGGTTCGGCCACCGATGCACTGCGCAAGCAGATGGTGCGTTCCTGCATCGATATCTACATCAAGGGCAATTTGCCGGTGCAGGGCGGGCGCGGCGGCGTGGGCGCGGCGGCCAACATCTTTGACGGCATCGACATCGACTGGGAATACCCGGTGGGCGGCGGCCAGCCGTACAACACGGTCAGCCCCAACGACAAGCGCAACTTTACCTTGCTGATGGCGGAATTCCGCAGCCAGCTCGATGCGCTCGGTGCCGCCAACGGCAAGCGCTACCTGTTGACGGCGGCTGTCGGTGCCGGCAAGGACAAGATCGACAACACGGAACCGGCCCTGTACTCGCAGTACATGGATTGGATCAACCTGATGACCTACGACTTCCACGGCGGCTGGGAAACCAGCACCAACTTCAACGCCCAGCTGTATGCCGACCCCGCCGATCCGTCGACGGGCATGGCACGCGAATACGTGGGCGACAAGGCGGTGCAATACATGATTGCCGCCGGCGTGCCGCGTAACAAGTTGCTGCTGGGCATACCGTTCTATGGCCGCGGCTGGACGGGCGTGGCGCCGGGACCGAACGGCGATGGCCTGTACCAGGCGGCCACGGGTACGGCGCCAGGCACGTACGAGTCGGGCATCGAGGACTATAAAATCCTCGTCGCCAAGGCCGGCACGCGCTACTACCATCCCGTGACCAAGCAGCTGTACCTGTACACGGGCGCGGGCGGCCAGTGGTGGAGCTATGACGACCCGACCGTCATCGGTACCAAGGTGAAGTATGTCAAGGACCAAGGCTTGCGCGGCGCGTTTTCATGGGAACTCGATGGCGACGCCAACGGCGTCCTGGCGACGGAGGTGTGGAAAGTGCGGTAATGCGTCGTTAGGGTAGGGTGCGGCCGGACAGTGCATACTGTCCGGCCGCTTATGCATATAAAAAGGAGACAGGTAATGGCGGCCGTATCGACATTGGGACTCAATCAGGGGGTACAGGAGCTGAGCCGCGAGTGGCGCAGCTGGATCGCGGAAAACCTCATGCTGGGCAGTCACCCGTCGGCGCTGATGCCGGTGCTGCAACAGGCCGGCATCGCGGAAAGCCTGGCGCGCCGCGAGGTGGAGCTGGCGCTGCACAGTCCCTACCTGGCGGGCGCCGTGCGCCTGTCGAACCGGCTGGCCAAGCGCGACTGGGTGATCGATATCCAGCGCAGGCTGAACCATCTGCGTCAGACCGAGATTCCCCGCCGCGAGAAACTGACGGCGCACGAGTTTTTAACGGAGTTCTATTCCACCAATCAGCCCGTGATTATCACCGGCATGCTGGATGACTGGCCGGCGATCCGGAAATGGAGTCCGGCCTACTTCCGCGAGCACTACGCGCAGCGCGAGGTGGAAGTGCAATTCGGCCGCGAAGCGGATGCGCAGTACGAAATGAACAGCGTGGCGCACAAGCGCAAGATGGCGTTTGGCGACTATGCCAGCCTGGTCGAGAGCAGCGGCACGACCAACGATTTCTACATGACGGCGAACAACAATTCGCAGAACCGGCAAGCCTTGCGCGAGCTGTGGGACGATATCGGGCAACTGCCCGAATACCTGGAGCAGGATGGCGGCCCCACGGGCTTTTTATGGTTTGGCCCGGCCGGCACGGTGACGCCATTCCACCACGACCTGACGAACAACTTCATGGCGCAGGTGAAGGGGCGCAAGCGGCTGCGCATCATGGCTGCCTGCGAGGTGGCGCGCGTGTACAACCAGCGTCACTGTTTTACGCCCGTCGACGGGCGCGACATCGACTTGCAGCGCTATCCGCTGATGGCCGACGTGCAAGTGCGCGAATGCGTGCTGTCACCGGGCGAAATCCTGTTTTTACCCGTCGGTTGCTGGCATTTTGTCGAGGCGCTGGATATTTCCCTTACCGTGGCCTTTACCAATTTCAAATGGGATAACGATTTTTACAGTAAGTATCCGTCGAATCACGACTTTTGATCGCATTACCGAATGCTGCGAACCTGCCGCGAACAGCCGCCGTACAGGCGGCTTTTTTCACAGACGTAAAAAAGCCGACCCGAGGGTCGGCTTTCTAATTTCTAGCGCAGCGCTTAGTCGCGGCTGCCGCCGGCGAAACCCAACAGGGAAAGCAGGCTGGTGAAGATGTTGTACACGTCCAGGTAGATGCGCAGGGTGGCCGAGATGTAGTTGGTCTCGCCGCCGTTGATGATTTGCTGCACGTCATACAGGATGTAGGCCGAAAAGATGGCGATGGCGACCATGGAAATCACGATCGACAGTGCCGACAGGCCCAGGAAAATGTTCGCCACCGATGCCAGGATCAGCACGATCACGCCGGCGAACAGCCATTTGCCCATGGCCGAGAAGTCGCGCTTCGACACCGTGGCTATCGTCGCCATCACGGCCAGGATGGTGGCCGTGCCGCCGAACGCCGTCATGATCAGCATGCCGCCGTTCGAGTAGCCGAGCGTGCGCGTCAGGAGTGGCGTGAGCATCAGGCCCATGAAGAAGGTAAAGCCCAGCAGGACGGCGACGCCCAGGCCCGAGTTCTTGGTTTTTTCAATCGCGTACATGAAACCGAAAGCGACGACCATGAAGATGATGAAGCCCATGCCGCCGGTCAGCATCGGCAAGTGCATTTGCACGCCGATGAAAGCGCCCAGCACGGTCGGTATCATGGACAGCGCCAGCAGCCAGTAAGTGTTGCGCAAGACCTGGTGGCGTACTTGCTGCATGCCCCCCGACAGGTCAAAAGTGCGTTGCATGTTCTGATTCATAGTGCCTCCGTGTTGACAATTCAAATTACTACTTTGTTCAAGCATAGCATGGACCCCGGTTTTTACAAAAAAACCAGCTTAAGATTCCATTAAACGCAGATGAGTCAGTAAGAAGGGGTCTGCCTGTCTGGGTGATATGGGGTGGAGTATGGTAAAATCAAAGGTTGATTGAGCTATCAATTTATCGTTTTAAACCTTTCTTTTTATTGGAGTTTTCACACATGGCAATCGAACGCACCCTGTCGATCATCAAACCAGACGCAGTTGCAAAAAACGTAATCGGTCAAATCTACACCCGTTTTGAAAACGCTGGCCTGAAAATCGTTGCAGCACGCATGACCCAACTGTCGCGCGAACAAGCTGAAGGCTTCTACGCAGCGCACAAAGAACGCGGCTTCTTCAAGGATCTGGTCGACTTCATGGTTTCCGGTCCAGTCATGATCCAAGCCCTGGAAGGCGAAAACGCCGTTCTGGCCCACCGTGACCTGATGGGCGCGACCGATCCGAAGAAAGCAGAAAAAGGCACGATCCGCGCCGATTTCGCCGATTCGATCGACGCTAATGCCGTACACGGTTCCGACGCTGTCGAAGCTGCTAAAGTGGAAATCGCTTACTTTTTCCCAGAACTGAAGGCTTAATTGCCTTAGATAACGTTATTTCCTGGCGTTATCTGTGAAATAACTTATCACCCCCTGTTCCCGCTGCGCTGTGGTGGCTTTGACCTCCTGATGCGCGCGGGGACGGATTTTTAGAATAGACATGATCATGAATACGACGACCCTCACCAACTTGCTGGACCTTGATCCCGCGCAACTCATCGCCTATTGCGCCGAGTTGGGAGAGAAACCGTTTCGTGCGAAACAATTGCAACGTTGGATACATCAGTTCGGCGCTTCCGACTTCGACGCCATGACGGACTTGGCCAAGTCGCTGCGCGACAAGCTGGCCACGCGCGCCGAAGTGCGCGCCCCGGCCATCATCAGCGACCACACGTCGACGGATGGCACGCGCAAGTGGCTGGTCGACGTCGGCAATGGTAATGCCGTGGAAACCGTGTTCATTCCGGAAGAAAACCGCGGTACGCTGTGCATCTCGACCCAGGCCGGTTGCGCCGTGAACTGCCGTTTCTGCTCGACGGGCAAGCAAGGCTTCAACCGCAATTTGTCCGTGGGCGAGATCATCGGTCAGCTGTGGATGGCTGAATTTGAATTGCGCCGCACCAAAGGCATCGAGCCGGGTCCGAAAGGCGAGCGCCAGATCACCAACGTGGTGATGATGGGCATGGGCGAGCCCCTGCTGAACTTTGAGCCGACCGTCACGGCCCTGAAGTTGATGCTCGACGACAATGCCTACGGCCTGTCGCGCCGCCGCGTGACCCTGTCGACCTCGGGCGTCGTTCCGATGATGGACAAGTTGTCGCAGGAAGTGCCGGTGGCCCTGGCCGTCTCGCTGCATGCTTCGAACGATGCGCTGCGCGACGGTTTGATTCCTCTGAACAAGAAATACCCGTTGAAGGAATTGATGGCCGCCTGCAAGCGCTATCTGGAATTTGCGCCCCGCGATTTCATTACCTTCGAGTACTGCATGCTCGATGGCGTCAATGACAGCGACGAGCACGCGCGCGAACTGCTGGCGCTGGTGCAAGACCGCGAGTTCGGCGTGAACTGCAAGTTCAACCTGATTCCATTCAACCCCTTCCCCGAGTCGGGTCTGTTCCGCTCGAAAAACCCGCGCATCAAGGCATTTGCCCAGGTACTCATGGACGGCGGCATCATCACCACCGTGCGCAAGACGCGCGGCGACGATATCGATGCGGCTTGCGGCCAGTTGGCGGGCGAAGTCAAGGACCGTACGCGGGTACAGGAGCGCATGGAGAAGATGACTGAGTATCAACAAAAATTTGGCGCCAATTTCGGCAAGATCGTGGAGATCCGCTCCTGATGAGGGAAGGCATGGCTTACCAACGCTCGCTCGCTGTGGCCGCTGTCTGCCTGGCTGTGCTGCTGGTCGGCTGTGCTTCTGCTCCTTCCGCAAGCCGCGCCACGGCCGCTGGCCAGGACAAACAGGCGAGCGCCGATGAGCGCGCCGCGCTGCGCCTGCAGCTGGCCAGCGCGTATTATGCGCAAGGCCAGCTCGACGTGGCCCTGGCGGAAGCGGAGCAAGCCGTGCAGCTGGCGCCAAACGATGCGCAAGCCTATGGTGTGCGTGCCCTGATCCTGTCGGCACGGCGGCAAACTGTGCCTGCCGAGAAAGATTTCCTTTACGCTTTGCGCCTTGCGCCCCACAATCCTGAGTTGAGCAATAATTACGGCCTGTTTTTGTGTCAGACGGGACGCGCCGCGCAAGCGCTGGCGTATTTCGATGCGGCTCTGGCGGACGCGGCGTATGTGTCGCCGGAAAAAGCGCTCAACAATGGGGGTGCTTGCAGCCTGGCCCTAAATGATTACCCGCGTGCCGGCGCGTATTTGATGCGCGCGGTACGGATCGCACCGGATGTGGCAGTAACGAATGCCGGCCTGGTGCGCGTGTATTACCAACAGCAAGACTACCGGCAAGCGGCTCATTATTTGCAGCGGCTCGGTAAGGTAGCAACAATGGAGAGCCAGGCGGCCGATGTGCTGTGGCTCGGGATCAAGGTGCAGCATAAGCTCGGGGATGCGGGTGCGGAAGCTGGCCTGGGGGCGCATTTGCGCAACCACCATTCCGGCTCCTCCGAATATGCTGCTTATCAGAATGGGGCGTTTGATGAGTGAGACAGGGATACCAATGAATTCAGAGTGGGCAGAAACGCCTCAGCAGCAGCCCCAGGGCAATCTGGCGTTGGCAGGCGCACAGTTGAAGGCACAGCGCGAAGCGCTGGGCTGGCCGGTGGAACAGGTGGCCGACCAGCTCAAGCTGGCGACGCGCCAGGTGATCGCGCTGGAAGCGGGTGATATGGCGGCCTTGCCGAACGTGGCCGTGGTGCGCGGTTTCGTGCGCGCCTATGCCAAGGTGGTCAAGCTCGACGCGGCGCCGCTGGTCGCCATGATCGAAGTCCACCCGGCGCCGGCGCAAGACCCGGCTGTCGCGCCCGTGCGGCGCGAGATTTCCGCCACGTTTTCCGAATCGCGCTTCCCGTCGATGACGCAGCGTTCGTCGAACCAGACTCCGCTCTGGATCGCCGGTGCCGTTGCCGTGGTCGTGGCTGCCGCTTTTGGTGCGTACAAGCTGGGCTATGTGCCGGCCAGCCTGCTGGCGCAAGCCGACAAGGAAGCCGTGCATCCGAACGTGGTGGGCCCCGTGGAAACGACCCTGGTCAAGTCGGGGCAGGATTTGTCGCCCGTGCAGACGCCGTCCGTGCCGCTGATCTCCGTGCCGCCGCCTGCGGGCAACGACACGCAGACGGGAGCGCCAGCCGCGTCCGTGCCGGCAGCCGCGCCAGTCGCGGCGCCAGCGGCGGCGGTCGTTACGCCGCCGGTAGCGGCCGTGGTCTCGAACACGCTGGTGTTGAAGGTGGAGCAGGATTCCTGGGTCGAGATTCGCCGTCCTGGCGCCGCGCCGCTGATTTCGCGCATGGTCAAGGCTGGCAGCACGGAAACATTTGATATCGCCGGCCCGGCCACCCTGGTGGTGGGCAAGCCGGCTGCCGTGCAGGCAACCTTGCGCGGCGCCAAGCTGGACTTGCCGACTGTGGCGGGCGGCACGATCTCGCGCATCAGTATCAAATAAGTATCAAGCAAGTATTCTATAACTCACAAGACACTATTATGGCTACCTCGAAAACAGCGATCGGCTCCGGTCCTTCCGGCCGGCGCGACAGCCGCAAGGTGCTGATCGCGCACGGCCAGCGCCAGATCTGGGTGGGCGGCGACGCCCCCGTGGTGGTGCAGTCGATGACGAACACGGACACGGCCGATGCCATCGGCACGGCGATCCAGATCAAGGAACTGGCGCGTGCCGGTTCGGAACTGGTGCGCCTGACGGTGGACCGTCCCGAGGCGGCTGCGGCCGTGCCCTACATCCGCGAACAGCTCGACAAGATGGAGATCGACGTGCCGCTGGTGGGCGACTTCCATTACAACGGCCATACCCTGCTCAACGATTACCCCGATTGCGCGCGCGCGCTGTCGAAGTACCGGATCAATCCTGGCAACGTGGGCAAGGGCGCCAAGCGCGACACGCAATTTGCGCAAATGATCGAAGCGGCGTGCAAGTACGACAAGCCGGTGCGCATCGGCGTGAACTGGGGCAGCCTGGATCAAGCCTTGCTGGCGCGCATCATGGATGAAAACGCGGGCCGCAGCAACCCGTGGCCGGCGCAAGCCGTCATGTATGAAGCGCTGGTGACGTCGGCGATTGAAAACGCCGTGCGTGCCGAAGAGCTGGGCCTGGGGCGCGACAAGATCATCCTGTCGTGCAAGGTGTCTGGCGTGCAGGACCTGATCGCCGTGTACCGCGAACTGGCCCAGCGCTGCGACTATCCGCTGCACCTGGGCTTGACGGAAGCGGGCATGGGCAGCAAGGGCATCGTGGCGTCCACCGCGGCCCTGTCCGTGCTGCTGCAAGAGGGCATCGGCGACACCATCCGCATCTCGCTTACGCCCGAGCCGGGCGGCGACCGCACGCGCGAAGTCATCGTCGGCCAGGAAATTTTGCAAACCATGGGCTTGCGCAAGTTCGCGCCCATGGTGATCGCCTGCCCGGGCTGCGGCCGCACGACGTCGACCACCTTCCAGGAACTGGCCGACAACATCCAGACGTATCTGCGCGAGCAGATGCCGGAATGGAAGAAAGCATATCCGGGCGTGGAAGCGATGAACGTGGCCGTCATGGGCTGCATCGTCAATGGTCCCGGCGAATCGAAGCATGCGAACATCGGCATCAGCCTGCCCGGCACGGGTGAATCGCCGGCCGCGCCCGTGTTTGTCGACGGTGAAAAAGTCGTCACGCTGCGCGGCGAGCGTATCGTCGAGGAATTCCAGGACATCGTCTTGAAGTATGTACAGAGTCACTACGGAAATACGGTTGCCGTCTGAGCCTGACCCGATAAAAAGCAAAGAAGAACACTATGTCCGAAAATAAAAAAGCAGAGAAAATTACAGGCGTGAAAGGCATGAACGACGTGCTGCCCGCCGACGCCCCGCTGTGGGAATTGTTTGAGAATACGGCGCAATCCGTGCTGCAAAGCTACGGCTTCCAGCAAATCCGCACGCCGATCGTGGAAGAAACGAAATTGTTCGCGCGCGCCATCGGCGCCGTGACCGATATCGTGGAAAAGGAAATGTATTCGTTCACCGATTCGATGAACGGCGACAACCTGACCTTGCGCCCTGAAGGCACGGCTGGCGTGGTGCGCGCCGTGGTCGAGCACAACCTCGTCTACGAAGGCCCGAAACGCCTGTGGTACAAGGGCCAGATGTTCCGCCATGAGCGCCCGCAAAAAGGCCGCTATCGCCAGTTCCATCAGTTCGGCGTGGAAGCCATCGGTTTCACGGGCCCGGATATCGACGCCGAGATCATCATGCTGTCGCGTCGCCTGTGGGATGACCTGGGCCTGGAAGGCATCCGCCTGGAGCTGAACTCGATCGGCGACGCGGACGAGCGCCTGCGCCACCGCGCCGACCTGATCGCCTACCTGGAAAGCCACAGCGAGCTGCTCGACGAAGAAGCCAAGCGCCGTCTGCACAGCAATCCGCTGCGCATCCTCGATACCAAGAACCCTGCCATGCAAGACCTGGTCAATGGCGCGCCGAAGCTGCTGGACTACCTGGGAGAGGAATCGCTGGCGCACTTCCACGGCGTGCAGAAGATCTTGAACCACAACAATATTCCATTCACCATCAATCCACGCCTGGTGCGCGGCCTCGATTACTACAATCGCACGGTGTTCGAGTGGGTCAGCGACAAGCTGGGCGCGCAAGGCACGGTGTGCGCCGGTGGCCGCTATGACGGCATGGTGGAAATGTTCGGTGGCAAATCGACGCCAGCCGTCGGTTTCGGCATGGGCGTTGAACGTCTGGTGCTGCTGATGAAGGACGCGGCTGAGCCGGAAGCGCCGGCCCAGTGCGACGTGTACCTGGTGCACCAGGGTGAGCAGGCGGGCCTGCAGGCATTCGTGCTGGCCGAACGGATTCGCGATGCGGGCCTCGACGTTGTGCTACATTGCGCAGCGAGCAACGGTGGCGGCAGCTTCAAGACGCAAATGAAAAAGGCCGATGCCAGCGGCGCGGCGTTTGCCGTGATCATGGGCGACGATGAAATCGCCAACAATGTGGCCACGGTGAAAGCCATGCGCGAAGCCGATGCTGGCGCGCAGCAAAACACGGTGCCGTTCGACGATGTCGTCGATTACGTGGTGGACCAGATCATCGGCGACCACGATTGCGGCCACGACCACGGTCCTGGCGGGCACGTGCATCACCACCATTGATTTGAAGCAAGACCGTACTACCCTCGATCAACTACTCATTAAAACTGACGACCCATGGCATACGATCACGAAGAACAAGAACAACTGGCAACCCTCAAGGCCTGGTGGCAGCGCAATGGCAATCTGACCTCCTGGGTCTTGATCGTGGCGCTGGCGGGCTACAGCGGCTGGGCTGGCTGGCAGTACTACCAGCGCACGCAAGCTGCGCAAGCGGGCCAGCTGTATGACGAACTGCAAAACGCCATCGCCGCCAAGGACACCGCCAAGGTGATGCGCGCGGCCGGCGACATGCAATCGCGTTTCAGCGGCACGGCGTATGCGCAGATGAGCGCCCTGGCCGCGGCCAAGGTGGCGTTTGACGCGAATGACTTGAAAATGGCCAAGACCCAGCTGCAATGGGTGGCCGAGCACGGCACGGAAGAGTACAAGGTCATCGCCAAGCTGCGCCTGGCGGGTGTCCTGCTGGACGAAAAAGCCTACGATGAAGCATTGAAAGTGCTGGCGACGGCCAGCGTGGCGCAATTTGCCGGTGCCGTGGCCGACCGCAAGGGCGATATCCTGGTGGCGCAAAACAAGCTGGCCGATGCACGCACGGCCTACCTGGCCGCGCTGGCAGCAACGGACAAGAATAATCCAGGTCGTCAATTGATTCAGGTCAAACTGGAGGCGATTGGCGGTACGGTACCGGAAGACAAGGCCAAGGCTGACAAGGCCGCCGCCTGACAGGAACACTGATGGTTCGGCCATGCGGCGCTTTGCGCCGCCTGCCATGCCCTTACAAGTACAAGAAAAAGGTTGGATAACACTTATGCGTGTCACTGAAAAGCTGGTAGCTGCAAGTCTGTTGGCCCTGATGGCCGGTTGCTCGTCCTGGAACCCGTTTGCCTCGAAAGACCCGAAAGTCGAACCGGCCAAGCTGGTCGAGTTAAAATCGAGCATTGCCGTACGCGACGCCTGGAAGTATTCGATCGGCAAGGCCGGCGTGTACGCGTTTACGCCTGCGCTGGCCGGCAACAGCCTGTACGTGGTCAATGCCGATGGCGCGCTGGCGCGCCTGGATGCGGCCAGCGGCCGGGAAACGTGGCGCATCAAGGCCGGCAGCGACATCACCTCCAGTGCCGGTAGCGATGGCACGCTGGTGGCCGTGGGCGCCGCCAAGGGCGCCGTGCTGGCCTTCGATGCCGATGGCAAGCAGCTGTGGAAGGCACAGGCGTCCAGCGAAGTGCTGACCCCGCCTGTCGTGGGACAGGGCGTGGTCGTGGTGCGCAGCGTGGACAACCGCATCGTCGGCTTCGATGCCAAGACGGGCGAGCGCAAGTGGACGGTGCAGCGCGCCACGCCGGCACTGACCCTGCGCAATGCGCCTGGCATGGTACTGGGTGGCGCGAATGTCTATGTGGCCCAGCCGGGCGGCAAGTTGCTGGCACTGACGGCCGCCACCGGTGTGGTACGCTGGGAGATCGTCGTCAGCGAACCGCGCGGCGCCACCGAACTGGAGCGCGTCTCCGATATCGCCGGCACGCCGGTGGTGTTCGAAGGCGAAGTGTGCGCCGTCACGTACCAGGGCAAGGCGGGCTGCTTCGATGCCGCCACGGGCGTGCCGCGCTGGACCAAGCCGATCTCGTCCGATGTGGGCGTGGCCGTCGACCAGCGTTTCGTGTTTGCCGCCGACGCCCAGGGCGCCGTGGTGGCGTTCAGCCGCGAAGGCGGCCAGGGCGCCTGGAAGAATGAGGCGCTGGCGCGCCGCCGCTTGTCGACGCCGGCTTCTTTTGGCCGCAGCGTCGCCGTCGGTGACTATCAAGGTTACATCCACTTCCTGTCACGGGAAGATGGCGCATTAATAGGTCGTGTCAGCACCGACGGTAGTCCGATTGTTTCGGCTCCCGTTGTGGCAGGTTCGAATTTGATTTTTCAAACCCAATCAGGGACAGTGACCGCTCTCGCGGTCGAGTAATACAATGAAGCCGGTAATTGCACTAGTAGGTCGACCCAATGTTGGGAAATCGACTTTATTCAATCGTCTGACCCGCTCGCGCGATGCGCTGGTGGCGGATTTGCCTGGGTTGACGCGCGATCGTCACTATGGCGAAGGCCGTGTCGGCGAACGTCCCTTCCTGGTCATCGATACGGGTGGTTTCGAACCCGTCGCCAAGGAAGGCATCATGCACCAGATGGCACTGCAGACCAAGCAGGCCGTGGCCGAGGCCGACGTGGTGGTGTTCATCGTGGACGGCCGCCAAGGCCTGACCCCGCATGACAAGACGATCGTTGACTTCCTGCGCAAGAGCGGCCGCCCGGTCTTGCTGGTGGTCAACAAAAGCGAGGGCATGCGCTATACGGCCGTCGTGTCCGAATTCTATGAATTGGGCATGGGCGATCCGTATGCGATCTCGTCGGCGCACGGCGACGGCGTCAACGACCTCGTCGAAGTGATGCTGGACCTGGCCTTCGCGCAGCGTCCGGATGAGCCTGAAGAGCTGGAAAAGACCGACCGCGGCATCAAGATTGCCCTCGTCGGTCGTCCAAACGTGGGCAAGTCGACCCTCATCAACACCCTGCTGGGCGAAGAGCGCGTGATCGCCTTCGACATGCCGGGCACGACGCGCGACTCGATCGAGATTCCGTTCGAGCGCGATGGCCAGCAATACACGCTGATCGACACGGCCGGTATCCGCCGCCGCGGCAAGGTATTTGAAGCGATCGAGAAATTCTCGGTGGTGAAAACCCTGCAATCGATTTCCGAAGCCAACGTGGTGGTGCTGATGCTCGACGCGCAGCAGGATATTTCAGAGCAAGACGCGCATATCGCCGGCTTCATCCTTGAATCGGGCCGCGCGCTGGTGGTGGCCGTGAATAAATGGGATGGTTTGCAATCGCACGAACGCGACGAGATCAAGATCGATATCGACCGCAAGCTCGATTTCCTGTCGTTCGCGCAGATGCATTTCATTTCGGCGCTGAAGGGCACCAACATCGCTCCACTGATGAAGTCGCTCAACGCCGCGTATGCGGCCGCCATGTGCGATCTGTCGACGCCGAAACTGACGCGCGCCCTGATCGAGGCGGTGGAGAAGCAGGAGCCACGCCGCAAGGGCTCGATCCGTCCGAAGCTGCGCTATGCTCACCAGGGTGGCATGAACCCGCCTGTGATCGTTATTCACGGCAATGCGCTCGACGCCGTTGGCGATCCCTACAAGCGCTATCTGGAAAAACATTTCCGCGATACGTTTGCCCTGGTCGGTACGCCACTGCGCATCGAACTGCGCACGGGTAAAAACCCGTTTGCGCGCACGCCGAGCAAGTAATGATTTAACCGCTGGATTAAGTGCATATTAAGGCGCCGCAGAGATAATGCGGCGCCGACAGCCAATTCAATGGCTCTTGCACGAAATGAAAGTGTTAATGCGCCATGCGCGACAGCGATCGTGAAAACAGGTTACAGTAGCTATGACGCATCTTTCTTTCTTTGAAAGGTGTGAGAGCACTTGAAATCAAGCGAGTCGCCTCCAATTCTTACACAACAACATAAACAACGGAGCTGTTATGAGCAACAAAGGGCAACTGTTACAAGACCCATTCCTCAATGCATTACGCAAAGAGCATGTTCCTGTCTCGATCTACCTGGTCAATGGCATTAAATTGCAGGGCCATATCGAATCGTTCGATCAATATGTCGTATTGCTGCGCAATACGGTGACACAGATGGTGTACAAGCATGCCATCTCGACAGTGGTGCCGGCCCGTGCCGTCAATCTCAATATTGAATCTGAAGCGGAGTAAAGCGTTGAGCTTGACGGCCCAGCGCCTTTCACCCTCCGTCGCCCCCGTCCGCGCCAGCGGCGCTGATGCGTTTGCATCGGCGTCGGCGTGCGCCGCCACTTATCTGATGCCATCATGCGCGCGGCACTAGTCGGGGTTGACTTCGGTCACAGCGACTTCGCCGCCAGCATGGAGGAACTCATGCTGTTGTCGCGCTCGGCTGGCGTAGACCCGATTTCCACCATCACGGCCAAACGTTCCAGTCCCGATTCCGCCTATTTCGTCGGCAGTGGCAAGGCCGATGAAATTGGCGACGTCGTCGTCAATGACGGCCTGGAAATCGTCATTTTTAACCATGCCCTGTCACCTGCCCAACAGCGCAATCTGGAAAAGCGCCTGAATGTGCGGGTGCTCGACCGCACCAGCTTGATCCTCGACATCTTCGCGCAGCGCGCCAAGAGCCACGAGGGCAAGTTGCAAGTCGAGCTGGCCCAGTTGCAGCATCTGGCCACGCGCCTGATCCGCGGCTGGACCCACCTTGAGCGGCAAAAGGGCGGGATCGGCTTACGCGGTCCCGGCGAGACGCAGCTCGAGACCGACCGTCGGCTGATCGGCGACCGTGTCAAGGCCTTGCGCGCCCGCTTGGAAAAGCTGCACAAGCAGCGCGAAACGCAGCGCCGCGCGCGCGGCCGCAATCACACATTTTCGGTGTCCCTGGTCGGCTATACCAATGCCGGCAAGTCGACCCTGTTCAATGCCGTGACCAAGGCTGGCGTGTATGTTGCCGACCAGTTGTTCGCCACCCTGGACACCACCTCGCGCCGGGTTTACCTGGGCCAGGAAGTGGGCAATGTGGTGATCTCCGACACGGTCGGTTTCGTGCGCGAATTGCCGCATCAACTGGTGGCCGCTTTCCGCGCCACGCTCGAAGAAACCATCCATGCCGATTTGCTGCTGCACGTCGTCGACGCTGCGTCGCCGGTGCGCATGGAGCAGATCGAGCAGGTCAACCTGGTCTTGAAAGAGATCGGCGCCGATCATATTCCGCAAATCCTCGTGTGGAACAAGATCGATGCGGCCGGGCTGGAGCCATCGGTGGAGCGCGATGAATATGCTACGATCAGTCGCGTCTTCGTCAGTGCGCAGAAGGGTAGCGGTCTCGACCTGCTGCGCGATGCGATTGTCGAGATGGCCAGGAAGGCGCCCGGTTCGGCGCACCTGTATCAGAACGACGCAGCACCGCAGGAAGATCAGTTGGACGGTCAGTACGACCAGCACGATGGCGCCGCCCCGGACCAGGACGAAGAGCCTGGCGAGGACGATAGGATTTCCACCCACTCCCAAGTCGGAACACGATAGTTATGCTTGTCTCCCTACTCAAAAAAACAGGCTTGAAGTTGTCCCTGAACGATCCCCGCTGGGGCAATCGCAAGGACGACGGCAAGAAAGCCCAAGAAGGCAAAAAGCCCGGCGAAGGTCCGCCGGACCTCGATCAGTTATGGCGCGATTTCAATCAGCGCCTGAACGCCTTTTTCGGACAGAAGAACCGTCCCGACAACGGCGGCAATAACAACGGCGGTGGCGGTGGTCCGCGTCCCGACATGAAGGGCGCCGGCATCACCGCTGGCGTGGTCGGCGTGATCGCCGTCTTCATCTGGCTCGCCAGCGGCGCCTTCATCGTGCAAGAGGGCCAGAGCGGCGTCGTGCTCACGTTCGGCAAGTACAGCCACACCACGCCGGCCGGTTTCAACTGGCGCTGGCCGTACCCGTTCCAGACTGACGAAACCGTCAACGTGTCGCAGGTGCGCACGGTGGAAGTCGGTTACCGCCAGTCGCTGCGCAACAAGCAGGCCAGCGAGTCGCTGATGCTGACGGACGATGAAAACATCATCGACATCCAGTTCGCGGTGCAATACACGCTGAAAGACCCTGTGGCGTGGCTGTTCAACACGCGCGACCAGGAAGATACCCTGCGCCAGGTCGCCGAAACGGCGATCCGCGAAGTGGTGGGCCGCAGCAAGATGGACTTCGTGCTGTATGAAGGCCGCGAAAAGGTCGCTTACGATACGCAGCAACTGATGCAGCAAATTCTCGACCGCTACAAGGTAGGTGTCGCTATCACCAACGTGACGATGCAGGCCGTGCAGCCGCCGGAGCAGGTGCAAGCCGCCTTCGACGATGCCGTCAAGGCCGGCCAGGACCGCGAACGCCAGAAGAATGAAGGCCAGGCTTACGCCAACGACGTCATTCCAAAAGCCCGCGGCGCCGCTTTCCGCCTGATGGAGGAAGCCGCCGCGTACAGCGCGATGGTGACCGAGAACGCCGCAGGTAATGCTTCGCGCTTCAAGCAGGTGCTGGTCGAGTACCAGAAGGCACCGGTCGTCACGCGCGACCGCATGTACCTGGAAACGATGCAGCAAGTGTTCAGCAGTGCCAGCAAGGTTATGGTTGACGCGAAGACGGGCAGCAATCTGCTGTATCTGCCGCTCGACAAGCTGATCGCCCAGACGGCTGCCACCGATGCCGCTGCCGCCCGTGCTGGCGCGACACCCGCAGCCAACACCGTTTTGCCACAGGAAGCCATGCCGACAGTAGAAGTCAATACGCGCCGCTCTTCGCGTGAACGGGAGAGTCGCTAATGAACCGTATCGTAGCCGCCCTGATCGCGGGCTTTATCGCGATCATGCTCTTGTCCTCGACCGTGTTCGTGGTCGACCAGCGTAAGTATGCGGTCGTCTTCGCCCTCGGTGAAGTCAAGGAAGTCATCAGCACGCCGGGCCTGTATTTCAAACTGCCGCCGCCGTTCCAGAACGTGCTGTACCTGGACAAGCGCATCCTGACCCTGGATACGCCGGAACCGGAACGCTTCATCACGGCCGAGAAGAAGAACATCCTCGTCGACGCTTATGTGAAATGGCGCATCGCCGACCCACGGCTGTATTTCCGCAGCTTTGGCGGCGATGAAAAGCCGGCCCGCAACCGCATGTCGCAAATCGTCAAGGCAGCGCTGAACGATGAAATCACCAAGCGCACCGTGCGCGAAGTGATCTCGGGCCAGCGCGGCAAGGTGATGGAAGCGATTCTGGCCAAGGTGTCGGCGGAAGCCAAGGCCATCGGCGTGGAAATCGTCGACGTGCGCCTGAAGCGTGTCGACTACGTCGAGCAGATCAACAACTCCGTGTACGAGCGCATGAAGTCCGAGCGCGTGCGCGTGGCCAATGAGCTGCGGTCGACCGGTTCGGCCGACTCCGAGAAAATCCGCGCCGACGCCGACAAGCAGCGCACGGTGATCCTGGCCGAAGCATATCGTGAAGCCGAGAAGATCCGCGGCGAGGGCGATGCCAAGGCATCGCAGATCTATGCGGAAGCGTTTGGCCGGAATCCGGAGTTCTACAAGTTCTACCGTAGCCTGGAAGCCTACCGCGCCACCTTCAGGGACAAGGGCGACGTGATGGTGGTCGATCCGAGTTCGGAATTCTTCAAGTACTTCAAGGGCGGCGGTGCAGCCGGTTCGGCCAAGAAGTAAGGCAGCATCCAGACTGCACCTGGCCGCAAGGGCGGGTGGCAGCAGCAGCGGGGCCGGCGTCAATGCCGGCCCCGTTTTTTTGGTGTGCCCAGGCTGTGGCGGGAAGGCGTAAAATGCGGTGTTTTTAGGACTGTGCGGCAGCGATTCGGACAACTTATCCCTAAAGGCCCGTGTTTTCGCGTAAAATATCAGGTTCGGCCTCTTGCCTGGCGCGCCCGCCGCTGCCTCGCATGATGCATTTTTTCAACTTTCTTCCGTATCTCGCTCCCTCATGCCGAATTGGCTTTTGCCCGAAAATATTGCCGATGTTCTGCCGTCGGAAGCGCGCAAGATCGAAGAGCTGCGCCGCCTCATGCTGGATAATTTCCGTCTGTACGGATATGAATTGGTCATGCCGCCGCTGCTCGAGTATCTGGAATCGCTGATGACTGGCGCTGGCAAGGATACCGACCTGCGCACGTTCAAACTGGTCGACCAGCTGTCGGGCCGCATGCTCGGCCTGCGTGCCGACATGACGACGCAAGTGGCGCGCATCGACGCGCACCTGCTCAACCGTGCCACCGTAACCCGTCTGTGCTACGCCGGCAGCGTGCTGCATACCCGTCCTTCGGGTCTGCACGCCACCCGCGAACCGCTGCAGATCGGCGCCGAAATCTATGGCCACGCGGGCCTGGAAGCGGACGCCGAGATCCAGGAACTGGCGCTCGCTTCGCTGGCACTGGCCGGTTTCGATAGTGTGCGCCTGGATTTGTCGCACGTTGGCCTGTTGCGCGCTATCATTGCGCAAGATGCCGCTGCCGTGCGCGACGAGGCTGCGCTGTACACCTTGCTGCGCGCGAAAGATGCGCCTGGCCTGCGTGCGCTGACCGCTGCCTACGATCCCGTCACGCGCGATGCGCTGCTGGCCTTGCCGAACCTGTACGGCGACATCGACGTGCTGGCGCGTGCGCGCGAAGTGCTGCCGCCGCTGCCGGGCGTGCTGAAAGCGCTGGCCGAACTGGCCGCGCTGGCCGCGACTGTGGAAACTAAGGCTTTGGGCCGCGCCGAAGTGGCGATCGACCTGGCCGACCTGCGCGGCTACCAATATGAAAGTGGCGCGATGTTTGCGCTGTATGTACCTGGCTTGCCGAACGCGGTTGCGCGCGGCGGCCGTTATGACCACGTCGGCGAAGCGTTCGGCCGGGCACGTCCCGCGACCGGCTTCTCGCTCGATTTGCGCGAACTGGCGCGCTTGTTGCCGACCGCGGAACGGAAGCATTCGATCCGCGCGCCGTGGGGCAGCGCGCCAGAATTGAAGGAAAAAATCGCCGAGTTGCGCAAGGCGGGCGAGGTCGTGATCCAGAGTATGCCGGGTCACAGTAATGAACAAGACGAGTTCGAGTGCGATCGCGTGCTGGTACTTGCCGATAATGGTAGTAGCTGGATTCTTAAAAACTTAGGTTGAGTGATGTCAAAGAAAATTATGGCAAAGAACGTTGTTGTCATCGGCACCCAATGGGGCGATGAAGGTAAAGGCAAGATCGTCGATTGGTTGACCGATCACGCTCAAGGTGTGGTGCGCTTCCAGGGCGGCCACAATGCAGGCCACACGCTGGTCATCGGCGGCGTCAAGACTGCGCTGCAGCTGATCCCGTCGGGCATCATGCGTCCAGGCGTCGCCTGCTACATCGGTAACGGCGTGGTCGTTTCCGTGCCGGACGTGCTGCGCGAAATCGACAAGCTCGAAGCCGTCGGCGTCGAAGTCGCCTCGCGCCTGAAAGTGTCGGACGCCGCACCGGTGATCCTGCCTTACCACTCGGCACTCGACCTGGCCCGTGAAGCTGCGCGCGGCGCGGCCAAGATCGGCACCACCGGCAAGGGCATCGGCCCGGCCTACGAAGACAAGGTAGCGCGCCGCGCCATCCGCGTCGCCGACCTGCTGAACGAGAGCCGTTTCGCTGAAAAACTGGCGGAAAACCTCGACTACCACAACTTCGTGCTGGAGCACTACCTGAAAGCTCCGCGCATCGATTACCAGAAGACCCTCGACGACGCGCTGGCTTATGTGCCGCGTCTGCGTCCGATGGTCACCGACGTGTCGAGCGCGCTGTACAAGGCGCACAAGGCCGGCGCCAACCTGTTGTTCGAAGGCGCGCAGGGTTCCCTGCTCGACGTCGATCACGGCACCTATCCGTTCGTCACCTCGTCGAACTGCGTGGCCGGCAATGCCGCTGCCGGTTCGGGCGTCGGTCCCGGCATGCTGCACTACATCCTGGGCATCACCAAGGCTTATACGACGCGCGTCGGTTCCGGCCCGTTCCCTTCGGAACTGCCAACGGATGCAGGCGTCGGCCACCACCTGGCGCAAGTCGGCCATGAATTCGGCACCGTGACGGGCCGTGCCCGCCGCTGCGGCTGGTTTGACGCCGCCTTGTTGCGCCGTTCCGTGCAGATCAACGGCGTGACGGGCATGTGCCTGACCAAGCTGGACGTGCTGGACGGTATCGAAACGCTGAAACTGTGCACCGGCTACACCATCGACGGCGTGGCCACGGACATCTTCCCATCGGGCGCTGAAGAAGCCGCCCGTTGCGTACCTGTGTACGAAGAGATGCCAGGCTGGTCGGAAAGCACGGTCGGCGCGAAATCGCTGGCTGCCCTGCCAGCAACAGCGCGCGCTTACATCAAGCGCATTGAAGAACTGGTCGGCGTGCCGGTGGACATGGTTTCGACCGGTCCGGATCGTGAAGAAACGATCGTGCTGCGCCACCCATTCGAGTAAGCTGCTGGACACAATCCGCCGCAAGGCGGATTTTTTTAATCACGCTAATAATAAGATTTCACTATCATGACTACCCCACAATCGAACGATCAACATCTCTGGGTCAACTGGGAAGAGTACCACCGCCTGATCGAGCGCCTGGCGCTCAAGGTCTACGAATCGGGCTGGAAATTTGACCAGGTATTGTGCCTGGCGCGCGGCGGCGTGCGTCCTGGCGACGTGTTCTCGCGCATTTTTGATTTGCCGTTGGCCATCCTGTCGACCAGCTCCTACCGCGAAGACGCGGGCACGGTGCGCGGCGACCTCGATATCGCCAAGTACATGACCATGACCAAGGGCCCGCTGGCTGGCCGCATCCTGCTGGTTGACGACTTGGCCGATTCGGGCGTCACCCTGGACAAGGTCACGCGTCACCTGAAAGAAAATTTCCCTGACGTGACCGAAGTCAAATCGGCCGTGATCTGGCTGAAAGGCTGCTCCGTCGTGCGTCCTGACTACTTCCTCGACGAGCTGCCGCACAACCCGTGGATCCATCAGCCGTTCGAAGACTACGACGGCCTGCGTCCGCACCAGTTGGCGGCGTGGATCAAGAAGGGCGAAGCAGGCAAGTAATTGCGTGCGCTCTTGCAAAAAAAAGACGATCATGTATCGTCTTTTTTTTCATCTGAAGGAATCTGGCATGACCATTCTGCACACGGCGCGGCTGCGCCTCGAACCCGTCACCGACAGGCATTACCACGCCATGCATGCCATGAACTCGGATACCGAAGTGATGACCTACCTGAATGCGGGCCAGCCGGAGACGGAAGAGCACACGCGCGCCGCCGTTGCCCGCATCATGGGGCGCTGGGTGGAATGGGGCTATTCGTGGTGGGCCTTGATCCGTACCGAAGATGCGGTGCTGGTGGGGCTGGCCTGCTTGCAGCATATCGGCGGCGACAAGGCGAAGCCGCACGAAATCGGCTGGCGCCTGGCGCGGGCTGGCTGGGGGATGGGCTATGCCAGCGAAGCGGCGCAAGCCATCGTCGCGCATGCCTTCGACGTCGTCGGCGCGCCCGAGGTGGTGGCCGTGGCCCATCCCGACAACGCCGCCTCGATCAAGGTCATGACGCGCCTGGGCATGCAATACGTGGGCATGGAACGCCATTACGACCTCGATAGCGTGGTGTACCGCCTGGCGCGCCCATGACGGCAGTGTCGAAGCCTCTGAAGCTGGGCTGCAGCTATGGCGTGCGGTTTTCGCCCGATGGCATGCGCCTGGCCGTGCTGGGGCGCGATCTGATCCTGTGGGACGTGGCGGCGCGGACCAAGCTGTGGCGCGGCAAATTCATCGCGCACATGTCGGGCATGGCGTTCTCGCCTGACGGCGGCCGGCTGGCCATCAAGAGCACGACGGGCCAGATGGCCGTGGTGGATGCCCAGGCGGGTCAGTTGCTGCTGAACTTCCAGAACAAAAGGGATGGCGAAGGCTGCGGTCCCGCGTGGTCGCCGTGCGGCCGGTATCTGGCCGACGGCGGCTGGGATGGCCGTCTGCGGATGCGCGAGGCGCAGACGGGTGAGGTGCTCTTCACGCAGGTGCATCCTGGCGAGATGCTGCGCGGTGTCTACGCCATCGATGGCGGGCGGCGTTTGCTGGTCCAGCATGGCGTCAAATCGGTGGACGAGGGGCTGCTGCAGCCGCCCGACTACTGCAGCGTGTGGGACTGGCCCTTGCAGGCGGGAGGCGGGCGCGTGGTGCTGTCGCTGCCTGGCCTGATGTCGTGCGCGCCATCGCCGGACGGCGAGCGTCTGGCCGCGCTGCACCATGCCGGTGGCAAAGAGTATTTGTCCGTGCATGCGCTGGCCGATGGCAGCTGTCTGGCCACGGTGCCCGTGGAAGCGGGCGGCGGCACGGGCAACGCCTTGCGCTGGCTGCCCGACGGCAGCGTGCTGGGACGCCTTGGCAAGGGCAAACTGCTGTTTTATGGCTGGCCGGGGCTCGATGTCCTGGCACAAGAAGATTTTACGTATCCCTGCGCGCTGGACTTTTTGCCTGGTTCGCCACTGGCCGCCATCGGCTCCTGGGAATCTGGCATGTTGATGGATTTGAACATATACAAGGAAATCGCATGATCACCTGTTATTTGCGCTACATCATCGACCCGTACAAACTGCGGGAATTCGAAGCCTACGGCAAGCTGTGGATACCGCTGGTGGAACGCTTCGGCGGCCAGCACCACGGCTACTTCCTGCCGTCCGAAGGCGCCAGCAACGTCGCGCTGGCCATGTTCTCGTTTCCCAGCCTGGCCCTGTACGAGCAGTACCGCAGGGACTCGATGCTGGATGCCGAGTGCCAGGCCGCCTTCCGCTACGCCGAAGAGACGCGCTGCATCGTCAGCTATGAGCGCAGTTTTTTCCGTCCCGTGTTTGCCTGACGGCGCTTCGCCACGCCTCAATCCTCGGCCTGGAATTCGCTGGCCGAGACGAACAAATCCCACGACGCGATGAACAGGGCCGCCACCACGGGGCCGATGACGAAGCCGTTCAGGCCAAACAGGGCCATGCCGCCGACGGTCGACAGCAGCACCACGTAGTCGGGCATCTTGGTATCCTTGCCCACCAGGATGGGACGCAGCACGTTGTCGACCAGGCCGATGACGAAGACGCCGAAGGCGGCCAGGCCGGCGCCTTGCCAGATCGCGCCCGTGGCCAGGAAGTAGACGGCCACGGGCGCCCATACGAGGGCGGCGCCGACGGCCGGCAGCAGCGACAGGAAAGCCATCAACACTGCCCACAGCAAGGGTGCGGGCACATCCAGAAACCAGAACGCCAGGCCGCCGAGGGCGCCCTGGGCGATCGCCACGAGGATGTTGCCCTTCACGGTGGCGCGGATCACCGTGGTGAAATTGGTGAACAGGCGCTGCTTGTACTTGCGGCTCAGCGGCACGGCGCCCTTGATGCGGGCCGACAGGGTGGAGCCATCGCGCATGAGGAAAAACAGCAGGTACAGCATGATGCACAGGCTGGTGAGGAATTCGAAGGTGTACAGGCCCACATTGATGGCTTTCACCGCCACCACCTGGCTCACCTGCGTGGCGCCCTCGGCCAGCTTGTCTTGCAGGCTGGCCAGGCTGGTCAGGTTGAAGCGCTCGAGCAAATTGATCAACCATTGCGGCAGTACCGCCATGATTTTATTGAAGAACATGGCGACCGTGATTTCGCCCGAACGTACCATCTCCACTACGCTGGCCGCCTGGTTCACCAGCGACACGGAAATGAGCGACAGCGGCAGGATCACGATGACGACGATGAGCAGCAAGGTCAGCAGCGACGCCAGGCCGGCGCGGCCCCTGGTTTTTAGCAGCAGCCAGCGGTACACGGGCGCGAACAGGATCGCCAGGACGACGCCCCAGAAGATGGCGCCCGCATACGGCGCCAGTATCCAGCCGAAGCCGATGGTGACGATGCTCAAGAGGAGCAAGAACACTTTCTGGTGCAGCGTGAGTGTATGCATGGGGGGTAGCACAATGATAAAGGTTGAGTTGTGCCATCATAAGCGAGGCGTGGTGCGGCGCGCCATACAATTGTCGCCTTGGTAGTCTGTGCGCGAGCGCACCTGGCGCCGGCGGGCCGGCTACGTGGTGGCGGCAATTCCAGTAAGCTGTCGTTCCAGGCGCTCCATCCTGGGCGCCTTTGACTTCTTTTGACTTCTTTTGACTTCAGGAACGCGCGTGACCGATCACATTCACTTTTATGAACCTGCGCAGGGCCACGGCTTGCCGCACGATCCCTTCAACGCCATCGTGGGGCCGCGTCCGATCGGCTGGATCGCCACGCGCAGCGGCGATGGCGTGCTCAATCTGGCCCCCTACAGTTTTTTCAATGCCTTCAATTACACGCCGCCGCTGATCGGTTTTTCCAGCATCGGCCGCAAGGATACCTTGCGCAATATCGAGCAGACGGGCGAATTCGTGTGGAACCTGGCGACGCGTCCGCTGGCCGAGGCCATGAATGCCAGCTGCGCGCCGGCGCCGCCCGAGGTCGACGAATTCGCGCTGGCCGGCCTGACGCCGGACGCCTCGCGCATCGTCAAGGTGCCGCGCGTGGCCGAAAGCCCCGTGTCCTTCGAATGCCGGCGCACCCAGATCATCGAGCTGCAAGGGCTCAACGGTGAAGGCGTCGGCAGCTGGCTGGTGCTGGGCGAAGTGGTGGGCGTGCATATCGCGCGCCATCTGCTCGTGGATGGTGTGTACGACACGGCCGCCGCCGCCGCCATCCTGCGCGGCGGCGGACCGGCCGATTATTTTGAAATCGGTCCGGACAGCCTGTTCCAGATGCGCCGCCCAAGCTACCCCTGAACGGGAGCAGGCTATTTCTGCATGATGGGGTCGCGCCCGAGGGTGCGTGCCAGTGCGCCGCCGTCGCCGCGCCAGAATTCGCGGTCGGCCAGGCGTACGCGCTCGGCCGCGTGCTGCATGTGTTCCATGGCCGCCTGGCGCGCCCGCTGCGGGTCGCCGTCGGCGATCGCCTGCACGATCTTTTCATGTTCGCGTCGCACTTCGATGGAAAAGTCCGTGCGCCGCGCTTCATTCGCGCGCGTCACCTTGACGGCCGAGCGGATCGGGTCGGCGAACATGGCGACGAACTTCGGCCAGTAAGGATTGCCCGTCGCCTCGGCGATGCACAGGTGCAGGCGCACGTCTTCTTCCACGCCATCGACACCGGCCGCCACCGCTTCCTCGATGCGCCGTAGCGCATGTTCGATATCGGCCAGCTGGCCCGGCGTGCGCCGCACGGCTGCCAGCGCGGCGATTTCCGCTTCCAGTCCCTGCCGCACCTCGATCAGGTTCAATAGCGATTGCACCGACTGCTCCGTCAGCGCGTCGCCCCGTTCACCGCTCTTCGCGCCATCTTGCGCGCACACGAAGGTGCCACTGCCCTTGCGTGTGGCGACGATGCCGTCTGCCTGCAGCAGGGCGATGGCTTCGCGCAGCACTGTGCGGCTGACGCCGAAGTGACTGGCCATGGCTTGCTCCGAGGGCAGGCGCGTGCCGCCGGCCAGGCCATCGTGGTGGAGCTGCTGGCGCAGCCGCGCCGCCACCCGCGCGCCCAGGGTGCCGGTGGTGAAACTGCCCGCGGCGGGCTCCGGCGCGGGAAGGGTAAAGCTGAACGTGCGGTCCATCGGGTGCATCCTTGTGCTAGCGGTTCTCATGGGGCTTGCCTGCTTGCCATTATATGGAATATACAGCTTGACACACACAAAACACACACATAATATACATCCATACAAATTTTAGACAAGTTGCCAGCCACCACCGGTGGACTATAAAAACCCGGCACGGTCGATCCCCCAGCGATCAGGAGACAAGCATGGAAGTGTCACAAGCAATGCCGGGCCAGTCGGCAGGCGCGGCCGCAAGCCAGAAAACCATCGACGACGCCGTCTACCGCAAGGTGACCTGGCGCATCATTCCCTTCCTCATGCTGTGCTACATCGTCGCTTATCTCGACCGTGTGAATGTGGGCTTCGCCAAGCTGCAAATGCTGGCCGACCTGCAGTTTTCCGAAACCGTGTACGGCCTGGGAGCCGGTGTGTTCTTCCTCGGCTACTTCCTGTTCGAAGTACCCAGCAATGTCATGCTGCACAAGATCGGCGCGCGTGTGTGGATCGCCCGCATCATGATCACCTGGGCCATCATCTCGGGCGCCTTCATGTTCGTCACCACGCCGACCCAGTTCTACGTCATGCGTTTCCTGCTCGGCATCGCCGAGGCGGGTTTCTTCCCCGGCATCATTCTTTATCTGACCTACTGGTATCCGTCCGAGCGCCGCGCGCGCATGGTGTGCACCTTCATGGCCGCCATTCCCGTGGCAGGCCTGATCGGCGGTCCCCTGTCTGGCTGGATCATGGAAACCTTCGCCGGCTGGCACGGTTATGCGGGCTGGCAGTGGATGTTCGTGCTCGAAGCGATTCCCGCCGCCCTGATGGGCGTGGCCGTGCTGCTGTACCTCGATAACAGCATCCGCGCCGCGAAGTGGCTGACGGAAGATGAAAAAGTCATCCTTGAGCAGCGCATCGCCACGGAAGCGCAGGGCAAGGTGTCGCATCCGTCTATCCGCGCCATGTTCGCCGACCCGCGCATCTGGGTCATGGCCCTGATCTATTTCTGCTGCGTGATGGGGCAGTATTCGCTGACCTTCTGGCTGCCCAGCCTGATCAAGGCGGCTGGCGTGACGGGCGTGCTGAATATCGGTCTGTTCACGGCCATTCCGTATTCGTTTGCCGTGGCGTCGATGATCCTGCTGGGCCGCAGCTCGGACAAATACCGCGAACGCCGCTGGCACATGGCCATCCCGCTGGTGGTCGGCGCCGCCGCCATCGTCTGCAGCGCGCTGGCCGGCGCCCACAACACGGGCTGGGCCATCTTCTTCCTGACGATCGCCGCCGGCGGCATCCTCGCCGCTTCGCCCATGTTCTGGAGCCTGCCGACGGCTTTCCTCGGTGGTGTCTCGGCGGCTGCCGGCATCGCCGCCATCAACTCGGTGGGCAATCTGGCCGGCTTTGCGGCGCCGTACATGATCGGTTCCATCAAGGACCTGACGCAATCGACCGACATCGCCATCTACCTGCTGGCCGGCATCCTAGTGTTTGGCGCCTTCATCATCATGCGCGTGCCGGCCAAGCTGGTAAACAAATAAGTGGAGCAAAAAATGACCGCAACAATCGAAAAAGTGGGCGTGATCGGCCTGGGCGCCATGGGCATGGGCATCGCGCAATCGTTGCTGCGCGCTGGCTTCGAAGTGCATGCCTGCGACGTGCGCCCTGACACCGTGCAAAAGCTGGTGGAGCTGGGCGCCCGGGCTGCCGCGTCGCCTGCCGCGCTGGCGGCGCAGGTGCAAGCCTTGCTGATCGTCGTCGTCAATGCGCAGCAGACGGAGAGCGTGCTGTTTGGCGAGCAGGGCGCCGCCAGCGCTCTGGCGCCGGGCAGCGTGGTGATCGCCTGCGCCACCGTGGCGCCCGAGTTTGCCGAGGCCCTAGGCACACGCTTGGCAGCCATGGGGCTGCGCTTCATCGACGCGCCCATTTCCGGTGGCGCGGCCAAGGCGGCTGCCGGCGAGATGTCGGTGATGGCGGCCGGCGCGCCCGATGCTTTTGACGCCTGTGCCGGCATTTTCGATGCCATCTGCGCCAGGCTGTACCGGCTGGGCAAACAGCCGGGGCAAGGCTCCAAGGTCAAGATGATCAACCAGCTGCTGGCCGGCGTGCACATCGCCGCCGCCGCCGAAGCGATGGCGCTGGGCTTGCGTGCCGGCTGCGATCCGGACGCCCTGTACGAAGTCATTTCGAACAGCGCCGGCAGTTCCTGGATGTTCCAGAATCGCGTGCCGCATATCCTGAAGGGCGACTATACGCCGTTGTCGGCCGTGAATATCTTCGTCAAGGATTTGGGCATCGTGCTCGATTACGCGAAGAAAAGCGTGTTCCCATTACCTCTGTCGGCCACGGCGCACCAGATGTTCATGCAGGCGTCGGCCGCCGGTTTTGGCGGCGAGGACGACTCCGCCGTCATCAAGCTTTTCCCTGGAATTACATTGCCGGCGAAAGCGTAACTGAATCAAGAAGGAACCATCATGACTGTATTACTGGGATGTATCGCCGACGATTTCACGGGTGGCACCGACCTGGCCGGCATGCTGGTCAAGGCCGGCATGCGCACGGTGCAATTGATCGGTGTGCCGCAAGGGCCGCCACCTGGCGACGTCGATGCCGTCGTCATCGCCCTCAAGTCGCGCACGAATGCACCTGAGGACGCGGTGGCCGAGTCGCTGGCCGCGCTGGCCTGGCTGCAGCAGGCGGGATGCCGCCAGTTCTACTTCAAGTACTGCTCCACGTTCGACTCCACGCCGCGCGGTAATATCGGTCCCGTGGCGGAGGCGTTGATGCGGGCGCTCGACACGGACTTCACGATTGTCTGCCCCGCGTTCCCCGCCAACGGACGCACCGTCTACAAGGGCAACCTGTTCGTCGGCGACGTGCCGCTGGCCGAATCAAGCATGCGCGATCACCCTTTGACACCGATGACGGATTCCAACCTGGTGCGCGTGCTGCAGCAGCAGGTGCAAGCCAAGGTGGGCCTGGCCGATTTTTCCGTGGTGGAGAAGGGCGCCACCGCCATCGCCCAGCGCTTCACCGACCTGCGCGGGCAGGGCTGCCATTTCGCCGTCGTCGATGCCGTCTCGAACCGCGACCTGGAAGCCATCGGCGCGGCCTGCGCCGACTTGAAACTGATTACGGGAGGCTCCGGCATCGCACTGGGACTGCCGCACAATTTCCGCCAGCGGGGCCAGCTGGCGCCGTCGCCTGCAGGGCAGGCCGGGCGCTTGCCGCCGGCGTCCGGTTTCCGTGCCGTGATCTCGGGTAGCTGCTCGGTGGCCACGCAGCAGCAGGTGGCGCACCTGCGCGAACTGGCGCCGTCATTCCACGTCGATCCACTACAACTTGCCGCGGGCGGCGAGGTGGTGGACGCCGTGGTGGAGCAGGCACTGGAATGGGCTGGCGCGCACCTGGCGCAAGGCCCTGTCCTGATTTATGCCACGGCCACGCCGGACGCCGTGCGTGCCGTGCAGGCGCAGCTGGGCGTGGAGCGGGCCGGCGCCCTCGTCGAGGAAACCCTGGCCTCCATCGCACAAGGGTTGGTGCGCCTGGGCGTGGGCCAGCTGATCGTCGCTGGCGGCGAAACTTCGGGCGCTGTCGTCAAGGCGTTGGGTGTGGCTGGCTTGCGCATTGGTCCCGAGATCGATCCTGGCGTACCCTGGACGCAAGCCTTGCCTGCGCCGGGCGACGATGGCAGGGCGCCTTTGGTGCTGGCCCTCAAGTCCGGCAATTTCGGCACGGTGGATTTCTTCAGCAAGGCCTGGCAGGTGCTGGCATGAATACCGCTGCGATTCACACTTCTTCAGAAGAGATGCGCCAGCGCGAGCAGATCGTCGACTTCGGCAAATCGCTGTTCCAACGGGGCTTGACTGCCGGCAGCAGCGGCAACTTGAGCGTGCGCCTGTTCGATGGCTGGCTGCTGACGCCGACGAATGCCAGCCTGGGGCGGCTCGATCCCGCGCAATTGTCTAAGCTGGACTGGGACGGCAACTTGCTCAGCGGTGCGCCGCCGTCAAAAGAGGCATTTCTGCACCGCGCCATGTACCAGGAACGGGGCAGCGCCGGTGCCATCGTGCATTTGCACTCGACACATTCGGCGGCCGTGTCGTGCATGTGCGGCCTGAATCATGACGATTGCATCCCGCCGCTCACGCCATACTTTGTGATGAAGGTGGGGCGTTTGCCGCTGGTGCCATATCACCGTCCGGGCGACCCGGCGCTGGCGGGGGCGATTGGCGCCATGGCGCGCAAGCATTCGGCCGTGCTGCTGGCCAACCACGGTCCCGTGGTCTCTGGCACCAGCCTGGAAGCGGCCGTGTATGCGGCCGAGGAACTGGAAGAGACGGCCAAGCTGTTCCTGCTGCTGCGCGACGTACCCACGCGCCCGCTCGACGCGGCGCAGATCGCGGACTTGAAGCACACATTCAAACTTGACATATAAGAAATCCAGGAGATACGCATGCCCCGTTTTGCCGCCAATCTGACCATGATGTTTAACGAAGTGCCTTTCCCGCAGCGCTTTGCCGCCGCCGCGCAAGCGGGCTTCCAGGGCGTCGAATTCCTTTTTCCGTATGACCACGCGCCGCAGGAGGTAGCCGGCTGGCTGCGCGAGCACGGCTTGCAGAATGTGCTGTTCAACCTGCCGCCGGGCGACTGGGCTGCAGGTGAGCGGGGCATCGCCTCGCTGCCGGGCCGCGAAGCGGAGTTCCGCGCGGGCGTGGCGCGTGGCATCGAGTATGCGCTGGCGCTGGGCACGCCGCGCGTGCACATGATGGCGGGCCTGCTGCCCGTGGGCGCCGATATCGAATTGCACCGCGCCACCTACCTGGTCAATTTGAAGTACGCGGCGCAGGCCGTGGGCGAGCATGGCATTGAACTCTTGATCGAACCGATCAACGGACGCGACATGCCTGGCTACTTCCTCGTCACGCAGGCGCAGGGCCATGCGTTGCGCCTTGAGTCTGGCGCTTCCAACGTCAAGGTGCAGATGGATTTTTATCACACGCAGATCGTCGAAGGCGATATCGCCATGACGTTCAGGAACAACTTCGATGGCATCGGCCACGTGCAGATCGCCAGCGTCCCGACGCGCCATGAACCGGACGATGGCGAAGTCAATTACCCGTATTTATTTAGGCTGCTCGATGAGCTGGGCTACCAGGGCTGGATCGGCTGCGAATACCGTCCGCGCGGACGCACCGAGGATGGCCTGGGCTGGCTCGCCGCCTACAACAACAAGCAAGGAGAATTGAAATGAAAGTACTGATCACCGGCGGCGCCGGTTTCCTGGGACAGCGCCTGGCGCGCCAGCTGCTGGCGCAAGGTCGGTTGACGGACAGCCAGGGGCAGTTGCAGGCTATCAGCGAGCTGGTACTGGTCGACGTGGTGGCTGCGCATGACTTCAATGATGCGCGCGTCAAGGTGGTCACCGGCGACATCGCCGACGGCATCCTGATGCGCGCCACCATCGATGCGCAGACGGCATCCATATTCCATCTTGCCGCCATCGTCAGCGGCCAGGCGGAAGCCGATTTCGAGCTGGGCATGCGCATCAACCTCGACGCTTCGCGCCTGCTGCTCGACATCTGCCGCGAACTGGGGCACAAGCCGAAGGTTGTGTTTACCAGCTCCGTGGCCGTGTATGGTGGCCAGTTGCCGGACGTGGTGCAAGATACGACGGCCTTGAATCCCCAGTCATCGTACGGCGCGCAAAAGGCCATCGGCGAATTGTTGCTCAACGATTACAGCCGCCGCGGCTTTGTCGACGGGCGCGTGCTGCGCCTGCCGACCATCAGCGTGCGCCCGGGCAAGCCGAACAAGGCGGCATCGTCTTTCGCCAGCGGCATCATCCGCGAACCCTTGAATGGCGAAGCGGCTGTCTGCCCCGTGGCCACCGATTTGCGTCTGTGGCTGCTGTCGCCGCGCGGCGCCATCGCCTCCCTGATCGCCGGCCACGAACTGGCGGGCGAGATGTTTGGTGCCAGCCGCACGGTGAACTTGCCTGGCCTGTCGGTCAGCGTCGGCGAGATGATCGCCGCGCTGGAGCAAGTCGCTGGCGCGGACGTCGTGGCCCGCATCAGCTATGCGCCCGATCCTGCTGTCGAGCGCATCGTCCAGAGCTGGCCCGGTGCCTGGGACACGGCCCGCGCCGAAGCCCTGGGCTTGACGGCCGATGCGGATTTCGCCAGCATCATCCGTGCGTACATGGACGACGTCAATGCGCCTGCTTAGACTGACTTGGGCAGCTGCGAGCGGCGATAGTCGAGCGGCGTGCTGCCCACCAGTTCCGTAAAACTGCGGCTGAAATGGGCCTGGTCAAAAAAGCCCAGTGCATGCGCCAGGCTGGCCAGGTCGGGCGCATCGGGCTGCGCCAGGCGCCAGATCGCCTCCTGCAGACGGTAGCGCTGGATCACCCATTTCGGCGGCACGCCCACGTAGTTGGCGAACAGGCGCTGCAGCCTGCGTTCGCCTATGGCCATTTTTTCGCACAGTTGCGCCACACTTGCCGGACCGTTGTGGGCCGCTGCCGCGGCAGTCAAGCGCGCGGCCAGCAGGGCAGCATCATCGATCTGCGGCAGCCTTGCCAGCAGCAGTGCCTGTGCCTGCGCCACCATGGCCAGATCGTCGGACTCGCCTAACACCCGCGCCTCGGCTTGGGCTGCCGGCATGCCCAGCGGCGCATCTGCCGCGATGGTCGTGTCGGTGAAGGTTGACAGTGGCTGCGCGATGAACGGGCGCAGGCCGCCCGGCGCGAAACGCACGCCCAATACTTTGCCCGCACCTCTCAAAGGCCTGTCAAAGGCGCCGCGTACCACGCCATGGATGGCGGTGCGGCCAGCGTCGAAAACCAGGTGGGCGTTCGGGTACGGCAGCACGCGTTGCGTCTCCGGCGCGCAGCCCCGCCTGTCCCATTCGACCACCCAGTAATACTCGATGAACGGTGCCAGCGCGGCAGCCGGTGGATAGGTCGCCAGGCGTATCCGGCGCGCCGCCGCCTGTGGATCGACGATGCCTTTCGGTGCTTGCCCGCGCGCGTCGAGCAGATTGGCCGCGTTGTCGGTTTTATCCAATACTTGTCTCCTGCGCGGCTTTAAGCTGGCTCTCTCGCATTGATCGAAAGTGAATCATGAAATCACACAGTTTGTCTGGCCTGATGCTGGCCGCATGTTGTCTATCGGTGGCGCCAGCCGGCGCCACCTCGTCTGCAGAGGGAGATCATCGCATGCACGCGCACGCTACGGGAAGTTTTAGCATCACCATGACGCCGGCCACGGCGCCGCAACGCGCGGGGCGCACAACCTTGGGAAGGGCGCTGCTCGAGAAGGTGTATGCGGGCGACCTTGTCGCCACTGCCACGGGGCAGATGCTCAACGGCGTCACCGACACCCAAGGCGCGGCCGGCTATGTCGCCATGGAAGCCATCACGGGCGTCCTGCAGGGAAAAGAGGGCAGCTTCGTGGCGCAGCATGCGGGCACGATGGCCGACGGCAGGCAGGAGCTGAGCATCGTCATCGTGCCGCATTCCGGCACGGGGCAACTGACGGGCATCAGCGGGACCCTGACCATACGCATTGAAAATGGCCAGCATTTCTACGACATCGACTATTCGCTGCCGGAGCCGTAAGCGGGCCAAGGCACGGCCCAGGCACCGATGGCAGCTTATTTACCCAGCATCGACGCCACATTGTCCGTGCCCGGCGCGCCGAACAGCTGCTGCTTGAGGATGTGCAGCTGGTCGCGCACTTGCGCCGCTTTTTCGAACTCCAGGTTCTTGGCGTGGTCGACCATCAGTTTTTCCAGGCGCTTGATTTCTTTGCTGACCTGCTTTTCGCTCATGGCTTCGAACTTTGCCGCATCCTGCGCCACTTGCAAGGTTTCGCGCGCTTCCTGCGGGCTGTAGACGCCGTCGATCATTTCGCGGATCGATTTTTTCACGCCGACCGGAATGATGTTATTGGCCGTGTTGAAGGCGATCTGCTTGGCGCGGCGGCGTTCCGTCTCGTCGATGGCGCGGCGCATGGAATCCGTGATGCGGTCGCCGTACAGGATCGCCGTGCCGTTCAGGTTACGCGCGGCGCGACCGATGGTCTGGATCAGGCTGCGCTCGGAGCGCAAGAAGCCTTCCTTGTCCGCGTCGAGGATGGCGACCAGCGACACTTCCGGCAAGTCCAGGCCCTCGCGCAGCAGGTTGATCCCCACCAGCACGTCGAAGGTGCCCAGGCGCAGGTCGCGCAGGATTTCCACGCGTTCGACCGTTTCGATATCGCTGTGCAGGTAGCGCACCTTGATGCCATGGTCGCCCAGGTATTCCGTCAATTGCTCCGACATGCGCTTGGTCAGGGTCGTCACGAGCACGCGCTCGTCCTTCTTGATGCGCTCGACGATTTCCGACATCAGGTCGTCCACCTGCGTGCTTGCGGGACGCACGATGATCTGCGGGTCGACCAGGCCCGTGGGGCGGACCACCTGTTCGACCACCTGGTCCGAATGGGTCTTTTCGTAGTCGCCCGGGGTAGCCGAGACGAACACGGTCTGGCGCATCTTCTGCTCGAATTCCTCGAATTTCAAAGGCCGGTTATCCAGCGCCGACGGCAGGCGGAAGCCATAGTCGACCAGGTTCGTCTTGCGCGAGCGGTCGCCGTTGTACATGGCGCTCAACTGGCCCGTCAGCACGTGCGACTCGTCGAGGAACATCAAGGCGTCGGGCGGCAGATAGTCGACCAGGGTCGGCGGCGGTTCACCCGGCAGCGCGCCGGACAGGTGGCGCGAATAGTTCTCGATGCCCTTGGTAAAACCGATTTCCGCCATCATTTCCAGGTCGAAGCGCGTGCGCTGTTCCAGACGCTGCTCTTCGATCAGCTTGTTTTCCTTGCGGAAGAACTCCAGACGCTCGCGCAGCTCGTCCTTGATGGTTTCCACGGCGCGCAGCACGGTGGAGCGGGGCGTCACGTAATGCGAACCCGGGTACACGGTGAAGCGGGGGATTTTTTGCCGCACGCGGCCCGTCAGCGGGTCGAACAGTTGGATCGATTCGATCTCGTCGTCGAACATTTCCAGGCGCACGGCCAGTTCCGCATGCTCGGCGGGGAAGATGTCGATGGTATCGCCGCGCACGCGGAAGGTGCCGCGGCCGAAGTCGACCTCGTTGCGCGTGTACTGCATCTGGATCAGACGCGCGATGACGTCGCGCTGGCTGACCCTGTCTTTTACGCGCAACGTCAAAATCATCTGGTGGTATTCGTTCGGGTTACCGATACCGTAGATGGCCGAGACGGTGGCGACGATGATGACATCGCGCCGTTCCATCAGCGACTTGGTGCACGACAAACGCATCTGCTCGATGTGCTCATTGATCGACGAGTCCTTTTCGATGAACAGGTCGCGCTGCGGCACGTAGGCTTCGGGCTGGTAGTAATCGTAGTAGCTGACGAAGTATTCGACGGCATTCTGCGGGAAAAAGTCGCGGAACTCGCTGTACAGCTGCGCCGCCAAGGTCTTGTTCGGCGCGAAGACGATGGCCGGCCGGCCCATGCGCGCGATGACGTTGGCCATGGTGTAGGTCTTGCCGGAACCGGTCACGCCCAGCAGGGTCTGGAAGGCCAGGCCGTCGGCAATCCCCTCGGACAACTGGGCGATCGCCGCCGGCTGATCGCCGGCCGGAGAGAAGGGCTGGTGCAGCTTGAAGGGGGAATCCGGGAAAGAGATAATTGCGCTTTCCGCCTCGCTGGCGGTAGATAATTCGGGCATGTGAATCAGACCTTTGTTAGAATAGTGCTCTGCTGGCGGCCCTGGCGTTGTATTCGGGGCGCTGTCTACAACTCCGCTGTGAACCTGCTTCCAATCGAATCCAATCTTATCATGACGAACCCAACTGTTTCTGCCAGTCTGTTTAGCGCCATCGAGATGGCCCCACGCGACCCGATCCTGGGCATCACCGAAGCATTTAACGCGGACCAGAATCCCGCCAAAATCAATCTGGGCGTTGGCGTCTATTATGACGACAACGGTAAAGTGCCTCTGTTAGCTTGCGTACGCAAGGCAGAAGCCATCCTGATCGAACAGGGCACGCCACGCACCTATCTGCCGATCGAAGGCCTGGCTGCCTACGACAAGGCGGTGCAAGAACTCGTATTTGGCGCCGATAGCGCCGTTATTCAAGAGCGCCGCGCCATCACCGTGCAAGCCATCGGCGGCACGGGCGCATTGAAGATCGGTGCCGACTTCCTGCAGCGCTTCGCGCCGGGCGCACAAGTCTACATCAGCGACCCGAGCTGGGAAAACCACCGTGCGCTGTTCGAGAACGCCGGTTTCGTCGTGAATAACTACACGTACTACGATGCTGCCACCCATGGCGTGAACTTCGACGGCATGCTGGCCAGCCTGAATGCCATGCCAGCCGGCTCCATCGTCGTGCTGCACGCCTGCTGCCACAACCCGACCGGCGCCGACTTGAGCGTGGCCCAGTGGGATCAGATCATCAGCGTGGTCACGTCGCGCGGCCTGGTGCCGTTCCTGGACATGGCTTACCAGGGCTTTGCCAACGGCATTACCGAAGATGGCGCTGTGGTGCGCCGCTTTGCCGACGCGGGCGGCCCGCTGCTGGTATCGAACTCGTTCTCGAAATCGTTCTCGCTGTACGGCGAGCGCGTAGGCGCCCTGAGCGTCGTCGCTGCCAGCGCCGATGAGGCGGCCCGTCTGCTGTCGCAGCTAAAGCGCGTCGTGCGCACCAACTACTCGAACCCGCCTACGCATGGCGGCAAAGTGGTCGCTACCGTGCTGGCCACGCCGGAACTGCGCCAGTTGTGGGAAGAGGAACTGGCCGGCATGCGCGTGCGCATCCGTGAAATGCGCAATGCCTTCGTGGAAAAACTGAAGGCCAAGGCACCAGGCCACGACTTCGAATTCGTGCGTCAGCAAATCGGCATGTTCTCGTACTCGGGCCTGAGCAAGGAACAAGTGGCGACCCTGCGCGAGCAATCGATCTACGCCGTCGACACGGGTCGTATCTGCGTGGCAGCGTTGAATTCGCGCAATATCGACATCGTTATTGACGCGATCGCCAAAGTGCTTTAAGATATTGCTTCTTCGGCGCTGCATGCAAGTGTGGCGCTGATGGCAGTGGAAAGTCGGCGATGGTCGTGTTTGTCGAGATGCAGTATGCGTCTTGCAAATACGAAACAAGCGACATATAATATTGCCTCTTTTCCCTGATAGCTCAGTTGGTAGAGCGACGGACTGTTAATCCGCAGGTCCCTGGTTCGAGTCCAGGTCGGGGAGCCAGAATTCGAAAGGCCACGTTGAAAAACGTGGCCTTTTTTGTTTTTCACCACAGGCGCGAGTGGTGGCAAAAGTAGAATTTCCCTATGGGAATCTGGACATCTGAATAGTTGCCCTATATAATACGGCCTCTTTTCCCTGATAGCTCAGTTGGTAGAGCGACGGACTGTTAATCCGCAGGTCCCTGGTTCGAGTCCAGGTCGGGGAGCCAGAATTCGGAAGGCCATGTTGAAAAACATGGCCTTTTTTGTTTTACGCCGCCGCCAGCAGGGCTTGCCTGTGCGTGATCGCGTTTTGCGCTATCCTGAATGCATCACTTCAGGAGCACCTTCCCATGACTTGTACCTCCGCCTTGCGCCACATCGTCCTGTGCGACTTTCTCGATGGCATCACCTCCTCCAAGCATGCCGAACTCGTGTATGAGTTTTCCCAGCTCAAGCGCCACATTCCCGGCGTGCGGCAATTTGAATGGGGGCCGAATGTCAGTCCGGAAGGCCTCGATGATGGCTTTACCGATTGCTTTACCCTGACCTTCGACGATGCCGTCGCGCGCGACGTGTATCTGACCCACCCGGCCCACCTGGCCTTTGTCGAGCAACTCAAACCATGGCTGGGCCGCGTGCTGGTATTTGATTACTATCCGCAAGAGCAGCCTGGCTGACCGTCGGGCAAGGTGAGGCAGGAAAAATACACCTTTTTCAGGCGGAAATATGGACATCGCAAAATTTACCCTATAGAATGCGGCCTCTTTTCCCTGATAGCTCAGTTGGTAGAGCGACGGACTGTTAATCCGCAGGTCCCTGGTTCGAGTCCAGGTCGGGGAGCCAGAACATCAGCAGTATCGAAAAGCCCAGCCTTTAGCGGTTGGGCTTTTTGCGTTTCCGAGCTAATTCCGTGTCTAGTTGTGCGCAAAACGGCAGTCTGTCGGCGTCAGGCGCGCTTATTTGCTCGCTTGAATTGTCTCCAGCGTCTTGATGATGGCTTCTTGAAATTTCAGCGGTTCATCCTGGTGTATTTGATGCCCGGAATGCTCAAATAAGAACGACCCTTTCTTTGGCGCCTTCAAGGTCTCAAAATACGCTTGCGTGATCCTGGTCGAGGTCTGGATATCGTTTTTGCCGACGAAGAAATACACCGGGCAGTCAACGCTTTGCAAGGTCTTGGGCAGATCAATCTTCATGACCTCGTTCCATACGGGCGACCAGGTCTTTGACCATTGAAGAAAGCCCGTCTTGAAATCCGCACTCGTTGCAAATTCCTTGCCATCCTTGTAAAAAAGCCATTTCCTTAAATAAAACATGCTTTCGTCACTAGTAAACGGGAAGCTGATGCTGTCCAGTTCCTGGCTGGCGAGGGCATTGTCCTTGAAATGCACTTTCAAGGTTTTCAGCAATTCTTTTTCGCTGTCCAGCTGGCTCACGACAGGATTGGACGCGAAATACGCATGCAGTAGTTCCGGGTGATTCTTGACGATATAAAAGCCCAGGACGTTGCCCCAGGAACTGCCCAGCAAGTATATTTTTTCCTGCTTTAACTCTTTGCGCACAAATTGTATAACTTCATACGTATCCTTCTCCATCTGCCCAACGGACGGCTGGGTGGGGGAGGGATTTAGTTTCAATGTTTTTCCGGCGTCCCGCTGGTCCCATTGCACAATCGTAAATTTGCTTTTCAGGCTATTCGTAAAGGCATCCGCGCCCTTGATCATGGAGCTTCCCGGGCCGCCGGATAAAAACAGCAGGACGGGTTTGCTCGCGTCGTCTGTCTTGATTTCCACAAGCTGCTGTATGCCGCCAATGTCGGGCGTCAGGGTGGTGGTGACTTCAGTCGAGACGGGTTGTTTTTCCGGCATGGTTTGCGCTTGGCATCCATAGAAGGGAAACAGGGCTGTAAAGAGTACTGCCAAGGTCATTTTTTTTATCATGGTTTGAGGATCAGTTTCAGGTTGCTTGCAAGGGCGCCGCATTGCACGCGTGCATTGAGCGGCGCAGTTGAACAGCTATCTATCGCATGGCCTCCAGCGGGTACGTCGATATGCCTCCTTGTCAGAAAGTTGGTGTCGTAGAAATTGGCCTTGCCCGGCATGCAGCCGCAGCCCTTCCAGCGCCAGCGAGCACGACGGCACGCAGCGCCAGCCGATGACGGCGTGGGCGGCCGGCACCTGGCGCAAGTCGCCGCGCGTGGCGCTGTACAGCGCTGCGGCGAAGCCATCGTCATCGTCGCGCTGGACGCGCAAGCGATAGGGGACGGGCAAGCGGCAAGGCGTGCATCGGTGCTCCGGTAAGTTGTGCGGATGGCGGAGGTTGGTGGCGGTTGGTTGCAAATAAGCAGACGTGTTTGCCATGCTGCCAAGTTTTCCGCGTACTTGCAATCATTTCAAGCAAGCCGCAGGCATTCAGTCTTTATGCCGCTACGCCAGGAAGCCTGCGCGAAACGCCGGGATCGATGCAGAATCAAGGCAGCCATCTAAGACTCATTCCCCCGTATTAATACACCATTAGCAAACAATTTATTTCTGTAGGATAATGATGGAACCGGTTCCATTTATGCGCAAATGCGATGTGGCGCAATCATCGAAATCAACAAAATAACAAGTCTTGCGGGAGTCTTATGAATCATCCAGGCAGCGAACCATCTGCAACATCCATTTCATCCCTTCCCCGCATCAGCCGCCGCCACGCCCTGATCGGCCTTGCCGCCTTGCTGGCGCAGGCCGGTTTCTGGAGTAATCCGCTCTCGGCCGCCATGCAGTCTCCGGCCAGCGCTCCGGCGACCGGCCTGGCACCGGCCAGCATGCTGTTCTACACCTTGTCGCAAACCATCACCGGCCACCGCGATCTGTCTGCCGCGACGGCGGCGCGCATCGAGCAAGCCATGCGCACGAATGTGCCCGGCTTTGCCGAGCAGTCGTCACGGCTGGGCGCGCTGCTCGTCACGGGCCAGGAAGCCAAGGCGCTGCTGGCGGCCGCTACCGCCGCGGACGCCAGCTTGCGCGAGCTGGCGCTGGCCATCGTGGGCGCCTGGTACACGGGCACAGTGGCCGGCAACGCGGCGCAGGGCACGGAGTCCGTCGTCGTCGCCTATGCGGAAGCCTTGATGTACCGCACGGTGGCCGATGGCCAGGTCGTGCCCACGTATTGCAACTATGGCCCCCTGTGGTGGCTGAAGGCGCCGCCGGTCGTGCGCGTTTCCGCGCCCGTGGCGCCGAAACCCGTACCGGCCCCGGCCACCACTGGCACTCCCGAACCGAAAGGCAAGCAAGCAAAATGAAATCACCCCAATTCAAGAGTAATGGCGACGTCGTCGCCGATGTTGTCATCGTTGGCACCGGCGTGGTCGGCGCCATGATGGCCGACCAGCTGGCTGCCCAAGGCCATGCCGTGATCATGCTGGAAGCGGGCTTGCGCATCGAGCGGGGGCAAGCCGTGGAAAACTGGCGCAACATGCCGTTCGAGAACCGTGTCGGCTCGGACTTCCAGGGCCTGTATCCGCAGGCGGACAATGCGCCCGCACCGCTGTATTTTCCAAAAAACAACTATGTGGAATTGTCCGGCCCCAGCGGCAGCAGTTTCCAGCAGGGTTATCTGCGCACGGTGGGCGGCACCACCTGGCACTGGGCCGCGTCGTGCTGGCGTCATTTGCCGACCGACATGCGCATGAAAAGCAATTACGGGGTAGGGCGCGACTGGGCCATTTCCTACGATGAACTGGAACCGTACTATTGCCGCGCCGAGCAGGAAATGGGCGTGGCCGGCCCCAACGATCCCGCCTTGCAGTCGCCCAGCGAGCGCAGCGCGCCGTATCCGATGGACATGGTGCCCTGGGGTTATGGCGACCAGCGCTTCGCCGAAGTCGTCAACCCGCACGGCTACCGCTCCGTGCCTATTCCGCAAGGGCGCTCGACGCGTCCATGGCAGGGACGTCCCACCTGCTGCGGCAATAATAATTGCCAGCCCATCTGCCCTATCGGCGCCATGTACAACGGCATCCACCATGTGGAACGGGCCGAGCTGAAAGGCGCGGGCGTGCTGGCCGAGGCCGTCGTCTACCGCATCGACACGGACCAGAACAACCGCGTGACGGCCGTGCATTGGTATGACGCCAAGAAACAGTCGCATATGGCGACGGGCAAGGCCTTCGTGATTGCCTGCAACGGCATCGAGACGCCCCGTTTGTTGTTGCTGGCGGCGAACCAGAACAATCCGAACGGCATCGCCAATAGTTCCGACCAGGTGGGCCGCAATATGATGGACCACTCGGGTTTTCACTGTACTTTCCTCGCCAATGAGCCGATCTGGACGGGCCGTGGCCCGGCGCAGAGCAGCTGCCTGGTGGGGCCGCGCGACGGCGCCTTCCGTGCGCAGTATTCGGCCAACAAGATGATCCTGAACAACATCACCCGCGTGGGACCGGCTACCCAGCAGTCGCTCAAGCTGGGCCTGGTGGGCAAGGACCTGGACGATGAAATCCGCCGCCGCGCCGCGTTTGGCGTGGACCTGTCGATCAGCCTGGAACCGCTGCCCGAGGCGCACAACCGCTTGACCTTGAGCAAGACGCGCAAGGACCCGCTGGGTCTGGCCTGCCCCGACATTTATTATGACGTGGGCGATTACGTGCGCAATGGCGCGAAGGCCGCGCATGTACAGCTCGAGCACATCGGCAAGCTGTTCGGCGCCGTGGAATTCAATATCACCAGCAGCCTGAACGCGAATAACCACATCATGGGCGGCGTCATCATGGGATCGAACCGCGCCGATTCCGTGGTCGATGGCAATTGCCGTGCCCACGACCATGCCAATTTGTGGCTGCCGGGCGGCGGCGCCATGCCGTCGGCCAGCGTGGTCAACACGACCCTCAGCATGGCCGCGCTTGGTTTGCGCGCTGCCGACGACATTGCCCGCACCCTGGCAAGGGAGGCCGCATGATGCGCCGCCTGTGCTTCGCTCTCAGCCTGGCGTTGCTGACTGGCAGCGCTGTTGCAGCCGTGCCCGCCTCTGCGCCGCCCGTCACCCTCACACCGGACCGCCCGGCCGCGCCTGCGGCTGCCCGCCCTGATGCGCGCCTGGAGCGGGGCCGCTACCTGGCCATCGCCGCCGACTGCATGGCATGCCATACGGCGGCCGGCGGCAAGCCGTATGCGGGCGGCTACGCCATCGACTCGCCGCTGGGTACGATTTACGCGACGAATATCACACCATCGAAAAAAGGCGGCATCGGCCACTACACGGAAAGCGACTTTGCGCGCGCGCTGCGCGAAGGTGTGCGTGCCGATGGCAGCCATCTGTACCCGGCCATGCCCTACACCAGCTATGCGCAGCTGACGGATGCGGACATGGGCGACCTGTATTATTACTTCATGCAGGCCGTCAAACCTGTCGATGAGCCGGCGCGCCAGACGGTCCTGCCATTCCCATTCAATATGCGCCTGTCGATGCTGGGCTGGAACACCTTGTTCCTCGACAATAAACGCTTCGTGCCGGACCCGGCAAAGAGCGCGCAGATCAACCGCGGTGCCTACCTGGCCGAAGGCCTGGCGCACTGCAGCGCCTGTCACACGCCGCGCAATGTGCTGATGGCGGAAATCGGCAGCCAGACCCTGGCGGGCGCGTCGCTCGGTTCCTGGCACGCGCCGAACATCACGTCCGACAAGGTCAGCGGCATCGGCGCGTGGACGGACGCGGAACTCACTGCCTACCTGCAGACCGGTCACGTGGAAGGCAAGGGGCAGGCGGCGGGCGGCATGGCCGAAGCCATCCAGAACAGCCTGCAATTCCTGCGCGACGACGACGTGGCCGCCATCGTGGCATACTTGCGCACGGTGCCGGCCGTGCGCGCGCCGGGGCAGACCAAGGCCGCGTTCAGCCATGGCAGTGCCGGCAGCGAAGAACCGGTGCTGCGCGGCATGGCCAGCTCCACCGAGCACCATTCTCTGAATAGCGGCGCCGTCTTGTTTTCCGGCTATTGCGCCAGCTGCCATTCGGCCAGCGGCGCCGGCAGTACAGGCCAGGCGTATCCGGCCCTGTTCCGCAATACGGCGACGGGCGGCGCCACGCCGGCCAATCTGGTCTCGGCCATCCTGTTCGGCGTCGAGCGCAAGATCGAAGGCGAGGAGCACGAAGCCTTCATGCCCCGTTTCGACCAGCGTTCCTACGTGCAGCCATTGACGGACGAGCAGATCGCCTCGATCGCCAACTACGTGCTGAAGCAGTACGGCAACCCGGACGTGTCCGTCACCCCCGCCGACGTGGCGCAGGCGCGCAGCGGCGGCGAGAAGCCCGTGCTGGCGCGCATGCAGCCCTTCATGCTGCCCGGCGGCATCGTGGGCATCTTGCTGCTGATCGCGTTGTTCGTGTGGCTGCGCCGGCGCCGGTGCCGTCAATCCAACACCTGAGCGCCGTAGCGGTGGAGAAACGGCGGAGAATATGAACGTTGGGCGCAACTTGCAGTAAAATGCAGGCTGAAAAATGGTTACGAGCAATCGTAGCCATTTTTTATTCTGGCACTATCCTGCCGATTGCTTTCGCCTCATTTGAAAATTGACAATGTCCCATTCCCTGCATCACCAATTTTTACGTTTCGCCGCCGTCGGCGCTTCCGGTACGGCCGTGCAATACAGCGTGCTGTGGGGCGGCGTGGAATGGGCCGGCATCAGTGCCGCCGCCGCTTCCGGCATCGGCTACATCCTGGGTTCCGTCGTCAACTACCTCCTCAATTACTTTTTCACGTTTAAGAGCGACAAGGGGCATGGCGAGGCGGCTTCCAAGTATTTCACCTTGCTGGGTATAGGCTGGTGCATCAATACGGGCCTGATGTGGCTGCTGGTACACCAACTGGGCTGGTATTACTGGCTGGCGCAGGTGTTGGCCACCGGCATCGGGTTGGTCTGGAATTTCGCGGGCAGCCGCTGGTGGGCCTTCAAGCCGGCCAGCGCGGACCAAGTAAGCAAGTAAATAGTTGTTGCAAGAAAAAAAGATGCGCATAGTCCAAGACCAGGCGCGCGGTTTTACCAAAACAAGGGGTTAATCATGCAGTTCCTGGAACGCTATTTCAAACTGAAGGACAACGGGACCAATGTGCGCACGGAGCTGCTGGCCGGCCTGACCACATTCCTGACGATGGCCTACATCATCTTCGTCAACCCCTCCATCCTTGGCGACGCGGGCATGCCGAAAGACGCCGTCTTTGTTGCTACCTGCCTGGCGGCCGCCATCGGCACCTTGATCATGGGCTTGTATGCGAACTACCCGATTGCGCTGGCGCCGGGCATGGGCTTGAATGCGTATTTCTCGTACACGGTGGTCAAGGGCATGGGCATGAGCTGGGAAGTGGCGCTGGGCGCCGTCTTCATTTCCGGCTGCCTGTTCATCCTGGTCAGCCTGTTCAAGGTGCGCGAGATGATCATCAACAGCATCCCGCCCGCGCTGCGCACGGCGATTACTGTTGGTATCGGCCTGTTCCTGGCGATCATTTCCTTGAAAAGCGCCGGCGTAGTGGTGTCGAATCCGGCTACCATCATCGCGCTGGGCGACTTGCACCAGGCGGCGCCCATCCTGGCCATCCTCGGTTTCTTCATCATCGTCGCGCTGGACCGCCTGAAAGTGCCGGGCGCCATCCTGATCGGCATCCTCGCCATCACCATTGCCAGCTTCTTCTTCGGCGGCAACCAGTTCAACGGCATCGTTTCGGCGCCGCCCGCCATCGAGCCGACGCTGTTCAAGCTCGACATCATGGGCGCGTTGTCGATCGGCATCGTCAATGTGGTGCTGGTATTTTTCCTGGTCGAGCTGTTCGATGCGACGGGCACCCTGATGGGCGTGGCTAACCGTGCCGGCTTGTTGAAAGACGGCAAGATGGAACGCATGAACAAGGCTTTGCTGGCCGACAGCACGGCGATTGCCGCCGGCGCTTGCCTGGGCACCTCCAGCACCACGGCCTTCGTCGAAAGCGCGGCCGGCGTGCAAGCGGGTGGCCGCACGGGCTTGACGGCCGTGGCCGTCGCGCTGCTGTTCCTGGGCAGCCTGTTCTTCGCCCCGCTGGCGCACACGGTGCCGCCGTACGCGACGGCGCCCGCGCTGCTGTACGTGGCGTGTTTGATGCTGCGCGAACTGACCTACATCGACTGGGATGACAGCACGGAAAGCATTCCGGCCGCCATCACGGCGCTGATGATGCCATTCACGTATTCGGTGGCCAGCGGCGTGGCTTTCGGCTTCATCACTTACGCGGTCTTGAAACTGTTGACGGGCAAGGGCAAGCAAGTGTCGGTGGTAGCCTACATCATCGCCGCCATCTTCCTGTTCAAGTTTATCTACCTGGGCGAATAGCCGATTCGGCGGCGAGTAGTTGCCGTCGCAATGACAAGGCCGCCCGGGCATCAGCAGGGGCGGCCTTTTTTGATGACGCGGCTTACATCAGCAGCGCCGCCACCAGGTCTTTCTTGTCGTCGCTGGCGCTGCCATCGAAGCGCAAGGCCGCTTCCACATGCGCCAGGTGCTCGACCATCAGGCGCGCCGCCAGGTTCGCGTCGCCGCTGCGCGCCGCCTCAAGAAAGCGGCCGTGTTCGTCGCACGAGCAGGCGGCAGCATGGCCGGACTGATACAGCATGGTGATCAGCGAGCTGCGGCCCACCAGTTCACGCACAATGTCGCGCAGCACGGCGTTGCCGGCGATGTCGGCCAGTAAGACGTGGAAGTCGCCCAGCAGTTGCGAGCGTAGCGGCGTCGCTTGCGCCAGCGCCAGGCGTTCCGCTTTCAGGTGCCGCTCCAGCATCCTGTAGTCGGCGGGCTTGGCCCGCGCGACGAATTCGTGCGCCAGGGCCGCTTCGATGATGCGCCGCGCGGCGAAGATGTCGCGCGCTTCCGCTTCGGTCGGCTGGCTGACGAAGGCGCCCTTGTCGGGCACCATGCGTATGAGTTTGTCTTTGGACAGGATCAGCAGGGCGGCGCGGATCTTGGTGCGGCTGACGCCATACAGCCGGCACAGCGCTTCTTCGCGCAGCCGTGTACCGGGCGGCAATTGGCGTGCCACGATGGCTGCCGCCATATGCTCGGCAATTTCTGCCGAGCTGTCGCCGCTGCCGTGCTTGTCCACCAGGGGTGCGCTTGATTCTGTCATGTCGGGCGAGAGCAGTAAGCCAGGGGCAAGGCGAACCTTGCAAGCGCATGCCCGCGCGGCGGCGTGGTTGACGCCCCGCTGCCGGCATGCCGTTGTGTGCCTTCCGTATCGGGAAAGCTTGGCTATTCTACTATCTTGCGTGGCGCCGCGCAGACGGACGCGGCTGCTGCCCGCAGGCTTGCTCCGGTTGGCGTCAGCGCCCCGTCCGGCCGATGCGTGCCATGTCACTGCAGCGCCCATTCAGCGCCTGTGCACATGGCGAAGGCGCGCCGCAGCACCTGCCGTGCCTTGGCACCCCGTGGCATCCCAACGAGGCAAGTAGCGGCAGGCAGCCTGTTTTTGCTGACCATGCAGCAACAGTCATGCAGCAACAACTGGACATGAGAAATTTTGACGTATATAATTCGGCCTCCTTTCCCTGATAGCTCAGTTGGTAGAGCGACGGACTGTTAATCCGCAGGTCCCTGGTTCGAGTCCAGGTCGGGGAGCCAGAACAAGCACTAGCAAAGGGCCACGTGGCAACACGCGGCCCTTTTGTCATGCGCGCACGGTTTCCCATTCACGCTTGCCATCCCTTCAGTGCCCTTAGCTATGTGCGCGATGCCGGCCCGCTGGTGGCAGGGGCACGCGCACTGTTTCCCGGATCAGGGATCGACAAACACGTCGAAACGGACCTTCAGCGGGCTGCCCCAGGAGATATCCACCCAGGCACGGAAGCCGCCGTTGTACGGTGCGATGTTGTACACGGCCATGCGGGCGGCGCCAATGAAGCGGTCCTGGGCATTCGCGCCAAATTCGCTGATGTTGAGCAGCACGCGCGAATTGGCTTTTACGTTGGCATTGGCGAAGTTGACCGAAGGATGCACGCCATTGGCGGTCCACGTGTAAAAGGTAGTGAAGGCGGCGGCGCTCAGGTTCAAGTCTTGTGCAGCAGCGCCTTTTGCGCTTTTGCCTTCCTGTTCCATCGGCAGATCCGTGGTTTCCGGGGCCAGGTTGCTACCGGTGCGATGTTCTACTTTCATTTCCATGATGTACTCCTGATCGATAGTTTGGACGCCGCGCCTAACGTCGTGCGGCAAGACGCCCTATCTGTTGCCGTGACGGCCAGTGTCACGTCCTGGCTGATAAGGTAGCCGCCTGCTCCATGCTGTTGGAGTAAGCCATTCTAGGCAAACGCACGGGAAAAAAGTGCGCAGGGCCGCCGGAAAAACAGCGCTCATTTGTGCTGGCGCAAACACCTTGCAGGCAAGTGCCAAGATCTTTTCCCGCAGGCTATTTTTATGGGGCGCCACGCATGCCGCGCAGGACGATGGCACAATAGACCCAGCCGACCTGTCGATGCGCAACCCGTTGCGAGCCTAGCCCATGCCGATACTGAACCTGAGTGCCGAAATCGATATCTATTACGAATTGATCGAAGGCGACCCCGCCAAGCCCTGCCTGGTATTCCTGCACGAGGGGCTCGGCTGTTGTGCGATGTGGAAAGATTTTCCCGTGCAGCTATGCCAGGCGACGGGGTGCCGCGGCTTGCTGTATGACCGCCACGGCTATGGGCAGTCGTCGCCGCTGGCGGCGCGCCGCCAACTCCATTATTTGCACGACTACGCACTGTGCGAGTTGCCGCAAGTGCTAGCCGCATTGCTGCCGGGGCAGGACCATTTTCTCATCGGCCACTCGGATGGCGGCAGCATCGCCTTGATCTATGCGGCGCAGCAGCCGCCGCGTTTGCGCGGCATCATCACCGAAGCGGCGCACGTGTTTGTCGAGGGCATCACGCTCGACGGCATCCGTGTGGCGGACGCGGCGTTTGGCGCGGGCAAGCTGCGCGCGCTGGCGAAATACCATGGTGACAAGACGGAAACCATCTTCAAGGCCTGGACGGATACCTGGCTCAGCTATGGATTCCAGTTCTGGAACATCGAATACCTGCTGCCTTCCGTCGAATGCCCGGCGCTGGTGCTGCAGGGCAGCGAGGACCAGTACGGCAGCGCGGCCCAGGTCGACACCATCGTGGCGCAGGCGCTCAACGCCGTGCCCGCCATGGTCGAGCAATGCGGCCATACGCCGCACCAGGAGCAGCCGCAGGCCTTGCTGGCGCTGATGGAAGGTTTTTTGCAAGGCCGCATGGATGCGGCCACTCACCCGAGAAACACATGATGGCCGCACCTGGCGGCGCTGTGAATTGCCATCGAGGATGGGCCGGTGGCCCGCACGGATGCCACCGGCCCATCCGTTCCGTCTACCTGCGCGACCCGGACCGCAACCTGATCGAAGTGTCCGAACGCGCCTGATGTCCCATTGGGCGCGCAGGCGCCAGGCATTCAATGGCAGGAGGGATCGCTGTCCCAGCGGCCCGAACAGATGCGCGAGCGGCACAGCATGCCTTCGATCATGCCCAACTGCTTGCAGCGCCGCAAGAGTTCCGCCGTTCCCTGTCCCTGTTCCTGTTTCTGTTCCTGGTCCTGCTTGCGCAGCACCACGTCGCGCACGGGCGCCGTCGTGCCTTCTTGCCGGTGCGCATGGGCCACCATCGCCGTCAGCAAGGCGACGTCGCTGTCGCCGGGCGCGGTAGCGGGCCTCGACTCTTGCGGGCGCGCAGCGGCCTGGCGCACAGGCGGCGGCGCCTTGCGCGGCATGCCCGCGCTTGCCGTCGTCGCTGCGGCCGCAGGCAAGGGCGGCGCTGGCGTATTGACGATGGTGGCCGCTTGCGCCGCGTGCGCGAGCACTGCTGGCGCGGGAGCGATTGCCAGTGCGGGCGGCGCCGTGGCCACGGCCGTGGTGGGCACCGGCGGCAGGGGCCGAGGCACGATGGTCGTGTCATAAGCGAGCACGGCCAGCACCGCCAGGCACAGCGCGCCAGCGGCCCAGTGCCGCCAGCCAGGGCGCCAGCGCAGGGCCGGCCTGGCTACGGGCGCGGCGGCGCCGTGTTCGAGCTGCGACAGGATGCCCTTGCTTTCGATGGGCATGCCAGCCGCGCCGGCCTTGCTCAGCAGGTTCGGGCCGCGCGCCTGGCCATCTCCGTTTTTCAATAAAGACAAAATATCACCTCCGCAGTGGATCAAACTCGACTGACCTTGATGTAAACCGCGCTCATGCGGGCTGTGCACGCCTACGATCTAGCGATACCGCCGGGAAATTGCTGTCCGGCCCAGACTATCCCTGTCACGGAGCGCCCATGTTCGTCGCCTTGGTCCTGATGTATTTCCTGCTGGCCTGTTTTGCCTGCTGGTTGCTGCTGTTTCCCGGCGGCCGCGCCGTCGTGCTGCACACCCTCGTCAACCTGGGCTGGCGCATGCAGCGGCGTGCGCAGTACTTGAAGGGCGGCAGCGGCGCGCAGTGGCAGCGGGTGCGGCAACACACGGGCTCGGGCGTGGCGCGCGCTTGGCAGATGTTGTTGCGGCATCGTTGGCTGAGCCTGGCCGGCAGCGTGCTGGTCATCGTGCCGCCGCTGCTGGCCTGGCTGTCCAGCGACAGCATCGCCCTGCGCGGCTATGCCGACCGGCAACACGTCATCAATGACCAGGTCAGCGACTTGCTGAAAGGCGAGCAGCTGGTGCCGCCGCCAACCTTGCCGCCACTGCTGTTTTCCACGGCGGAAGTGACGCAGTTGCGCCCGCTGCTGGGCGGCGCCAGCCGCAATTGGCAATTGCTCGACCACGACTACGCGCAGCGCCTGCTGCTGGTCTTCAAAATCATGAAGGACGTGCATGGTTACGACATGGTCTTGCTGGAAGGCTACCGCAGTCCCGCGCGCCAGGATCAACTGGCGGCGGTCGGCCCGAACGTGACGAACGCCAGGGCGTTTCAAAGCTATCACCAGTATGGCCTGGCCGCCGATTGCGCATTCATGCATGAAGGAAAACTCATCATTTCTGAAAAAAATGCCTGGGCCATGCGCGGCTACCGTTTATATGGCGTGACGGCCGAATCGGTGGGCCTGCGCTGGGGCGGGCGCTGGACCATGATGGATTTTGGCCACACGGAATTGCCGCAACCGCGCGTGCTGGGCAAGTAAGCCGCGCCAGTCATTCTAGCGCCGCGTCGCGGCCTGATTTTCATCGCTGCAAGCTTGCTTGCGCAGCGTCAATGGCATACCAGCGCCTGCCGCGCGTTGGCGCCTGGTACTTGTCATATGTCAACAAAGGCGCGCCGCATTGCTGTCAGCATGGGCCGCATCCGCCTTGCTACGCGGCGGCGTCCATCTGCTTTGCGACCTCACCCTGGGCTCATCATGCTGCGACGAATCTGGCATTTCCTGACCGACAGCCGCAATCTGACCATCCTCGGCTTCGTGGCGCTGGCCGTTTTCCTGTACCTGGGCGCCGAGGTGCTGGAAGTGGCGCTGATCTGGGCGCTAGCCTTGCTGCTACTGGCCTTTCTCACCTGGCTGGGCCTGTGGCTGTGGCGCCGGCGCCGCGCACGGCGCGATGCGCAGGCGCTGGGCCAGGCCATCCTCAACGAGGCCGAGATCGCCGCTGCGCAAGCGGCCTCCGCCTCGACGGCCAGCAGCACCCAGCAAGGCGAACTCGACGCCGTGCGCACGGGTATGCTGGCCGCCATCGAGACCATCAAGACGTCCAAGCTGGGCCTCAAATCGGGCGCCGCCGCCTTGTACGAATTGCCGTGGTACATGATCATCGGCAATCCGGCCGCCGGCAAGAGCAGCGCCATCCTGCATTCGGGCTTGCAGTTTCCTTTCGCCGACGGCAAGATCGTGCAAGGCGTGGGCGGCACGCGCAACTGCGACTGGTTTTTCACCACGGACGGCATCGTGCTCGACACGGCGGGACGTTATTGCGTTGTCGACGAGCACCGCGGCGAGTGGTTCGGCTTTCTCGACCTGCTGAAAAAATACCGGCGCAAGGCGCCCGTCAACGGCATCCTCGTCGCCGTCAGCATCGCCGAATTGAAAGGCGATCCCGATGTCGGCATGCAACTGGCGCGCAGCCTGCGCAAGCGCGTGCAGGACGTCATCGAGCGCCTGGAAGTGTTCGCGCCCCTGTACATCGTGTTTACCAAGGCGGACCTGGTCGCCGGCTTCACGGAGTTTTTTGCGGATGCCGAGCGCAGCGAGCGCGAGCGCGTCTGGGGCGCCACCATGCCTTACCAGCGCAAGCTGCCCACGGCCGACCTGCTGGCCTTTTTCGACCAGAGTTTCGATGAATTGCACGATGGCTTGACGGAGCTGAGTCTGGCCAACATGGCGCACCGGCAACGCAAGACGATGGCGCCCGGCGTGTTTACCTTTCCGTTGGAATTTGCCGCCGTCAAGCCGGCCCTGCGCGCCTTCATCGCCACCCTGTTCGAGGAAAACCCGTTCCAGTTCCAGCCCGTGTTCCGCGGCTTTTATTTCACCAGCGCGCTGCAGGAGGGCGAGCCCGTCAGTGCCTCCTCGCAGCAGGTGGCGCGCCGCTTCGACCTGGCCTATGCGCCGGCCCCGGCCGCAGTAACGTCCGGTGCGCGCCAGCATGGCTATTTCCTGCTGGAGCTGTTCCGCAAGGTTATTTTTGCCGACAAGCACCTGGTAGCCAACTATGCCAACCGCGCCAAGCTGCGCTTCAAATATGCCGTGTTCTTTGCCGCGACGGTGTCGCTGGGCGCCTGCCTGGGCGGCTGGAGCTGGTCCTACCTGGGCAACCGGCAACTGGTGGCCAACGTGGAGGCCGATTTAAATAAAGTGGTGAAACTGCAGGAGCGGCGCCTGGACTTGCAGTCGCGCCTGGAAGCGCTCGAGATCTTGCAGGACCGCATCGAGCAGCTGGAAGCGTACCGCACGCAACGGCCCTGGTCCTTGCGCCTGGGCCTGTACCAGGGGGAGCTGCTTGAACGCAAGCTGCGCGAGGAATATTTTGCCGGCGCGCGCCAGGTCATGCTGGCCCCCGTGGCGGGCGCGCTGGAAGCCTTGCTGTTCGAGATGAACGCCGGCGCCGACCAGCTGCAGCCCACGGCGCGCACGCCGCAGACGCCAGCCGCCGCATCGCCCACTGCAGCGCCAGCCGCACCGCGCAGCGTGCAGTACCAGGCGGCCAGCGCGACGAATGTGGAGGATGCCTACAATGCGCTGAAAACCTATCTGATGCTGGCCGATAAGACGCATGCCGAGAGCAGCCACCTGAACGACCAGATGACGCGCTTCTGGCGCGGCTGGCTGGAAGGCAACCGGGGTGCCATGCCGCGCGAGCAGATGATACGCAGCGCCGAACGGCTGTTGACGTTTTACCTGGCGCAGATCGGCGACCCGTCCTGGCCGCGCATCGAACAGAAGCTGGCGCTGGTCGACCAGGCGCGCGAAAACCTGCGCCGCGTGGTGCGCGGCATGCCGGCGCGCGAGCGCGTGTATGCCGACATTCGCGCGCGCGCCTCGACGCGTTTTCCCGGCATGACGGTGGCGCGCATCGTCGGCGAACAGGATCAAGCGCTGCTGGCGGGCAGTTACGCCGTCTCCGGCGCCTTTACGCGCCAGGCGTGGGAAAAGTTTGTCGAAGGCGCGTTTCGCGATGCCGCCAACCGCGAGCTGCAAAGCGCCGACTGGGTGCTGAAAAGCGCTTCCACCGACGACCTGACCCTGGAAGGCAGCCCGGAGCAGATCGAGAAAAACCTGGTGGCCATGTACAAGGCCGACTATGCGCGCGAGTGGCAAAAATTCGTGCAGGGCGTCGCTGTCGCCGACCTGAAAGGCTTTGACGGCGCCGTGCAGGCGATGAATCGCCTGGGCGATCCGCAAGCGTCGCCGATCGCCAAACTGCTGACCACCATCTACGCAGAAACCTCGTGGGATAACCCGGCGCTGCAGAATGCGCAATTGCGCAAGGCCGAGCGGGGCATCATCGCCTGGTTCAAGGAAACCGTGCTGCGCCGCGCGCCATCGCAGTTGACGGCCAATCCGGGCATCAATGCGCAGATCGACCCGGCGCGCCTGGACAAACCCATGGGTCCTGTGGGACGCGAATTTGCCGGCGTGGGCAAGTTGGTGGCGGCCAACGATAACAATGCGTCGCTGATGCGCGCGTATCTGGAGGCGCTGTCGAAACTGCGCAGTCGCCTGAACCAGTTGAAGAACCAGGGCGACGCGGGGCCGGGCGCGCGCCAGTTCATGCAGCAGACGCTGGAGGGCAGCGGTTCCGAGCTGGCCGACAGCCTGAAACTAGTCGATGAGCAGATGCTCACGGGGATGAGCGACACGCAAAAGCAGGCCATCCGTCCCATCCTCGTGCGGCCATTGATGCAGACCTTTGCCGTCATCGTCGCGCCGGCGGAACTGGAGATCAACAAGACCTGGGCGGCGCAGGTGTACGAACCGTTCCAGAAATCGCTGGCGAACAAATATCCGTTTGCCCCAAACGCGCGCATCGAGGCGAGCAGCCTGGAGATCGGCCAGTTCTTCGGCCCGGAAGGCCTGGTGGCGAAATTCGTCACCACCTCCATGGGTCCCCTGGTGGTGCGGCGCGGCGACGTGCTGGCGCCGCGCACCTGGGCCGACATGGGCATCAGCCTGTCGCCGCAGGTGGTGGCGCGCTTTCCCGGCTGGATCGCGCCGCTGGGCGCGGGCGGCGTGGCGGCCACGTCTTCGGCGGCGCAAACCGTGTTCCAGATCCAGCCGTCGCCCGCGCCTGGCACCCTGGAATACACGGTGGAGATCGACGGCCAGCAGCTGCGCTACCGCAACACGCCGGCGCAGTGGACGAATATGCTCCATCCCGGCCCGCAAGGCGCGTCCGGCGTCCAGGGCGCGCGCATCACCGCCGTCACCTTCGACGGGCGCACGGTGGAACTGTTCAACGAGCCGGGGCAATTCGGCTTGAAGCGCATGATCGATGCGGCGACCAAGAAACGCAAGGATGGCGGCGTGTTCGAACTGCGCTGGGCGCGCGGCGAGGTGGCCGTGGCGGTCGACCTGAAAATCACCAGCAGCGCCGAAACGACGGGCGCCGGTGCCGCCACTGCGTTGCAGGAGCAGGGCTTTCGCGGCATGCAGCTGCCCGAGACCATCGTCGGCACGCCGGGCGTTCCCGCCGCGCCCGCGCCGGCTATCGCTGTCGCGGCGTTGCCCGGGGTGGCGCCATGATGCGCGCGCCGCAACAGGTGCGCCTCGGTTACTTTGGCAAGATCCCCACGCGCGGCGACTTCATCAAGGCCTGCGACAATCACGCGCTGGTGCAGCTGCTCGACGATTGGCTGGCGCAGGTCATGAATGCCTTGACGGTGGAACCGCGCTGGAAGCTCAATTACGACGCCTTGCCGCCGCTGCGCTTTGCCTTTGTCGGCACGCGCAGCCGGCGCGCCATCGCCGGGCGCCTGGAAGCGAGCAATGACCAGTCGCAGCGGCGCTTTCCCTTCATGGCCATGGGCGCGCTGGAAGTCGATGATGCCGAGCTCTTTGTCGGCTGCAGCCCGCTGGTGCTGGCGCCGCTGTGGCAGCGCGTGGAGCAGCTGTCGCAAGGCATTTTGGCGAGCGCCGAACCGGGGCCGGCGCTGCTGGCGCTGGCTGGCAACATGGTGGAAGTCGAACCGGCCGCACCGTGCCATGCGGCGCGCCTGGCCGCTTTTTTACAGGCGCAGACGGTGCATGGCCTGCAGGCGATGCTGGCCTCGCCCGCGTTCCCGGTGACGGTGCGCGAACTGCTGCTGGGACTGGGCCTGCTGCTGCAGCCGGTGCGCCACAGCGGCTTGCCGCGGCTGGAGAAAAGCCTGGTGCTGCCGCTGCCGCGCGAAGCGCAGCTGCGCGACCTGGTGGCCAGCTTCTGGCTGCACCTGATCGCGCCTTTCCTGCGCCAGGCCGATTTTGAACTGGCGCTGTTTTTTTCCCACCTCGACGAGGCGCCCGTGTTGGTGATCGGTTTTTGCGGTGCCGACCCGCATGGCTTGCGCGCGCTGATCGATCCGCAGGCCGGCAGCGAACGGCTGATCGTGTTCGACCAGCTGGACTGGGTTGAGGAGCAGCTGGGACACGATGCGGCGCTGCGCCATTTTTCCGCCTGCCTGCAGCAGGAGCAGCTGTCTCTGCGCTCGGCCTGCGCCATGTTTGCCGATACCTTTGTCTGAAGGACTGCGATGAAATCTCCTGTCATTTTCCTGCTGCTGCTTGCCGCTGCCGCTCCCTGCCGAGTCCTGGCGCAAGCGCAGGCGCCCCAGACGCCCATGCCGGGGCAGATCCTCGTCACGGGCACCCTGGCCGACGAGGCGGGCAAGGCGGCCGTGCTGGCCCGCTTGCGCGAATTGTACGGCGCCGAGCGCGTGGTCGACCAGATCGCCATCGGTAACGTGGCCGTGCCGGCCAACTGGCACGCCTACGTGCAAAAGCTGATTGCACCGAACCTGAAGCTCATTTCGCGGGGCCAGATCAGCATAGCCGGCAACAACGTCAGCGTACGCGGCGAAGTGGCGAATGAGTCGCAGCGCCAGCAGATCGCCAGCGACATCGCCACCAGCCTCAATCCCACGTATGTCGTCAACAATGGCTTGCGCGTCAAGGCGGCCGAGGCCGAGCAGGGCTTGCTCGATGCGGCGCTCGACAAGCGCATCATCGAATTTGACAGCGGCAAGGCTTCCATGACGCCGGCCGGCCTGGCCATCCTCGACGAGATGGCGGCCGTCATGCTCAAGCTGCAGGGACGCAAGGTGGAAGTGATCGGCCATACGGACGACACGGGCCTGCGCGCCAGCAATGTGGCCCTGAGCCAGGCGCGCGCCGAAGCCGTGCGCGCCTATCTGGCCAGCAAGGGCATCGTGGCCGATTCGGTGCTGGTGTCGGGCCAGGGACCGGACCGTCCCGTGGCCAGCAACGCCACGGCCGATGGCCGGGCAAGAAACCGGCGCATCGAGTTCAGAATCGCGCAATGATCAGCGAATGATAATCAAGGCAGGGTAATGGTCAGGTGCGCCGGGCTTGGCGCCAGCTTGACCAGGTCCGCATACGCGGCCAGGGTGGTTTGCGTGCCGCGTGTCAAATGCGTTTTCAAACCCAGGTAGGCGCAGATGGCCAGCAGGGCGAAAAAGCTCGACAGCGCCCACAGCGGCACGTCGCTGCCGCGTTTGTTGACCACCTGGTCGGGGCGTTCCGCGCGCGGCGCGAAGCCGCGGCTCTTGCCCTTGATGTGGGCGATCTCGTCGCCCAGGCGCGCCGTCAGGTAGCTGAGTTTTTCGCCGCCGTCGATCGCATACTTGCCCTGAAATCCCAGCAACAGGCACATGTGGAAGACTTGCAGCGCCTGCACGCGCATGGCGCCCTTGCCGCGCAAGGCGTCGAGGCGGTCGAAAAAATGTTCGCCGGCCAGCTGGTCGCCAAAGATCAGCAGTTGCAGCGGGCGTCGCTCCCACTGCTTGCGCAGGGCAAAGGGCGAGGCCAGGATGATTTCATCGACCGCCGCGCAAAACGCATACTTGGCCGCTTCGATATCGTCGCCATCGGCGCGGATCTTTTTCGCTTCCCGTTCGAAGTCGTCGAGGAAGGCCGTGATGCGGTCCATGAAGCTTTGTTCGTCGCCGGGCGCCGAACCGTGCTTCAGCATGAACAGCATATAAAAGCCTTCGTGCATCAGGTCCAGCAGGGCGCTGCCGGCATGCCGGCTGCTGCCTGCCGGGGCGGCACCGCGTGGTCCCAGCAGGGAGGGCGCCGCGCGCCGTTCGATGAGCTGGCTCATGCCGTCACCGCGATCAGTTCCAACTGCAGGTCGCGTATGCCGGCCGGCACGTACACGGAAATCGACTGCGCCTTGAGCATCTGTTCGTACGGTACGCCGCGGTTTTCAATCGCAAAATAATAGGTGTCGGGCCGCACGGGAATGGCTGCCGGCACTTGTGGCGCGTGCGACAGCTTCAGGCCGGGCATGGCCGTCAGCACGCATTTTTCCACGTCGTCTGGCGCACCCACCTTGACGCGCAGCGGCACCACGTCCACCAGTTCGATGGCCGGCATGGCGGCGCGAATCGCCAGGTACAAGGTGGTGTGCTGGTCGATCTTGCCCGAATCGAGCTTGCCCAGGTAGTACGACGGTTTGTCTTCAAGCAGAGCGATGGAAAAATACTTCGACGAGATGACAGTGTCGAGCAGTTCGCGGATGATGCCATCGATGGCGTCGAAGCAGATGCCCGGCTGCGCGTGGTCGTAGGCGGGCAGGCTGGCCAAGGTGTAGTGCTTGGAATAGCTGAGCAGGCCGCCCGCCAGGCCCAGCAGCGCCTCGTACAGGCGCTCCGGATGCAGGGCCGGATGGCGCACATAGTGCATCAGCGCGGCGGCGGCCGTGCTGACCGTGTGCAGCAGCCAGAACGAGGACACGTCGCCCGAGCGGAATTCGATCACGTTGCGGCTCGGCTCCCGGTGGTGCCCGTGCAGCGCGCTCACTTTCGCCTGCAGCGCATCGAGCAGGTGTTCCAGTAGGCCCTGCAGGCGCGGCGCGCCGGCGATCGCCAGGCTGGGCGCCATGAACGATGGCACGGGCTCGAAGCCGCCCGACACCGTGCGCCGCAGGGCAATCAGCGGCAGGCAGTCGTAGGAACCGCGCGCCTCGCTGTCGGGAATCAGGCGCACGGTCTTCTTCAGGTACGCCACGTCGGCCACGGCGGACTCCGTAAACAGGTCGGGCGTGGCGCGCATGGCGTGCGCAAAGCGCGTGGCTGTAGGCGTACCTGCCTTTGACGCCTGCGCCGTGTAATTCATACCTTCGCGGTTGAGGATGGGCAGCGCTGCATAATATGTCACTTCCTGCACCGCCGGCGGCAGCGCTTCCAGGTCCACCGGCGGGGGCAGGGTGTCGCTGCCCGGTGCGCCGTCGCCCAGCGCCTCGAACACTTCGCCGTCGCGGAAGATCGCCGACAGGGCTTGCAGGTGCAAGGTGCCCGTTTTCAGCGCCGCCAGGTCCCACTGCATATGCGCCACGCCCCACAGGTAGGGATGCAGCGCGCTGGCCGTGTGATGCAGGCGCGCTTCGTGATACTGATCCTGGCGCTGGAAATGCTGCGGCCGCAGGAACAGGCCCTCTCCCCACAAGACTTTCGCTGCCATGCCCATTTCGTTTCTCCTTGAATGTGTGGCGTGCCGGTCTGCGGCTACATTATTGGCAGCGCAGGGCCGCCAGCGGTGCCATGCCGCTGCCCATGCTGGCCACGCTGAGCGCACACGCGTGCAGGCCGACGGTGATGCCGCCGCGTTCCGCGTCGGCGGCGGCAAAGGTGGCGCGCCAGCGCTGTGCCGCAGGCGCGCGGAACAGGGCCACCACGCCGATGAAATACGCTTCCTTGCTGACTTTTTCCTGCACTTCGTAGCGCTGGCCCGGCACCAGCAGCACCTCCTTCACTTCCATCAAGTCGGCGCCCAGCGCGGCCTTTTCGCGCTGCGTGTCGAGGAAGCTGTCGTATGGCGCCTGCTCGAAGGCGGCGCTCTGGCGCAGCTTGTAGATGCGTGCCACCAGCGCCAGTGGCCGGCCTTCGGCATCGGTGTTGAGGCGCTGCGCCGCGTGCAGGCGGATGCTGACGTTGCGCGGCGGTTTTTGCGCGTCGGGCAGTTCGGGCGGCGGTTTGGCCACGCCCGCCATTTGCAGCGCCGCGTTGGCCAGGGTGCCGATGGCGCCGCCCGCACAGCCGGCTTGCAGCAAGGCCAGCAGCAGTAGCGGGGTGGCGCGCGTCAGGCGGCGGAACAGGGCGTCAGATGGCATGGGTGATCTTTGCAAAAATAGTGGCTGGAAATAAAAGTGTTGCAGTCATTTAAACGCATGCACCGGCGGCCTGCTTGCGTTGACGCAAAGTCCGTCTGCGATCAAGACAATTACTGCGCCAAATCAGGATTCATGTCGCCGCACGCGGCTGTGATATGGAACTTCTTCTTTGCTGATTAATCTCAATCTGGCCAAAAAATTGGCGATCAATAATGGCCTCCACCAAGGCGCCGCCCATCTTTCCCAGCGGTAGCGTCCTCCACGTGAAGGAATGCCCGATGAAGCCAGCCACCATGTTGCCCCGTATTGCCTGCCTCGCCAGCGCCTTGCTGCTGGCTGCCTGCGCCACGCCAGAGCAGCCGGCATCCAGGAAACCTGCGGCGCCGACCCTGGCGCAAGTGATGAGCGACGCCGATGCGGCCGCGCGCGCCGGCCAATACGAGCGCGCCATGACCCTGCTCAAGGGCGGCAGCAGCAGCTACCCGGCCGACAAGGCGCCGTTGCTGCAAATGGCGCAGATGAAGTTCGACCGCGGCCAGTACGGCGACGCCATCGGCCATGCGCTCGAAGCGCTGGAACGCGACCCGGACGACAAGGTCGCCAACAGCATCGTCGCCGTCAGCGGCTTGCGCCTGTCCGGCAAGGCGCTGGCCGACCTGTCGCGGCAAAACAATTTGAATGGCTCGCTGCGGTCGGAAGCGCAGGACCTGGCCAAGCTGCTGCGCGCGAGCATCGGCGAAGACGTGCTGGTGCCGCCGGCCAAGCGCCCGCCTGCGGCCGGCAAGCGCGCTCCCACATCCGGCTCCGGCACGCCGGCGGCGAAGGGCGCAGCGTCGCCAGGCAGCACGGCCGACCCGTTCAGCGGCCTGAAATAAGTCCGCGTTCCCATCCCCCCTTTGCAAAGGAAACGACATGCCCAAGTCCGACAGCGTGCAAAAACGCCTGCAAAAGATACGCGCGCCGCGCGTGCAAATGACCTACGACGTCGAGATTGGCGACGCGATTGAAAACAAGGAGCTGCCCTTCGTGGTCGGCGTGCTGGGCGACTTTGGCGGCAATCCGGACAGCGAGAAAAAACGCCTGAAGGACCGCAAGTTCGTCGCCATCGACCGTGACAACTTCGACGAAGTGCTGGCCGGCGTGGAGCCGGTGGCGCGTTTCGCCGTGCCGAACCGCATCAGCGAGGCGGGCGGCACGTTCGCCGTCGATCTGCACTTCCGCTCGATGGATGACTTTCGCCCGGAATCGGTGGTGCGCCAGGTCGATCCCTTGCGCAAGCTGCTCGAGGCGCGCACCAAGCTGGCCGACTTGCGTAACAAGCTGGCCGGTAACGACAAGCTGGAAGACTTGCTGACGGAAGTGCTGAACAACACGGACAGCCTGGCCAGTTTGAAACCGCAGTTTCCAGCGCAGGAGGATTGAGATGAGCGCCCAGGCAGAAGCCCTTGCAGTAGCCCCCCCCGGTGCGCCGGCCGCGACCGACTTGCTGGACCAGATCGTCGAGCAAAGCCGCGTCGCCAAGTCCGGCGCCGAACATGCGCGCGCGCGCGACCTGATCTCGGAACTGGTGGCGCAGGTGCTCGACGGCACGGTGCTGATGTCGAGCAGCCTGTCGGCCACGCTGGACGCGCGCGTGGCGGAAATCGACCGCCTGATTTCTGCGCAGCTCAGCGAAATCATGCACGCGGCGTCGTTCCAGCAGCTCGAGCAAAGCTGGACGGGGCTGCGCTACCTGGTCGGCAATTCCGACACGGGCACGCGCCTGCAGATCCGCATGTTCAACGCCACCAAGCGCGAACTGGTGAAGGATTTCCAGGCGGCGCTGGAGTTCGACCAGAGCAGCATGTTCAAGAAGGTATACGAAGAGGAGTTCGGCACCTTCGGCGGCGCGCCATTCGCCGCGTTGCTGGGCGACTTCGCCATCTCGCGCCAGCCGGAAGACATGTATTTCGTCGAGCAGATGTCGCACATCGCCGCCGCCGCCCATGCACCGTTCATCGCTTCGGCCGCGCCCGAGTTGTTTGGCCTGGAAAGCTACGGCGACCTGGGCAAGCCGCGCGACCTGGCCAAGGTGTTCGACACCATCGAGTACGCGAAATGGAAAGCCTTCCGCGAATCCGAGGATGCGCGCTACGTGGGCTTGACCTTGCCCCGCTTCCTGGGCCGGCTACCCTTCAATCCCGTCGACGGCACCACGGTGGAAGGTTTCAACTTTGTCGAGGAAGTCGACGGCAGCGACCATCACAAATACCTGTGGTGTAACGCCGCGTATGCGTTCGGCTGCAAGCTGACGCGCGCCTTTGCCGACTACGGCTGGTGCGCCGCCATCCGCGGCGTGGAGGGCGGCGGCCTGGTGGACGACCTGCCCACTCACACCTTCAAGACGGACGAGGGCGACGTGGCCCTGAAATGCCCGGCCGAAGTGGCGATCACCGACCGCCGCGAAAAGGAATTGTCGGACCTCGGCTTCATCTCGCTGGTGCACTGCAAGAACACGGCGTATGCGGCGTTTTTCGGCGCCCAGTCGGCGCAGAAAAGCCGCAAGTACAACAGCGACGCGGCCAACGCGAACGCGGTGCTTTCGTCGCAGCTGCAGTACATCTTCGCCGTTTCGCACATCGCCCACTACATGAAGGCCATGATGCGCGACAAGATCGGCAGCTTTGCCGCCGCCTCCAACGTGGAAGACTTTTTGAACCGCTGGCTGATGCAGTACGTGCTGCTCGACGATAACGCCAGCCAGGAACAGAAGGCGCAGTTCCCCCTGCGCGAGGCTTCCGTGCAGGTGCATGAAGTGCCGGGCCGACCCGGCGTTTACCGCGCCGTGTCGTTCCTGCGGCCGCACTTCCAGCTCGATGAATTATCCGTATCGCTCCGACTGGTCGCGGAGTTGCCGAAGTCGACCAATTCCTGATCCATACGATCATCTTTCAACCAGAGGAGCACACCATGGCAATCGATGTATATCTGCAGATAGACGGCATCAAGGGCGAGTCCACCGATGACAAGCACAAGGACTGGATCGAGTGCAAATCGGTCAGCTGGAGCGTCGAGCAGCCGAAGTCCGCCACCGCCTCGACGGGCGGCGGCCACACGGCTGAACGCTGCGAGCACAAGGACATCGTCATCTCCAAGCTGGCCGACCTGGCCTCGCCGGTGCTGCTGCAAACCTGCTCGGCCGGCAAGACCATTCCCAAGGCGCGCTTCGAATTCATGCGCGCCGACGGCCAGGGTGAGCGCGTCAAGTACTTTGAAATCGAAATCGAGAATGTGCTGATCGGCGCCGTCACGCCGAACGTGGAAGAGGGCGACATCCTCGGTGAACACGTCGGCTTCAAGTTCTCGAAAGTGAAGTGGAAATACACGCAGCAAAAAGTGACGGGCGGCGCCGGCGGCAATACCTCGGGCGGCTGGGACCTGGCCGCGAACCGCGTGGCTTGATCCATGGTGCGCGGCGCGTAGCGGCCACCTGCGCTCGCGCGCCGCGCCGACTTTTCAGGAGAGCGCATGGACAGTTATGTACCTGGCCTGTTCGACCGCCTGATGGGCGACGGCGGTGCGGCAGCGGGCGGCGTGGCGGTGCGCCTGTCGCTCGATCAGTTGAAGGATGCGGTAGCGCGCGACCTGGAAGAACTGCTCAACACGCGCGTGGCCCTGCCGCCCGGCGCGCTGGACGCGTATCCGGAATGCGCTGCGTCCATCGTCAACTATGGCTTGATCGATTTCGCCGGCATGTGCCTTTCCAGTAGCGATGACCGCGCCCGCATCTGCGCCGCGCTGAAGGCCGCCATCGAACGCCATGAACCGCGCCTGCGCAATGTGCGCGCCCGCCTGGAGCGCGAAGCGGGCAGCATCAACCGCGTGGGCTTCGTCATCAGCGCCACCCTGGCCGTGATGTCCGGCGGCGAGACGGTCAATTTCGACGCCGTGCTGCAGCCGTCGTCGCTGCGCTATTCGATCAACCGCAAGGGAGCCGCCGCATGAGCAATAATTTGAAAACCCTGATCGCCAAACTGAATGACACGGCGCGCACGGCCGCCACCCGCGCCGCCGGCATCTGCGTGGGACTGGGCCAATATGAAGTCGATATCGAACACCTGTTCCTGGCGCTACTGGAGCAGGAGCGCAGCGATTTCGTCACCATCGCGCGGCGCAGTGAAATCAGCCTGACGGCGCTGGAGGCGGACCTGCGCCGTGAGATCGGCAGCTTCAGGACAGGCAGTGCGCGCACGCCCGTGTTTTCTCCCCACTTGCCGCTGTTGTTTGAACATGCCTGGCTGATCGCCTCGCTGGGCACGGTGGCGGATGCCACCCGGCCGGCCGCCATCCGCAGCCGCCATCTGTTGCTGGCGCTGTTGACGGAGCCGGAACTGTCGCAGCTCGCGTACCGCGGCTCGAAGCTGTTTGCCCGTTTCAGCGTCGAACAATTGAAGCATCATCCGGACAAACTGACGGCGGGCTCCGGCGAGGAGGAAAGCGCGGCAGTGCCGCGGCTTTCCGACACAGGCGACGACCCTGTTGCTACCCTGGCCAGCAAGACCCCGGCGCTGGAGCAGTTCACCACCGACCTGACGCAACTGGCGCGCGACGGCAAGCTCGATCCCGTGATTGGGCGCGAGACCGAGATACGTCAGGCTGTCGATATCCTGCTGCGCCGGCGCCAGAATAATCCGATCTTGACGGGCGAGGCGGGCGTGGGCAAGACGGCCGTGGTGGAGGGCCTGGCCTTGCGCATCGCTGCCGGCGACGTGCCCGAGGTGCTGCAGGGCGCGCACATCCACGCGCTCGACATGGGCTTGCTGCAGGCCGGCGCCAGCGTGAAGGGCGAGTTTGAAAGCCGGCTGAAGAATGTCATCGACGAGGTGACGAAAAGCCCGCACCCCATCATCCTCTTCATCGACGAGGCGCACACCATGATCGGCGCCGGTGGCCAGGCGGGGCAGAATGATGCGGCCAATTTGCTGAAACCGGCGCTGGCGCGCGGCGCCCTGCGCACGATCGCGGCCACCACCTGGAGTGAGTACAAAAAATATTTCGAGAAGGATGCGGCGCTGGCGCGGCGCTTCCAGGTAGTGAAGGTGGAAGAACCGGGCGAAGACATTGCCTGCGCCATGCTGCGCGCCATGGCGCCGCTGATGGAGCGCCATTTCGGCATTCGCGTGCGCGACGCCGCCATCGTCGAGGCGGTGCGCCTGTCTCACCGCTACATCAGCGGGCGCCAGCTGCCCGACAAGGCCATCAGCGTGCTCGATACGGCGTGCGCCAAGGTGGCGCTGGGCCAGCGCGCCACGCCGGCGCAGCTGGAAAACGTGAACCGGCGGCAGGAACGCATCGGCGCGGAAATCGCCGCCCTGATCCGCGAGGCCAGTGATGGTGAAGCAGCCGATAAAGCCGGCGCCACGCGCCTGGCGCAGCTGCGGCGCGAACATGAGGAAGGACAGGCGATGATCGCGGCGCTGGCGCAGCGCTGGGAGCGTGAAAAGGTGCTGGTGGCGCAGATCGGCGACTTGCGTGGGCAACTGCGCGGCGAGCGGCCTGGCGAAGTCGGCGCGGCACGCCTGCTGGCGCTGAAGGAGGAGCTGGCGGCGCTGCAGGGAGAGTTTGCGCTGTCGCCGCTGGAAGTCGACGCACAGGTGGTGGCCGGCATCGTCGCCGGCTGGACCGGCATCCCGCTGGGGAAAATGCTCAATGACGAGATTCGCACGGTGCTGTCCCTGGAGGGGGCGCTGCGCGAACGGGTGCTGGGACAGGACCATGTCATCGAAGCGGTGGCGCAGCGCGTGCGCACGGCGCGTGCCAGCCTGGACGACCCGAACAAGCCGCAAGCCGTGTTTTTGTTCACAGGACCGTCCGGCACGGGCAAGACGGAAACGGCGCTGGCGCTGGCCGACCTGTTGTATGGTGGCGAGCGCAAGCTCATTACCATCAACATGAGCGAATACCAGGAGGCGCACAGCGTGGCCGGCCTAAAAGGCTCGCCGCCCGGCTATGTCGGCTATGGCGAGGGCGGGGTGCTGACGGAAGCCGTGCGGCGCCAGCCCTACAGCGTGGTGCTGCTCGATGAGGCGGAAAAGGCTCATCCCGACGTGCTGGAACTGTTCTTCCAGGTCTTCGACAAGGGCGTGCTCGATGATGCGGAAGGGCGCGAAGTCGATTTTCGCAACACCATCATCATCGCCACTTCGAACCTGGGTTCGGGTGCGATGATGGCCGCCTGCCTGAACCGGGCAGCGCAGGACTTGCCGACGCCTGCCGCGCTGGAAGAGCTGGTGCGCCCGCAACTGGTGGCGCATTTCAAGCCGGCCTTGCTGGGACGCCTGAAGGTGCTGCCATTCTATCCTTTGAACGACGCGGTGCTGGCCGAGATCATCGTCCTGAAACTGGCGCGCATCGGTGCGCGCATCGTGCGCAACCACCAGGCGCAGTTCAGCCATGACGCGGGCCTGGTCGAGGCGGTGCTGGCGCGCTGCACCGAGGTCGACTCGGGCGCGCGCAATGTCGACCAGATCCTCAACGGCAGCTTGCTGCCGGCGATCGCCGAAGCGGTGCTGGCACGCATGGCAGAGGGCGAGCCGATCGCCTCGATACGCGTCAGCGCCAGCAAGCAGGGGCAGTTCAAGTACATCATCAAATAACCTCATCAAGTAACGTCATCAAGTAACGTCACCTCGCGGAGATTGCCATGTTCAATCTGGAGCAGTTGCTGCACCCCGTCAGCGCCGTCAGTCCCTGCGGCGAAGACATCACTTTCAGCCAGGAGCTCGACGCCATCGCGCGTGCGCGCCAGCACGATGATCCCAGCCTGGACCAGGGCGAGTGGGTAACGGCGCTGAAGGAGGCCGACTGGCCTTTCGTGGCGACGCGATGCGAACAGCTGATCGCAGCGTGCAGCAAGGATTTGCGCGTGGCCGTGTGGCTGGCCGAGGCGCACGCGAAAACGCGCCACTTGCGTGGCCTGGGCGATGGCTACGCGCTGCTGGCCGGCCTGTGCGAACGTTACTGGGATGGTTTGTACCCGCCGGCGGAAGAGGGCGACCAGGAACAGCGCATCGGCAATGTCTTCTGGCTGCTGTCGCGCACGCCGCAGCTGCTGCGCGAGATCCCGCTGACCGATGGCGCCGATGGCCTGTTTTCACTGCAGGATTTCGATGCGGCGCGCCAGCGCGCGGCGGCCAGCCTGGCACAGGGTGCAGCGGAACAGGGCTGGGGCGATGCGCGCCACGACGAAGGGGCGACCCTGGCGCAGATGGAGGCGGCGCGGCAAAGGAATACACGCGCCTTTTCCGACGCATTGCTGGCCGATGCACAATACTGCATGCAGTCGCTGCTGGCCTTCGAACGCAGCGTCGATGCGCGTTTCGGCGCCGATGGCCCGAGTTTTCGCGCCGCGCGCGAAGCGCTGGAAAACGTCATTCATTTTATTGCGCCGCTGCCATCTGGCGTGGACTTTGCCGGCGCGCCGCCCGCCGCTGGCCAGGGCACCAGCAACGGCGGGGGCGCCATCGTGCAGCGCCAGCAGGCACTGGCCCAGTTGCGCCAGGTGGCCGATTTTTTCCGTCGCACCGAGCCGCACAGCCCCGTCGCGTATCTGGCCGACAAGGCCGCCAGTTGGGGCGAGCTGCCGTTGCACCTGTGGCTGCGCGCCGTCGTGAAGGACTCGGGCACCTTGGCGCAGCTCGACGAGATGCTGGGGACGAACAGCGCGAACGGGTGATCGCTGTTGGCGCTTCCATGCTAATCTTTGGGCATGCTTAGAATGCTCATGTTGCCTGCCACGCTATGCCTGTTTATCGCTGCCAGCGCGCAGGCCGGGCCTGCGACGCCGCTGGTGATCTATGGCGACGACGATTATCCGCCGTACTCCTACGTCGAGCATGGCCAGCTGAAAGGCATTTACACGGAGATCGTGCGTGTCGCCGTGCAATCGATGCCGCAGTATGCGGTGCAGCTGCGTCCCGTGCCATGGAAGCGGGGGCTGTTGATGCTGCAGACGGGCGAGGCGTTCGCCCTGTATCCGCCGTATTCGTGGCGCAGCGAACGGCCGCATGTGCGCTATTCCGTGCCGCTGCTGATGGAGCAGTTGGTGGTGCTGTGCAACCAGGACGTGCTGGCCAGGCGTGCGCTGCGGCAGTGGCCCGCCGATTACGGTGGTTTGCACATCGGCGTGAACGCGGGTTTCCTGCTTGGCGATGCGGCGCTGACGGCGTCCTTGCGCGCCGAAAAAATCGTGCTCGACCCGGCCAAGGGCACGCGCACGAATCTGCTCAAGCTGATGCGGGGGCGCATCGATTGCTATGTCAGCGACCGCCTGTCGGCGCAGTGGGAATTGCAGCGCATCCGGCGTGTAGGGCCGGCGGGCACGCCGATGCAGGCGATCCAGGCGATACAGGAAACCGCGCAACTGGCCAGCCAGCAGGGTCACCTGGGCTTTACGGCGCGCCGGCCGGCCACCTACCCTTATCGCGATGACTTTATCGAGCAATTCAATGCCGCCATCGTGCGCATGCAGCATAGTGGCGCGATCCGCCGCATCGTCGACCGTGCATTGCTACCCTGACGTTGCTACCCTGATTTCAGTTATGGAGAAGAGCATGAAAAAACTGTTGTTCCTGTGTGTGCTCGTGCTGGCCGGCTGTGTTGGCCGGCCCGAGAATATTCATCCCGTCAGTAACTTCGACACGACCCGCTATCTTGGGAAGTGGTATGAGATCGCGCGCCTCGACCATTCCTTCGAACGGGGCCTCAGCCATGTGACGGCCGACTATAGCCTGCGCCAGGATGGCGGCCTGAAAGTGCTCAATCGCGGCTACAAGGACGCGGACGCGAAGTGGAAGGAAGCCGAAGGCAAGGCGTATTTCGTGGACAAGAAAGACGTGGGCTACCTGAAAGTGTCGTTTTTTGGCCCCTTCTATGGTTCCTACATCGTGTTTGATTTGGACCCGCAAGATTACAGCTACTCCATGATCAGCGGCCCCGACAAGTCATACTTGTGGTTGCTGTCGCGCACGCCCACCATGGACCCTGCCTTGCAGCAGCGCCTGGTCGAGAAAGCGCGGGGGCTGGGTTTCGATACGTCAAAATTGATCTATGTGAAGCAAAACTGACCTTGCTTGGCTGCCGCCTGTTCGTGGCGGCATCGCGCCTTCAAATTGTTGCTTCTCTGCATGTTATTTCTTGCAATACCATCCTGATTCACTCACAATCTGCTCCAAAGTGGTGCGCTGCGGCGTGCTGCTATTCTGGTGACGCGGGTAGTGTCGCGTCGCCGCTCGTGATTGCCGCACGGCAGATGCCTGCTATATTGGTACGTAGCAGCAGGTCGGTTTCGTGGCGTCTGTGCATTGTTTTTTTCAGATAGGAATCACGCAATGAAAAACCTCAAAATCGGCGTCCGTCTCGGTGGCGCTTTTGCCGCCGTCTTGCTGCTGTTGACGAGCCTGACCGTGGTGGGCATCGTGCAGATGCAAAGCGCCAGCAAGGAAACCGATACACTGGTCAACGTCAAGGTGCGCAATGAGCGCCTGATTGCCGAGTGGACCAAGGTCATCGAGGTGAATGCGGCGCGCACGGCGGCCGCCTGGAAAGTCAGCGACCCGGAACACCAGAAACAGTTTGAAAAGGAAATGGCGGTCTCGTCCGCCCGCGCCACGGAAATCCAGAACGATATCGGCAAGAGCGAGCTGAACGCTGAAGAACAGGCGCTGTACCAGGAGGTGCTGAGCACGCGCAAGGCCTACACGGAAGTGCGCAAAAATGTGTTCAAGGCCAAGAATGCGGGCGACCTGGAACTGGGCAAGCGCCTGTACGAAGGCGACATGGTAGCCAAGCGCGACATTTACCTGGCGGCGCTGAAGAAGTTGGAAGTGCTGGAAGCCAGATTGCTCGATGAAGCGGCTGTGCAAATCCGGTCGCGTTACGAAAACGGCCGTTTGCTGCTGATTTCGCTGGGCGCGGTCGCCATTTTGCTGGGCATCGCCTGCGCATACTGGATCACGCGTTCGATCACGCGTCCCATCACGCGCGCCGTCGAAGTGGCGGAAGCCGTTTCCGCTGGCGACCTGACCAGCCATATCGTGGTGGAAAGCCGCGATGAAACGGGGCAGCTGATGCATGCGCTGAAAAACATGAACGATAAACTGGTCAGTATTGTGGGCCAGGTGCGCACCGGCACCGAATCGATCAGCACGGCGTCGAGCGAAATTGCTGCCGGTAACCTGGACTTGTCGTCGCGCACGGAAGAGCAGGCCAGCTCGCTGGAAGAGACGGCGTCTTCCATGGAAGAGCTGACCTCGACCGTGAAACTCAATGCCGAGAATGCGCGCAGCGCCAACCAACTGGCCATCAACGCCTCGCAGATCGCCAGCAAGGGCGGCGTGGTGGTGTCGGAAGTGGTCTGCACCATGGGCTCGATCAACGATTCCTCGCGTAAGATTGTCGACATCATCAGCGTCATCGACGCCATCGCCTTCCAGACGAATATCCTGGCCTTGAACGCGGCCGTGGAAGCGGCCAGGGCCGGCGAACAGGGTCGCGGTTTTGCCGTGGTGGCCTCCGAGGTGCGCAACCTGGCGCAGCGCTCCAGCGCGGCGGCCAAGGAAATCAAGGGCTTGATCGACGATTCCGTGCAAAAGGTCGAGGCCGGTTCGCAACTGGTGGACAAGGCGGGTCGCACCATGGACGAGATCGTGCAAAGCATCAGCCACGTGACGCAGATCATGAACCAGATCACCGATGCCAGCGATGAGCAGCGCGCCGGCATCGAGCAAGTCAACCAGGCCATCGGCCAGATGGACCAGGTGACGCAGCAAAACGCGGCCTTGGTGGAAGAGGCGGCTGCGGCAGCCGAATCCATGCAGGAACAGGCAGCCAAGCTGGCCGACGTGGTGGGGGTATTCAAGCTTGACGCCACGCAGCAATATGTCCCGGCAAGCGTGTCCGCCCGACCCGCCGCAGGTCAGCCTGCCGCAAGGCGCACCGTGACCGCTGCTGCGCGCACCTCCGCCCCCACTGTCGTCGCCCGCTCCGCCAGCGGCCCCGTCAAGGCAGCGAAACTGAACACGGTGCATACCAGCAAGCCGCGGACAGCGGTCGCTTCCGGCGCCGACGAGTGGGAAGAGTTTTAAGCGTTGTTTTAAGCTGCCCCTCACTCGGCCATTCCCGCTGGCATGGCGCGGGCGCTACAATCGCGGCTTGAAGAATCCCGCGCCCGCGCTCCGCCATGACCACCAGCCGCACCTCCAGCACCTCCAGCACCTCCAGCCAGACCTCTGCATTGCCCTCCCACGCCGAAGCGCCCAAACGCGAGCGCTGCCCGATCTGCCTGCGCGCCGCCACCAGTTGCATCTGCCGCTGGATCGCTCCCGTTTCCCACGCGGTGGAGGTAGTGCTCTTGCAACATCCGCTGGAAGTCCACAACGCCAAGGGCAGTGCCCGCTTGTTGCACCTGAGCCTGTCCAACAGCCAACTGCTGACAGGCGAGCATTTTGCACCCGACATCCTTGCCGAATTGCTGGCCGACAAGCACAACGTGCTGCTGTACCCGGATACGCCTGGCGACCGTTCGCTGGGCATCGCGCCGCCGCCTGCGCTCGACCCTGCCATCTTGCTCGATCCTGCCCGCTTGCGCCTGGTGGTGCTGGACGCCACCTGGCGCAAGAGCCGCAAGATGCTATATTTGAATCCCCCGTTGCAACAACTGCCGCGCCTGCCCCTGCGCGATACGCCCGCTTCCCATTACCTGATCCGCAAAGCGCATGCGCCGGACCAGTTATCGACTTTGGAAGCGACGTGTTATGCCTTGATGCAGTTGGAGCAGGACGCGCCCCGTTTCGTTCCCTTGATCGCGGCATTTGACGGCTTTGTCGCGCAGCAGTTGAGTTATGTCATGCCGCATGCTGAAAAAGCGTGAAACGGCATCACGCGAACCCTTGATCTTGCCCGCATAGCGGCATAGTATACTGTACGTATATACAGTTAATGGGGCCGTTCATGAAAGCAATCATTCCAGAGCACGATGACAGCTTCGCCGGGCAAGCCATGTTGCCGCCGCAATCGCTGAAAGCCCACAAGGGGCGCGGTGCCGTGTCGAACTTGCAAGGGCGCTACGAGGCGCATGCGCGCGCCGGATTTGATGATGGCTGGAGCACGGGCGGCCTGGAGGACGCCGCCGGAGAGGAGGCTGCTCCGGGCTGGAAAACGCAGGTCAGCGACGAGCAGGCACGCAGCATCCTTACGCGCAATGCCTCGCCCGATTTGCCCTTCAATGTGTCCCTGAACCCGTACCGGGGCTGCGAACATGGCTGCATCTATTGCTTTGCCCGTCCCACGCACAGCTATCTGGGCCTGTCCCCGGGCCTGGACTTCGAAAGCCGCATCTACGCCAAGGTGAACGCGCCCGAACTGTTGCGGCAGGAATTGGCCAAGCCGTCGTATGTGCCCGAACCGATCGCCCTTGGCGTCAATACCGATGCGTATCAGCCGTGCGAACGCGAACGGCAACTGACGCGGCGCGTGCTGGAAGTGTTGCGCGAGTGCGAGCATCCCGTGGCGCTGATCACGAAATCGTCGCTGATCGAGCGCGATATCGACATTTTGGCACCCATGGCGGCCAAGCGCCTGGCGGCCGTGGCCGTCACTGTCACCACCCTCGATCCCGCCATCGCGCGCACGCTGGAGCCGCGCGCGGCCGCCCCTGCGCGGCGGCTGCGCACCATCCGCACCCTGACGGAGGCGGGCATTCCCGTGGGCGTGAGCATCGCGCCCATCATTCCATTTGTCACGGAACCGGAAATCGAGCAGCTGCTCGAAGCCGTGCGCGACGCGGGCGCCATCCACGCCCATTACGTCGTGCTGCGCCTGCCGTGGGAGGTGAGTCCATTGTTCCAGCAATGGCTGGAAGCGCACTTCCCGGAACGGGCTCAGCGCGTGATGAACCGGGTGCGCGAAATGCGCGGTGGCAAGGATTACGATAGCGCGTTCGGCACGCGCATGCGCGGCGAAGGCGTGTGGGCTGACCTCATCCGCCAGCGTTTCGAGAAAGCCGTGCACCGGCTGGGGCTGCACGGCAAGGGCGGCCGCTTCAAGCAGCTCGATTGCACGCAGTTCCGCCGGCCGCTGGTGGTGCCGCCGTTGGGGGGCAGGGAGCAAGGGGGCAATGCGGGGCAGCTGGATTTGTTTTAAGTTAAACCATCGTCTGCGCTGATGCTGCAGGGTGGCGCTTACGCGCTGGAATGCGGGCGACGGTTGCCTGGGGCTGGGGGAGTGCAGCCGGTCGTGGGGAAGGGCGCGCCGTCGTCCGGGAACCCCGAGGCAGGGTCTTGTCTCAGGTTCCCGAGGGCGTTGCGGCGTCGTCCTGGGTAGGTGTCTGGAGCTGTGCCAGATGTTGCTCGATGGCAAAGACGTGTGGGTCGCTCTTGCCCAGTTCGCGCAGGGCGCTGGCCAGGTGCAGCAGGTATTCGCTGTTCGGGCCGCTGGGGCCGTTTGATCGGGCAATCTGGCGCGCGATGTCCAACTCCGGTGCGGCGCCCAGGAAGGCGGCGTTTTCCTCGTTGGCGATGTACACCAGGCCTTCGACCTTGCCGCCATCGTCGAAGGTGATCTCGGTGGCCAGGCGCAAATAGCCATTTTTTTCGCGGTGGTCGAGGTGGGCGAAGACTTCGGGGGTGATCAAATAGGCCATGCCGTCGCACACGGCGCCCGCCTGTGGCACGATGGTGGCGACCCTGCCCGGCGCCATCGGCGTGCCCCGATGATCGTGCGAGCCTTGCCAGAAGCGTCGCGTCCAGCCGGCGATGCTGGCGGGGCGCCGCTCGATGTAGGGAAAGTCGGCCTTGTAGATCAGCGAGCCATAGCCGAACAGCCAGACTTGTGCGTGGCCGTCGAATTTGTTCATGCGCTGGTTGAGGGCGATGGTGGCGGCGTCGATGCAAGACAGGTGGTTCTGGACAGGCTGGGTCATGGCGTAAGAGGCTAGGGACGATGCGCCATTATAAAGCGGCGCCCGCCGCGCCGCCGGTCGGGAGGGCATCGCGTGCGCCGTTGTTTCCGCCGACGTTCCACTTGTGCGTCTCGACGAACTGGAACAGGAAGGCCATGAAGCTTTCGGCCGCCGGCGACAGCGAACGGCCCGTCTTCGTGTAGACGAAAAAGCGCCGCCTCAGTTCTGGTTCGTGCAGGGCGCGCATCTGCAACTGGTACAGCTTGACCATCGGTTCGGCGTACGGCAGGCAGACCGTGATGCCCAGATTGGCGCTGACCATGGCCAGTGCCGTCGTCATGAAGGTCACTTCATTGTAGGGATTGAGCGACAGCTCGCGAAACGCGCCGTGCATGTCGCGCAGCAGGCGTTCTGTAAATTGCCCCTGCAGCGAAATGAACGGGTAGTCTCCCACGTCGGCCCAGGTGACTCTTTCCTTGTACTGCAGCGGGTGCTGCTCGGGGAAGACCAGCACGAAGGGCATCTCGAACAGCACTTGCGCGGCGATTTCCGCCGTCGGGTCGCGCTCGGGGCCGATGCCGAAATCGACTTCGCCGCTGAAGACGCGCGCCGAGACGTTCTCTACGGGGCAGTCGACCAGGCGCAGCTGCACGTCCGGGTGCGCCTGGCGGTAGGCGGCGATCACTTCCGGCAGCAGGGTGCAAGCCATCATCTGCGGCGCGGCGATGCGCACCATGCCTGTTTTCAGGGCCTTGCGCTGGGCGATGCCGGCCATGGCGCCATCGAGGTCCTCGATCATCTTTTCAAACAGCGGATACAGTTCGCGGCCGATTTCCGACAGCTGCGTCTTGCGCGTGCTGCGCTCGACCACGCGCACGCCCAGCACGCTTTCCAGCTCCTTGATCAAGCCGCTCAAGGCGGACTGCGTCACGTGCAGGTATTCGGCGGCCAGGGTAAAGCTGCCGGTCTTGGCCAGGGCCACGAAGGCGCGCATCTGTCGCAGGCTGGGACTCATAAGATAATCCGATAAATCAATAGTTAAAAATTGTTTGTATGATAGCTGTAACTCGATTCTAATGGTGAAAAGTTGAAAAACACGCCAGCCATCGCGCCCCGAGCGCATCCATTGGAGACAATTCGCATGAATGACCACATGAAAATCAAGCAAATCCACCACGTCGCCTACCGCTGCATCGACGCGAAGAAAACCGTCGATTGGTACGTCAAGCATTTGAACATGAATTTCGTCCTCGCCATCGCCGAAGACCTGGTGCCGTCGACCAAGGCGCCGGACCCATACATGCATGTCTTCCTCGACGCGGGCCAGGGCAATGTGCTGGCCTTCTTTGAATTGCCGACGCAGCCGCCCATGGATCGCGACCGCAATACCCCGGCCTGGGTGCAGCACCTGGCGCTGGAAGTGGGCAGCATGGAGGAACTGCTGGCCGCCAAGGAGCGCCTGGTGGCCGCCGGCATCGAGGTGCTGGGCCCCGTCAATCACGCCATCTTCCAGTCGATTTACTTCTTCGACCCGAACGGCCATCGCCTGGAACTGGCGGCCAACGTGGGCACGCCCGAGATGATGGCCAAACTGGACGCCGTCAAATGGGAAATGCTGGAAGAATGGTCGCAGACGCGCCGCGCACCGAAGCACGCCGCCTGGATGCACGCGCCGGCCGAAGCCTGACCGCCGCAGATTGAACACTGCAGACTGACCCCATCTGACCACTACGCCACACAAGGAACACCATGAAACTCGCAACCCTGAAAAACGGCAGCCGCGACGGCGCCCTGATCCTCGTCAGCCGCGACCTGCGCCAATATCAGCGCGTGGCCGCCATCGCGCCCACCCTGCAGGCGGCACTCGACAACTGGGACGCCGTCGCGCCGAAACTGGAACAGGCGTACGCAAATCTGAATGCGGGCCAGGCGCCGGACGGGCAGCCGTTTGACGCGGCGCTGTGTCATTCGCCGCTGCCGCGCGCCTACCAGTGGGCCGACGGTTCTGCCTACATCAACCACGTGGAACTGGTGCGCAAGGCGCGCAACGCGGAAGTGCCGGCCTCGTTCTACACGGACCCGCTGATGTACCAGGGTGGCTCGGACAGTTTCATCGGCCCGCGCGACCCGATCTTCGCCCTGTCCGAAGAGTGGGGCATCGACCTGGAGGCCGAGGTGGCCGTCATCACGGGCGACGTGGCCATGGGCGCCAGCGTGGCGGATGCGGCAGCATCCATCCGCCTGGTGATGCTGGTCAACGATGTTTCGCTGCGCAACCTGATCCCGGGCGAACTGGCCAAGGGCTTCGGTTTCTTCCAGTCGAAGGCGGCCAGCGCGTTCTCGCCCGTCGCCGTCACGCCCGATGAACTGGGTGCCGACTGGGCTGACAGCAAGCTGCATTTGCCGCTGCTGGTCGACCTGAACGACAAGCCGTTTGGCAAGCCGAACGCGGGTGAAGACATGACCTTCAATTTTGCGCAACTCGTCGCCCATGCGGCGAAGACGCGCGAACTGGGCGCCGGCAGCATCGTCGGCTCGGGCACCGTGTCGAACAAGCAGGGCAACCTGTTCGGTTCCAGCATCGGGAACGGTGGCGTTGGCTACTGCTGCCTGGCGGAAGTGCGCATGTATGAAACCATCGAGCACGGCGCGCCAAAAACGGCCTACCTGCAGTTCGGCGACACGGTGCGCATCGAGATGCGCGACGCGGCGGGCGCCAGCATCTTCGGCAGCATCGAGCAGACCGTGGCCCTGTACGCTGGCGCCACACGCGCCTGAGGGGAGGGCGTCCCATGAAGCTGTACACCTATTTTCGCAGTTCGGCCGCTTACCGCGTGCGCATTGCCCTCAATGTAAAGGGCATCGATTACGACAGCATTCCCGTGCATTTGCTGCAGGATGGCGGCCAGCAACTGCTGCCCGCCTACCGCGCCGTCAACCCGGCGGCGCTGGTGCCGGCGCTTGACGACGATGGCGCCATCCTGACGCAGTCACTGGCGATGCTCGAATACCTCGACGAGACGCGCCCAGACGTGCCGCTGCTGCCGCCGGACGCGCTGGGACGCGCCAAGGTGCGCGCGCTGGCGCTGGCGATCGCCTGCGATGCCCATCCGCTGACGAATCTGCGCGTCTTGAAGTACCTGAAAAACACCCTGGGGCTGTCGGAAGAGGCCAAGCAGGAGTGGTACCGCCACTGGATGGCCGAGGGACTGGCTGCCGTGGAAGCGCTGCTGGCGCAGGGCGACCCTTTTGGTACGGGCCTGTTCTGCCATGGCGACAGCCCGACCATGGCCGACTGCTGCCTGGTGCCGCAAGTATTCAATGCGCAGCGTTTTGCCATCGACCTGGCGCCATATCCGCGCGTGGCGCGCATCCATGCGCATTGCGCCAGCTTGCCGGCCTTTGCCGCCGCCCATCCGTCGCAGCAGCCTGACGCCGAACAAGTTTGATCCGCGTCAAGCAGTGAGCAGCCCCGGCCAGCATGCAGGCCGGGGCTTTTTTACGCGTGATTGATTTGGGGCAGTCAATGCCAGCTTGCTGGTGCGCTACAATTTGCGTTTGTCCAAATACTTCACGCGCCATGACCGTTACCACCGTTCCTGCCAGCATCACTGATGCCCTGTCCTTGGCACATGCTTCCTGGCGTCCCATCCTGCTGCGCGGCTTGCACGCCGTGATGGCAGCCGATCCTGCCTACCTGCCGGCGCTGGCCGTTGACGATTACCTGCCCACGCAGGGCCGGCTGTTCGCCGCCTTTGCCCTGCCGTTGGCGCAGGTGCGCCATGTGCTGGTGGGCGAGGGGCCGTATCCGCGCGCCGAGAGCGCCACGGGCGTCTGCTTCATGGATGGCGCCGTCGGCAGCCTGTGGTCGGCGACGGGCCTGTCGAAACCCGTCAACCGCGCCACGTCCTTGCGCAACTTCATGAAGATGCTGCTGGTGGCCGATGGCCAGTTGCAGGGCGGCGACACGTCCGGCGCGGCCATGGCGCCCGTGGCGGACGCCGCGCAGCAAGTCGGCAGCGGCGTGATCCAGACACTGTCCGACTTGCAGCGCAAGATGACGGAGCAGGGCTTCTTGCTGCTCAACGCGGCGCTGGTGTTTCGTTCCCACGTGCCGCCCGTGCAAGATGCGCGCGGCTGGCTGCCCTTCCTGCAAGTGGTGCTGGAAGCGCTGGCGCAGCAGGACGGCGCTGCCTTGCCACAACTGGTGTTGTGGGGCAAGATCGCCGAGCTCATCAAGCGCTTGCCGGTGGCGGCAATGCTGCCGCAGGTGACGGCGGAACATCCGTATAATCTGTCTTTTATCGGCAATCGTGACATGCAGGCCTTGTTTGGCCCGATGCAACTATTGCGTGCTTGAGCTTGAATGATCGCCTGTCTGGCGGAAGTGCGGGGAATATGCAAATCAGTAATGTGGAAGAATTGAAGGCGTGGATAGCGGCGGGCGGCGTGCCCGACTATCTATATTTCTGGGGGCACACGCCGGCGCAGCCGCAGGTGCCCGACAAAAGCTGCTTCAGCCAGTGGTTTCCGTCGCCGTTCAGCCTCGCTGGCGTAACGTATGCCACGGCCGAGCACTACATGATGGCGCAAAAGGCGGCCCTGTTTGGCGACACGGCCGTGCAGGCGCGCATCGTGGCGGCCGGGCGGCCGTCGGAAGTGAAGAAGCTGGGGCGCGAAGTGGCGAACTTTGACGCCAAGGTATGGGAGGCGGCGCGCAGCGGCATCGTCTTCGATGGCAACTTTGCCAAGTTCTCGCAAAAGGCCGCACTGCGCAAGTTTTTGCTGGGCACGGGCGAGCGCGTCATTGTCGAATCCAGTCCCGTCGACCGCATCTGGGGCGTGGGCCTGGCGTCGGACAATCCGCGCATCCTGGACCCCGCCAGCTGGGACGGCTTGAACCTGTTGGGTTTTGAACTGATGAAAGTGCGCAGCGCTCTCCGCGCTTGAGCCGTACTGTTGTTTTCCTGAAGCCGCCGCGCCTGGCGCGGCCGGCCATGCCCCTGCCAGCCCTGTGGTCATCGAGGGGCGCTCTGACAAACCCCGCTGAATTTGTTATACTTGACTAAATCATTCAACTACTCAGGGTTAGAGAAGTTGAAATGCCGCAATATTCTAAACCAGTTATTGAACAGTTGAGCCGAGGATGTATGCGTCTGACTACAAAAGGCCGTTTTGCCGTGACAGCGATGATCGATCTTGCCCTGCGCCAGGGCAAGGGACCGGTCACCTTGTCCGGCATCAGCCAACGCCAGTCGATTTCCCTGTCCTACCTGGAACAGCTGTTCGGCAAGCTGCGCCGGCATGAAATCGTCGAATCGATCCGCGGCCCCGGCGGCGGCTACAGCTTGGCGCGCCGTGCCGACAAGGTGACGGTGGCCGACATCATCATCGCCGTCGACGAACCGCTGGACGCAACGCAGTGCGGCGGCAAGGAACATTGCCACGGCGCCGATGCGACCACCGGTGCGCGCTGCATGACGCATGAATTGTGGTCCACACTCAACGAAAAAATGGTCGATTATCTGGATTCTGTGTCCTTGCAGGACCTGGTCGACCAGCAGAGACAAAAGAATGCCGAGCAAAGCGTGATGGTGATGCACCGTAATCACGCCGCGCTCGGTTGAAACTAAAAATACCAAGTTGCTGATTGCAGGAGTTATTGATGAATGCCCCAGAAAAAAACGTAGGCCAAGTGCACTTTGAAACCGCACCGCATTTTCCGATCTACATGGATTACTCGGCCACCACGCCGATCGATCCACGCGTCGCCGACAAGATGATTCCCTACCTGCGCGAGCAGTTCGGCAATCCGGCATCGCGCAGCCACATGTATGGCTGGACCGCGGAAAAAGCCGTGGAAGAGGCACGCGGCTACGTGGCGGCCCTGGTGAACGCCGATCCGCGCGAAATCATCTGGACTTCCGGCGCAACGGAAAGCAACAACCTGGCCATCAAGGGCGCGGCACAGTTCTACAAGACCAAGGGCAAGCACATCATCACCGTCAAGACCGAGCACAAATCGGTACTCGACACGGTGCGCGAACTGGAACGCATCGGCTTCGAGGCGACGTATCTGGAACCGCAGGACAACGGCCTGATCACCGTCGAGCAGCTGGCCGCGGCCGTGCGCCCGGACACCATCCTCGTGTCGGTGATGTTGGTGAACAACGAAATCGGCGTGATCCAGCCGATCGACGAGATCGGCGTGTTCTGCCGCTCGAAAGGCATCATCTTCCATTGCGACGCCGCGCAAGCGACGGGCAAGGTCGTCATCGACCTGCAAAAGACCAAGGTCGACCTGATGACCTTCACGGCGCACAAAACCTACGGCCCAAAAGGCGTGGGCGCCCTGTACGTCTGCCGCAAGCCGCGCGTGCGCCTGGAAGCGCAGATGCACGGTGGCGGCCACGAGCGCGGCTTGCGCTCGGGCACCCTGCCTACGCACCAGATCGTCGGCATGGGCGAAGCGTTCCGCATCGCCAAGGAAGAAATGGATAGTGAAATCGGCCGCATCAAGGCCTTGCGCGACCGTCTGGCCAAGGGCTTGCAGGAAATCGAAGAAGTTTACATCAACGGCGACATGGAACACCGCGTGCCGCACAACCTGAACGTCAGCTTCAACTACGTCGAAGGCGAGTCGCTGATCATGGCAATCAAGGATATCGCCGTGTCGTCCGGTTCGGCCTGCACCTCGGCCAGCCTGGAGCCATCGTACGTGCTGCGCGCGCTGGGCCGCAGCGACGAACTGGCGCACAGTTCGATCCGCTTCACCATCGGCCGTTTCTCGACCGAAGAAGATATCGACTTTGCCGTGAACCTGCTGAAATCGAAAGTACACAAGCTGCGTGAGCTGTCGCCGCTGTGGGATATGTTTAAAGATGGCATCGACATCAATTCGATCCAATGGGCAGCCCACTAACCAACACCGTGGCCCCGTGAATGGGGCCGGCAAGAATATTTAAGGAGCATCAAAATGGCTTACTCGGACAAAGTACTCGATCACTACGAAAACCCGCGCAACGTGGGCGCTTTCGACAAGGGTGATGACACCATCGGCACCGGCATGGTAGGCGCGCCCGCCTGCGGCGACGTGATGAAACTGCAGATCAAGGTCGGCGCCGATGGCCTGATCGAAGATGCGAAATTCAAGACCTACGGCTGCGGTTCGGCCATCGCGTCGAGCTCGCTGGTGACCGAATGGGTCAAGGGTAAGACCCTGGACCAGGCGCTGGCCATCAAGAATACGCAGATCGCCGAAGAACTGGCCCTGCCGCCAGTGAAAATCCACTGCTCCATTCTGGCGGAAGACGCCATCAAGGCGGCAGTGCTGGACTACCAGACCCGTCATCCGGCTGCGGCCTAAGTTTGCATTCTGCCCCGTGCCGCAAGGCCTGGGGCAGGAGCGGAGAAATACATGATCACACTGACCGAAAAAGCGGCGAAACATATCAACCGCTATATCGAACGGCGCGGCAAGGGCATGGGCCTGCGCTTTGGCGTGCGCACCACGGGCTGCTCGGGCCTGGCCTACAAGCTTGAATATGTCGATGAAGTGGCGGCCGAAGACAGCGTTTTCGAATCGCACGGCGTGAAAGTCTTCGTCGACCCGAAAAGCCTGCCTTACATCGACGGCACGGAACTCGATTTCGCGCGCGAAGGCTTGAACGAAGGCTTCAAGTTCCATAATCCGAACGAAAAAGACGCCTGCGGCTGCGGCGAGTCCTTCAGGATTTAAACAGCTGGCAAGACCCCGGTCGGTGCGCTGTACCCATCGATTGCGGTACAGCGACCACCGACCATTATGCAAAATCACTTCGAATTATTCCAGTTGCCGGCGCAGTTCGGGCTCGACATGAGCGCGCTCGACGCGGCCTACCGCGACGTGCAGGGCAAGGTCCATCCAGACCGTTTCATTAACGCCAGCAGCGCTGAAAAGCGCGTGGCGATGCAATGGGCCACGCGCGCCAATGAAGCCTATCAAACCCTGAAAAGCCCGCAAAAGCGCGCGCAATATCTATGCGAACTCCATGGCGTCGATTTGCAGACGGAATCGAACACGGCCATGCCGGTCAGCTTCCTGATGCAGCAGATGGAATGGCGCGAAGAATTGGGCGACGCGCGGGCCGGCAAGGATGCCGACGCGCTCGACGCCCTGGACCGCCGGCTGCGCGGCGAACGCAAGGCGCTGCTGGCCCAGGTGGCAGCCCAGCTGGATGCCGCCGACTATGTGAATGCCGCGCAAAGCGTGCGCGCCCTGATGTTCCTCGACAAATTCGGCGAAGAAGTCCGTTTTGCATACGAGGCCATGGAAGCCTGACTGACCAAGCGCCAGTCCGGCGCGCGTCTTATAATGCGCGACAGGCATGAGCTGCATCACGCAAAAAATTAATCGAGGCACGAATACAATGGCACTTCTGCAAATTTCCGAACCAGGCATGTCGACCGCGCCGCACCAGCACCGCCTGGCCGTCGGCATCGATCTTGGCACCACAAATTCCCTGGTCGCCACTGTCCGCAACAGCATTCCCGAGGTGCTCAACGACGAAGACGGGCGTTCCTTGCTGCCTTCCGTCGTGCGCTACCTGCCGAACGGCCATGCGAACATCGGCTACAAGGCCCTGTCCGCGCAAACCACCGACCCGAAGAACACCATCGTGTCTGTGAAGCGCTTCATGGGCCGCGGCCTGGCAGACATCGCCTATGCGGAAAACCTGCCCTACGACTTCCAGGATACGCCTGGCATGGTGCAGCTGAAAACCGTGGCCGGCGTGAAAAGCCCCGTCGAAGTGTCGGCGCAAATCCTCGCCACCCTGCGCCAGCGCGCGGAAGACTCGCTGGGCGACGACCTGGTGGGCGCCGTGATCACCGTGCCCGCCTACTTTGACGATGCGCAGCGCCAGGCGACCAAGGATGCGGCGCAGCTGGCCGGCATCAATGTGCTGCGCCTGCTGAGCGAGCCGACGGCCGCCGCCATTGCGTACGGCCTCGACAACGCCTCCGAAGGCGTGTACGCCGTGTATGACCTCGGTGGCGGCACCTTCGACATCTCGATCCTGAAACTGAGCAAGGGCGTCTTTGAAGTGTTGTCCACGGGCGGCGACTCGGCCCTGGGCGGCGACGATTTCGACCGCCGCCTGTTCTGCTGGATCGGCGAGCACGCCAAATTGGCGCCCCTGTCGGACGAAGACACGGCCATCCTGCTGGTGAAAGCGCGCGAGATCAAGGAAACGCTGTCGACCAAGTCGGAAACGATGATCGACGCGGCCCTGAATTCGGGCGAAGAAATCCACCTGCACATCACGGCAACTGAATTTGCCGCCATGACGCAGCACTTGGTGGGCAAGACCATGAACGCCATCAAGAAGGCTTTGCGCGACGCGAACGTGGATGCGGACGATGTCGACGGCGTGGTGATGGTGGGCGGCGCCACGCGCATGCCGCACGTGCAGCGCGCCGTCAGCGAATTTTTCCATACGACGCCGCACGCGAATATCGACCCGGACAAAGTGGTGGCGCTGGGCGCGGCCATCCAGGCGAACTTGTTGGCAGGCAACCGCGCCGCCGGCGACGACTGGCTGCTGCTGGACGTGATCCCGCTGTCGCTGGGCATCGAGACCATGGGCGGCCTGGTGGAAAAGATCATCCCCCGCAATTCGACGATTCCGTGTGCGCGCGCGCAGGAATTCACGACCTTCAAGGATGGCCAGACGGCGCTGGCCGTGCATGTGCTGCAGGGCGAGCGCGAACTGGTGAGCGACTGCCGCTCGCTGGCGCGCTTCGAGCTGCGCGGCATTCCGCCGATGGTGGCGGGCGCCGCGCGCATCCGCATCACGTATCAAGTCGATGCGGATGGCTTGCTGTCGGTCTCGGCACGCGAACTGCGCTCGGGCGTGGAAGCGTCGATCAGCGTCAAGCCGGCCTACGGCCTGGGCGACGACGACATCGCCCGCATGCTGCAGGAGTCCTACACCTCGGCCGACGTCGACATGGTGGCGCGCGCGCTGCGCGAAGAGCAGGTGGAAGCGGAACGCATCGTGCTGGCCACGCAGTCGGCCCTCGATGAAGACGGCGGCTTGCTCGACTCGCTTGAGCGCGCCACCGTGGATGGCTTGATGAGCAAGGTGCGCGACGCCATTGCGCAATCGCAAAGCGGCGCCATCGACCACCAGGCATTGAAACTGGCGATCGAAGCGCTGGCCGACGGCACCGAGGATTTCGCCTCGCGCCGCATGGACCGCAGCGTGCGCACTGCTCTGAAGGGCAAGTCCCTGGATCAAGTCGTGTGAGGACACCTGACCAAACCTACTGCGCGTCGCGCTTTGCGGCCGGCGATGCTCACCGTACTAGAGTACGGTTGCGCTTCTCGGTCACAAATCACTGCCGCTCGCTACGGTTTTGTCAGGTGCTGTAATAGTGTTGATATGCGCGCCGTGTGCCATTGCTGCGGCAGCGCCCCAAATCATTGAAATTGTAGAGGTAATATGCCCCAAATCGTCATTCTGCCGCACGCCAAGCTTTGCCCGGACGGCGCCGTCATCGAAGCCCCGGCCGGCAAGTCCATCTGCGACATCTTGCTGGAAAACGACATCGACATCGAGCACGCCTGCGAAAAATCGTGCGCCTGCACCACTTGCCACGTGCTGGTCCGCGAAGGCATCGAATCCTTGAACGAAGCGACGGAACTGGAAGAAGACATGCTGGACAAGGCCTGGGGCCTGGAAGCCGTGTCGCGCCTGTCGTGCCAGTCCATCGTGGCCGAGGCCGACCTCGTCGTCGAAATCCCGAAATACACGATCAATCAGGTCAGCGAAGGCAGCCACTAATATGGCAACCAAGATGAAATGGTCCGACATTCACCTGATCGCCGAGGCGCTGTACGACGCGCATCCGAACATCGATCCCCTGACCGTGCGTTTCACCGACCTGCATAACTGGGTAGTGGAATTGGACGGCTTTGACGATGACCACACGCGCGGCGGCGAAAAAGTGCTCGAAGCGATACAGATGGCGTGGATCGATGAAGCGCGCTAAGGGCGCGGCGCCCGCCGCCGTGGCTTCCGTGCCGAAAGACATCATCACGGCCGCCAGCAACATGCCTGAGATCAAGGATGGCCAGTCGGTTGCCTTGCTGCAGGAATTGCACATCCTGACGCGCGACGGCAAGATGAACCAGGACAGCCGCCGCAAGCTCAAACAGGTGTATCACCTGACGCAGTTCATCGAGCCGCTGCTGCGCGAATTGAGAGGCGATCATCCCGAGGTTGCCAAACCCTTGTCGCTGGTCGACCACGGCGCCGGCAAGTCCTACCTGGGCTTCATCTTGTACGACCTGTTCTTCAAGAATGGCAATGACGGCTCGCATATCTACGGCATCGAGACGCGCGAAGAGCTGGTGCAGCGCTCGCAGGAACTGGCGAAGAAATTCAAGTTCCCCGGCATGTCGTTTTTGCCGCTGTCCGTGGCCGAATCGACGGAGTCGAGCTTGCTGCCGCAGCAGATCGACATCGTCACCGCCTTGCATGCATGCAACACGGCCACCGATGACGCGATCCATTTCGCCCTGAAGAAAAAGGCGAAGTTCATGGTGCTGGTGCCATGTTGCCAGGCCGAAGTCGCTTCTGTCTTGAAGAAGAACAAGGGCAAGAGCTTGGGCAAGAATGTCTTGACGGAACTGTGGCGCCACCCGCTGCACACGCGCGAGTTCGGCAGCCAGATCACCAACGTGCTGCGCTGTTTGCAACTGGAAGCGCATGGCTACCAGGTCAGCGTGACGGAGCTGGTGGGCTGGGAGCATTCGATGAAGAATGAACTGATCATCGCCAGTTACAAAAACTTGCCGCGCCAGCGCCCGACGGAACGCCTGCAGGAAGTGCTGCAGACGCTGGGCCTGGAAGAGATGGGCCACCGTTTCTTTGCCGAAGAGTTGGCCAAGGCCACCGCGTAAGCTTACGCTGTCGCACACGAGGGGAGGAGCGGGTCGGTTACAATACCGGCTTTCTCCTCCTCTTGCTTTTTGCGCCTCTCCATGACCACACCTATTGAAATGCCCACCGTCCGCCTGGCCAAGCGCCTGTCTGAAGACGTGCCCTGTTCGCGCCGCGAGGCCGAACTGTATATCGAGGGCGGCTGGGTCACGGTCGACGGCGTGTTGGTGGAAGAGTCGGGCGCGCGCGTGGCCGACAATCAAGCGGTGGTGCTGCTGCCGAACGCTACACTGGAAGAAATGCCGCCCGTGACGATCTTGCTGCACAAGCCGGCCGGGATCAATGGTGGCTTGGGCGGCGTGGGCGCGGAAGGCAAGCCGGCCCTGACTTGTTTGCGTCCCGAAGAGCTGTTCACCCCGGAAAATGTACTGCCCAGCGCCGTCACGCGCTTCCTCAGGCGCCATTTGATCGGCCTGACCATTACCAATCCGCTGGAGACCATGGCGTCCGGCCTGCTGGTGTTCACGCAGGATTTCCGCGTGGCCCGCAAGCTGGTCGACGAAGCAAAAACGGTGGAGCAGGAATTCATCGTGGAAGTATCGGGCGACATCATGGAAAACGGCCTGGCGTTGCTGAATCACGGCTTGCCTTTCAATGGCAAGCCTTTGCCGCCGATCAAGGTCAGCTGGCAGAACGAGACGCGCTTGCGCTTCGCCCTGAAAAACGTACAGCCCGGCCAGATCGCCCATATGTGCAAGATGGTGGGGCTGGAAGTGGTCGCCATGAAGCGCTTGCGCATCGGCCGCATCCCGATGGGCGCCATGCCCGTGGGGCAATGGCGTTACTTGCAAGGCTACGAACGCTTCTAAAGCTGCGGCGCCACGATGGCATGGCTTTCCGCAAAGCTTTTCCATAGCCGTTCGGCAATATTCAAGGCGATGGTATCGGCCTTCTCCTGCAGGGCCGGGTTGCCCATGCTCTCGGTCGTGGCAAAGAACAGGGTCAGCCAGTGGCGGAACATGCAGGGCGTGAGGTGTTCCATTTGTGCGTGCTGGGCCAGCGGCTTGCCGTGATAGCGCATGGTGCCGCGCAGCAAGCCTGACCAGAAATCGACCAGTGTTGCCAGATGGGCATCCCAATCCTTGACCTCGGCGGCAAAGATGGGGCCCAGCATGGCGTCGTCGCGCGCGGCCGCATAAAAGGTGTGGACGAGATGCTTGACGTCGTCTTCGCTGCAGACTTCCTCGCGGTAGGGAGCGAAGCGTGTGTGGGGGAGGGGGGCGGTATTATTCATGGCATGCCATGATCGCAGAGCCCCCGTGGCGCTTCAATGACCCAGGTCAAGCCGCGCAAAAACTCAGGCGGCGACTTTCTTCGACTTCTTGGCCGGTGCGGGCAATTGCACGATCTGTGTGCCCACCAGCTTGTCGTGCAGGAATTGCCCATTGCCCGTGAACAGGGCTGTGGCAGACCAGGCCAGGATGCCGATGCCGATGGCGCCCAGGGCTGTCCAGTGCTGCAAATCGAATACATATGACACCAACAGTGCCGGCAGCAGCCACATCCACGACAGGAGGTAGCGGCAGGCGGCCACGCGCAGCGGCACGTGGGCGTGGCCCGCCAGCACCAGTTGCAAACGCCAGGTCTTCATGGCCAGGGTTTGCCCTTCGCGGCTCCACTGATGGATGAAATACGCCCCCATGACGAGGAAGGCCAGGCATTGGCGCATGTGTTCTGTCAACGGTGTGTGCGCGCCCTGCACGGCCAGTTCAAACAGCAGGAAGGGCAGGAATAGCACGGCCAGGGCCAGCAGCGACTCGTACACCATGGAAATCAGGCGGCGCTTGATCGTGGGATGGGTGATGCTGGCGGCAGGCGTGCTATTTGGCATAATTCGGCAGTGGGGCAGGTGGCGTGACGGGGGCTGCGGCAGGATCGGCTGGCGGCACGCTTGCCGCTGCCGGAGCGGGCGGCAGGGAGGGCGCGGCGGTGGACGGTGCTGCAGGCGCGGTGGGCGCCAGGATCACGGCTGGCTTGCTGGTGTTCGAATTGATTGCCGGCACTTTCTCCAGCGGCTTTTTTGGCACCAGTTCCGTTGCCAGCTTTTTCTTTTGATCTTCCGGCAATTGCTGGTATTGCTCCCATTGCGCAGTTTTTTGACCAGGATCAATCTTCTTCGTGCGCGTATAGTTTTCGCGCACCAGGCGGCGCTGTTCCGGCGTCAGCTTGATCCATACACGCATGCGTTCATGCACGCGGGTTTGTTCGTCGGGTGTCATGGAGGCAAAGCGGTTGGCGATATCGAGCCATTTCTGCTTGCGCAAGGCTTCCAGCTTGTTCCATTCGCCCGCCAGCGGCTGCAGGGCTTTCTGCTGCGCGCGCGACAGCTTGTTCCAGGACGGGTTGTCGCTGGCCTTGGGCGGCGTGCCGGCTTTGCCTGCCGTACGGGGCGAGCCGGGCTTGACGGCCGGGGCAGGTGCTACCGCCGTCGCAGGCGTTGCTGCCACGGCGGCGGGAGGCGTCTGGTGCTGGCCTATCCATGCGGCGCCAGCCAGGGCACAGGCACCCAGGCCGATACCGCCAGCCAGCCAGCCTTTGCGTACGCTCAAGCGTGCCATGCTTATTGCTCGCGTTTCGTCAGGTAGGCGTTGAAGCCATGGTCCATATAGGCGGAGAGCGGCAATTCGTCCGACAGCACGGCGGCATCGATTTCTGCCAGTTCGGCAATATGTTGTTCTTGCTCAAACTGATAGATGCCCACCATGCCGCCGACCAGCAGCAACAGCGGGATGATGACGCTCATGCGGCCCAGCCACGACAGCGGCTCGACCAGCAAATGGCTGGCGACGCCGGCGAACACGTTCTGGCGCACGCTAACAGCGGCGGGCGCGTCCGCCTTCTTGCGCGACAGGGCCAGCTTGCGTGCCGCTGCCAGGCGATCGGTGGCCGATGCGGGCAGGTCGTCGAGTTTTTCGTTCAGTGCATGGCGCACTTTGTAAGCGAAATTGAGATCGTCGGTGTTCATAATTTTATTCCCTTGGCTTTCAGCGATTCGGCGAGCGTGTGGGTAGCTCTAGAGCAATGTGTTTTCACGCTACCTTCGGAGCAACCCATCGCTTCCGCTGTTTCAGCCACATCCATGTCCTGCCAGTAACGCATGAGGAAGGCTTCGCGTTGACGTGACGGCAGTTTTTGTACCTCTGCATCAATCAAATCAAGCATTTGCGCGCGTTCGACCTGATCGGCCGACGATTCGGCGGCACTCGATCCCTGTTCCGATTCATACGTGTCAAGTAGTTCAAAATCCTCATGCTCGTCGCCCGAGGGCTTCATGCCGGAAAACAGGCTGACCCAGGTGTTGCGCACTTTTTCACGGCGGAAATAATCAAGTATGGTGTTCTGCAAGATGCGCTGGAACAACATCGGCAGTTCGGCGGCCGGCTTGTCGCCGTATTTCTCGGCCAGCTTGATCATGGCATCTTGCACGATGTCGAGTGCCGATTCTTCCTTGCGGACCGCGTAGGCGGCTTGCTTGAAAGCGCGCCGCTCGACATTTTCTAGAAAGTCGGATAATTCTTTGTCTGTTGCCATGCGGTATGGGGGATCTTAGCGGCTGCGGGTGCGGTGGGCGAATTGGGGCGGGTATGCTTTTTGCATCCCTGTGCATGCTAGCAAAAAATGTGCGTTTCCGCAGGGTTTTTGCACGTCGTGCGAGCAAAAATGCAGCGAGGCCGACATTTTCCTTGACCATAATGGTGCAACGCGATAACGTATGGGACGCTTTGAACACCCCAAAGCCCTATGGTCAAGTCGCGACCGGCACACAAGGCCATCCGCGGCAAGACGCGCTTTCATTTGTAGGCAGTTTGTTCTAACCCGTGCCACAAGCGCGAGCGGTTCGTACAGGCGCCACAGAAACTCCGGCCAAACGAGTTGCGTTAAGCGTTGTTTTGTAAGGTATCTATGGGTGCCCAAAGAAATGTCGTGACCGCATGAAAAGGGAAGCAGGAGCACTGTCGCGCACAGCGAACTTCGTCAGGAAAGAACATCCGATCAATCTCCAATGGACCTTGAAAGGAATGTTTCATGAATACCGAAGCAGCAGCAGGACCTATCACCGGCGCAGAAATTGTCGTGCGCTGTCTGGCTGAAGAGGGCGTCGAGCACGTCTTTGGATACCCGGGCGGAGCCGTACTCTACATCTACGACGCCATTTTCCAGCAAAACAAATTCCAGCATATTCTGGTACGCCATGAGCAGGCCGCCATCCACGCCGCCGATGCCTATTCGCGCAGCTCGAACAAAGTCGGTGTCGCCATTGTCACGTCCGGTCCGGGTGTCACGAATGCCGTCACGGGCTTGTCGACCGCGTACATGGACTCGATTCCCATGGTCGTGATCTCCGGCCAGGTGCCGAGCCACGCCATCGGCCAGGACGCGTTCCAGGAATGCGACACGGTCGGCATCACGCGCCCCGTGGTCAAGCACAACTTCCTCGTCAAGGACGTCAAGGACTTGGCAGCAACGATCAAGAAAGCTTTCTTCATCGCCCGTACCGGCCGTCCGGGACCCGTGCTGGTCGATATCCCCAAGGATATCAGCATGCACAAATGCCATTTCGACTATCCGAAGGAAGTCGAAATGCGTTCCTACCGTCCCGTCGACAAGGGCCACTCGGGCCAGATCCGCAAGGCCGTGCAGCTGTTGCTGCAAGCCGAACGCCCGATGATCTACACGGGCGGCGGCGTGATCCTGGCGAATGCGGCCCCCGAGCTGAACAAGCTGGTCGACCGGCTGGGTTTCCCGTGCACCAACACCTTGATGGGCTTGGGTGGCTACCGCGCCTCGAGCGAGCAGTATGTCGGCATGCCCGGCATGCACGGCACCTATGAAGCGAACATGGCGATGCAGAACTGCGACGTCCTGATCGCCATCGGCGCCCGTTTCGATGACCGCGTGATCGGCAACCCGAAACATTTTGCCTCGCATCCGCGCAAGATCATCCACGTGGACATCGACCCATCGTCGATTTCCAAGCGCGTGAAGGTTGACATTCCCATCGTCGGCAACGTCAAGGATGTGTTGATCGAATTCCTCGCGCAACTGGACGCGGCCGAAGCCAAGCCGAACGTCAATGCATTGAGTAACTGGTGGAAGCAGATCGCCGAATGGCGTGGCCGCGAATGCCTGAAATACCCGACCTCCGACCTGGTCATCAAGCCGCAATCGGTGGTGGAAAAAGTGTTCCAGCTCACCAAGGGCGATGCTTTTATCACTTCCGACGTGGGCCAGCACCAGATGTGGGCAGCGCAGTACTATGGTTTCGACAAGCCGCGCCGCTGGATCAATTCCGGCGGCCTGGGCACCATGGGTGTCGGCTTGCCGTATGCCATGGGCGTGCAGATGGCCAATCCGGACGCCACCGTCGCTTGTATTACCGGCGAAGGCTCGATCCAGATGTGCATCCAGGAACTCGCCACGTGCAAGCAGTATCATTTGACGCCGAAGATCATCATGCTCAACAACCGATTCCTCGGCATGGTACGCCAGTGGCAGGAAATCGATTACGGTTCGCGCTATTCCGAGTCGTACATGGATTCGCTGCCCGACTTCGAAAAGCTGGCCGAAGCTTATGGCCACGTGGGCATGAAAATTGAAAAACCGGGCGACGTTGACGGTGCCCTGAAAGAGGCGTTTGGCATGAAAGACAGGCTGGTATTCATGAACTTCATTACCGACCAGTCCGAAAACGTGTGGCCAATGGTGAAAGCCGGCAAGGGCCTGTCCGAAATGATGCTCGGTTCGGAGGATCTCTAATCATGCGCCATATTATTTCTGTCTTGCTGGAAAACGAAGCGGGCGCCCTGTCGCGCGTGGTGGGCCTGTTCTCTGCACGCGGCTACAACATCGAAACCTTGACGGTGGCGCCGACGGAAGACTCGACCCTGTCGCGCATGACCATCGTCACCAGCGGTTCGGACGACATCATCGAGCAAATCACCAAGCACTTGAACCGCCTCATCGAAGTGGTGAAAGTGGTGGACCTGACCGAAGGCCAGCATATCGAACGCGAGTTGATGCTGATCAAGGTTCGTGCCGTGGGCAAGGAGCGCGAAGAAATGAAGCGCACCGCCGATATCTTCCGTGGCCGCATCATCGATGTCACCGAAAAGACGTACACGATCGAACTGACCGGCAACAAGGTCAAGCTCGACGCGTTCATCGATTCGATCGACCGCGCCGCCATCCTGGAAACCGTCCGCACCGGTGGTTCCGGCATCGGCCGCGGTGAACGCATCCTCAAAGTATAAAAGCACACAGCAGCACTACGCGGCCCTGGCGCCGCATTTAAAACAACAACGCATCATCAAATTATAGGAAATACCATGAAAGTTTTTTACGACAAAGACGCTGACCTCTCCTTGATCAAAGGCAAAAACGTTGCCATCATCGGCTACGGTTCGCAAGGCCACGCGCACGCACAAAACCTGAACGATTCGGGCGTCAACGTCACCGTCGGCCTGCGCAAGGGCGGCGCTTCATGGACAAAGGTCGAGCAAGCCGGCTTGAAAGTGGCGGAAGTCAACGACGCCGTGAAAGCGGCCGACGTCATCATGATCTTGCTGCCAGATGAAAACATCGCCCAGGTCTACAACGAAAATATCGCCCCGTTCGCCAAGCAAGGCGCCGTGCTGGCCTTCGCCCACGGCTTCAATGTGCATTACGGCCAAGTCGTGCCACGTGCCGACCTGGACGTCATCATGGTCGCACCGAAAGCCCCGGGCCACACCGTGCGCGCCACCTACACCCAGGGTGGCGGCGTGCCCCACCTGATCGCCGTGTACCAGGACAAATCGGGCATCGCCCGCGATATCGCCCTGTCGTACGCGTCGGCCAATGGCGGCGGCCGGGCCGGCATCATCGAAACGAATTTCCGTGAAGAAACCGAAACGGACTTGTTCGGCGAACAGGCCGTGTTGTGCGGCGGCGCCGTGGAACTGATCAAGGCTGGTTTCGAAACCCTGACGGAAGCTGGTTACGCGCCAGAAATGGCCTACTTCGAGTGCTTGCACGAACTGAAACTGATCGTCGACCTGATCTATGAAGGCGGCATCGCCAACATGAATTACTCGATCTCGAACAACGCCGAATACGGCGAATACGTGACCGGCCCGAAAATCGTGACCTCGGCCACCAAGGATGCGATGCGTCAATGCCTGAAAGATATCCAGACGGGCGAATACGCGAAGAGCTTCATCCTGGAAAACAAGGCAGGCGCACCGACCCTGATCTCGCGCCGTCGTTTGACGTCCGAGCACCAGATCGAAGAAGTGGGCGCGAAACTGCGCGCCATGATGCCTTGGATCGCCAAGAACAAGATGGTTGACCAGTCGAAAAACTAAGCAGTCTGCTGCACAGCAAAGCCGGCGCAAGCCGGCTTTTTTTTCGTCTGAGCCGATCACGGCGGGAATATGCGTATATTTAAATATTTCTTTTTGTTATTATTGCCTCCCAGAATTTTTTAGGATCAGTATCGTGAATGCCGTCAATGCCTTGCGTCGCCGTCCCATGTCCCTCGGCATTATTACCTTCCTCATGCTGTGGGGTTCCGTGGTTGCCGCGCTTGAGTTGCTGGCGCAGGGTGCGTTGCCGACATCGCTGCGTTACACCATGTTTTGCGGCGGCATCATCAACGTGGTGGCAGCGGTCGCCATGCTCAAGAGACTCAACTGGGGCCGGCTGCTGTATGTGGGCTGGAATGTGGCCGCTGGCGTCATAGGTTTGGCCAGCGTACCGGACAAAGCGGCGCTGCTGCCTGGTTTGGCGGCGTTTGCCATTTTTTCATTCTTTCTCTTTCGTCCCAGCGTCAATACCTATTTCCGCAGCTTGAACGCGGCGAACGATGCCTGAGCGTCGCCTTCGCCCATGAATGGGCTGGACTGCAAGCCAGGTCTCCATCAGGTGTCTGGCTTTTTTCTTGCGCGCACGTTTTTCGCCCGCCTCCTATATAATTCCGCCCTTCCTTTGCAGTTTCCTATGGACTGCATCTGTTTCGGTATCTGCCGACCGCAACGCGCATCACCGCTTTCGTAGCACGCCAGGCGCTAGTTTTTTAGCCACCTGCGCAAGCTGAAGGACCCCCCCATGACTGACCGTATCACCGCCACGGCGCCCTCACAGGCTGCTGTTGACTCTTCCATTCCCATCCTGGCCTTGCTGGCCCTGGCCATGACGGCGTTTCTTGCCCTCCTGTCGGAAACCTTGCCGGCCGGTTTGCTGCCGCAGATCGCCCGGGACCTTAATATTTCCGAAGTCATGACGGGCCAGCTGGTGACCATGTACGCCATCGGCTCCATATTGACGGCGATTCCCCTGACGGCGCTCACCAGCACCTGGCGCCGGCGCAATGTATTGCTGCTGGCCATCATCGGCTTCTTGATCTTCAATACGGCGACGGCCCTGGCGCCCAACTACATCGTCGCCCTCGTCTCGCGCTTCGTGACGGGCATGGCTGCCGGGCTGGCCTGGGGCTTGATGGCTGGCTACGCGCGCCGCATGGTGAGCGCCGAGCAGCAGGGCAGGGCGATGGCCATTGCCATGATCGGCACGCCGCTGGCCCTGTCGCTGGGCGTGCCGTTGGGCACCCTGATGGGCGGCGTGCTGGGCTGGCGCAGCATCTTCGGCATCATGTCCGGCCTGGCCGTGGTGCTGGTCGCGTGGGTGTTGCTGGTCGTGCCCGATTATCCGGGGCAAAAGAATGGCGAACGCCTGTCGATCCGTCAGGTGTTCGTGACGCCGGGCGTGCGGCCGATTCTGTTTGTTATCGTCGCCTGGATGCTGGCGCATAACATTTTATATACGTACATCGCACCGTTCCTGGCGCCGTCCGGCTTGCGTCCCCGCGTCGACCTGGTGCTGCTTGTGTATGGCGTGGGTTCGCTGGCCGGCATCTGGCTGGTCAGCCAACTGATCGACCGCTGGCTGCGCCCGCTCGTGCTGGGCTGCATCGCCGCCTTTGCTCTGGTGGTGGTGGCGCTGGGACTGGCGATGGACTCGCCGGTCGTCATCTATGTCAGCATGGCCATCTGGGGCATCACCTTCGGCGGCGCGGGCACCTTGCTGCAGACGGCGTCGGCGGACGCGGCCGGCGACGGCATGGATGTGGCGCAAGCGATGGTGGCGACCATCTGGAACGTGGCCATCGCGGGCGGCGGCCTGGCGGGCGGCATGCTGCTCGACGGCTATGGCGCGGCATCCTTCCCGTTGGCCATGCTGGCCTTGCTGCTGGTGGCATTGACTATCGCCTGGCGCGCGCATCGCCACAGTTTCAAGCCGGGCCGGCGCAGTGGCAGCGCGGTGGTAGGTCACTAATAACATTGTTATTTTTAATGTCAGTGTGTTGAGATGTGAGCAGATGTGACTGGTCAGCACATTTTGTGACGATTTGTTAATTTGCGCCACAGGAATGAATGAGGCGTTAGAATCTACACAGTTTGACAAGTTTCTCAGGCGAAACGGGGTGGCCCCCCCCTTCGCGGACTGTCAGCCACATTAACTACCTAGGAGTACCCCATGACCGTGATGAAATCCCTGCTTGTTGCCGCCGCAGCCACCGTTGCCCTGAGCGCGCAAGCCCACGCACAAGCTCAAACCTTGCCAACCAACGGCACCCTGGTGGTCGTACCCGCATTTGGCGAAGTCAAGCATGTCAATGACCAGGTGGTCGCTACCCTGGCCGTGGAAGAGCAGGACAAGGACAAGGCTGCCGCCGCGTCGCGCGTGAACCAGAAGATGAATAAGGGCATCGCCATCGTCAAGCAGGCCGATCCGTCGGCGGCACTCAAATCGTATGGCTATTACACTTATCCCGTCTATCCAGAAGAGCGTCCGCTGCCGGCGGGCGCTGTCGCCAAGCCGCGTTTGCCAACGGCCTGGAGAGTTGGCCAGTACCTGGAAGTGACGACGGCCAATCTGGCGTCCTTGCCAAAAACCGTGTCGGCGGCGCAAGGCGTGCTGACCCTGAATGGCTTGAATTTCGGTCTGAAACCGGAAACCATCCGTCTGCTGGACGACCAGCGCATCGCTGCCACGTATAAAAACCTCAATGAGCGCGTGGCCGCCATCGCCAAGGCCATGGGTCGTAACGTCTCCGACGCCGTGCTCGATACGGTGGACTTCGAAGGTTCGGGCAACTACGCCACCGAAAGCCGTCCTGCCGCCGCACCGATGATGATGCGCAGCGCCAAGATGGCCGAAGACAGCACCGTTGCCGAGCCGAGCTTCGAGCCGGGCGAAACCACCCTCGACATGCGTGTCGTCGGCAAGGTCAAGTTCAAGTAAGCTGAAGTCAGCGCGCCAGCGTGGAAATATTTCCGCGTTAGCATGTTTTAAAAAATCATGGGGCTGTTGGCCCCATGGTCGTTTTTGCCCCATTATTTTCCAGGAGAACACCATGACCGTCATGAAATCGATGCTGGCTGCCGCCGTTGTTGTTACTGTCGCTACCGTTGCCCTGAGCGCACAAGCCCAAACCTTGCCTACCTCCGGCACCCTCGTGGTGGTGCCCGCGAATGGCGAAGTGGTGCATGCGAACGACCAGGTGACCGTCACCCTGGCCATCGAAGAGCAGGACAAGGACAAGGCCGCTGCCGCCTCGCGCGTCAACCAGAAGATGAACCAGGGCGCGGACATCGTCAAGAAAGCCGATCCGCAAGCCGTGCTGAAGACCCAGGGCTACTACACGTATGCCGTGTACCCGGAAACGGCGCCCTTGCCGCCAGGCACCGTCGCCAAGCCGCGTGTGCCGACCGGCTGGCGCGTGGGCCAGTACTTGCAGGTGACGACGACGAATCTGACCGCCTTGCCGAAGACAGTGTCTGCGGCGCAAGGCGTGCTGACCCTGAACCGTTTGAATTTTGGCCTGGCGCCCGCCACCATCCGCAAGCTCGACGATCAGCGCATCGCCGCCGCTTACAAGAACCTCAACGAGCGCGTGGCCGCCATCGCCGGCGCCATGGGCCGCAATGTCAATGACGCCGTGATCGATACCATCGATTTCGAAGGTTCGGGCAACTACGCGCAGCGCGCCAACATGGCAGGTGCGCGCGCCATGAGCGCCGACTCGGTGGGCTATGGCGGCAACCAGGTAGCCGAACCGAGCTTTGAGGCGGGCGAAACGACCCTGAATATGGGCCTGGTGGCGAAAATACGCTTCAAATAAAGCTTGAATGGGCGGCAATATTGTCAGCTTGATGCTGCCGCGCTTTTCTTTGGCGGTGGCTCCTCTATAATGGCAGGATCGGCGCGCGCATGGTGTAATGGCCGTGCGCCCGTCATCTGGCGCCGAATCCCCGGCAGTACACAAGATATGGAACAACATGGCAAACTTCCCCCGTCGTAGAGGCAAGAACGGCAACCCCGCAGTCTCCAAAGCGTCCCGCTTCAGCAAATTCGTGCGCCAGCCGGTCAACGATGGTACTGGCAAGAAAACCTTGCGCCGCCGCGGCATCTATCTGTTGCCGAATGCTTTCACGACGGCAGCCCTGTTTTGCGGCTTCTACGCCATCGTCATGGCCATGAACCAGAAATTCGAACACGCGGCCTGGGCCATCTTCATCGCCATGATCCTCGATGGCCTCGACGGCCGCATCGCGCGCCTGACGAATACGCAGAGCGAATTCGGCGCCCAGTACGACAGCCTGTCCGACATGGTGTCGTTTGGCGCCGCGCCGGCGCTGGTGATCTATGAATGGTCGCTGCGCGGCATGGGTAAGCTGGGCTGGCTGGCGGCCTTCGTGTATTGCGCAGGCGCCGCCCTGCGCCTGGCCCGCTTCAACACAAATATCCAGGTCGTCGACAAGCGCTTCTTCCAGGGCTTGCCCAGCCCGGCGGCAGCGGCCATGGTGGCCGGCTTCATTCTGCTGATGAATGACCTAGAGTTTGCCGGCAACCAACTGGCCTGGGTCTCGTGGACGATTGCCCTGTTCGCCGGCCTCACCATGGTCACGAATGTGCCGTTTTACAGTTTCAAGGATGTGAATTTCCGCAAGTCCGTGCCCTTCATCGTGGTATTCCTGCTGGCATTGTTCTTCGCGCTCATTTCCATCGACCCGCCGAAAGTGCTGTTCCCGATTTTCGTCGCCTATGGCCTGTCCGGCTACGCCGTGTTTTTCTGGCGCATGGCGAAGGGCAAGCCCGTCAGCATCATCCAGACCGACCCCGAGCATTGATGCGCTGAGTCGGTAGCGTCGCCAGTCTTCAGCCAGCCAGGAGCAGCCATGAACACCAGCAACCGACTCATCATTTTTGACACCACCTTGCGCGACGGCGAGCAATCGCCGGGCGCCTCCATGACGCGCGAGGAAAAGCTACGCATCGCCAAGCAGCTCGAGCGCATGAAGGTCGACGTGATCGAAGCGGGCTTCGCCGCCGCCTCGCAGGGCGACTTCGAGTCGATACGGGCGATTGCGGGCGCCGTGCGCGAGTCCACCATCTGCTCGCTGTCGCGCGCCAACGACCGCGACATCGCCCGCGCCGCCGAAGCCCTGCAACCGGCTGAGCGCAAGCGCATCCATACTTTTATTGCCACTTCGCCCCTGCACATGCAGATGAAGCTGCGCATGACGCCAGAGCAAGTCTTGCTGCAGGCGCAAAACGCCGTGCGGTACGCGCGCCAGTTCACGGACGACATCGAATTCAGCCCCGAAGACGGCAGCCGCTCCGACGAGGATTTTTTGTGCCGCGTGCTGGAAGCCGTGATCGCCGAAGGCGCCACCACCATCAATTTCCCCGATACGGTCGGTTACGCCGTGCCTGAAATCTTTGGCAATACCATCAAGCGCTTGCGCGAACGCATACCGAATTCAGATAAAGCCATCTGGTCTGTGCATTGTCATAACGACCTGGGCCTGGCTGTCGCCAATTCGCTGGCCGGCGTCATGATTGGCGGCGCGCGCCAGATCGAGTGCACCATCAACGGCCTTGGAGAGCGAGCCGGCAACACGGCGCTGGAAGAAGTGGTGATGGCGCTGCGCACGCGCGCCGCCTATTACAACTTGACGGTGGGCATCGACACCACGCAAATCGTGGCGACCTCGAAAATGGTGTCGCAAATTACGGGCTTTGCCGTGCAGCCGAACAAGGCCGTCGTGGGCGCGAACGCCTTTGCGCACGCGTCCGGCATCCACCAGGATGGCATCTTGAAAGCGCGCGAGACGTATGAAATCATGCGCGCCGAAGACGTGGGCTGGGCGGCCAACAAGATCGTGTTGGGCAAGCTGTCGGGCCGCAATGCCTTCAAGCAGCGGCTGCACGAACTGGGCATCGCGCTGGCATCGGAGGCGGAAGTCAACGCGGCCTTCCTGCGCTTCAAGGAGCTGGCGGACCGGAAATCCGAGATTTTCGATGAAGATATCATGGCCCTCGTCAGCGAGGAACAGCAGGCGCAGGAGAGTGAGCACTACCGTTTTATTGCGCTGACGCAGCAATCGACGACGGGTGCCGTGCCCCATGCGCGCGTGGAATTTCTCGTCGGCGGCGTGCAACGCAGCTGCGAAGGGCAGGGCGACGGCCCCGTCGACGCTACCGTCAACGCCATCGAAAGCGCAGCCGCCAGCGGCGCAGAGCTGGTCTTGTTCTCCGTCAACGCCATCAGCACGGGCACGCAGTCGCAGGGCGAAGTCACGATGCGTTTGTCGCGCGACGGACGCATCGTCAATGGCGTGGGTGCCGACCCCGACATCATCGTCGCGTCGGCCAAGGCGTATTTGTCGGCCCTCAATAAACTGCACGCCAAGGACGAGCGTATCAACCCGCAGCCGTAGTAAAGGACGCCTGATTAAACCTACTGCGCGTCGCGCTTTGCGGCCGGCGATGCTCACCGTGCTCTAGCACGGCTGCGCTTCTCGGCCACAAATCACTGCCGCTCGCTACGGTTTTATCAGGCGTCGTTACGCCGGTAATGTTTTACCAGAAAAAGCGCCGCTCTTCCTTGGCCGGATCGGGGCCGTTCATCATCATGCGCACGATGCCGTCGTGGTCGAAGTGCACGTGCATCATGGAATCCCAGACGCCCGATTCCTTGTAGCGGTAAGACCAGACGTAGAGCTTGGGTAGCGCCAGATACGATTTTTCCGTCGGGCGACCCAGGGTGTGCAACACGTCTTGCTGAGTCGACACGCCCACCTTGATGCGGGCAAAGCCTGGCGTGTCGAGTACTTGCTCGTAGGAAATTAACTTGTCGTCGGGGCCGAAGCGGGCCATATACGTGTACTGGCCGTACGGCCCCGTAGCGTATTCCAGTTCCGGGCCCGTGGGCAATGAGTAGATGGCCGTCGGCCGGCCCAGGCGCGCTTCCACGGCGGCGCGCGGCTCGCCCGGCTGGGGCGGCGGGACGTTCCAGCTGGCGCAGCCGGCCAGCGCGGCAAACAGCAGCGGTGTTGCCAAATTGAGCAGTTTTTTCATGTTTGACCTCCTGAAATGCAGGAAAAACCTATCATGCGCCGAGAAAAGCCCGCACGACAGGATACAGGCGGGCTTTTTTCCGATATACTTGCGCGTCTGGTTGGAAGCATAGACCAGTATTTTAATAATCGTAGTTCACGGTGGATAGGGTTCAGACTCTGTGCACCGCATGTGAAAGGTTTATCATGACAGTAGAAAACATCAACAAAGCCGCTATCATCGCGGACAACGCACGTGGTCAAAACGACACCGGCTCCCCTGAAGTGCAAGTTGCACTGCTGACAGCTCGCATCAACGAACTGAACGGCCACTTCAAAGCCCACTCGAAAGATCACCACTCCCGCCGCGGCCTGATCATGATGGTCAATCGTCGTAAGAGCCTGTTGTCCTACCTGAAGGCTAAAGACGCTACCCGTTATCGCGACCTGATCGCTAAACTTGGTCTGCGCAAGTAATTTTTGCCGTACAAGGTTTATACAGAAATGCCTGCGCCAGTTCGCTGACGCGGGCATTTTGTCATTTGAATTCCGGATTTATGTCGGGAAGTACAGTATTCTCTTACCGATATCATGTTTTAAAAGTAAGGTAGTAAAAGGCGGCAACGGTTCTTCCGCCGCCTGTGGTGAGGTGAACGACAGCCCCTGAAAATCTGTCGGCAATTAGAAAAGGGATACCCCATGTTTAACAAAGTTACGAAAACCTTCCAGTACGGTCAACACCAAGTGACCCTGGAAACCGGCGAAATCGCACGTCAGGCATCCGGCGCAGTGCTGGTGTCGATCGAAGATACCGTCGTTCTGGCAACGGTGGTGGCACGCAAAGATGCCAAGCCAGGCCAGGATTTCTTCCCTTTGACGGTTGATTATGTTGAAAAAACCTATGCTGCCGGTAAAATCCCGGGCGGTTTTTTCAAGCGCGAAGGCCGTCCTTCCGAAAAAGAAACACTGACATCCCGTCTGATCGACCGTCCTATCCGTCCGCTGTTCCCGGAAGGCTACCTGAATGAAGTGCAAGTCATCATTCACGTGCTGTCGGTCAACCCGGAAATCGATCCGGACATCGCCGCCATGATCGGTGCATCGGCTGCCCTGTGCGTATCGGGCGTGCCTTTCAGCGGCCCGATCGGCGCCGCGCGCGTCGGTTACGCCAACGGCCAGTACATCCTGAACCCAACCGTTCAGCAACTGAAAACGTCGGAAATGGACCTGGTGGTCGCCGGTACCGAAACGGCCGTGCTGATGGTCGAATCGGAAGCAAAACAACTGTCCGAAGAAATCATGCTGGGCGCCGTGGTTTTCGGCCACGACCAGATGAAAGTCGTCATCGACGCGATTCACGACCTGGTGCGTGACGGCGGCAAGCCGGAAGTGGAATGGGCGCCTGCGCCGAAAAACGAAGCACTGATCGCCCGCGTCGCGCATTTCGCCAACGCCAAGATCAATGATGCGTATCAAACCAAGGACAAGCAAGAGCGTACGGCCAAGCTGAAAGCAGCGACGTCGGAAGTGATCGCCGACCTGTCGGCCGAAGCGGCTGCTGCCGGCGGCGCGTCCATCGACAGCGCCGAAGTCAACAACATCCTGTTCGACATCGAAGCGAAAATCGTGCGTACGCAAATCCTGGACGGTGAGCCACGCATCGACGGCCGCGACACGCGCACCGTGCGTCCGATCTCGATCCGCACCAGCGTGTTGCCACGCACCCACGGTTCGGCCCTGTTCACGCGCGGCGAAACGCAAGCGCTGGTCGTCGCCACCCTGGGCACCGCCCGCGACAGCCAGAAGATTGATGCGCTGATGGGCGAGTTCACCGATTCGTTCATGCTGCATTACAACATGCCTCCGTTCGCCACCGGCGAAACGGGCCGTGTCGGTACGCCAAAACGCCGCGAAATCGGTCACGGCCGCCTGGCCAAGCGCGCGCTGATCGCCGCCCTGCCAGCAGCTGAAGAGTTCAGCTACTCGGTGCGCCTGGTATCGGAAATCACGGAATCGAACGGTTCCTCGTCGATGGCTTCCGTCTGCGGCGGCTGCCTGGCACTGATGGACGCCGGCGTGCCGATGAAAGAACACGTGGCCGGTATCGCCATGGGCCTGATCAAGGAAGGCGGCAAGTTTGCCGTGCTGTCCGACATCCTGGGCGACGAAGATCACCTGGGCGACATGGACTTCAAGGTAGCCGGTACCCGCAACGGTATCACGGCGCTGCAGATGGACATCAAGATCATGGGCATCACCAAGGAAATCATGCAAGTGGCACTGGCGCAAGCCAAGGAAGGCCGCGAGCACATCCTGGGCGAAATGCAAAAAGCCATGCCGCACGTCAAAACCGAACTGTCCGATTTCGCACCGCGTCTGATCACCATCAAGATCAACCCGGAAAAAATCCGTGACGTGATCGGCAAGGGCGGCGCCGTGATTCGTGCGCTGACCGAAGAGACGGGCACCCAGATCGACATCAGCGACGAAGGCGTGGTCACCATCGCTTCCGTTGACGCTGCTGCCGGCCAGGAAGCCAAGCGCCGCATCGAAGAACTGACCGCTTCCGTCGAAGTGGGCAAGACCTACGAAGGCACCGTGCTGAAACTGCTGGACTTCGGCGCCATCGTGCAAGTCATGCCAGGCAAGGACGGCTTGCTGCACATCAGCCAGATCGCCAACGAGCGCGTCAACGCCGTGGCCGATTACCTGAAAGAAGGCCAGCTGGTGCGCGTTAAAGTGCTGGAAACGGACGACCGCGGCCGTCTGAAGCTGTCGATGAAAGCTGCTGAAGGCAACGAAGCGCCAGCCGCTTAAGTTCGTTTAAGTTCGCCTGAGTGCGGCCTCGGCCGCATGCTCAAAACCGCCAGCGCGCAAGCCTGGCGGTTTTTTACGTCTTGTTTGCGCTGTATCGAAGGTGGATGCCGCCTTGTCCGCCTGTCTGCGCCGGCCTTGATGTAGCGCGTATCGACCGCTGTCGCTCTCTGTAGATTCGGCATGGGATCTTCCCCTGAACGAGTCTTCCAAGGAGATGCAGCATGCGCACATTCTGCGGGCTGGCCGCCGCCTTTTTGCTTGCCGTCGTGCCCGGCGTCCGGGCACAGCTGGACAGCGCGCCCACGCCGGTGCCGCTGCCGATTCCCATCGCCGCCGCGTCCACGGCCATGCCGGCGCAGGATATCGACGCCTTGCGCGCCGTGCATGCGCGCGAAATCCATGACCTCAGCACCTTCAAGACGGCGGGCTTGCAGCGGGAAGCGATCGATCCCTATCTCGATAGCGGACCAGGGCAGCAGTTCCTGCGCGAACTGCGCGCCGCCGATCCCGCCGCCCCGGCCGACACCATCTATGCGCGGGCGGTCGAGCAGTTGGCTTCCGGCAGTACCTTGCCGGACTTGCAAGCCATGTCGGCCGCGCTGGTGAAGATCGTGCCGCATGGCCAGAATGTGTCGCCGTATTCGCCGTATTTCACCACCAGCGCGCAATTGCAGCTGGCCTCGGGCCAGTGTGCCAGCCTGGCTGACTGCTTCGGCTTGCCCCTGAAGAGTGAGGCGCCGCTGTATGATGTGTATCAGATCATGCCCAAGGGCACCGTCAAGGTGTTTGTCAGCCAGGTGGCGCCCACGCAGGAGCTGGGCGGCTTGGTGCGGCGCAAGGGCGGGGCGCAACAGTATTTGCTACCCAACCGAAACTTGTGGTCAGTCCCTGTGCTGATCGGCACGATCAAAAACTGAGGAGAGATGATGGACCAGCAGCGCTTGCAAGCCCTTGCTACCGAACTGGAACAGTTGCTGGCGCGCCTGACGCCGGCCGACGGGGAGGTGGCCGACCTGCGTAGCGCGCTGGCGCCGCTGCTGGCGCAGGTGGCCGCTGGCGCCGTGAGCGCGCCGCTGGCCTGGGGTGAGATCCCCGGCGCGCGCTATTTTAACGAAGGCGGTCTGCGCCGTTACCCCGAACTGGAGCAGACGTTTGCCCGTTTCCGCATCGAGGCCACGGGCGGCGAATCGCCGGCCTTGCGCAAACTGCGCGGCGAACTTTAGTTGAAATGTAGTTAATAGGTGGTTAACATAAGGTATCAATTGTTGTTTATGGGTAATTGATAGTCGGTATTGCTTGACGACAAAATCTTATTCCCTGACCATGGCGCATCCCTCCCGATTTTCTCTTTTTTATTGGATGCACCATGTTGTCCTCCCTTAAGGCGCGGCTGATCGCCATCGCTGTTTCCATCGTCGTGCTGGCCATGCTGGCCGTTGCCATTGCCAATTTCTACACTACGCGCTCAAGCACCCTGGCCGCGCTCGACACGCAAATGCTGCAGTTATCGCACAGCCACGCGCAGGCCATCGCCGAATGGCTGCGTTCCAAGCAAGCCGTGGTGGCTTCGCTCAAGCAGGGCGCCACGGCGGCCGATCCGCTGCCGGCCCTGAAGGCTGCCGAGCAAGCGGGCACGTTTGACATGGCGTATATCGGCTTTGCCGACAAGCACGCCGTCTTTTCGCAAGAGCGCAAGCGCGCCGCCGACTACGACCCCACGGCGCGGCCCTGGTACAAGCTGGCGTCGGAAACGGGCGGCCCCATCATCACGGCACCGTATATCGGCGCCAGCACGGGCAAGCTGGTGGTGACGTTTGCCGAGCCGCTGGGCGGCAAGGGCAGCGTGACGGGCGTGATGGCGGCCGACGTGATGATGGATGCGGTGGTGCAAAATGTCGCCTCGATCAAGCCAACGGCGTCCAGCTACGCCTTCCTCGTCGATGGCGGCGGCAAGATCATCGCCCACCCGGACGGCAAGCTGACCCTGAAACCGCTGGCCGAGCTCGACCCGGGCTTGAGCGCGCAGGCGCTGGGCAATATTGAAAAGAGCGGCGATGGTGCCGCCATTCGCCTCGGCGAGCGCGATGGTATCTTGCATGTGAGTAAGGTGCCGGGCAGCGACTGGCTGCTGGCTACCGTGCTCGACCGTGCGGAATCCACGCAAGCCCTGAGCTCCATGCTGCGCGCCTCGGCCCTGACGGCCTTGCTGGTGCTGGCCCTGGCCGCCACGGTACTGAGCGCGCTGGTGGCGCGTGCCCTGCGCCGCCTGGGTGTGGTGCGCGATGCGATGGAAGCGATCGCCACGGGCGATGGCGACCTGACCAGCCGCCTCGACGCGGATGGCACGGACGAACTGGCGCAGATCGCCAAGGCCTTCAATTTGTTCGTCGAAAAGATCGCCACCGTGCTGGTGCAGATCCGCAGTATCAGCGCCCTGGTGCGCAGCGAGTCGGCGGACATTGCCGCCGGCAATGCCGACCTGTCGTCACGCACGGAAGCGCAGGCGGGCGCGCTGGAAGAAACAGCCAGTTCGATGGATGAGCTGACTTCGACCGTCAAGCAGAATGCGGAAAACGCACATGCGGCCAACGAGCTGGCCATGTCCGCCTCGGAAGTGGCGGCCAAGGGCGGCCGCGTGGTGCAGCAAGTGGTGGGCACCATGGCCGGCATTCAGGAAAGCTCGCGCAAGATCGTCGATATCATCGGCGTGATCGACGGCATCGCCTTCCAGACGAATATCCTGGCGCTGAACGCCGCCGTCGAGGCGGCGCGCGCTGGCGAGCAGGGCAGGGGCTTTGCCGTGGTGGCGTCCGAAGTGCGCAACCTGGCGCAACGGTCGGCTGGCGCGGCGAAGGAAATCAAGGCATTGATTGGCGATTCGGTGGAGAAGGTGGATGCAGGCGGTCGCCTCGTCGATGAAGCGGGTCAGACCATGGATCAGGTGGTGGCCTCGGTGCAGCAATTGACGACCATCATGAGCGAGATCACGGTGGCCAGCCGCGAACAGAGCGCCGGCATCGGCGAAATCAATACGGCCGTCACACACATGGACACCATGACGCAGCAAAACGCGGCCCTCGTCGAGCAGGCTGCGGCCGCTGCGGAAAGCCTGCAGGAGCAGGCGGTGGACCTGGCGCAGGCGGTCGGCATGTTCCGCCTCGGTGAGGCCGGTCCTGCCGACGCGCCCGCGCCCGTGACGCGCCTCAAGGCCAGGCCGGCCGCACCGGCGCCGCGCGTGCCGGCCCGCGCACTGTCGCCGGCCAAGCCGGTCAAGGCGGCCAAGTCGGCCAAGTCCGGTGCCGACGAGTGGGAAGAGTTTTAAGCGCGCAGCAATCAAGCGACGTTTACCCGCGACGCTTATTCGGCACGTTCATCCGCGTTTTTGTCAGGCCAGCCTGCCAAAAGCGCAGTTCGTCGCAATCGGCGTGTCTGCCTGGAGTGGTATGGCTATAGTGACACCATACCGCAAGCCCACTGCCAGACACCCGAGGAGAACAACATGAACGTCGCTAAAAACATGGAAATCATTGCCGTTGCCGCCGCCATCCTGCTCAGCGCCAGCTGCTACGCCATCGCCCCGGCCGCTCCGGCCCTGCAAGTGGCCAGTTCCACGGCCACTGTGGCCGCGCCAGCGAACAAGGCTAGCATGCAAGTGGTGGTAGTCAAGGCCAAGCGCCTGAGCGCCGCCGAAAAAGCCCGTTTTGCATAATTGATTGTCAGCAATTTTCGGCGCTGCTACAGTGGTGCTGCGCGAGCAATGCAGGCGCCCTTGGCGGGCGAGCAGGCAGATAAAAACAAGATACCGAGGATGCACTACATGAAAAAGACACTGCAACTGGCGCTGCTGTTCCTGGCGACACTGGGCCTGGTGCGCGGCGCGGCCGCCGAGACCCGTTTGCTGGAAATGCGCAACATCGACGCCCGCGTGGTGCGCGTCAAGCTCGATGGCGTGATGGAAGTGCGCATTCGCCAGGGCAATGTGCCTTCGCTGAGCATCACGGCCGACAAGCGCTACATCGCCGATGTCAGCACGGCGCAAAGCGGCGATACCCTGCACATCGAAACGGAAGTGCGCGGCTTCAAGATCGGCCCCTCGTCGATACGCGCCGACCTGGTCTTGCCGAACTTACGCGAACTGAGCTCGGAAGGCTTTGGCAGCACGGATATCACGGGTTTCAAGGGCGAGGAGCTGACCCTGTCTCTGGAAGGGGCGGGCAGCATCAAGCTGGTGGGCGACTACCGCAAGCTCAATGCCAGCCTGGGCGGCGTGGGCAGCATGCAGCTCTGGATCGGCAACAATGAGCGCGCGGAACTGGACTTGCAGGGCGCCGGCTCGGTGGTGCTGGGCGGACGCGGGCGCATCCTGAAAGCCAGCCTGGGCGGCCTGGGCAGCCTGAATGCGCAGCAATTCGAAGCGGACGCCGTCAACCTGGAATTGAGCGGCCTCGGCAATGCCACGGTGAATGCCCATACGAATGCCAAGTTGAACCTGAGCGGACTCGGTTCGGTGGTGGTGTACGGCAAGCCGGCCAACCGCGATGTCAGCGTCGAGGGCCTGGGCAAAGTAAGCTGGAAATAAAAGCATCCTGCCGCAAGCCTTCGGCAGGACAAGAATAAGTAGTCAGACCACATCCCATTCCGATGAAAAAACTGATCATTACATTACTCATGCTGTTGACGATACAGCTACCCGCGCGGGCTGGCTTCGTCGAAGGCGCCAGCGCCTACAACAACAAGAATTACGCGCTGGCTTACAAGGAAATACTGCCGCTTGCCAAGACCGGCAACGCCGATGCCCAGCATTTGCTGGGTTTGATGTATTACATGGGGCGCGGCTTGCCGCAGGATTACAAGCAAGCCATGTTCTGGCACCGCAAGGCGGCCGAGCAGGGCAAGGCCGATGCCCAGTATGTGGTGGGCGCCATGTATTACACGGGCAACGCCGTGCTGCAAGACCACAAGCAGGCCGTCGGCTGGTTCCGCAAGGCGGCCGAGCAGAACCATGCAGAGGCGCAGCAGGTGCTGGGGCTGATGTACCGCTACCACATGGGCGGCGTGCCGCAGGACAACGTTATCGCCTACATGCTGTGGAACCTGGCGGCAGCCAATGGCAACGCGAATGCGGCCGACCAGCGCGCCGCCGTGGTGCGCAAGATGACGCATGAGCAGGTCGAAGAAGGGCAGGCCCTGTCGTCGAAATGGAAGCCGGGCATGCCCTTGCCGCGCCAGTCGAAGACGGGCGCCGGTTAAGAGGAGAGGGCGGTCTGCAAGGGCAAGCGGCTTGGCGTACAATCGCCGTTTTCCCTTGAAAGAGTCCCGCCATGCGTGCAGTTGCCATCAGCCAGCCAGGTCCCGCCGACGTTTTGCAGATCGCCGAACGTCCCATGCCGCAATATAAGGCGGGCGAACTGCTGATCAAGGTGCACGCGGCCGGCATCAACCGCCCTGACGTGTTGCAGCGTCTGGGCAAATACGCGCCGCCAGCCGGCGCGTCGGACTTGCCCGGCCTGGAAGTGGCGGGCGAAGTTGTCGATGGCGACTTTAGCAACACCGAATTCAAAAAAGGCGACCTGGTCTGCGCGCTGGTGCAGGGCGGCGGCTATGCCGAGTATTGCGCCGCGCCTGCCGGCCAGTGCCTGCCCTTGCCGCAAGGCTTGACGCCGCTGGAGGGCGCGTCCCTGCCGGAAAACTTCTTTACCGTCTGGAGCAATGTGTTTGACCGCTGCGCCCTGGCCGATGGTGAAACCTTGCTGGTGCAGGGCGGTACCTCCGGCATCGGCGTGGCGGCCATTCAATTGGCCGCCGCGCTCGGCCACCGCGTCTTCGCCACGGCGGGCAGCGACGAGAAGGCGCGCGCCTGCGAAGCGCTGGGCGCCGAACGGGGCATTAATTACCGCACGGAAGATTTCGTGGCGGTTGTCAAGGAATTGACCGCTGGCCGCGGTGTCGACGTCATCCTCGATATGGTGGGCGGCGATTACTTGCCGCGCGAAATTGATTGCCTGGCCGACGATGGCCGCATCGGCCTGATCGCGGTGCAGGGCGGCAGCAAGGCCACGCTGGACCTGGGCCAAGTGCTGCGCCGCCGCCTGAGCGTCAGCGGCTCGACCCTGCGGCCCCGTCCCGTGGCCTTCAAGGCGGCCATCGCGCACCATCTGCGCGCGACCGTCTGGCCCCTGATCGAGGCGGGCAAGATCAAGCCAGTGATCTATCAAACTTTCCCATTGGAAAAAGCCAACGAGGCACATGCGTTGATGGAAGCGAGCATGCATGTGGGCAAGATCATGTTGCAAGTTGTTTGAAACGGGGTACTGCCTGTTTGACCGGCATCGGTGCCGGAGTTAGAATGACGGGTTATTAGAATTTAGGCTACTATGCGTCGCAAACTCGTCGTCGGAAATTGGAAAATGAACGGCAGTCGCACCTCGAACGCGGTGTTATTGTCTGAAATAGTGGCTGGCCTGACTGCCTCTGGCGCCGCCAGCGCCGTTTGTGTGCCTGCGCCGTATCTGGCGCAGTGCCAAGCGCAATTGGCAGGTTCGGCTCTTGGCTGGGGTGCGCAGGATGTGTCCGCGCACGCCAGTGGCGCCTACACGGGAGAAATTTCGACCGCCATGTTGCAGGATTTTGGCTGCAGCTATGTGGTGATCGGGCATTCCGAGCGTCGTGCCTACCACGGCGAGAGTGATGCGCAGGTGGCAGCCAAGACGGTTGCCGCGCTGGCGGCAGGCATCACGCCTATCGTTTGCATCGGCGAGACGCTGGCGCAGCGCGAAGCGGGTCAGACCGACGCGGTGGTGGCGCAGCAGCTGGGCGCCGTGCTGGCGGCGATTTCCACCGACGACGTGGCGAAACTGGTGCTGGCCTACGAGCCGGTCTGGGCTATCGGCACGGGCAAGACGGCCACGCCGCAAATGGCGCAGGACGTGCATCAGGTCTTGCGCGGCCAGCTGGCGGCAAAGAATGCGGTAGCGGCGCCTGGCGTGCAGATCCTGTACGGCGGCAGCATGAAGCCGGAGAACGCACAAGAATTGATGGCGATGCCGGATATCGATGGCGGTCTGATCGGTGGGGCGGCATTGAAGGCGGCGGATTTCCTGGCAATTATTCACGCCGCTGATTGAATTAATTTAAACTAAGAATGGAATTGCAATGAACATGATGTTCAATCTGGTAGTGGTAGCACAGGTTATTTCGGCATTGTCGATTATCGCGCTGGTGTTGTTGCAGCACGGCAAGGGCGCCGACATGGGTGCCGCCTTCGGTTCGGGCGCCTCGGGCAGCCTGTTTGGTGCGACGGGTTCGTCGAACTTCATGTCGAAATCGACGGGCGTTGCCGCCGCGATTTTCTTCGGCGCCACCCTGGCCCTGTCGTTGATGGCGAATCAGCGCGCCACCATCGTCGGCGGCGGCGTGATGGATAAAGTCGTCAAGCCAGTGCCAGTCACCGGCGCTGGCGCGATCCCGACGACGGTGCCAGCAGCCCCTGCGGCACCAGCGGCCAGCGCTCCAGCAGCGGCGGCACCGGCTGCCAGCACCCCGGCAGGCGCGATTCCAAAGTAATCGTCTAGTCACTGAGCAGTTACTGAGTGCTCGCGCGATACCTCATCGAGAGTAATTCTCATTACGGGCAGATTATTGCTGAATGTTTTAGCAGTGCGGCAGGAAAAAATCCTGGCGTGCTGGAAGATGTAAAAATTTATCGTTTTTATCTGTGTTTTGATGCATTTGTGCATTAACTTTAGCGGCAAAGCAGAGTAGAATACGGGCCTTACCGCCGACGTGGTGAAATTGGTAGACACGCTATCTTGAGGGGGTAGTGGCGAAAGCTGTACGAGTTCGAGTCTCGTCGTCGGCACCAGAAATCAGAAGCCAGCAACGGCGCACGAGCCATGGCTCGTACAAAGTTGCTGGCTTTTTTTACGAGGATGTGTCGTTCGATCCTGGTCTTAGCTTTGATTGGGGTCGTGCGTTAGATACGCTGCAAATGATCGCAGCGTCCTCATTTAACCGATCGTTCAATATAAGCTTATCAATCGTGAACCTCGAAAATTACTTCCCCGTCCTGCTGTTTATTATTATCGGCCTTGGTGTCGGTATCGCTCCCCAGCTCCTGGGGCGCCTGTTGGGCCCTCACAAGCCTGATGCAGCAAAACTCTCCCCGTACGAATGTGGCTTTGAAGCATTCGAAGACGCGCGCATGAAATTTGATGTGCGCTACTATCTGGTCGCAATCCTGTTTATTTTGTTCGATCTGGAAACGGCATTCTTTTTCCCATGGGGCGTTGCAATGCGCGACCTGGGCTGGGCCGGTTTCGTCACGATGATGGTGTTCATCGCTGAATTCGTGGTCGGATTTTGGTACATTTGGAAGAAAGGTGCCCTTGACTGGGAATAAGCCATGGCTATTGAAGGCGTATTAAGCGAAGGTTTCATCACCACCTCGGCCGACAAGCTGATCAACTGGGCGCGCACCGGGTCTATGTTCCCGATGACGTTCGGTCTGGCCTGCTGTGCGGTCGAAATGATGCATGTGGGCGCAGCCCGCTACGATATGGACCGTTTCGGCGTCGTGTTTCGTCCGTCGCCGCGTCAGTCCGACGTCATGATCGTTGCCGGCACCCTGTGCAACAAGATGGCGCCGGCCTTGCGCAAGGTCTACGACCAGATGGCAGAGCCACGCTGGGTCATCTCGATGGGTTCCTGCGCGAATGGCGGCGGGTACTACCATTACTCCTATTCTGTGGTGCGCGGTTGCGACCGCATCGTGCCCGTCGACGTGTATGTGCCTGGCTGTCCTCCGACCGCTGAAGCCTTGCTGTACGGCATCATGCAGTTGCAGAACAAGATCAAGCGTACCAGCACGATCGCACGCTAACCGGGCCGCTTCAGATTATGACAACACATTTAGAAGTATTGCAAAACGCCCTCGGCACTGCCCTGGGCGATCGCGTTAGCACGACGGTTGCACTGGGCGAAGTTACCCTGGTCGTCAAGGCCGAGGACTACCTGGCCGTGATGCAGACCTTGCGCGATGATCCGAGCCTGCATTTCGAGCAAATGCTCGACCTGTGCGGCGTCGACTACTCGACCTATGGCGACGGTAGCTGGGATGGCCTGCGTTTCGCGGCCGTCTCGCACTTGCTGTCGGTCAAGCACAACTGGCGCGTGCGCGTGCGCGTGTTCGCACCCGACGACGACATGCCGCTGCTGCCCTCCGTGGTGAACATCTGGCGTGCCGTCAACTGGTACGAGCGCGAAGCGTTCGACTTGCTGGGCATTCTCTTCGAAGGCCACAACGACTTGCGCCGCCTGCTGACCGATTACGGTTTCATCGGCCATCCGTTCCGCAAGGATTTCCCTGTCTCCGGCTATGTCGAGATGCGTTACGATCCGGAACAAAAGCGCGTGATTTACCAGCCTGTGACGATCGAGCCGCGGGAAAACGTGCCGCGCGTGATCCGCGAAGAACATTACGGGATGAAATAATGGCTGAGATTAAGAACTACACCCTGAACTTTGGGCCACAGCATCCAGCCGCGCACGGTGTGCTGCGCCTGGTGCTGGAGATGGACGGCGAAGTCATCCAGCGTGCCGACCCGCATATCGGCCTGCTGCACCGCGCTACCGAGAAGCTGGCCGAGCAAAAGACTTATCTGCAATCCGTGCCGTACATGGACCGTCTCGACTATGTGTCGATGATGTGCAATGAACATGCGTACGTGATGGCCATCGAAAAGATGCTGGGCCTGGAAGTGCCGCTGCGCGCGCAATACATCCGCGTCATGTTCGACGAGATGACGCGCATCCTGAATCACTTGATGTGGCTCGGTACCCACGCGCTGGACGTTGGCGCCATGGGCCCGTTCCTGTATTGCTTCCGCGACCGTGAAGACTTGTTCGACGCCTACGAGGCAGTCTCGGGCGCGCGCATGCACGCGGCTTACTACCGTCCGGGCGGCGTGTACCGTGACTTGCCGAACGCGATGCCGCAGCACAAGGCGTCGATCATCCGCAACGCCAAGGCCATCGGCAAGCTGAATGAAAACCGCCAGGGTTCGCTGCTGGACTTTATCGAAGACTTCGCGCGCCGTTTCCCGAATTCGGTGGACGAGTACGAAACCCTGCTGACCGATAATCGAATCTGGAAACAGCGTACCGTCGGCATCGGCGTGGTCTCGCCGGAAGATGCGCTGGCCATGGGCTTTACGGGCGCCATGCTGCGCGGCTCGGGCGTGCAGTGGGACTTGCGCAAGAAGCAGCCGTACGAAGTGTACGACCTGATGGATTTCGATATTCCTATCGGCACCAACGGCGATTGCTACGACCGCTACCTGGTCCGCGTGGAAGAGTTGCGCCAGTCAAACCGCATCATCAAGCAATGCGTGGAGTGGCTGCGCAACAATGAAGGTCCTGTCATGACCAGCAACCGCAAGGTGGCGCCTCCGGGCCGCGTCGACATGAAGACCAACATGGAGTCCTTGATTCACCACTTCAAGCTGTTTACCGAAGGTTTCCACGTGCCGCCAGGCGAGGCCTACAGCGCCGTGGAACATCCGAAGGGCGAGTTCGGCGTCTACCTGGTGTCCGATGGCGCCAACAAACCGTACCGCATGAAACTGCGCGCGCCAGACTACGCTCACTTGCAGTCGCTCGATGAGATGGCGCGTGGGCACATGCTTGCCGACGCCGTGACCATCATCGGGACGCAAGATATCGTGTTCGGCAGTATTGACCGCTAAGAGGCAAAAAGTATGTTGTTATCAGAACAATGCTATAAGAAAATTGACCGCGAGCTGGCCAAGTACCCGGCCGACCAACGTCAGTCGGCCGTCATGGCCGCGCTGGCCCATGCCCAGGATGAACTGGGCTGGCTGGCGCCGGAAACCATGAAGGAACTGGCCGATTACATCGGCATGCCGGCGATTGCCGTGCAGGAAGTGGCCACGTTCTACAATATGTACAACGTGAAACCCGTGGGCAAGCACAAGATCACCGTGTGCACCAACCTGCCATGCGCGCTGTCGGGCGGCGTGCGCGCTGCAGACTACCTGAAGCAGAAACTGGGTATCGATTTCCGCGAAACCACCGCCGATGGCCAGTTCACCCTGGTTGAAGGCGAGTGCATGGGTGCTTGCGGCGATGCGCCTGTCTTGCTGGTCAGTAATAAAACCATGTGCAGCTGGATGTCGAACGAGAAAATCGACGCCATGCTGGAGGAACTCAAGAAATGACGTCACTCCACAACCGCCATATCGATCCATTGATCCTGAAGGATCTGGATGGCAAGAACTGGCATTTGCAAGATTATGTGAACCGCGGCGGCTATAGCGCCCTGCGGCGTATCCTGGAAGAGAAAATCACGCCGGAACAGATCATCGCCGACCTCAAGGCTTCGTCCTTGCGCGGCCGTGGCGGCGCGGGTTTCCCTACCGGCTTGAAGTGGAGCTTCATGCCGCGCCAGTTCCCGGGTCAAAAATACCTCGTCTGCAATACAGATGAAGGCGAACCGGGCACTTTCAAGGACCGCGACATCATTCGTTACAATCCCCATGCGCTGATCGAAGGCATGGCCATTGGCGCTTATGCGATGGGCATCACTGTCGGCTACAACTATATCCACGGTGAAATCTTCCAGGAATACCTGCGTTTCGAAGAAGCGCTGGAAGAGGCGCGTGCCGCCGGTTTCCTGGGCGACAAGATCATGGGCAGCGAGTTCTCGTTCCAGTTGCATGCGCACCATGGTTATGGCGCCTACATCTGCGGCGAAGAAACGGCCCTGCTGGAGTCCTTGGAAGGCAAGAAAGGCCAGCCGCGCTTCAAGCCGCCTTTCCCTGCCTCGTTTGGCCTGTACGGCAAGCCGACGACGATCAACAACACGGAAACCTTCGCGGCCGTGCCATTCGTGCTGAACATTGGTCCAGAGAAATACCTGGCCATGGGCAAGCCGAACAATGGTGGTTCGAAGATCTTCTCGATCTCGGGCGACGTGGAATTGCCGGGCAACTACGAAGTGCCGCTTGGCACGCCGTTTGCCACACTGCTGGAACTGGCAGGCGGCATGCGTGGTGGCAAAAAGATCAAGGCCGTGATCCCTGGCGGCTCGTCCGCGCCGGTGATCCGCGGCGACATCATGATGCAAACCGACCTGGACTACGACTCGATCGCGAAAGCCGGTTCGATGTTGGGTTCGGGCGCCGTCATCGTGATGGACGAAACACGCTGCATGGTGAAGGCGCTGGAGCGCCTGTCCTACTTCTACTTTGAAGAATCGTGCGGCCAGTGTACGCCTTGCCGTGAAGGCACAGGCTGGATGTACCGCATGGTGCACCGCATCGAGCAGGGGCAGGGTCGTCCAGACGACCTGGACATGCTCAACTCGATCGCCGACAACATCCAGGGCCGCACCATTTGCGCGCTGGGCGATGCGGCTGCCATGCCGGTACGGGCCTTCATTAAGAATTTCCGTGAAGAATTTGAATATCATATCGAGCACAAGCATTGCTTAGTGCCCGCATATATCTAAGCTGCGTCAGGTAACGATCACCATGGTTGAAATCGAAATAGACGGCAAAAAAGTCGAAGTCCCTGCTGGTAGCATGGTGATGGACGCCGCCAACAAATTGGGAACCTACATTCCGCACTTCTGTTATCACAAGAAATTGTCGATCGCAGCGAACTGCCGCATGTGCCTGGTCGAAGTGGAAAAGGCGCCCAAGCCTTTGCCCGCTTGTGCGACCCCGGTCAGTGCCGGCATGATCGTGCGCTCCGCCAGCGATAAAGCTGTGCAGGCGCAAAAGTCGGTCATGGAATTCTTGCTGATTAACCACCCGCTCGATTGCCCTATCTGCGATCAGGGCGGCGAATGCCAGTTGCAAGACTTGGCAGTGGGCTACGGCAAGAGCGAATCGCGCTACAAGGAAGACAAGCGCGTGGTGCAGCCGAAGGAAGCCGGTCCGCTGGTCTCCATGCAGGAAATGTCGCGCTGCATCCAGTGCACCCGCTGCGTACGCTTTGGCCAGGAAGTGGCCGGCGTGATGGAGTTGGGCATGATCGGCCGCGGCGAACACTCGGAAATCGTGTCGTTTGTGGGCCAGACGGTCGACTCCGAACTGTCGGGCAACATGATCGACCTGTGCCCGGTCGGCGCACTGACCTCGAAGCCGTTCCGCTACAGCGCCCGTACGTGGGAACTGTCGCGCCGCAAATCGGTCAGCCCGCATGATGGCCTGGGCGCGAACCTGATCGTGCAAGTGAAAGCTGGCAAGGTCAAGCGCGTATTGCCGCTGGAAAACGAAGCCGTCAACGAGTGCTGGATCTCGGACAAGGACCGTTTCTCGTACGAAGCGCTGGACAGTGCCGAACGCCTGACTTCCCCGATGCTGAAACAAGGCAATGAGTGGAAAGAAGTCGATTGGCAAACGGCGCTGGAATACGTGGCGCACGGTTTGAAAAACATCAAGCACGAGCATGGCGCCGACGCCATCGCCGCGCTGGCCACGCCGCATTCGACCGTCGAAGAGCTGGTACTACTGCAAAAAGTCGTCAACGGTCTCGGTTCCGAGAACGTCGACTTCCGCCTGCGCCAGACCGACTTCGCGCTGGACGCAAGTGTGAAACCATGGCTTGGCATGCCGATCAACGAATTTGGCCAGATCAAGCGTGCCTTCGTCATCGGCTCGTTCCTGCGCAAGGATCACCCATTGCTGGCCACGCGTTTGCGCGCGTCCGTCAAGGGCGGCGCCAAGCTGTCGATCTTGCACGCCTCCGACGATGATCAATTGATCACCATCGCCAACAAGATGATCGTCGCACCAAGCGATTGGCTGGCGGCCTTGTCGGAAGTGGTCGTCGCGGTTGCCAAAGCGAAAGAAATCGCCGCGCCTAACGGTTTTGAAGCGGTTGCCGCTTCGGACGTGGCTGTGGCCATCGCCGCCAGCCTGATGGCTGGTGACAACGGTGCCGTGCTGCTGGGTAACGCGGCAACGCAACACCCGCAAGCGTCGCAACTGCATGCTGCCGCGCAATGGATCGCCGAACAGACGGGCGCCAAGCTCGGTTACCTGACGGAAGCGGCCAATACGGTTGGCGCGCACCTGGTCGCCAAGCCGCGCGCCAACGTGCAAGCTGCCTTTGCCGTGCCGAAAAAAGCTTACGTGCTGCTGCACGCTGAGCCGGAACTCGATGCCGCCAATCCACAAGCGGCCCGCGCCGCCCTGGATGGCGCCGACATGGTCGTGGCGATGTCCGCCTTCAAGCACGGCATGGATTACGCCGATGTCTTGCTGCCGATCGCTCCGTTCGCTGAAACCTCGGGCACCTTCGTCAACTGCGAAGGCCGCGCGCAAAGCTTCAACGGCACCGTCAAACCGCTGGCGGAAACCCGTCCAGCCTGGAAAGTGCTGCGCGTCCTGGGCAACATCCTGGGCCTGGCCGGTTTCGACTACGACACCTCCGAAGCGATCCGCGACGAAGCGTTTGGCTTTGGTGTGACCGACCTGTCGGCACAGCTGAACAATATCGCCAAGAACGCACCGGAAGCGGCAGCGTACGCACCGGCGTCGCCTGCGCTGCAACGCATCGCCGACGTGCCGATCTACTTCGCCGACGCGCTGGTACGCCGCTCTGAACCTTTGCAACGCACGGTCGATGGTGCCGCGCCGCAAGCGCACCTGTCCCTGGCGCTGGCTGAAAAGCTGGGCATCAAGGCGGGCGACAAGGTCAAAGTGGCGCAAGGCTCCGGCAGCGCCATCCTGGTGGCGGCAATCCATGCCGGCCTGCCAGCCAATGTGGTGAAAGTGTCGGCGGCGCATGCCTCGACAGCAAAGCTTGGCGGCATGTTCGGTGATATCACAGTTGAAACAGCAGAGGGGAAAATCTGATGGCTCTGCCTGAATTTGTAAACGTCATCAACAGCAGCGGCCAGGATTTGCTGGGCGGCTCCTGGCCGTTCTTCTGGACCCTGATCAAGATCCTGTGCGTGCTGTTGCCGCTGATGGGCCTGGTTGCCTACCTGACCTTGTGGGAACGCAAGCTGATCGGCTGGATCCAGATCCGCGTCGGCCCGAACCGCGTAGGTCCGCTGGGCTTGCTGCAACCGATCGCCGATGCGCTGAAACTCTTGTTCAAAGAGATCATCATCCCGGCCAAAGCCGCCAAAGGCCTGTTCGTGATCGGTCCGATCATGACCATCATGCCGGCCCTGGCCGCCTGGTCGGTCGTGCCGTTCGGCCCGCAAGCCGTGCTGGCCAACGTCAACGCGGGCTTGCTGATGCTGCTGGCGATTACCTCGATGGAAGTCTACGGCATCATCATCGCCGGCTGGGCTTCGAACTCGAAGTACTCGTTCATGGGCGCCATGCGCGCTTCGGCGCAGATGATTTCGTATGAAATCCCGATGGGCTTCGTGATGGTCATCGTGCTGATGGTCTCGGGCAGCCTGAACTTCATCGACATCGTCAGCGGCCAGCAAATCGGCTTTTTCGCCGACAAGGGCGTGAACTTCCTGTCGTGGAACTGGCTGCCGCTGCTGCCGATGTTCGTCATCTACCTGGTGTCGGGCTTGGCTGAAGCCAACCGTCACCCGTTCGACGTCGTCGAAGGCGAGTCGGAAATCGTCGCCGGCCACATGGTCGAGTACTCGGGCATGGCCTACGCCATGTTCATGCTGGCCGAATACGCCAACATGATCCTGATCGCCGCCCTGGCTTCGATCATGTTCCTCGGTGGCTGGTCCGCACCGTTTGCTTTCCTTGAGTTCTGGGGTGGTTTCGGCGGCTTCTTCTGGCTGTTTGCAAAAACCTTCTTCATCGTGTCGGTGTTCATCTGGGTGCGCGGTACTTTCCCACGCTATCGTTATGACCAGATCATGCGCCTCGGCTGGAAAGTGTTTATCCCGTTGACGCTGGTCTACCTGGTCTTCGTCGCTGCCTGGATGCAGACATCCTGGAATATTTGGAAGTAAGAGAGTGCATACGAATGGATAAGGTAAAAGATTTCTTCAGCAGCCTCTTGTTAGGCGAGCTGATCAAGGGCATGGCGTTGACAGGCAAGTACATGTTTTCGCGCAAGATCACGGTGCAATTCCCGGAAGAGAAGACACCGATCTCGCCGCGTTTCCGTGGCTTGCACGCGCTGCGCCGCTACCCGAACGGCGAGGAACGTTGCATCGCCTGCAAACTGTGCGAAGCGGTTTGCCCGGCGATGGCCATCACGATCGAATCGGAACAGCGTGACGACGGCTCGCGCCGCACCACGCGTTACGATATCGACTTGACCAAGTGCATCTTCTGCGGTTTCTGCGAAGAGTCTTGCCCGGTCGATTCGATCGTCGAGACGCAAATCCTGGAATACCACGGCGAGAAACGCGGGGATTTGTATTACACGAAAGAGATGTTGCTGGCCGTGGGTGATCGTTATGAAAATGACATCGCCGCTGCGCGCGCCGCCGACGCACCTTATCGCTGATGGATGCGCCGTAGCCCCTGGCTGCGGCGCGCCCCTCGTTCATCTGTACGTCTATTGGGTTTTTTATGGACTTTAAAACAATTTTGTTTTACGCCTTCGCGCTGATCTTGATTCTGGCAGCGACGCGCGTCATCACGGCCCGTAATCCGGTCCACGCAGTACTGTTCCTGGTACTGTCCTTCTTTTCCGCAGCGGGCATCTGGATGCTGCTGCAAGCTGAATTCCTGGCCATCGTGCTGGTATTGGTATATGTCGGCGCCGTGATGGTGCTGTTCCTCTTCGTCGTCATGATGCTCGATATCAATATCGACCGCATGCGCGAAGGTTTCTGGGGCTACCTGCCTTTGTCGGTGACGGTGGGCGTGATCATCGTGCTGGAAATGGCCGCTGTCCTGTGGCACGGTTTCCGCAACTTTGCGCCTAGTATCGCTCCGGTGAACGTCAACCTGGGCGGCACCAAGGAACTGGGCCTGCTGATCTACACGAAATATGTATTCGCCTTCGAGATCGCTGCCGTCGTGCTGCTGGTGGCCATCGTTGCCGCGGTTGCACTGACCCTGCGCAAACGCAAGGACACCAAGCATTTTGCTCCAGGCGACGCGGTACGCGTCAAGCGCAACGACCGCCTGAAGATCATCAAGATGGACGCGGTCGTCGAGCGTCCTGCGGCTGAGCCGGAAGTTAAGGAGGCACCATGACATTATCGCTCACACATTTTCTGGTCCTGGGCGCGATCCTGTTCGCAATCTCGATCGTCGGTATTTTCCTGAACCGCAAGAACATCATCGTATTGCTGATGGCAATCGAATTGATGCTGCTGGCGGTGAATATGAATTTCATCGCGTTCTCCCATTTCATGGGCGACGCGGCCGGTCAGATCTTCGTTTTCTTCATCCTGACGGTTGCCGCCGCTGAGTCGGCTATCGGTCTGGCTATTCTGGTGGTGATGTTCCGTAATCTGGATACCATCAACGTCGAAGACCTGGACAGCCTCAAAGGCTGATGTTTTTCAGACTCGATCTCTCGAATAATAACGATTAAGGTTCATCATGGCGGGGCAACTCCTCAACCCTAACCTCCTTCTTGCCGTACCGCTGGCGCCGCTGGCCGGTGCCGCGATTGCAGGTTTGCTTGGCACCCAGTTCCTGGGTAATTTGGTCGGACGCAAGACGTCGCATACCGCGACGATTCTGGGCGTACTGATTGCGTTTATCCTGTCCGTGCAGACATTGCTGGCAGTGATGGATGGCGCGACATTCAATGGCACGATCTATAACTGGATGACGATCGGCACCCTGAAGATGGAAGTGGGCTTCCAGATCGATTCGCTGTCGGCGATGATGATGTGCGTGGTCACCTTCGTCTCCCTGATGGTGCACATTTACACGATCGGCTATATGAAGGATGACGAAGGCTACAACCGCTTCTTCGCCTACATCTCGCTGTTCACGTTCTCGATGCTGATGCTGGTCATGGCCAACAACTTCCTGCAACTGTTCTTCGGTTGGGAAGCCGTGGGCCTGGTCTCTTACCTGCTGATCGGTTTCTGGTACCAGCGTCCGACGGCCATCGTGGCCAACATGAAGGCTTTCCTCGTCAACCGCGTGGGCGACTTCGGCTTCATCCTGGGCATCGGCCTGCTGCTGGCTTACGCCGGCACCATGAACTACCAGGAAGTGTTTGCCAAGAAAGACGAACTGGCGCTGTTGAGCCTGCCAGGCACCGACTGGGCCCTGCTGACCGTCGCCTGCATCTGCCTGTTCATCGGCGCGATGGGCAAATCGGCGCAGTTCCCGCTGCACGTCTGGCTGCCTGACTCGATGGAAGGTCCGACCCCGATCTCGGCGCTGATTCACGCCGCGACGATGGTGACGGCCGGTATCTTCATGGTCTCGCGCATGTCGCCGCTGTTCGAACTGTCCGACACGGCACTGTCCTTCATCTTGGTGATCGGCTCCATCACGGCGCTGTTCATGGGTTTCCTGGGCATCATCCAGAACGATATCAAGCGCGTCGTCGCTTACTCGACCTTGTCACAGCTGGGCTACATGACGGTTGCGCTGGGCTCGTCCGCCTACTCCGTGGCCGTGTTCCACCTGATGACGCACGCATTCTTCAAGGCACTGCTGTTCCTGGGCGCCGGTTCCGTCATCATCGGCATGCACCATGACCAGGATATCCGCAACATGGGTGGCCTGCGCAAGTACATGCCCATCACCTGGATCACGTCCCTGGTCGGTTCGCTGGCCCTGATCGGCACGCCGCTGTTCTCCGGTTTCTACTCGAAAGACAGCATCATCGAAGCCGTCGAAGCGACGCACATCTGGGGCGCTGGCTTTGCCCAGTTTGCCGTGCTGGCTGGCGTGTTCGTCACCGCCTTCTACTCGTTCCGCATGTATTTCCTCGTCTTCCACGGCAAGGAACGTTTCGGCCAAGGTCACGCGCATGATGACCATCACGCACCGAAAGCGGCCCATGGCGCGCACGGCGATGCGCATGACGACCATCACGAAGAGGAAGAGGACGACCACGGCCACCACGGTCTGGAACCTGGCCAGAAGCCGCATGAATCCCCATTCGTCGTATGGTTCCCGCTGGTGATGCTGGCGATCCCGTCGCTGCTGATCGGTTACCTGACCATCGGCCCGATGCTGCATGGCGATTTCTTCAAGGGCGTGATCTTCGTCGGCGAAAACCATCCAGCAATGGAAGAGTTGTCGCATGAATTCCACGGCGCAATGGCGATGGCGATCCACGGCCTGTCGACGGCACCGTTCTGGTTGGCATTGTCCGGCGTCGTGGCAGCCTACTACTGCTACATGGTCAACCCGCGCGTGCCGGCCTGGTTCTTTGCCAAGTTCCATGCGATCCACACCCTGCTGGACAACAAGTACTACCTGGACAAGTTCAATGAAGTCGTGTTCGCCGGCGGTGCCCGCTTGCTGGGTAATGGCCTGTGGAACTTCGGTGACAAGAAGCTGATCGATGGCCTGCTGGTCAACGGTAGCGCCAAGGTCGTCGCCTGGCTGTCCTCGCTGGCGCGAGTGCTGCAGACCGGCTACATCTATCACTATGCATTCGTGATGATCCTGGGCGTGCTGGGCTTCCTGATCTATTTCCTGCCATTCTGGCCCGCTAAGTAAGCTGACCTGATAAAAGAATACTGAGAACCATGATGCAGTCTACGATTTCTACACTACCTCCTTACCTGAGTCTGTCGATCTGGGTGCCGATCATTTGCGGCGTCCTGATCCTGGCTCTCGGCCGTGACAGCAAAGCGGGCTTTACCCGCTGGCTGTCGCTGGCTGGCGCCGTGCTCAGCATGCTGTGCACCTTGCCGCTGATCCAGCATTTCGACAACGCCGCGCACGGCATGCAATTCGTCGAAAAAGCACCGTGGATAGCAACTTTCAATATCTGGTACTCGCTGGGTATCGATGGCCTGTCGCTGTGGTTCATTCCACTGACGGCGTTCATCACGGTCATCGTCGTCATTTCCGCTTGGCAAGTGATCGAGAAGCGCATCGCCCAGTACATGGGTGCCTTCCTGATCCTGTCGGGCCTGATGATCGGCGTGTTTTGCGCGCTGGACGGCTTGCTGTTCTACTTCTTCTTTGAAGCAACCCTGATCCCGATGTTCATCATCATCGGTATCTGGGGCGGCTCGAACCGCGTGTACGCGTCATTCAAGTTCTTCCTGTACACCTTCTTCGGTTCGCTGCTGACCCTGGTTGCCATCATTTACCTGCGCAATGTGACGGGCACCTTCGACATCCTGGCCTGGCATGCGTTCAAGCTGACGATGAACGAACAGATCTTCATCTTCCTGGCCTTCCTGATGGCGTTTGCCGTGAAAGTGCCGATGTTCCCCGTCCACACGTGGTTGCCGGACGTCCACGTGGAAGCGCCTACCGGCGGTTCCGCCGTGCTGGCCGCCATCATGCTGAAACTGGGCGCGTATGGTTTCCTGCGGTTTTCGCTGCCGATCACGCCGGACGCCAGCCACTACCTGTCGGGCTTCATGATCGCCTTGTCGTTGATCGCCGTCATCTACATCGGTCTGGTTGCCCTGGTGCAAACGGACATGAAAAAACTGGTCGCCTATTCGTCGATCGCGCACATGGGTTTTGTCACCCTGGGCTTCTTCATGTTCAACGACATCTCGGTGCAGGGCGGTATCGTGCAGATGGTCTCGCACGGCTTCATCTCCGGCGCGATGTTCCTGTGCATCGGCGTGCTGTATGACCGCATGCATACCCGCAACATCGCCGACTACGGCGGCGTCGTGAACCGCATGCCGAAATTTGCCGCCTTCTTCGTCTTGTTTTCGATGGCCAACTGCGGTTTGCCAGCGACTTCCGGCTTTGTCGGCGAGTTCATGGTGATCCTGGGCGCGGTGCAATACAACTTCTGGATTGGCTTGCTGGCTGCAACGGCACTGATCTGGGGCGCGGCGTACTCGCTGTGGATGGCCAAGCGCGTGGTGTTCGGCAAGATCAAGAACAAGCATGTGGCCGAATTGACCGACATCAACAAACGTGAGTTCTTCATGCTTGCTGTGCTGGCCATCGCCGTGCTCGTGATGGGTCTGTACCCAGCCCCGTTCACCGACACGATGCAAACTTCGGTTGCCGACCTGCTGCAGCATGTCGCCATCAGCAAGTTGCCTTAAATAGAAGACCGATAACATGACTAATGCACCTAATCTGGTACCGCTGTACGCGGAAATCTTTCTGCTGATCGCCACATCGGCGCTCTTGCTGATCGATATGTTCTTGCCTGCGGCGAAGCGTTCGATCACCTATGCGCTGTCGCTGCTGACTTTGGCAGGCTGCGCCTTGCTGACCGTGGGCGACTTCAACGCGGGCACCACCGTCTACACCTTCCACAATATGTTCGTGTCGGACCCGATGTCGCAGCTGCTGAAACTGTTCTCGTACGGCGCCGTGGCGCTGACCCTGATCTACTCGCGTGCCTATGCCACCGACCGCAATATGCTGTCGGGTAACCTGGGCGGCGAGTTCTATGTGCTGGCCCTGTTTGCACTGCTGGGCCAGATGATCATGATCTCGGCCAACAACTTCCTGATCATCTACCTGGGTCTGGAACTGATGTCGCTGTCGCTGTACGCACTGATCGCCTTGCGTCGTGACAACGCCAAGGCCACGGAAGCGGCCATGAAATACTTCATCCTGGGCGCGCTGGCTTCCGGTTTCATGTTGTACGGTATCTCGATGCTGTACGGCGCGTCCGGCACGCTGGACCTGGGCGAACTGCGCGTGGCGCTGGAAAACGGCAAGACCAACGGCACCATCATGGTCTTCGGCCTGGTGTTCCTGGTAGCCGGCCTGGCCTTCAAACTGGGCGTCGTGCCATTCCACATGTGGGTGCCTGACGTGTATCAAGGTTCGCCAACGGCCGTGACCCTGCTGCTGGGCGGCGCGCCGAAACTGGCCGCGTTTGCCATCACCCTGCGTCTGTTGGGCGAGGGCTTGCTGCCGATGGCGCATGACTGGCAGCAAATGCTGTTGGTACTGGCCGTGATGTCGCTGGCCATCGGTAACTTCACCGCCATCGCGCAAACCAATCTGAAGCGCATGTTGGCGTACTCGACCATCGCGCAAATGGGTTTCGTGCTGCTGGGCCTGCTGTCGGGCACCGTGGACGCACCGAACAACACACTGAACGCGGCTGGCGCAGCCACCGCCTACGGTGCCTCGATGTACTACGTCATCACCTACGTGTTCACCACCCTGGGTACCTTTGGCGTGATTATGTTGCTGGCACGTAATGGTTTCGAAGCAGAAGAACTGGCCGACTTCAAGGGCCTGGGTAAACGCAGCCCGATCTTCGCGTTGGTGATGACCTTGTTCATGTTCTCGCTGGCCGGCGTGCCGCCGCTGATGGGCTTCATGGCCAAGTACTCGGTGCTGGCCTCCGTGCTGGCCACGGGCCAGCTGTGGCTGACCATCGCTGCCGTGCTGTTCTCGCTGATCGGTGCTTTCTACTACCTGCGCGTCGTGAAAATGATGTGGTTCGACGAGCCGACGGACACCAACGCGCTGGTCGTGCATGGCGACATGCGCATCGTGCTGGCCCTGAACGGCGTGTTTGTGCTGGCGTTGGGTGTGATGCCTAACAGCATCCTGGCTGCCTGCGCGACCGCCATCACCAAGACCCTGGCGTCCTGATCGATGGATGTCACCGCCTCGAGCTGGCTGGTAATCGCCCTGGGCATCCTGGGCGCCAACCTGCCATTCTTGAACGAGAAACTGTTTGCCGCCGTGCCCCTGAAAAAGGCGGCGCAGGCAGAGCAGGGCTGGCGCAAGCCGCTGGCGCTGCGCCTGCTGGAGATGGTGATTCTGTACTTCATCGTCGGCGCCGTGGCGTTCGCGCTGGAAGCGCGCATCGGCAACGGTTTCCCGCAGACCTGGGAGTTTTACGCCATCACCGGCTGTCTGTTCCTGGTGCTGGCTTTCCCCGGATTTGTCGGACGCTATCTGCGCAAACGCCGCTAGCATCACCCTCCGAAAGCGGCGCCTCTGGCGCCGTTTTTTATTGAATAAAGGAATTCCATGGATACCCAATCCACCGATACTCAATTGATTGAAACCAAAGTCGATGGCGAGCTCGTTTATCAAGGCGGTTTCCTGCGCGTGCAGCGCGACCGTGTTGCCCTGCCTGACGGCAAGATCACGGCGCGCGAATTCGTCCTGCACCCGGGCGCCGTCGTCATCCTGCCGCTGCTAGACGATGGCACGGTACTGATGGAACGCCAGTACCGCTATCCGCTGGACCGCGTCTTCATCGAATTCCCGGCTGGCAAAATTGATGCGGGCGAGGCCCACCTGGCCTGCGCCCAGCGCGAGTTGCTGGAAGAAACGGGCTACACGGCCAGCGACTGGCAATTCGTTTCCACCATCCATAACGCCATCGCCTATTCCGACGAGCACCTGGAACTGTTTTTGGCGCGTGGCCTGGTAGCGGGCGAGCGCCAGCTTGACGAGGGCGAATTCCTGGAAACGTTTACGGCGACCGTGCCGCAGCTGCTCGACTGGGTCAAGGATGGCAGCATCACGGATGTGAAAACCGTCATCGGCATCTTCTGGCTCGACAAGATTACCAGCGGCGCCTGGCAGCCGGCCTGATTCCCCGCATGCGCCTGCCCATTTTCCTGCTGCTTGCCTGTGTCACCCTGGGTGCGCAGGCGCAGACGCGCACGCCGTTCCAGGTGCGCTGCGAAGACACGATCAGCAAGACGGTGTCCGTGCTGACGGCGCAGCAGAACGGCTACAGCATCGACACGCATCTGCCGTACAAGGCGCTGACCGTCATGAAGGGCACGGCGCGCGCCAACACCTGGGTGCTGGGATTGACGAAGACCGACTCGCGCGTGGCCATCGCTCTGGCCGGCCCCATGCTGCAAGACCCGGCCAGCGGCTACGAATGCGTGGCGCCGCAGATTACCGTGACCCTCACCTATGCGCCCGTGGTGATCTATATCGGCCGCGAGTTTGCCCCCGGCAGCTGCGCGTATGATGAGATACTCGCACATGAACTGCGCCACATGAAAACCTATATGGAACATTTGCCGCGCGTGGAAAAGACCGTGCGCGCCGCGCTGGCCAAACGCTTCGAGGCGCGGCCCCTGTATGCGCCCAGCGGTACGGCCAAGGCGGCGCTGGCGCGCGAGATCGACACGGGCTGGTTGCCGTATATCAAGGCAGAAATGCGCAAGGTGGAAACCTTGCAGGCGGCCATCGATTCTCCGCAGGAATATGCGCGCCTGGGCAAGGCGTGCAAAGGCGAGATCCAGAACATCCTGATGGGCAAGGCAGCGCCCGCCAACTAGACAATTAGATGAGGAATGGCATGACAGCAGCACCGAACACCGTCCGCTACTTTGCGCTGATCCCCGCCGCCGGCGTGGGCGCGCGCATGGAAGCGGGCAGTCCCAAGCAGTATTTGCCCATCGCCGGCAAACCCATGCTGCGCCACGCGCTGGACGCCTTTCTCGCCAGCCCGTTGATTGCGCACACCTATGTCGTCGTCAGCGCCGAGGATGGATTGATTGACACTGTCGTGCCGGAGCAGGGCGTGACGGTGCTGCGCTGCGGCGGCGCCACGCGCATGGAAAGCATACTGAATGGCTTGCACGCCGTGCAAGGCAGCATAGCCGCGCATGACCAGGTGCTGGTGCACGATGCGGCGCGGCCGGGCCTGACGCCGGCGCTGATTGCAAAGCTCATTACCGAAGTCGGTGAGCACCCGGCCGGCGGCTTGCTGGCCTTGCCCGTGGTCGATACCGTCAAGCGGGCCGGGCCGGGCACGGGTGCCGCCACCATGTCAGCGCAGACGGTGCCGCGTGAGGGCCTGTGGCTGGCGCAGACGCCGCAAATGTTCAGCTACGCCTTGCTGCACCGGGCATTATCGGAAGCGCCCGACCCGCAAGCCATCACGGATGACGCCAGCGCCGTCGAAGCGCTGGGCCTGGCACCCAGGCTTGTCGAAGGCCACCCGCGCAACCTGAAGGTGACCTTGCCGCGCGACATACACACGGCCGAGCTGTATTTGTCCCACTCTTGGCCTATCCTTGAATCCTGAACAGAAAGACCGCATGACGACCACCACTACTCCCGTATTACCGTTCCGCATCGGCCAGGGCTATGACTGCCACGCGCTGGTGGAACACCGCGACCTGATCATCGGCGGCGTGAAGATTCCGCACCACCTCGGTTTGCTCGGCCATTCCGACGCCGACGTGCTGCTGCACGCCATCACGGATGCCATCTTCGGCGCCGCCGCGCTGGGCGACATCGGCCGCCATTTCCCCGATACGGATGCGCAATTCAAGGGCGCCGATTCGCGCACCCTGCTGCGCGAAGCCGCGCGCCGCGTGCAAGCCACCGGTTATATCATCGGCAATATCGACGCTACCATCATCGCCCAGCGCCCGAAAATGGCGCCACACATCGCCGCCATGTGCGCGAACGTGGCCGAAGACCTGGGCGTGAGTTTGGGCCAGGTCAATATCAAGGCCAAGACGAATGAAAAACTAGGCTACCTGGGCCGGGAAGAAGGCATCGCGGCTGAAGCCGTGGCCTTGCTGCTGCGCGCCTGATCCCACCTTCGCATCATCCACAGACAGGAGAGAGCATGTTCCAGTTACGCCGCACCAGCATCTTGCTTGCATTGACATTGGCCGCCGCACCATCGGCCTGGGCCGAACTGCAAGCCACGGGCGAGCCGCCCGCCGCCAAACAGGGCTGGAAGGCCGAGACTGTCGCGCAGGGCGTGCGCCAGCCGTGGGGCATCGCCTGGCTGGGCGAGGGACGCGCGCTGGTCACCAGCAAGCAGGGGACATTGCATCTGCTGAATGGCAAGAAATTTGAGGATGTGGCGCTGGAAGGCATGCCCAAAGTGTTTACCGGCGGGCAGGGCGGCTTGCTCGATATCGTTATTCATCCGCAGGATGCGGGCAAGGCCGCGCCAAGAGTCTACATGACGGTATCGACGGGCACGAATGACGCGAATCGCACGACCCTGGTGCGTGGCGTGTTCGACGGCAAGAAGGTGACGGGCATCCAGACCCTGTTCAAGGTTGCCACGGACAAGAGCGGTGGCCAGCACTTCGGTTCGCGCCTGCTGTGGCTGCCGGATGGCACTTTGCTGATGAGTGTGGCCGACGGTGGCAATCCGCCGCTGCGCATCGGCGACCGCTTGGCGCGCGAGCAGGCGCAGAACCTGGCCACGCACCAGGGTTCCATCCTGCGCCTGACGGAAGAGGGCAAGCCGGCGCCCGGCAATCCGCTGGCGGCCAAGGGGGCCTTGCCGGAAATCTGGTCGTACGGCCACCGCAATGTGCAGGGCCTGGCGCTCGATCCTGTTTCCGGTCGCGTGTGGGCCACGGAACACGGTCCGTATGGCGGCGACGAGATGAACCTGGTAGTCGCGGGCGGCAACTATGGCTGGCCCCTGCAAAGCTATGGCGCCGACTACAAGACGCATGAGCCCATTGGCCAGCATGAGGTGCCGGGCATGCGCAATCCCAGCGTGGCCTGGGTGCCGTCGCCGGCCCCGTCAGGGCTGGCCGTCTACACGGGCGACAAGATCGCCGCCTGGCGCGGCAGCATCTTCAGCGGCGGCCTGGCGGCCAAGGATATCCGCCGCATCGCCGTCGACGCGAATGGCAAGGTGACGGGGCAGGACCGTCTGGCCATCGGCGCGCGCGTGCGCGACGTGCGCCAGGGGCCGGACGGCTACCTGTACGCGCTGACCGATGAAGACAACGGCCGCTTGCTGCGCATCGTGGCGCAGTAGCACGGCAGGCGCCGTCTTCGCTTAAGATGGCGCCTTTACTACATTCAAGGTGGCGGCATGGCCCGTGATACTTATGCATACCGGCACGTCGCCGTCGAATCGCGCGCCATCCATGGCCGCGTGGAAATCCGCCCGGTGCCGGGCCAGGCTTTTTCGCCCGAACTGGCCGTGCAGTGTTCGCGCCGCCTGGTCGACCTGCAGCGTTACCCGCTGGGCAGCCGTTTTTTACTCTTTGCCAAGCTGACGGACCGCCTGGGCGGCACACCCTTCCTGTATGCGTATCATGGCGATGCAGACGTGGTAATGACGCCGGCCGAAGTGAGGAAATTCCTCGGCGAATTTCGCCGCGGCCGCATCTGAACCGACTGCCTTGCTAAGTAATCCTCGGGAAATTATTGTGAATTTATGACGAACAGAACCGGATGCTGTGCAAGGCGCCTGCAGCGACGCAGTGCGAGCACTGCTAGCTGCGGGCAACACCGCACAGCGCCGGTTATGGAAGTCAGAAAACACAATAATTTATTGGGGGTTACTTAGGCCTCGCAGACCGCGCCGGCGCCCGCCTTGGCGCTGGCTTGCTGCTTGCCGAAGAGCGCGATCGTCAAGGCGCAGCCGAGGGCGAACAGGCCACCGACCACCATCGCGCTAGACACACCCAAGCGGTCGACCGCCATGCCACCGAGCAAGGCACCGGACGCCAGCGACACTTGTACAATGGCAACAAACAGCGCGCTGCTGCCTTCCATTAAGTGTGGCGCGGCCTTGAACATCCACGTCTGCACGGCGATCGGCATGGCGCCGAAACCGAAGCCCCACACGGCCACCAGCAGCATGGCGGTGAGTGCATGGCTGCCGAGCGCGGCCAGGGCCAGGGTGGACAAGCCCAGCACGGCGCCCGTCAGCATCAGCGCGGCCCGTTCGTAGCGGCCGGCGGCCCAGCCGCCCACCAGGTTGCCAATGAAACCGGAAGCACCGTACACCAGCAGCATGGCGCTGACCGTGCCGGCCGCCAGGTGCGAAACTTGCGTGAGGAACGGCGCGATATACGTGTAGGCGGCGAACTGGCCCGTGAAGAGCATGGCCGTGGCGATCAGGCCCAGCCTGGCCTTGCGGATGCCGAAAATCATCGGCAACTGGCGCAAGCGGATGGCCTGTGTCGGCGGCAGCTTGGGCAGCAGCAATAGCTGGCCGATAAAGACCAGCACGGCAATGGCGCTGGCTGCGCCGAAAGCCACGCGCCAGCCGATCAGCTCGCCCACCAGTGCGCCGGCTGGCACGCCCGCCACCGTGCCCAGCGAGACGCCGGCGAAGATGATGGACATGGCGCGCGATGCATGCTGCGGCGCCACCAGGCGCGGGCCGATGGCGCTGCCGATGGCCCAGAAGCCGCCCACGCCCACGCCCAGCATGGCGCGGCCCAGCAGTATCCAGGTATACGAGGGGGCCAGCGCCACCAGCAGGTTCGATGCGACCAGCAGGGCGGTGAGTGCCAGCAGCACGATGCGGCGGTCCAGGCGGCCCGAGCCGACGGTCACGAAGATGGCGGCAAACGCGGCAACGATGCCGGGCGTGGTGATCATCAGTCCCGCCTGGCCCTTGCTGATGGCCAGTTCGGCCGCCATGGCCGGCAGCAGCCCGACGGGCAGGAATTCGGACGTGACGAGGGCGAAGGCGCCGATGCCGACCGATAAGACGGCCAGCCAGGGCGCCACGGTGGTATCGTCGCTGGCGGCCGCCGGGGCGGTGGGGGAAGCAGGTGGTGTTTGCATGGGAGGTCCTGAAAAGCCGGGAGGTTTTTAACCGGTCGGTATATAATCAGGGCAGGCAAGCATTGTTGTCAATAATTTTTTACCGAACGGTATGAAACAAGATAAAAAAGAGCAAGCGGTCAAGGCGAAAACGGGCCGGCCACGCACCTTCGACGCGGACCAGGCGCTCGATTGCGCCATGAAAGTATTCTGGGAAAAAGGCTACGAGGGCAGTTCCCTGCCGGAATTGACGAAGGCCATGGGCATGAACCGGCCCAGCCTGTATGCCGTCTTCGGCAACAAGGAGCAGCTGTTCCACAAGGCGCTCGAGCGCTACAGTGACACACGCATGCAGTTTTTCGATGCGGCGCTGGAACAGCCGACAGCGCGCCAGGTGGTGCAAGCCTTGCTGACGCAGTACGTCGACGCGCAAACCATGCCCGATGGTCCGCACGGCTGCATGGGAGTCAATGCGGCGCTCGCCTGCAGCGACGATGCCTTGCCGATCCGCGATGAATTGTTTGCGCGTCGGCTGCGCGGTGAGATCAAGTTGCGCGACCGCTTGCGGCGCGCCAAGGAGGAGGGTGACTTGCCGCCCGATTCCTGCCCGGAGCAGCAGGCGCGCTTTGTCGTGACCCTGTCGCAGGGCATGGCCATCCAGGCGGCGGCGGGAGTGTCGCGCGAGCAATTGCAGCAGATGGTGGGATTGCTGCTACGCAATTGGCCGCTGTAACTACCCGCTCGGGGCGATGGTCTTGGCCAGGTCGCTGGGCGCCTTGCGCCGCCAGGCGGCCGTCAAGGCGGCGGCCAGCATGTCCAGTTCGGCGTCCGCCAGGCGCACCGTGATGCCGGCCAGCCGTTCGCCCCACCACAGTTTTTCGCAGCCGGACGGCGTGATGACCGTGGCGATATGCGCCGCTTCCGCATCGAGCAGCACGTTGATGTGCTCGTCGTCGGGCAGGGTGGCAAAGATCTTCCCGCCCACGCGGAAGGCTGGACGGTCGTGGTGTTCTTCCTCGGTGGCGTCGGGAAACGACAGTGCCAGATAGCGTAGTTCTTCCAGGTCGACCATTTCCTCTTTCCTCCTCATCGGACAGATAGCTGCATGACTGCATTTTGCCATGCTGTTTCACCGCGTGGTGCAGCGGCATGCGAAAAGAAATGCGCAAGATGCGACAGTGGCGGACTGGTCTGTGGTGCTGCCGCGACACGCCAAGCGCCACCGATACGGGCGTATGGCCAGTGCGCCAGAGTGAGAGGCGGCACTTTTTCCCGCACCGGGAAGGTGCTTGCTAGAAAAATATCTTTCATGGTTAAAAGAAAAATACTTTTCTTCCAGGGAATTTAAGATAGAATACATCCATCGTCTTACCTGACCCGTCAACTGTCTGGTTTTGTCCCGGGAACCCGAACCCTTTCCAGGACGCTTGCAGTGCCGCAATGGCATGCTGCAAGTCCGCACTTTCACGCGGAAGTCTACGCCACCGACCGCTCATTTCTGCAATTACTAGCGCGCTACGCCGACACGCCTCAATGCAGCGTGTATTCAGCGCCAGCGCCCCTTGCTGCGCCCACTGAATACTTACTTACTGGATATCATCATGAAAAACTTGCCTAAAATCGCCTTGTCCCTGATCGCTGTCGGTGTGTTTGCCCACGCGAACGCCAGCACCATCACTCTCTCCACCGGCTACTCGAACGCTGGCGCGCAAGCTTCCGCCGCCGCCTACCAGTCCGTAGTGAATGCCGCCGTGGCTACGCCGGGCGCCGGTTATGGTTCGACCTCGGTCGCCAGCTATAACAACGTCGATAACAGCAGCCTGTTTGGCAGTGGTTCGAATATCGCTTTCAAATCGACCATCAACTTCGGCGTCAGCGCGGCCAATGCGGGCGCCTGGAGCTTTCGTAGCGGCGTCGACTTCGGCAAGGGCGGCGCCCTGTTCCTCGACGGCGTGGCGCTGGACTTCAAGAGCAATGACATGTGGTGGGCAGGCAACTACAACAATGGTAGCCAGTTCTTCAGCGGTTCGAGCTCCCTGTCGGCCGGCAATCACACGCTGAGCATCTATGGCCTGGAAGGCTGCTGCGATGGCGGCCAGCAAGCGCAGTTCAAAATCGGCAACAAGAACTTCACCAGCTTCAGCACTTCCGATGGCTTGATTTCGGCCGTCCCTGAGCCAACCACCTACGCCATGCTGCTGATCGGCCTGGGCTTGCTGGGCTTTACGGCGCGCCGCAAGCAGGAAGCCAAGTTCTAAGTTGCCATGACGTACGTGCGTGCGCCTGCAAGCGCGCGATAAAAAAGCCCGCCGGTCTGCGATGACACGGCGGGCTTTTTGCGTATTGGCGTCTTAATCGCCGCTGTCTTCGTCTTCGTCGGCCCCCTTGGCCGCCTTGCCGCGCTCGGCGTCGACGGCGCGCTGCAGGCCGGCCGCATCGCGGAAGAAAGCCTCTGTCGTGTGATCCGCGACTAAACGCAAGGTCGGCGGGTAGATCACCGACATGTACGCCTCGTCGGCCAGGCGGCCGCTGGTCTGCAGGTTGCTCAGCAGGATCAGCGTCGAGCCAATGCTGGCCAGCACGACGGCGACGAGGCCGAAGCGGCGCGGGTGCTGAGGCTTGATCGTGCACAAGTGGTAGTAGATCATGGTGCAGACGATGACGATGAATATATGCCGCCCGTAGCGCGTCAGCACTTCCAGCGACAGCGCATACGCCGCCACATTGCTGCCCAGTTCCCACACTTCCATGGCCAGCAAGCCGCAGCCGATGATGAACAGGTGGCGGCCGAAGCGCGCCACATGGCCGAACAGGCGGTTTGCCACTGCCCAGATCGACGCCCACACGAGGCCGCCGGCCAGCGCGTAGGCGATGATCATCAGGTAGGAAATCGGGTCGAAGGCTTCCGCGTCGCCGAGCCAGTTGCTGAAGGCTGCCGAGGCGCCGATCATGGCCAGGCCGGCGACGGCGGGGCGCAAGCCTTCCCAGTCGTGCCTGGTGGTGTCGCTCAGTTCGGGCGCAATAGGGTGGTCGCTGGCGCGCACGCGCAGGCGCGTGTGGCCCAGGCGCACGATGCTGTTGCCGTTCAAGGCCACTTGCAGTTGCCGTTGTCCCCGGTGGATCACGCCATTCTGGCTGCCCAGGTCGCGCAGCAGCAGGCCGCCTTGGCCATCGTCCTCGACGATGGCGTGCCGGGCGGCTGTATGCGCGTCGTCGACGATAAAGTCGTTATCGTAGCCGCGGCCGATGCGAATCGGCAAGGTGGCGATGCGCCGGCGTTGCTGCACTTCGCCATTCTCGGCGAGGATTTCGATGAAGTACGGCGCTGTCATGGCTTGCGCGTCCCGCTGGTGGATGGGGCGCGCGACAGCGCTTCGAGGAAGGTGCGCGTGACGCGCATGCCGTTGGCGTAGGACACGCCGCGCGCGTCGATGCGGCTTTGCAGGCTCATGACTGGCTCATCGGTGCTGGCGGCCAGCAGGGCAAAGTCGTACAGGCCGGTAAACTTGCGGTAGGCACGCACGCACAGGACGGCGCGCAGGTGCAGAGAGACATTCTTGACGAACTGTTCGGTGCATTGTGGCCCCGTCAGGTGCACGCTCTTGTAGCTGCCGACACTTTCATTCTTGAACGAGGCGCTGGCCAGCTCGGAAAAGCGCAGTGCGCCCAGTTCGCTGCTGCGCAGGAATTCGTGGCGCATCGACACTTGCCCCGTCTGCAGGGCGCCGGAAATAAAAATGGCCGATTCCATGGCGCAGCTGGTGTTGTCGAGCATGTAGGGCTTGTCGGACTTGACGTTAGAGCGGCCCCAGCAGCGCATCTGGTCCGATTCGCGCACGGGCACGCGGTACGGGCCCATGGCTTTCAGGCTCAAGGGCGTGTCGAGCAGGCGCGCCAGCATGAGGTCCTGGTGCGCCAGCAACTGCGCCGTCACCAGCGGTTTGAAGTCTTTCGGCGGCTTGCCTTGCAGGGCGACTTTGGCCAGCAATTGCTGGGCATAGCGGGCGGGAACGAGAAAACTGACGAGTTCGCCATCGAGGCGCTTCGAGACATTCACACCGGCCACGTCGCCGCTGGCCGTCACGCTGGGGCCGCCGCTCATGCCGGCATTGATCGGTCCCGTAAACATCAGCTGGTCGTAGAAGCTGCGCGTGACGACGCCGTTGTACGAGCCTTCCGAGATGGCGAAGCCCAGGTCCAGCGGATTGCCCATCGAATACAGGTATTGCCCCTGTGTCAGGGGCGCCAGCGGCTCGGGCATCTTGAAGAAACCCGTGCCGTGGCGGTTCACGCGCAGCACGGCCAGGTCGTGCAGCACGTCGACCGCGAGCAATTCCACATTGCCCCGCTGGCCGCTGGTATCGACCCATTCGCCCACGTAGGTATCGGGGTCGAGCGCGAATTGGGAGACCACGTGATAGTTGCTCACCACTAGGTCGCCCGTGCCGATCAAAAAGCCCGAGCCGACCGACGACTGCGTGCGGCCGTTTTTCAGCAGCACGCGCACTTGCAGGATGTCGGCGCGCGCGGCCGTGTACAGCTTTTGCGCGGCCGACGAGGGCGGTGGCAGGGCCGCATGTTCGGTGGCGGCGGGCGCGGCGGTGGCCGGCGGCGGTTTGGCGGGGGGAGTCGAAGCGGTGGGGGCCGCGGCTGGCGTAGGCGCCGGGGCCGCGTGTGCGCCAGCGGCAGCGCACAGGCTGGCCAGCAAAAAGGCGAAGTTAGATAATTTCATGCATCCTTTGTGCGTGAGCAGGAGCGAGGCCGACCCGGCGCAGCATCGTGCACGCGTTGCGCCAGCCAGGGGGATTACAGGGCGCCGTCTTCCAGCGCCGGCGCCGTTTCCGGCGTCATCATGTGACCGAGCTTGCTTTGCTTGGTATTCAGGTAGTGCTGGTTGAAGGCGTTGCGGTTCACCAGCAGCGGCACCCGTTCGGCCACCGTGATGCCCAGCGCTTCCATCGCGGCGATCTTGCGCGGGTTGTTCGTCATCAAACGCAGGCTGTTAACGCCGAATTGCGCAAACATGGGCTTGCACAAGGTGTAGTTGCGCGCGTCGGCCTTGAAACCCAGCTGTTCATTTGCCTGCACCGTGTCGGCGCCCGCTTCCTGCAGGCGGTAGGCGCGGATCTTGTTGATCAGGCCGATGCCACGCCCTTCCTGGCGCAGGTACAACAAAATGCCGCGGCCTTCCTCGGCGATGCGTTTCAAGGCGCCTTCGAGCTGCGCGCCGCAGTCGCAGCGCTGGGAAAACAGCACGTCGCCCGTCAGGCACTCGGAATGCACGCGCGCCAGCACCGGTTCGCCGTTGCCAATATCGCCCAGCACCATGGCCAGGTGTTCCTTGCCAGTGGCATGCTCGACAAAGGCGTGCAGGGTGAACTGGGCCCACGGCGTCGGCAGTGCGCAGGAAGTCGTGTAATCCAATTCGCCTGTCGCCAGGAGGTCTGCGCCGCTTTGCATGGTTGTGCTCATATAAGTAATTATCAAAAATAAAAGGCGCGCGACACCACTCCGGTGCCGGCGCGCCTTGCCATCATACCAAAAAGCAGGGAAACGTTTTCCCGGGCTGCCATTCGGTAGTTGCAATGTCTGGTGATAAGCCTTACTTAGGGACACTTCCTCCTTTTACAAGGTGAATTGCTGGCTTTGCCTGGCGGATGCCGCCGCCAGGCACGGATCATCAGCTGCCGATGCGTCCGCCGTCGTTCTTGGTGATCACGATGGTGGCCGAGCGGGGACGCTTGCCGGCGCCATAACCGGCGTTGGCCGGCCACTGGCTCGTGTATTTGGATGGATCGCCGATATTCGCCAGCGCCGTGCTTTCGCCCGGATGCTGGATGTTGATGAACATGGTCTTGCCATCGGGCGTTTCGCTGATGCCCGTGATTTCCGAGCCGACCGGCCCCACCAGGAAGCGTTTGAGCGTGTCGGCGGTAGGTTTCTTGCCGATGAAGGTGTCGACCGCCAGGTTGCCGCCGGCCGCCGTGGCGTAGTTCAGGGTCGACTTGGCGCCGTCGCCCACCTTGCCGGGGATGGCCGCCAGCATCATGCAGTTGGTCACATCCGTGTACGCGCCATCGTCGGTCTGGATCCAGCAAATGCCGGTGTAGGGGCTGAAGGCCAGGCCGTCCGGGCTCGAGAAATCCTGGTCGGCCGTCAGGTTCGACAGGTTGATCTTGCTGGCGTCGGCGCCGCTCTCGGCGCCAAACAGGTAGACATCCCAGGTAAAGCTGGTGGCCGCAGCCGCGCCCGTACCTTCCTTGAAGCGGATGATGTGGCCGTTCGGATTGCCGTTCTGCGCGCTGCTGCCTTTCATGTCCGTGTAGGCGCGTGGATTGGCGCTGTCCGGCACCAGCTGCGACGAGCCGCTCGGATTGACGTTGCGGTTCGAGTTATTGGTCAGCGTGTAGTAGATCTCGCCATTGGCCGGGTTGACCGAGCACCATTCCGGACGGTCCATCTTCGTCGCGCCCACGGCGTCGGCCGCCAGGCGGGCATTCACCAGCACATCGGCCAGATCGGCGAACTTGTAGGCGCCATATGCCTGGATCAGCGCGTTCGACATGGCCAGCTCGATCCACTGGCCCGTGCCATCGGCGGCCAGCTTGGCCACGTACAGCTTGCCCGAATCGAGGTATTTGTCGCCGGTGGCCATGCGGTCGGCCGGGTTGGCGTCCGCGGCGGCCCAGGCGGCGGTCGTGACAAATTTGTAGATGTATTCGTTGCGCGAATCGTCGCCCATGTAGACGGCCAGCTGCTGACCCACGGTCGGGACGCTGAAGGCGGCGCTTTCATGCGCGTAGCGGCCCAGTGCCGTGCGCTTGCGGATGGCGCGGGTCTTGTCGTACGGGTCCATCTCGACGATGTAGCCCATGCCATTCAATTCATTGCGGTAGTCGTCGCTGCCGTTGGTCGAGGCGCCAATCTTGCTCAGGTTCCAGCGCGCATACTTGTCGTCGCTGCCGCCCGTTTCCCAGCCGTGGCGCGAGGCGCCGCCCTGGCTGCGGCCATAGCGGTTCAGCGAGACTACGGACTTGTCGCCGCGCGCCGCATTGTCGGTGGCCGAGCGCGTGAAATAGCCGGCCCAGTTTTCTTCGCCCGAGAGGTAGCTGCCCCATGGCGACTTGCCCGTGCCGCAGTTGTTGATGGTGCCGCGCGTCTTGGTGCCGGTCGGCGAATACTTGGTCACTACGAGGGCGTTGCCGCGCACCGGGCCGGCAATCTCGATGTCCGTCAGCGGCGTGACGCGGCGGTTGAAAGCGGAATCGTTGACGGTGGCCCAGGCGCTGCCCGTCTTTTTGACTTCCACCACGCTCAGGCCGTGGACGGCCACTTCCTTGTCGACTTCGGCCGCAGGGCGCGGCAGCGAAGTGGTGCCGCCATTCACGTGCAGGAAGTGCGAGGACAGTTTTTCGTCGGTGGTCGCTTCATGGTTCATCGCCAGCACGCCCCGTTCGGCGCCGGACGCCAGCGGCGCGCCGGCGGCGGAGAGACCGTAGTATTCCATGCCGTCGTGGTGGTCGCCGGCGCGGTTATCGAAATCGGTATCGCTGCCGTCATTCTTGTAGGCTGGCGTGGCTGCGCGCAGCGAGTCGCCCAGCGCATACAGGGCCGTGGCCGTGTAGCCGGCCGGCACCGACACGACGTCGGCCAGGCTTTTCGGCACGGCGGCGAAGGCCAGCAGTTTTTCGGGTGTCGGCGTCGGTGTCGGCGTGACGGCGACCGCATCGCTGCCGCCGCCGCAAGCGGACAGGCCCATTGAACCCATGACGGCGGTAGCGGCCGTGACGGCGCCGCCGCGCAGCCAGTTGCGGCGGCTCAGACGGGCGTTCAGGATGCTATTGAAATGGTTGTCGTGGGACGCGTTGCTGTCAATGTCGTTCAGATCGGTGGCGCTGATGGCCAGATCGTTGGGCTTGTTCATGGGCTGCGATGTCCTGTGGTTACGTGATTAAATGGCAACCGCATGATAATCAGTGTATGTGACCGCACGATGTCAGCTTGATGACAATACGGTGACAGGCTGCCAAGCGGGCGGACCGCGTACGCGACGGACCCGTTCGCTCAGGCAGCTCGCGGCCTTATTTGACCTTGCTAAAACCGCGCTCCACCAGCAACAGCATGCCGCCGAAGATGGACAGGTTCTTCAGGAAGTTCGTCAGCTGATCCTGGAAGTGGGCCGCATCGGCGCTCCAGAAGGCGTGGAAGATGAGCGTGGTCGGGATCAAAAACAGCGCCAGGGCCAGCGCCGCCCAGCGCGCCTGCCAGCCAGTAATCAGCAGCAGGCCGCCGCCCACTTCCAGGGCGATCACACCGACCAGCAGGATGTTCGCCAGCGGCAAGCCCTGGCTGGCCATGTAGCCGGCCACGCCCGCAAAGCCGCCGATTTTCAGCAAGCCCGAGACAAAGAACAGCACGCCAAGGGCGGCACGGCCGAGGGGGAGCAGCAGATCAGTGTTATTTTTCATGTTAATCCAATTGTTTTATCAAGATTTAAGGTTGACTTGCGGTGCCTGGCAAAACCGTAGCGAGCGGCAGTGATTTGTGGCTAAGAAGCGCAACCGTACTTTAGTACGGGGGCGCCGAGCCGGTGAGCATCGCAGGCCGGAAAGCGCGACGCGCAGTAGGTTTGGCCAGGTACCATCATTTAGGCAAGTCGAAGACGAGTACTTCAGCGTCTTCTGCTTGCGTCAACGTCACGCCCGCTTCCTGCGTCAGTTTCAGCGCATCGCCCGCTTTCAAGGGCGTGCCGTTGACCACCAAGCTGCCGCGGATCAGGTGGACGTAGGCGAGGCGGCCTTCGTCCAGCGCATGTTCCAGTTGCTCGCCTTCCTGCAGGATGCTGGCGTAGATGGCCGCATCCTGGTGGATCAGCACGGAACCCTGGCGGCCGTCGCTGGAGGCGATCAGGCGCAGCTTGCCCCGTTTGCTGTCCGGCGCGAAATGTTTCTCTTCATAGCTTGGGGCAATGCCCGTCACGTTCGGCTGGATCCAGATTTGCAGAAAGTGCAAGCCATCCGTGGCAGAATGGTTGAACTCGCTGTGGCGCACGCCGCTGCCGGCGCTCATGCGCTGCACATCGCCGTAATGCAGGACGGAACCGGTGCCCATGCTGTCCTTGTGTTCGAGCGCGCCGTCAAGCACGTACGAAATGATTTCCATGTCGCGGTGGCCGTGCGTGCCGAAACCCTGGCCTGGCGTGACGCGGTCTTCATTGATCACCAGCAAGGGGCCAAAGCCCATGTGCAGCGGGTCGTGGTAGCTGCCGAAGGAAAAGCTGTGGTGGGAATTGAGCCAGCCGTGGTTGGCGGCGCCGCGTTCTTCGCTGTGACGAATCTGTAACATGGTGGACTCCGTTTCTGTCAGTGAATGTGCGATAATTTCGAAGGACCGCTGCCTGGCAGTTGCCGTGGCGTTTGTGCTGCCCTGCGCTGTACGATGGAGAAAGTATAGGCTGGCCAGCCCGGAAAGAAAAACGGAAAATCTCGCGACCTATGATCGAAAAAATCGAATGTTAAGACTCAGCCTGGAAGCCTTGCAAATCGTCGACGCCATCGACCGCCGCGGATCATTCTCGTCGGCGGGCAAGGAGTTGCATAAAGTGCCGTCCACCATTTCCTATACAGTGGCCAAGCTGGAAGATGATCTGGGCGTGCAAGTGTTCCAGCGCAATGGTCCGAAAGTCATGCTGACGGCGGCCGGCCAGGAATTGCTCAAAGAGGGCCGCTATCTGCTGAAGGCGGCGCAGGACCTCGAGCACCGCGTGCGTCGGGTGGCTTCCGGCTGGGAAACGGAATTGTCCATCGGTATCGATTCCATGTTTTCCGCCGTGGCCCTGGCCGACGACGTGCGCGCTTTCTACCAAGTGGCGCAGCAGACGCGCTTGCGCCTGTCGCAAGACACCCTGTCGGGCACCTGGGAAGCGCTGCTGGACCGGCGCGTCGACTTGCTGGTGGGCGCGCCCGGCGACGGGCCGGCGGGCGGCGGCTATATCGCGCAGCCTATCGGCATGCTCGACTTCGTGTTTGCCGTGGCGCCCTCGCACCCGCTGGCGCAAGTGGCGGAACCCTTGTCGCGCGGCCATTTGCAGCAATATCGGGCCGTGGTGGTGGCCGATTCGGCGCGCCAGATGGCGCCGCGCACCGTGGGTTTACTGCTGGGACAAGATGCCTTGAGCGTACCGAACATGCAGGTCAAGTTCGATTATCAAGTGCTGGGGCTGGGCTTTGGCTTCCTGCCGGGGCCGTGTGCGCGCGCCGCCATTGCGCGCGGCCTGCTGGTGGAAAAGGCCGTGGAAGAGCCAAAACCGTCGGAAACGTTTTACCTGGCGTGGCGCGTGGGCGAGGATGGCGCCGCACTGCGCTGGTGGATGGCGCGCATGCGCGAACCGGATATGTTTGCGCGCCTGGCGCAGCATCTGCCGGGCCGTGCTGTCTGACATTAAGCGGCTGCAAGCCTGGGACGCAGTGCCGTGCCATTCTGCGTAGATCTTAAAATGTTGACATACGCCAACATTTTTAAGTTACCATATTCACAGTATTTCGACCGTCTTTCTGCCCCGACCTCCATGCCCCATAGTGGGATTTTGATGATTACACACACTGCAGCGCCCCTGATACCTTCCTCTGACCTGGCCCAAGAGTGGGGTTGCCATGCTTGAGGCGAAGGTTGCGCTGTGCCTGCGCCTGGCCCAGGATGCCCGTGAACAGGCGGGGCCGCAGCAAGCCGCCACCCTGGCGCGGCTGCAGGAAGAGCTGGAGCGGCTGCGCGGCGCCAGCCGGCCCGTGGTGCGCGTGGCGCCGGCCGACGCCTTGCTGGAAATCGATCCCGATGGCTTCCTGATCGGCTGGAACCATGGCGCCGAACAGATGTTCGGCTATTCCGAACTGGAAGCGCTGGGCCAGCACATCCTGTTTTTGTATCCGGAAGACGATGCGGAAGCGAGCGTGCTGGAATTGCATTTCAAGCAGGGCGACGTGGCCACCGATGTGCGCCGGCGCAAGAAGTCGGGCATGGTGACGTGGCTGCGCATGCACCGTCACGTGATCCACGACCAGGCTGGCAAGGCGTGCGGCATGGCCGTGCGCCTGTCGGCCATGAGCGAACCGCTGTCCGACGTGGACAAGGTGAGGTTGCACGCGCGCATCATCGAAGACAGCGAGCAAGCCGTGCTGATCACGGATGCGGAAGAGCGCATCGTCTCCATCAACAGCTCGTTTTCCCGCATCACCGGCTATTCGCCGGCCGAAGCCATCGGCCGCACGCCGGACTTGCTGCGCTCGGGCATGCACGACCCCGATTTTCGCGCCAAGGTGCGCGCCGCCATGCGTGGGCACGGCTCCTGGCGCGGCGAAATCATCGGCAAGCGCAAGAATGGCGAACTGTTCCCGCAAGACGTCACCATCAGCGTCGTGCGCGACGAATTTGGCGAAATCAGCCATGTGTTTTCCCTGTTTTCCGATATCTCAGTGCACAAGGATGCCGAAGCGCGCATGCAGCGCATGGCCAACTACGACAGCCTGACGGGCTTGCCCAACCGCTGCCTGCTGAACCAGCTGGTGAACCAGGGCCTGGCCGAAGCGAAACGCCAGGGCACGCATGGCGCGCTGATGGTCATTGACATCAGCCGCATCGGTTCCATCAGCGACACCTTGGGCCATGAAGTGGGCGACCAGTTGGTCATCGCCATCGGCCAGTTGTTCCGTGGCGCCCTGCGCGACGCGGACATTTTGGCCAGGGTCGACAATAGCAAATTCGTCGTCGCGCTGTTGCACATCGAGAAGCGCGAACACGCGGCGAATGTGGCGCAAAAACTGCTCAACCTGCTCGAAGCACCGATCAATATCGATACCCACGCCCTGCACGTGGGCGCCAGCATCGGCATCACCGTGTATCCGGAAGATGGTCTGGAAGCGCCAGCCCTGTTCCGTTTTGCCGACGTGGCCGTGGCCAAGGCGGGACAGACCATCGAATCGACTTTCCTGTTTTACCGCGAAGACATGAACCGCAGGGCCAAAGAACATTTGCGCCTGGAAAGCGAAATGCGATTGGCGCTGGGCGACAAGGAATTGGAATTGCATTACCAGCCCAAAGTGAGCCTGGCCAGCGGGCGCATCGTGGGCGCGGAAGCCCTGCTGCGCTGGAAGCATCCGATGCGCGGCATGGTCTCGCCCGGCCTCTTCATTCCCGTTGCCGAGGAAACCAGTTTGATTCTGGAACTCGGCACCTGGGTTCTGGACGAGGCTTGCCGCCAGATCCGCAGCTGGGAAGACCGTGGCTTGCACATGCCGGCCATCGCCGTCAATTTGTCGGCGCGCCAGTTCGATGAACAGTTGCCGGCGCGCATAGCGGCCGTGTTGGAACGCTACCAGGTGCGGCCCGACCAGATCATGCTGGAAATCACGGAAAGCCTGTTGATGCGGGGTGCCGACAAGGTCATCGATATCATGAACCAGCTGGTGGCCATGGGCCTGGCACTGGCGCTGGACGATTTCGGCACCGGCTATTCCAGCTTGGCTTACCTGAAGAAATTTCCCATCAGCACATTAAAAATCGACCGCTCGTTTGTCATCGGCTTGCCGTTCGAGGAAAACGATTGCGCCATCGCCCGCGCCATCGTCACCATGGCGCAGCAGTTGCGCCAGGAAATCGTCGCCGAAGGGGTGGAAACGGCCGAGCAGATGCGCTTTTTGCGCGAACTGGGCTGCGACCAGCTGCAAGGCTATCTGTTCAGCCCGGCCGTGCCAGCGGCGGAATTCGAAGTGATGCTGGGCGAGGGCCGGCAGCTGCGCCTGGATGCGGTGGCGGCTTAAGCGATGTCCAGCTTCACTTTTTCCAGCAGATAGTCGAGCATCACGCGCACGCGAGCCGGCACTTGCAAGCCCGGTCCCACGAAGACGGCGTGCACGAGTTCCTTGTCGCCCGGATTGTAGTCCTGCAGCAAGGGTATTAAATGACCTTGCTCGATATCGCGCCGCACATGCTGGCGCGACAAGCGTCCCAGTCCCATGCCCGCCAGCACCAGCTGGCGCATGCTTTCGCCATCGCTGACGCAAGTATTGCCTTGCGGCGCCACCTGCAAGGTATTTCCCTCCCCATCGAGGAAGGGCCAGGTGTCGTTCTGGCAGCGGAAGTTGAACGCCAGCAAATTGTGCTGCGATAGCTCCTGCGGTGTGCGCGGCAGGCCGTGCAGCGCCACGTAGGCGGGCGAGGCGACGACGACCATCGCATCTTCGCCCAGCTTGCGCGCCACCAGGTTCGATTCCTTCAGCTTGCCCGTGCGGATGGCGATGTCGGTGCGGTCTTCCAGCAAGTCGACGATGGCGTCGCTGACGACGACGTCAAGCACGATGTCGGGATAGCGCTGCGCAAACTCGGGCAGGATGGGTAGCAGATGATGCACGCCGAACGGCACGAAACAGTTGATGCGCAAGCGCCCGCGCGGCGCCGCGCCCTGCGCCGCTTCGCGCTCGGCGCCATCGATATCGTCGAGGATGCGCTTGCATTGCACGAAAAAGGCGTCGCCTTCGGGCGTGGTGTGCAGCTGGCGCGTGCTGCGCTGGAGCAGGCGCGCGCCGAGACGCGCCTCCAGCCGGCTGACCAGTTTGCTGACTGCCGATGGCGTCAGGGCCAGGCGGCGCGCGGCGGCGGAAAAGGCGCCCGTTTCCACCACGGCCGCGAAGACGGCCATCTCGAATGCACGGTTGATGTCTTGCCTGGCCATTATTGAATCCATTTCACAGGTGTTTCCATTATTGGAGTCTATATCAAAAGTAGTTCCATCGATACACTGGCTGGCTTGACCTCTGCCGGAGAAATCCATGACTACCGCAAGCCTTGTTTCCCCTCAAGCCAGCAAGATGCCGCCCGGCGTGCTGGCGCTGGCCGTCGGCGCCTTTGCCATCGGCGTCACCGAATTCATCGTCGTCGGCATCTTGCCGAGCATTGCGAAGGATTTGCATATTTCCATCGAATCGGCCGGCTCGCTGGTCAGCCTATATGCGCTGGCGCTGGCCATCGGCACGCCGCTGCTGGTGCTGCTGATGTCGCGCCTGCCGCGCAAGGCAGCCTTGCTGGGGCTGATGAGCATGTTCCTGGTCGGCAACTTGCTGGCCGCCTTTTCGCACACGTTTGAATGGTTGCTGGCGGGGCGGGTCATCACGGCCGTGGCGCACGGCACCTTCTTTGCCATCGGCGCCACCGTGGCGGCCAGCCTGGTCGCCAAGGCGCAGGCGGGCAGGGCGATTTCCGTAATGTTTGCGGGCCTGACCCTGGCCATGGTGATCGGCGTGCCCTTCGGCAGCTTCCTCGGCAATTTGATGGGCTGGCGCTTGCCCTTCTTTGCTGTCGTCGTGCTGGCTGCCGTGGGATTGGGCGCCATGGCGCGCTGGTTGCCGGCCGGTTTGCCGCAGGGCAAGGGCGGCCAGGCCATGACGCAGCTGGCGGCCCTCGGTAGCGGTCCCATTTTGACGATGATGGCCGTGACGACGTTCGGCTTCGGCAGCAGCTTTGCCGCCTTCACCTTCATCACGCCCATCCTGACGGATGTGACGGGCTTTTCCGCCAGCATGGCTAGCGCCTTGCTGATCGTGTTTGGCGCCGCCACTTTTGCCGGCAATCTGGCGGGTGGCTACCTGACGAGCCACCTGGGCTGGCAAAAGGCCTTGCGCCTGATGCTGCTCTTGCTGGCCGTCACGCAAGCTGGCGTGGCCCTCAGTATCAGCTCGCCCTGGATGATGACGGTGATGCTGTTCGTCTGGGGCGTGTTCGCCTTCGGCCTGTCGCCCGCCCTGCAGGCCGGCATGCTGGCCACGGCCGAGCGCTATACGCCGCAAGCCGTCGATTTCGCCTCGGGCCTGAATATCTCCGCGTTTAACCTGGGCATTTCCTTCGGCTCGATGCTGGGAGCGCTGATGGTCTCGCACCAATTGATGGCATCGTCGCCGTGGGCGGGCGTGGCCGCCGCATTACTCGCCTTGCTGCCGCTGGCGTGGCTGGCGCGCCGCAATCTGGCTGTCCACGTGGCGGGGGTGGTCGCGCACTGAGCGCGGCCCCGCCCACCTTACTCCAGGAGCGCGGCAATCGCCAGCGGCGTGCCGCTGGTGAGGACCTGTCCCGCATCCTGATGCGCATGGAAACGGTAGACGAAGATGCGGAAACCGGCCACGGCGTCGCCGGGGAATGCGGGGCCTTCCTGCGCCGCCAGCGGAATCGCCGCACCATCGCTGCCCTGGTAGCGCACTTGCGCCGCCTCCGTCCTCGGATACGAAAACTGCACGCCGGCGCAGCGCTTGCCGCTCGCCCCGCCCGTGGAGCGCAGGTAGGCGAGCAGCTGTTCGCAGGCGGCGCGCAAGTCGGCCGCCGCATACACGCCATCGGGCCGCGTAACGATGGAGACCCAGGCGCTTGTGGTGATCTGCCCCGGCTTGCGGTTCCAGGTCAGCTCCGCATTGTCGTCATACGCGGCCTTGGAGAACGGGAAAACGGCCAGGCCCAGCGCATCGAGCGGCAGCGCCAGTTGCGCGCTCTTGCCGTGCAAGGTCAGGCGCAAGTCGCCCATGGACACGCTGGCGTCGCGCGGACGCAGGCGCAGATGGTTTTGCAGGAATTGCTTGTGCTTGCCGTACTTCTCGAACCAGATCATGTGGCGGTAGGCGTCGCGATACGCGGTCCAGTCGGTTCCTTCCTGTGCGCAGGCGAACGCGGGCAGTAGTGCCAGGCCGAGAAGCAGGGGTTTGAGCATGGTGCTTAAAACCGGTAACCGAGTCCGCTGGACCAGGTGATGACGTTGTGCCGTTCGATGAAGGGGCTGTGGGCCGGCCCGCTGCCCAGCCGCGTGCCCGTCACGGTGCTGTTGAGCAGCCACTTGCTGCTCAGGGCCCAGTTCCAGTTGATGCCAGCATGGATGGAGGTGACGCCGCCGGCCGGGCGGTAGTCGCGCGCGCCGCCGGTGGCGAAGCTGACGGCGTACTGCTCGTCCATCACGGCGCCGCTGGCCAGCGACACGCCGGTCGATAAGATCACCGTGTGATGAGCCGCCAGCGAGGGCAAGGTCTTTTGCAGGCCGACCTGGCCGCGCCAGCCGCGTGCGCTCGTGTCGTACAGCAGGTTCGACGTGACGCGCGCCGCGCCGCCCAGGTAATAGCCATAGAAACCGCCCACGTCGAGCGAGCCCTTGATGCGCCGCGTGCCGCGCAGGCGCCAGCTATCTTCCGGACCGCGCGCGTTGCTGGAGGTGAGCAGCGGGCCGTACTCCACGCCCGGCGTTGCCGACAGGTGCATGCCCGCCACGCCGCTGGCAGAGACGAACACGCCGTTGCTCCACTGGACTTGCAGCAGCGGCCGCAGGACGGCGGCGCGCGGTGCGCCATTGTCCGTCGCGGAGCTGCCCGTGACAGCCGCTCCCACGTACATATCCCTGCTCCCGTCGGGCATCATCAGCGCGCTGGCGTCGTCGGCCAGTGCCGGAGCACAGGCGGCCAGCAGCAACAGCAGGGGAGAAAAACGGGAAAAAAAACGGGGAGCGAACTTGTTCATGTATTCCTTTTAAAAGCCGAAGCGGACACCGAGCGCCAGGCGGTTCATCCTGCTATCGAATCCTTCGTATTTGACTTTCGGGGCGTGCTCCCATTCGAGCTGCAGCGCCACGTCCTTGTTGATCTGGTAGGCCACTCCCACGCTTGCGTACAGGCCGGTCTTGCTTGCCGATTCGCCCTGCGGCGCATTCTTGCCGTCGATGGTGAATTCAACGCGGCTGCGCGCCACGCCAGCCTTGCCGAACAGCGACCAGTCGTCGTCCAGGTGCCATGTGCCGCGCGCCGCCAGGTAGGCGGCGCTGGAACGCACCTTGAACTGGTAGCCGGGATCGAGGTCGAAGCTGGTCGCGCCGCCGCTGGCGCGGTAGCCGCCTTCCAGGGCCCAGGCCGGCGTCAGCTCGTAGCCGGCGAAGACGCCGAAGGGTACCGCCTTGCCTCTGGCATCGCGCTGGCTCTTCGTGTCGCCATCGGCACGCAGGATCTTGCCGTCGGTAGCCGGGCTGACGTTGGCACCCACATACAGGCCTTCGGCATGGACCATCGAAGTGGCGGCGATGGCGAGCAGGGTGCTACATACAATTTTTTTCATGTTCGGATTCCGGTTGAAGTAGGAGCTACGAATGTTAGGCAAACGTCGTTCCGGAATCCGCCCTAGTTTGTCCTTGAATTGTCCTCAATTTGTAGGGCACATTTGTATGAAAAGTGTACAGATGTGTATGTGATTGTCGAATATGCCACTTTTGCGCTGCGCTCCACTACAATACGCCACAAAAATGGCGGCGCGGAGGGGCGATGCAACGTGTAATGCTGGTGGAAGACGATGCGCGGCTCGCCGCGCTGGTCAAGGAATACCTGGATGAATACGACTATGTGGTCGACGTGGTGACGCGGGGCGACCAGGCCCTGGCGCGCTTCCGCGACCTTCAGCCTGACCTGGTCATACTCGACCTGACACTGCCCGGCGTCGACGGCCTGGTGGTGTGCCGCCAGCTGCGCCAGCTCAGCGCCGTGCCCATCCTGATACTCACCGCGCGCGAAGACACCTTCGACGAAGTCTCGGGCCTGGAGCAGGGCGCCGACGATTACGTGAACAAGCCGGTCCAGCCACGCGTGTTGCTGGCCCGCCTGCGCGCGCTGCAGCGGCGCGGCAGCGCGGCGGCCGGCAGCGACATCGTCATCGGCCAGTTGCGCATCTCGCGCGCGAACCGCGCCGTGCACTGGCGCGGACAGGAAATCGCCATGAACAGCGCCGAATTCAAGCTGTTTGCGATCCTGGCCGACGCTTCGGGCAAGGTCATGTCGCGCAACGATATCCTCGTCAAGATGCGCGGCATCGAGTTCGATGGCCTCGACCGAAGTATCGACAACTGCATCTCGCGCCTGCGCCGCAAGTTCGACGACGGCGGCGCCGAGCGCATCAAGACGGTGTGGGGCGAAGGCTATCTGCTCACGCCCTCCGCCTGGGAATGAACCGTCTTTTCTGGCGTTTCGCGCTGCTGATGCTGATGGCCATCGCGCTGGCCAGCTGCGTCATTTACTTCACCTTCAGCCGCCTGTTCGGCGATCCGCTTGAGCATATCGCGCGCGACCAGGCCGCCGGCCAGATATTCCTGCTGGAGCAGTACATCGACCAGGCGCCCGCCGACGAATGGTTGCCGCGCCTGAACAAGGTGCGCGAAGTGTCGGACGTCACGCTGGAGCTGCAGCCCTTGTCCACTGTGCTGCGGGCGCTGCCGGCCGCCCGGCGCGCGCAGCTGCTGCAAGGCGCCGTCGTGATGGACGTGGGCGGCAAGGCTTTTTACCGCCGCGTGGACGGCACCGGCGCGCGCTATGCCGGCAGCGAGGACGATGTGATCCACGCGCAAAACCTGCCCATCGACGTCGGCCAGGCGCTGCGCATGGAGGCGATCCGCTTCGCCGTCATCGCGCTATGCCTGCTGCTGCCGCTCGGGTGGTGGACGCGCGCACACGGGCGCAGCCTGGCGGCGCTGTCGCGCATGGCCGACGATTTTGGACAGGGCGACCTGGCGGCGCGAGCGCAGGTCAGGCCTGCGTCGAGCATCGCGCCGCTGGCCGGACGCATCAATGAGATGGCCGAGCGCATCGGCTCCCTGCTGGAAGCGCGCCGGCATTTGCTGCTGTCGGTGTCGCACGAGCTGCGCACACCGATCGCGCGGCTGGAATTCGGACTGGCGCTGCTGGTTGAACGGCATGCGGGGCAAGACCCTGCCATGCGGCGGCGCATCGATGCCATGGGCGTGGATGTCGAAGAATTGAAGACGCTGGTCAATGAGTTGCTGAACCTGATGCAGCTTGATCATGCGCAAGCCTTGCCGCGCCAGCCGTTCGCCCTGGCGCCCCTGCTGCACACCTGCATGGCGGCCATCTTGCCGCGACAAGTGAGCGCCGACATCGCCGGCGATCTGGGCGAGCTGCGCGGCGATCCCCGCCTGCTGGCGCGCGCCATCGGCAACCTGCTCGGCAATGCCGCCAAATATGCCGTCGTGCGCATCGCGCTGTCGGCCGTGCGCGATGGTAATGCGCTGCGCATCGTGATCGAGGATGACGGTCCAGGCATTCCCGCCGACCAGCGCGAACGGGTGTTTGCCCCATTCTATCGCCTGGCCCGCGAGCAGGACCATACCGCCGCCGGCCATGGCCTGGGGCTGGCCATCGCCGCCAGGGCCGTCGCGCTGCACGGTGGCGCCATCGCCATCGACGACTCGCCGCTGGGTGGCGCGCGCTTTACGATTTATATTCGGGCCTGAGCGCCGGCGCACCGCGTTTCAGGCGCTGCGCCATGTACGAGCTGCCCATCGACGCGGCCATGATCATGGCGATGGCCAGCCATTGCGCGGCGTCCAGCCGTTCATCGAGCAGGATGAACGCCAGCATGGCGGCCACGGCCGGTTCCATGCTGCTCATGATGCCGAACGCTTGCGGCGTCAGCCGTTTCAGGGCCACCATTTCCAGCGAGATCGGTATCGCGCTGGAAATCAAGGCCACGCCCAAGCCCACGGCCAGCACGGCGGGCGAGAGCAGGGCGGTGCCGCTGTGCAGCACGCCCACGGGCACGACCACCAGCGCGGCCATGGCCAGGCCCAGCGACACGGAATGACCTGCATGCAAATGGCTGGCGCGCTTGCCGAAGATAATATAGGTGGCCCAGCAGACGGCGGCGCCCAGGGCGAACAGCACGCCAGTGGGGTCGAGATTGCTGATATCGTGACCGAGCGGCAACAGCAGCGCCAGTCCCGCCACGGCCAATGCCACCCAGACAAAGTCGAGCGGACGGCGCGAGGCCAGCAGCGCCACGGCCAGCGGGCCGGAAAATTCGATCGCCACGGCGATGCCGAAGGGAATTGTGCGCAGCGCCATATAGAAACACAGGTTCGTCAAGCCCAGCGCGGCGCCATACAGGGCTACCGTGCGTAAGTCGGTGCGGCTCAGCTGCCAGCGCCACGGGCGCCAGAACAGCAACAGCAACAGGGCGGAAAAGCCCACGCGCACGGCCGTCGTGCCCTGTGCACCGACCAGCGGGAACAGACTATGCTTGGCCCACGACGTGCCCAGTCCCAGACAGGTGACGGAGCCCAGGATGGCCAACAAGGGGATAAAAGAAGAGTAGCGGTGCTGTAGCATGGCGAGTATGGCTTGATATCGTAAGCATGAAAGTTTATTGTGTCTGCTCTGATATTTGCACTGCATTTTGACCCCCATGACGCAACTTTCGCTCACGCCTGCCTTTACCCTCGATGCCTTCGACCTGGCGATCCTGGACATCTTGCAACGCGATAACACCACCTCGCAGCGCGAAATCGCCCAGGCCGTGCATTTGTCCGCACCCGCCGTGCAGCGACGCATCCGCCGCCTGCGCGAAAGCGGGGTGATCCGTCATGAAGTGGCCGTGCTCGACGCGAGCCGCCTGGGCCGCCCTTTGATCTTGACGGTGGAAGTACATTTGCACGATGAGCACCCGCTGCGCACAGCCGGCATGCGCGCACGCATCATGGCCGAACCGGCCGTCCAGCAGTGCTACGGGATCACGGGCGAGGCCGACTATCTGCTGGTCATTACTGCCAGCAGCATGGCCGAATACGAGGCGTTGACGGAACGCCTGTTCGGCGGCGACGACAATATCCGGCGCTACCGCACCTCGGTGGCATTGACCTGCCTCAAGATGGGCTTGCACGTGCCGCTGGGATAGAGAAAAGGCCAGCCAGATGAGCATATCCAAAAGCAGGCAAGTCGCCATGACGGCAGCCATGCCCGCCAGCCTGCGCGCCGCCGTGGCTGCTTATCAATGGGCGCGCGACAGCATCGGTGAGTCGGGCGCTGCCGTCTACCGGCTGCATGGCAGGGACGGTGCGCCTGGCCTGTACCTGAAGCACGGCAGGGCTGTTGCCGCCGCCGATATCGCCGATGAAATGGCGCGGCTGCGCTGGCTGGCGCAGTACCTGCCCGTGCCGGCGGTGGTGCAGTTTGCCCGCATGGCTGACCCGGACCAGGCATGGCTGCTGATGACTGCGCTGCCTGGCACGACGGCGTCCGAGGTGCTGGCAGCGAACCCCGCGCTGGGTCCCGCCGTGGTCGATGCGCTGGCGGCCTTCCTGCGCCGCCTGCACGCGCTTCCCGTGAGCGCTTGCCCGTTCAACGCCGGCCATGCCGTTCGGCTGGCCCAGGCGCGCCGGCGCATCGATGCGGGCCTGGTTGATGCAGAGGATTTCGATGCCGGGCGGGAAGGCTGGACGGCAGGGCAGGTGTGGGCGGCGCTGCAGGATAGCCTGCCTCTGGTGCCCGACCTCGCCGTCACGCATGGCGATTTTTCGCTGGAGAATATCCTGATGCAGGAAGGCGCCGTCGTCGGCTGCATCGACGTGGGACGTGCCGGCGTTGCCGACCGCTACCAGGACCTGGCTATTGTCTGGCGTGCTCTCGGTGAGTTGGATGCCTCGCTACAGCAAAGGTTTGCGCAGCAATATGGGCTCCTTGATATCGATCAAGGCAAGCTGCAATTTCACTTGCTGCTGGACGAGCTGTTCTGAATGTCACCAGTCATCACGGCGCTGGCAGCCTACTGCTCCTCGCGCTCGGCATCGCGTTCCCTGCAGCTCAATGACGCGTAATGCCCCTTGGCCACCCTGGTCTTGATGGCCACGTCGCTCAGTGCATGCCGGATATCGACCGGGTCGGTCAAGGTGCAGCACTGGGCGCGGGCGAAGGCTTGCAGTTTCTGCGTGTTGCCGCGCACCTTTACCGTTACGCCAACGCCGGAGCTGACGCAGCAGCCGATGTATTGCGTGATGTATTCTTCCTCGATGAGCACTAATTCATGTCCCATGAAGCTTGCGGGCTTTTTCAGCAGGTAGTAATCGGTGTAGTCGAAGCGCTGGTCGGGCTGCTTGCCGATAAAACCTTCGCGCATGTAGGCCTGGATCGCCTTGCCCGAGGTGCCCACTCTGTCCGTCGTGCCCTTTTTCAGGTGCAGCGCATGGAGCAAGCCCATTTCAAGCCCAGGATAGGCAACGGTGTAGGCGCTGGCGCAACTGGCGGCCAGCAGAAGAGCGCCGATCAGGCGGCGGGTGCGGCTCCAGTCAGACATGGGATTGATTCCTTGCATACATTTCATACTTGAAGAGGCGAAGAAGAGAAACGGCGCAGTGTAGCCCACGCCAGCCTGTGTGCGTGGCACAATGCGTGACCCGCATGCCACTCACCCGAGGACTTTCATGACCCGCGCCATCCTAGACGAAGCCCAAATACATCCCGCCGCCCGACCTTTGATCGGCAGCAAGCATACGGACATCGTGCGCGAGGTGCAGGCTGCCATCGCCGCGCACCAGGTGGTGGTGGTCGGCATGGCGCTCAATCCGTTTCCCCGCAAGGCGCGCAAGATACTCGACGTGCTGGGCACGCCTTATCAGTACTTGCAATACGGTAGCTATTTGAACCAGTGGCACCGCCGCAATGCCTTGAAAATGTGGACGGGCTGGCCGACTTTCCCCATGGTCTTTGTCAATGGTGTGCTTATCGGCGGCGCCAGCGAGTTGCAAAAACTGGTGGAAAATGGCGAGTTCAGCGGCATGCTGGCGAAGAAGGTGCGCCAGTTTTAAACGCTTCCTTACTCTCCCGGCCGCCACGGCGACTTGCGCGTGCGCAAGGGGTCGAGCAAGCTTCTTAGGTCGTTGTGGTCAAGCTCGTACATCAGCGCGATTAAACTGCCCAGTTCGCCCGAGGGAAAGCCTTCGCGCGCGAACCAGCCCAGGTAGTGGCCTGGCAAATCGGCCAGCAACCGTCCCTGATATTTCCCATATGGCATTTCGCGCGTGACCAGCAGCGCCAGTTTTTCTGAATTCATGTTGGTGACCCCATGTTGATCCGAGCAGTGTAGCAGACCCTCGAATTGTTGATTTGTGCGCAACTATCTTCTGCCGAGCGAGCTATTTTTCGGAATAAAGAAAATCCTCATACTGCATGCCAACATCTTTTACCGGAGTTTGTCATGTCCATTGCCCTGCTCGCGCTGCCTCTCAGTGCATTTGCCATCGGAACCACCGAGTTTGTCATTGTGGGGCTGTTGCCCACCATCGTCGCGGATCTGGGCGTGAACTTGCCGTCGGCCGGTTTGCTGGTCAGCCTGTATGCGCTGGGCGTCGCCGTTGGCGCGCCTGTCCTGACTGCCCTGACGGGCAAAGGTCCCCGCAAGACCCTGCTGCTGTCGTTGATGGTCTTGTTTACCCTGGGTAACTTGCCCTGGTCTACAAGTAAGTTGCTGGCAGAAAACACCAAAACGGGCGGGCGCAGGGTTTAAAATAGGGCTTACCTTCCTCTGGCCCCTACTCCCCATGTCCGATACAGCAACGTCACCCCTGCGCCTGCGCGCCGCTATCAATCCCAAACCGCTGGGCATTGCCCTGTTGCTCATTGTGCTCGGTGCCTGGTACCTGGCGCTGACCGTGGGCATCACCCAGGCCGCGCTGTACGTGGTGGGCGCCTTGCTCGGCATTACGCTATATCACGCGGCCTTCGGCTTTACGTCCGCCTGGCGCGTCTTCATTGCCGATGGCCGCGGCGACGGCTTGCGCGCGCAAATGCTGATGCTGGCCGTCGGCGTGGCGCTGTTTTTCCCCGCGCTGTCGGCCGGCACCCTGTTCGGCACGCCCGTCGCGGGCCTGGTTTCTCCCGCCGGCACCTCGGTGATCTTCGGCGCCTTCATTTTCGGCATCGGCATGCAGCTGGGCGGCGGTTGCGCCTCCGGCACCTTGTACACGGTCGGTGGCGGCAGCACGCGCATGCTCATCACCCTGGCCGCCTTCATCGTCGGCTCCGTGATCGGCACGGCGCACATGCCGTTCTGGACGGCGCTGCCGCAGCTCAAGCCCATTTCTCTCGTCACGACCCTGGGCCTGGCGCCCGCGCTGGCGCTGAACTGGATCGTCTTCGCGCTGATCGCCGGCATCACGGTATTCGTTGAAAAGCGCCGCCATGGCAAGCTCGTCGCCACGCCGCTGCGGCCAACACAGGCATCGCCCTGGCTGCATGGCCCATGGCCGCTGGTGGCGGGCGCCATCGCGCTCGTCGTGCTGAACTTCGCCACCCTGGCGTTGTCGGGCAAGCCATGGGGCGTGACGTCCGCGTTTGCCCTGTGGGGCGCCAAGGCCGCATCGGTGGTCGGCATCGATACTGCCAGCTGGGCCTACTGGTCCACCAAGGCCAACGCCGCCGCCCTGGCCGCGCCGCTGACGCAAGACAAGACCTCGGTGATGGATATCGGCATCGTGCTGGGCGCCATGCTGGCGGCGGCGCTAGCCGGCCGCTATGCGCCCGTGTGGCGCATCCCGCGTCGCTCGATCATCGCCGCCGTCGTCGGCGGCTTGCTGCTCGGCTATGGCGCGCGCCTGGCCTACGGCTGCAATATCGGCGCGTATTTCAGCGGCATCGTCTCGGGCAGCTTGCACGGCTGGCTGTGGCTGGTCTGCGCTTTCCTCGGCAACGTTGTCGGCACGCGCTTGCGTCCGTGGTTTGGCCTGGAAGTGGAGCGCGTGAAACCGAGCGGCTGCTGATGCCTGATTGACCTGGGGCATTGCTGTACGCTTTGTTGTATATTTCTGCCCCTGTTCATCTTTGCCGCCAGTGCAACGCCCATGTCCCCAGTCATCCTGTTTGCCGTCGTGCTCGCGTATTTTCTGATCCTGCTGGGCGTGGCGTGGCGCACGTCGCGCCACGCCACCAACGACAGTTTTTTCATCGGCAACAAGGATAGCAATTGGATGCTGGTGGCCTTCGGCATGGTGGGCACCACGCTCACGGGCGTCACCTTCATCAGCGTGCCGGGCGCCGTGGGGAGCAACGGTTTCGGCTACATCCAGCTCATGATCGGCTATGTACTGGGCTATTTGGCCATCACGTTTATTTTGCTGCCGCTGTACTACCGGCTGCAGCTCACGTCGATTTACCGCTACCTGGAATTGCGCCTGGGGCGGCGTTCCTACCAGAGCGGGGCGGCGTTTTTCATCGTGTCGCGCCTGCTGGGCGCCACGGCGCGGCTGTATCTGGTGGTCAATATCCTGCAGGCGACGATACTCGACAGCTTCGGCGTGCCGTTCTGGCTGACGTCGTGCGTCGTGCTGCTGCTGATCCTGCTCTACACGTATGAGGGCGGCGTGAAAACCATCGTCTGGACCGACACCCTGCAAACGGCCTGCATGCTGGCGGGGCTGGTGATTTGCAGCGTGTTTTTGCTGCGCGAGATGGACCTGTCCCTTATCGATAGCCTCGAGCGCATGCGCGCGCAAGGCCTCACGCGCATCTTCACCGTCGACCCGGACAGCCCAGCGTATGTCTGGAAGCACATCGTGGCCGGCATGTTCATCACCATCGCCATGACGGGCATGGACCAGGAAATGATGCAAAAAAACATTTCCGTGCGGACCTTGCGCGACTCGCAAAAGAACATGCTCAGCCTGACCGTGGTACTGACTGGCGTGCTGCTGCTGTTCCTCTTCCTCGGCGGCTTGCTGCACCTGTATGCGCCGCTGGCGGGCGTGACGGCCACAGGAGATAAACTGTTCCCGGCCGTGGTGCTCGGGCATTTCCCCGCCGTGGTGCAGCTGATTTTCTTCATCGCCCTCATCTCCGCCCTGTTTCCCAGTGTGGACGGGGCGCTGACGGCGCTCACGTCCACCTTCTGCATCGACATCCTGGGCCTGCAGCGCAGGCAGGATTTGAGTGCCGCCACGCAGATGCGCTGGCGCCGCCGCGTCCACCTCGGGTTTTCCGCACTGTTCTTGATCCTGATCATGGCCTTCAAGTGGATTGATAGTCCCAGCATGATCGTCGTGATCCTGAAGCTGGCCAGCTATACCTATGGTCCGCTGCTGGGCCTGTTCGCCTTCGGCCTGCTGAGCCGGCGCGGCGTGCGCGACCGCTGGGTACCGCTGGTGGCCGTGGCCGGGCCATTGCTGTGCGCGCTGATCGAGGGGGAGCAGGCGCGGCTGTTCGAACATTACCGCATCGGCCTGGAATTGCTGATTTTGAATGGCGCCCTGGTGCTGGGCGGCCTGTTTCTCATTTCCACGCCGGCAGGGCAGGGTGGCCAAGGCACGCGATACTTGTCAAAATAAGACGAATCCCAAGACGATCGCGGCCATTTTCAGCTATATTGATTTCCTTTAGGTACATAACCCCACGGAGCATCAATGTCACTCAACCCCTTCCCGCCGCTGCGCCGCGGCTTTGGCGCATTCTGGCGCGCGCTGGACGCCACCCGCCGCGCGGTCATCAATCTGATTTTCCTGCTGATCGTCATCGCCATCCTGATCGCCATCTTTGGCGGCGGCGCCAAGCCCCTGGCGGAAAAGACCACGCTGGTGCTTGACTTGCAAGGTCCGCTGGTCGAGGAAACCCCGGGCGGTGTGCGCGAGGCGGTGCTGGCCAATGTCAGCGGCGAAGTCAAGAAAAGCGCGCAGCTGCGCGACGTGCTGGCGGTGCTCGACACGGCGTCCAAGGACAAGAACATCGGTTCCATGGTGATCCTGCTCGACGAGTTGCAGGGCGGCGGCCTGGCGTCACTGCGCGAAGTGGCGGCTGGCGTGGAACGCTTCCGCGCCACCGGCAAGAAAGTCACGGCCTGGGGTTCGAGTTACAACCAGCGCCAGTACCTGGTGGCGGTCAAGGCCGACGAGGTATACCTGCATCCGATGGGCGGCGTCATGCTGGAAGGCTTTGGCCGCTACCGCAATTACTACCGCGACGCGCTCGACAAGGTGGGTGTGACGGTCAACCTGCTGAAAGTGGGCACGTATAAAAGCGCGGCCGAGCCTTTCATCGCCAACGGCCCGTCCGAAGCGGCGGCCGAAGCGGACCGCTACCTGAACAACGGCCTGTGGACTACCTACACGACGGACGTGGAAAAGGCGCGCAAGCTGCCGGCCGGCGCCATCATGCAATCGATCGATGCGTTGCCCGCGCTGATGACGGCAGCCGGCGGTGACCTGGGCAAGCTGTCGCTGGACGCCAAGCTAGTCGACGGCCTGAAAACGCGCGATGAACTGCGCCAGTTCATGATGGCGCGCGGCGCCAAGAACACGGAAGGCACAAACTTCCGCCAGGTGAACTACACGGATTACCTGGCGCGTTTGCGCCCAGTGCACGTCGGCGACGCCGTCGGCGTGGTCATCGCCTCCGGTGAAATCGGCGACGGCATCGCGCCACCGGGCGCCATCGGCGGCCTGTCCACCTCGCGCCTGATCCGCCAGGCACGCGAAGACAAATCGATCAAGGCCATTGTGCTGCGCGTCGATTCGCCGGGCGGTAGCGCCTTCGGCTCGGAATTGATCCGCCGCGAACTGGAACTGACGCGCGCCGCCGGCAAACCGGTGGTCGTCTCGATGGGCAACGTGGCCGCTTCGGGCGGTTACTGGATCAGCACCTCGTCCGATGAAGTGATCGCCGACGCGGCCACCATCACCGGTTCCATCGGCGTGTTCGCGATTTTGCCGACGGCCGACAAGGTGGTGGAAAAGCTGGGAATTCATACGGCCGGTTCGCCCACCACCTGGCTGGCCGACGCGGGCAACCCGTTGCGCCCGCTCGATCCCCGCTTCGCGCAAGTGATCCAGGGTTCGATCAACCACGTGTATGGCGACTTCCTGAACCTGGCCGCCAAGGCGCGCAAGACCACGCCGGAAAAGATCGATGAAGTGGCGCAGGGCCGCGTCTGGACAGGCTTGCAGGCGAAAGAACGCAACCTGGTCGACCGCATCGGCAGCTATGGCGATGCGCTGGCGTCGGCGGCCAAGCGCGCCAATCTGGGCGGCGACTACCGGGTGACCTACCTGGAGCAGGAAACGTCGAACGTGGACCGCCTGATCGGCATGTTCGGCTCCAAAACCATGGCCTCGCTGGGGCTGGGCGAGCACGTAAAGCTGGGCCTGGCCAGCACCGGCTTGCCGGCTGACGCGGCGCTGGGCATGGCGCAGGACCTGAGCTGGCTGTCCGGCATCACGCGCGAGCGCAAACCGTTCATGGCCCTCACGCACTGCTTGTGCGAGGTGCCTTTAGGCGGCAAGTAAGGCCGGACGCGAGACAATGATTTGCCCCCCAAGCCGGCTTCGCCCGGCTTGTTTCATATGCAGGGCAGCGATGAAGAGCAAGGCATGGCAAACGACATGAGTACACAAACTGACACGGCGATCAGCATTCGCCCTTGCGTGCAGGGCGATGAACAGGCGCTGGCGCTGGTGGGACAATCGACCTTCCTGGAGGCGTTTGCCGGCATCCTCGATGGCGCCGACGTCATCGCCCACTGCCAGCGCCAGCACGATGTGCAACTGTACCGCGACTGGCTGGCGCTGCCGGCCATGCGGCTGTGGCTGGCCGAGGCCACGCCCGGTGGCGCGCCCATCGGCTACCTGGTGCTCAGTCCCGCCAGCCTGCCGGTGGCCAACCCGCAGCCGAATGACCTGGAAATCAAGCGCATCTACCTGCTGCACCGCTTCCAGGGCCAGCGTGTGGGCCAGCGCCTGATGCAGGCGGCCGTGGAGCGGGCGCGCGCCAGCGGCGCAGGGCGCGTGCTGCTGGGCGTGTACGCGGAAAACCACGACGCGCTGGCGTTTTATGCGCGCTGCGGCTTTGCGCAGCTGGGCAGGCGCACTTTCCGCGTGGGCCGCACCGATTACCAGGATGTCATCCTTGGCATGACGCTGTAAATCCAGGTAAAGAATCGCGGCCGTCTGTCGCTGCCTGAGCACCCGCGTGGCGGCAGGTCAAGCCGGATGGCGGGAGATTTGTAGCGAGTTTGTATCTGCATGCGAGTCGCCCGTGCAGCGCTGGCGCCGTGGCACGACGCCCCCCAAGCCTGATTTTTCCACCATTCCCCCACAGTGGCGGCATGCCAGCAGGCGTGCGTGTCCAGGCCCCGCGCGGCAAGCCATGGATAATTGTTTCAAGTAGAAATGAAACAGAAACATGACTATGCTAGAGTCGTTTCACGCTAGGGAGCGATGTTTTTTCAGCTGACTTTCAGCTCTTGACTCCCCCGGCTTTGTACCGAAACAACCCCGAAAAACGGTCGTCCGGCCTGAGTGTGTTCCACCTCGGCCGGCGCCACAGACTCGCCGTGCCAGCGGCCTATACAAGGATAAGCGATGGATTCGCAGACAACACCCAACACCCCGCGGCGCAGCCGCCGTTCGAAAATCGTCGGCACGGTCATCGCGCTGGCCGTGATGGCTGCACTGGGGGGCGCTGCCTGGTACCTGACCCACTCCGGCACCGCCGCCCAGAGCGGCGCCGGCATGGCCGGACCCGGCGGTCCGGGCGGCCCCGGTGGACGCCGCGGCGGCCCCTCGACCACCGTGGGCGTGGCCACGGCCGTGAAGTCCGACTTGCCCGTGGTGCTCGATGCGCTGGGCACCGTGACGGCGGCGTCCACCGTGACGGTGCGCCCGCAAGTGTCGGGCATTTTGAAAGAGTTGAAATTCAAGGAAGGCGGCATGGTCAAGGCGGGCCAGGTGGTGGCGCAGATCGACCCGGCGCAGTTCGAGATGGCGCTGATGCAGGCCACGGGCCAGCGCCAGCGCGATGAAGCGCAGCTGGAAAACGCGCGCCTGACCCTGAAGCGCTATCAAACCCTGCTGGGCCAGGATTCCATCGCGCGCCAGGATGTCGATACGCAGGCCGCCCTGGTCAAACAGCTGGAAGGCACGGTCATGACGGACCGCGCCGCCGAAGGCACGGCCAGTCTGAACCTCGGTTATACCAAGGTGGTGTCGCCGATCAGCGGCCGCGCCGGCCTGAAGGTGGTCGATATCGGCAACCTGGTGAGCACCAGCGATGCGGGCGGCGTGGTGGTGGTGACGCAGCTGTCGCCCATCGACGTGGCGTTTTCCGTGCCACAGGATAAAGTGCAGACCATCCAGGAACGCCTGAATGGCGGCTCGGCCCTGGCGGCCCTGGCGCTGGACCGCACGCGCACGCATACCCTGGACAAGGGCAGCCTGAGCGCGCTCGATAACCAGGTCGACGTGCAGACGGGCACCGTGCGCGCCAAGGCCCGCTACACGAATGACAAGATGGCCCTGTTCCCCAGCCAGTTCGTCAACGTGCGCCTGGAGCTGGGCAATATCACGGGCGCCGTGCTGGTACCCGTGACGGCTCTGCGTCACAGCAATAATGGCGACTTCGTGTATGTGCTGAAAGCCGACAAAACCGTCACCGTGCGCATGGTCACGCGCGGTCAGGCGACTACCGACATGGTGGAAATCCGCGCCGGTCTGGAAGCGGGAGAGCAAGTCATCACGGAAGGCGCCGACCGCCTGAAGGAAGGCGCTAAAGTCACCCTGGCGGGCGACAAGCCGGTCGGTGCGGGCGGTGCACCTGGCGCAAGCGGCGAACGCCGCCACCGCCGCCAGCAGGCTGACGGCGCTGCCAGCGCATCAGCAGCGGCAGCCGCTTCCGCATCCGCACCGGCCAACGTTCCAGCGGCACCAGCGAAGGGCGCAGCACAATGAGTCCATCGACGCCCTTCATCAAGCGCCCCGTCGCCACGGCGCTGCTGATGCTGGCCATCGTGCTGGCGGGGCTGGTCGGCTTCAAGTTCCTGCCGCTGGCCGCCTTGCCGCAGGTGGACTTCCCCACCATCCAGGTGCAGACCTTATACCCGGGCGCCAGTCCCGAAGTCATGGGGCAGACCGTGACGGCCCCGCTGGAGCGCCAGTTCGGGCAGATGTCGGGCTTGCAGCGCATGAGTTCCACCAGCGCCGCCGGCGTCTCCCTCATCACCCTGCAATTCACCCTGGGTCAGACCCTGGACGTGGCCGAGCAGGAAGTGCAGGCGGCCATCAACGCGGGCGGCTCCCTGCTGCCGACCGACTTGCCAGCGCCGCCCGTGTACGCCAAGATCAACCCGGCCGACGCGCCCGTGCTGACACTGGCCATCACCTCGGACACCATGCCGCTGACGCAGGTGCAAAACATCGTCAACACGCGCCTGGCGCTGAAAATCAGCCAGGTCAACGGCGTGGGCCTGGTGTCGCTGTCGGGCGGCCAGCGTCCCGCCGTGCGCATCCAGGGCGACACCAAATTGCTGGCCTCATATGGCCTGGGCCTCGACAGCCTGCGCACGGCCATCGCGGCGGCCAACGTCAACAGTGCCAAGGGCAGTTTCGACGGCCCCACGCGCTCGTTTACCATCAACGCCAACGATCAATTGGTGACGGCGGAAGACTATAAGCGCCTGATCATCACCTATAAAAACGGCGCGCCCGTGCGCCTGCTTGACGTGGCCAACGTCGTCGACAGCGCGGAAAATACGCGCCTGGGTGCCTGGTCGGGCAAGCAGCCGGCCATCATTCTGAACGTGCAGCGCCAGCCCGGCGCCAACGTCATCAAGACGGTCGACGCTATCAAGGCCCTGCTGCCCGACCTGCAAGCGAGCCTGCCGGCGGCCATGAAACTCGACGTGTTGAGCGATCGCACGACAGGCATCCGCGCCTCGGTCGAGCACGTGGAAATGGAACTGCTGCTGTCCGTGCTGCTGGTGGTGCTGGTGATCTTCGCCTTTTTGCATAGTCTGCGCGCCACGGTGATTGCCAGCCTGTCCGTGCCGATTTCGCTGATCGGCGCCTGCGGCGCCATGTATCTGCTCGGCTACAGCCTGAACAACCTGTCCCTGATGGCGCTGACGATTGCCACCGGTTTTGTCGTCGATGACGCCATCGTCATGATCGAAAACATCGCCCGCTACATCGAAGAGGGCGAAACGCCGATGGCGGCCGCGCTGAAAGGCGCGTCGCAGATCGGCTTTACCATCATCTCGCTGACGGTGTCATTGATTGCCGTGCTGATTCCGTTGCTGTTCATGGGCGACGTGGTGGGCCGATTGTTCCGCGAATTTGCCATGACCCTGGCCATCACGATATTGATTTCCGGCGTGGTCTCGCTGACCCTGGTGCCGATGATGTCGGCGCGCTGGCTGAAAAGCCACGCCGATGAAAAAGTCAGCGCCACGGGCCAGCGCATCCAGGCCTTTCTCGACCGCGTCATCGTGCAGTACGATCATGCGCTGGTGTGGGTGCTGAAACGCCAGGGCTTGACCCTGCTGGTGGCTTTGGCCACTTTGCTGCTGACGGTGATTTTGTACATCACCATCCCGAAAGGCCTGTTCCCCACGCAGGACACGGGGCAGCTGAAGGCGCGCATCGAAACCTCGCAAGCCGTCTCGTACGAACGCATGGCCACCTTGCAGCAGGCTGCTGCCAGCGCGCTGCTGGAAGATCCCGCTGTCGATACCCTAAGTTCCCTGGTGGGCGTCGATGCGGCCAACAACACCATGCTGCACACGGGCAGCATGCTGATCAACCTGAAGCGTTCGCGCAGCGGCAGCCAGGACGACATCATGGAGCGCCTGCGCAACCGCGTGGCCAAGGTGGCCGGCGTAACCCTGTATTTGCAGCCGACGCAGGATCTCACCATCGATGCGGAATCGGGGCCGACGCAGTACCGCGTGTCGCTCGAAGGGGCCGACACGGCCACCGTCACCGAGTGGGCCGGCAAGCTGGCGGCGCGCATGCGCGAAAAATCGCAGCTGCGCAACGTCGTCACGGATGCGGGCGCCACGGGCGCCGCCGTCGTGGTGGCCATCGACCGCGACAGCGCTGCGCGCATGTCCGTCACCACGGCCACCGTCGACGACGCGCTGTACAACGCTTTCGGCCAGCGCATCATCTCGACCATTTTCACGGAAACCAACCAGTACCGCGTGATTCTCGAAGCGCAGCCCGGCATCGTCACCACGCCGGCCGACCTGTCGGAACTGCAGGTGCGCACGGGTTCCGGCAAGTCGACGCCGCTGTCCGCCTTTGCCAGCGTCAGCGAAAAACAGGCGCCGCTGCAAATCACGCACGTGGCGCAGTACCCGGCCACGACACTCGGCTTTGATACCACGCAGGGCGTGGCGCTGGGCAGCGCCGTCGACGCCATCCGGCAGGCGGCAAAAGACATCGGCTTGCCGCCATCGCTGACATTGACTTTCCTGGGCGCGGCCGGTGCGTATGAAAATTCCTTGTCGAACCAGCTGTGGCTGATCCTGGCCGCCGTCGTCTGCGTCTACATCGTGCTGGGCGTGCTGTATGAAAGCTATATCCACCCGCTGACGATTTTGTCGACCCTTCCATCGGCCGGCGTGGGTGCCTTGCTGGCGCTGATGATTTCCGGGCAGGACCTGGGCGTGATCGGCATCATCGGCATCATCCTCTTGATCGGCATCGTCAAGAAGAACGCCATCATGATGATCGACTTTGCCATCGAGGCCGAACGCGATGAAGGAAAAAGCCCGCAGGAAGCCATCCACCAGGCTGCATTGCTGCGTTTCCGCCCTATCCTGATGACGACCCTGGCGGCGCTGTTCGCGGCTGTGCCGCTGATGCTGGGCTGGGGCGAGGGCGCCGAGTTGCGCCGTCCGCTGGGCCTGGCCATCTTCGGCGGCCTGATCGTCAGCCAGGTGCTGACCCTGTTTACCACGCCCGTCATCTACCTGGGCTTTGACCGCCTGGGCCAGCGCTTCGCGTCTAAAACGCGGGGCGTGAGCCTGGACAAGCCGGCCGATAACGCGGGGAGCGCCGCGTGAACCTGTCCGAACCATTCGTCAAGCGGCCCATCGCCACCGTGCTGCTGACCATCGGCATCGCGCTGGCGGGCGTCGGCGCCTTCTTCGTGCTGCCCGTTTCGCCGCTGCCGCAAGTCGATTATCCGACCATTTCCGTCAGTGCCAGCCTGCCCGGCGCCAGCCCCGCGACCATGGCCACCTCGGTAGCCACACCGCTGGAGCGGCGCCTGGGCGTGATCTCGGGCGTGAACGAGATGACGTCGTCGTCGGGCACGGGCTCGGCGCGCATCAATTTGCAGTTTGATTTGAACCGCAAGATCGATTCTGCCGCGCGCGAAGTGCAGGCGGCCATTGCCGCCTCGCGCGTGGACTTGCCGGCCACCCTGCGCAGCAATCCGACGTATCGCAAGGCCAATCCGTCCGACGCGCCCGTGATCATCCTGGCGCTGACGTCAAAGACGCGCACGCCGGGCCAGATCTACGATGCCGTGTCGAACCTGGTGCAGCAGAAAGTGGCGCAAGTCAAAGGCGTGGGCGACGTGGAACTGGGCGGCGGTTCGTTGCCGGCCGTGCGTGTGGAACTGCTGCCTTACCAGCTCAATCACTATGCCGTGTCGATGGAAGACGTGCGCGCAGCCATCCAGGCCACGAACGCCAACCGGCCCAAGGGGGCGATCTCCGGCGACGCGCGCAGCCTGCAAGTCTATTCTGGCGCCAGCACCGCCTCGGGCGGGCGCAGCGCGGCCGATTACCGCGGCCTGGTGGTGGCCTGGCGTGATGGCGCCGCCATCCGCCTCGACGACGTGGCCGAAGTGGTCGACGGCGTGGAGAACAACAATACCCTGGGCCTGTTCAACGGCGATCCGGCCGTCATCGTGCTGATCACGCGCCAACCCGGCGCCAACGTCATCGCCACGGTGGACGGCGTGCGCGCACTGCTGCCGCAATTGCAGGCGCAGCTGCCCGGCGACATCAAGCTGCAAGTGGCGTCCGACAGCACCAATTCCATCCGCTCATCCTTGCACGAGATCGAATTCACCCTGATCCTCTCCATCGTGCTGGTGGTGCTGGTGGTCAGCGCTTTCCTGCGCAGCGTGCGCGCCACCATCATCCCGGCCGTGGCCACCATCGTTTCCTTGCTGGGCACCTTCGGCGTGATGTACATGCTGGGTTTCAGCCTGAATAACCTGTCGTTGATGGCGCTCACGGTGGCCACCGGTTTTGTCGTCGACGATGCCATCGTGGTGCTGGAAAACACGCAGCGCCACATCGAGGCGGGCATGGACCGTTTCAAGGCGGCCTTGCTGGGCGCGCGCGAAGTGGGTTTTACCGTGCTGTCGATCAGCCTGTCGCTGGTGGCCGTCTTCATCCCGCTGCTGTTTATGGGCGGCCAGGTGGGGCGTTTGTTCCGCGAATTTGCCGTCACGCTGTCGGCCGCCGTGATGATTTCGCTGGTGATTTCATTGACCACCACGCCGATGATGTGCGCCTGGCTGCTGAAAAGCGGTGAGCATCACAAGCCGCCGGGTGCCGTGGCGCGCTGGTTCGAACGGGGCTTCGAGCGCATGCTGAAGGTGTATGAACACTGCCTGGACTGGGCCTTGTCCAGCGCCGCGCTGGTGATGACCATCTTGGTATTCGTCGTCGGCCTGAACGTGTATCTGTTTGCGGCCGCGCCCAAGGGCTTTTTCCCGCAGCAGGACACGGGCCAGATCAACGGCGGCATGCGCGCCGACCAGAGCATCTCCTTCCAGGCCATGCAGGGCAAGCTGCGCCAGCTGGTCAACATCATCAAGGACGATCCTGCCGTCGCCACCGTCGTCGGGTTCACCGGCGGGGGCAGGGCGGGGGGCGGCTTCATGTTCATCGACCTGAAGCCGGCCTCGCAGCGCACCGACAAGGGCCAGGCCGTGATCGCGCGCCTGCGTCCGCAGCTGGCCAAGGTGACGGGTATTTCGCTGTTCCTCAACCCCGTGCAGGATTTGCGCATGGGCGGGCGTTCCAGCAATTCGACCTACCAGTACACCCTGATCAGCGACAACCAGGCGGACCTGAAGAAATGGGCGGCGAAACTGGCCGACCAGATGAAGCTGCAGCCCGCCCTGATCGACGTCGACACGGACCAGGCGGAAAATGGCGTGGAAACCTTTGTCAGCATCGACAAGGACCGCGCCACCCAGCTGGGCGTGCAGGTGCGCGACATCGACAATGCGCTGTACAACAGTTTCGGCCAGCGCCAGGTGGCGACCATCTATGATGAGCTGAACCAGTACCACGTCATCATGGAAGTGGCGCCGCGCTATGCGCAAAGTCCGGAAGCGCTGCGCTCCGTGTATGTGCCGGCGTCGAATGCGGCCGGCGTCAGCACGACCACCTCCGCCGTCACCTCGGCGACGACTGCCACCACCTCGAACACGACGGCGGCGCGCGATCCGTCCAGCGGTACGGCCTTGAGTACGACCCTGGCGACGATGGTGCCGCTGTCGTCGTTTAGCAGCTTTGCCGAAAGCTCGACGGCGACGTCCATCAACCACCAGGGAGGTGAGCTGGCCACCACCGTCTCGTTCAACCTGGCCGACGGCTCTCCGCTCAGCGATGGGCAGGCCGCCGTGGCCCAGGCGGAATCGGAAATCGGCATGCCGGTGAATGTGCGCGGCAGCTTCCAGGGTTCGGCCAAGAGTGCGCAGGACAGCAACAAGGAGCAGCCGCTGTTGATCCTGGCGGCCATCGTGGTGATTTACATCGTGCTGGGCATCCTGTATGAAAGCCTGATCCACCCGATCACCGTGCTGTCAACCTTGCCGTCGGCGGGGGTGGGCGCCGTGCTGGCATTGCTGCTGTTCCGCATGGAGTTTTCCATCATTGCCCTGATCGGCGTGTTCCTGTTGATCGGTATCGTCAAGAAAAATGCTATATTGATCATCGACTTCGCGCTGGAGGCCGAGCGTTCGCGCGGACTGACAGCGGTGGAGGCGGTGCGCGAGGCATGTTTGCTGCGTTTCCGCCCCATTCTGATGACCACACTGGCGGCGGCGCTTGGCGCCTTGCCGCTGGCGATCGGTTTCGGCGAGGGGTCAGAGCTACGCCAGCCCTTGGGGGTCGCCATCATCGGCGGCCTGATTGCCAGCCAGTTACTCACATTGCTGACCACCCCGGTGGTCTATATCCTGCTCGACAAGCTGCGCACGCGCAGCGCCGACGAGCAGCAATTGAGCCGCATTCCTGGGCCAGATAACCCGAGCACACAATCATGAAGCAAGTAAAACCTATCCCGTCCGCCGTACCCGCACGCCACCTGCTGGCATTGGCAGCGGCCGCAGTTCTTCTGGCTGGCTGCGCCGTCAGCCCCGCGTATGAAGTGCCCGTCGCCGCCGCGCCGCAAGCGTTCAAGGAGGCGGCCGGCTGGCAACCGGCCGTGCCAGCCGATACCCTGGAGCGTGGCCCCTGGTGGACCCTGTTCGGCGACGCGCAGCTGAACCAGCTGGCCGAAGGCATTGAGGTATCGAACCAGAACGTGGCGGCTGCCATTGCCTCGTACGAGCAGGCGCGCGCGCTGGTGCGCGAACAGCGCGCCTCGCTGTTCCCCAGCGTGAACCTGACGGGCAGCGGTGCCCGTTCCGGTGGCGGTGGCGGTGGCGAGCAGCAGACGAACAATAACTTCAAGGCGGCCATCGGCGCGTCGTGGGAACCGGATATCTGGGGCCGCCTGCGCGCCGGCGTATCGGGCGCGGATGCCAGCGCGGCCGCCAGCGCGGCCGACCTGGCCGCCGCGCGCCTGTCGGCGCAGGGCGAACTGGCGACGAATTACTTTTCGCTGCGCCAGAGCGATGCGCAGATCGCGCTGCTGAACGCCACCATAGCTGGCTACAAGCGCGTGCTCGACATCACCAGCAACCGCTTCAATTCCGGCATCGCCGCCAAGTCCGACCTGCTGCAGGCGCAGACGCAGCTGGCGAATGCGCAGATCGACCTGTCGAGCCAGACGCGTGCGCGCGCCCAGCTGGAACACGCGATCGCCATCCTGCTGGGTAAGGCGCCGTCTGACTTCAGCCTGGCCGTGGCGCCGTGGACCCTGACCGTGCCCGAGGTGCCGCTGGGCGTGCCGTCGACCCTGCTGCAGCGCCGCCCCGATATCGCCGCCGCCGAGCGCAGGGTGGCCGTGGCCAACGAGCAGATCGGCATCGCCCGTTCCGCCTACTATCCGAGCCTGAACCTGACGGGTTCCTACGGGTCCGGCGCCAGCCGTGTGGGCGACCTGTTCAATGCATCGTCGAGCCTGTGGTCGCTGGGCGTGTCGGCCGCGCAAACCTTGTTCAACGCGGGCGCCACCACGGCCAGCGTGGACGCGGCCAAGGCCGGCCACGAAGCGGCCGTGGCGCGCTACCGCCAGACGGTGCTGGCCGCCTTTGGCGCCGTGGAAGACCAGTTGTCAGCCACGCGCGCGCTGGCCGAGCAGCTGGCCTTGCGCCAGCAGGCGTCGTCCGCCGCCGACCAGGTCGAGCAGCAGATGCTGAACCGCTACAACGCGGGCCAGGTCGGCTATACGGATGTGGTGACGGCGCAGGTGACGGCCCTGTCGGCGCGCCGTTCGCTGGTGCAGGCGCAGGCGGACCGCCAGACGACGGCCGTGGCCCTGATTCAGTCGCTGGGCGGCGGCTGGCATGTGCCGCCGGCGCAGTAGACGGCAGGTTGGCGCAGGGTGAAAAACCTGCGCCAAATTCGCATTTTCACGCGTGGCTTGAGTGCTAGAATGCAAGATTATCAATTGCCGGCCTGACCCCTTGATTTACCTCAAAACCAAGCTGCAGCAGCGTTTGACTCCCCTGTTTCATTACGCCTTGAACCGCGATGGCGTATTGCTGTTGGGGAGCGCCGACACGCCTGGACATTCTTCCGAGCCGTGCGCACCGCCGACGGCGTCCGCCTGGCTGTACCAGCGCCCCGACAACTGGGCGCCCCAGCTTGCCGACGTGCCGCCGGCGGCCACCCCGGGCCGCCCGCCGAAGCTCAAGGTGCTGGAACTGGGGCGGCAGCTGATCCAGGCACGCCATGACATCCAGACCTCGCGCGACGAAGTCAAACCGGCTAAGGGGGAATGGCAAGTGAGCAATGAGGAGTGGCAATCGGCGAGGATACTGGAAGCCCGGCGGCGTCAGATCCAGTCCGGCGCCGTAGCAGACGGGACAGCAGGAAAGAGAGCCTCATGAACGGACCATTCGACGACGGTAGCATGCCGGCCAGATTGCGAGCGCAGGCCGAGCAAGTGGCGCAGCAGCGCCAGCCGATACCGCCGCCGCAGTCGAATGAAGACGTGATGCGTCAGACGCATGAGCTGCAGATCAAGCAGATCGAGCTGGAAATGCAGAGTGCAGCCCCGGGCGAACTGGAACAGATGAGGACTGAATTTGAAAGCCGCCGCGACCTTTATGCGCAGCTGTATGAACAGGCGCCCGTCAGCTATTTTTCCGTGGCGCGCGAGAGCATCATCACGCGTGTCAACGTGGCTGCCTGCGGTTTGTTGCAGCGTGACAAGAGCCAGCTGCTGGGGCGGCGTTTCGAACAATTCGTTGCGCCCCAGGCGCACGGTGTTTTCCGCCGTTTCCTCGACGCTGTCTTCAGCAGCGGCGCGCGTCAGGTACTTGAGGTGCAACTGTTCGAAGGCGTAGCGTGCCGCACGGGTCGCATGGTGCGCATCGAAGCCAATGTCGACGCCGCCAGCGCCACGGCGCGCATGTTGGTGATGGACCTGGGCGACGAGCATGCGCGCGAATCGGCCTTGCAGCGCGCCTTCGTCATCCTCGACAGTATCCGCGAAGGCGTGCTGGTGACAGACAGCGGCAACCGCATCATTTCCGTCAACCCCGCCTTTACCACCATCACCGGCTACCAGGCGGAGGAAGCCATCGGGCGCGATCCGTCCTTCCTCGGCGGCGGCACGCATTTGCCGCATTTCTATGAAGCCATGTGGCGCAGCCTGCATCAGAATGGCAGCTGGTATGGCGAACTGGTGAACCGGCGCAAGAGTGGCGAGCGCTTCGTCGAGTCGCTGTCGATCACGCCCATGCGCAACCAGGACGGTGCCATCAGCCATTTTGTCGGCGTGTTTTCCGATATCACCGAGCGCAAGCTGGCCGAGGCGGACTTGCGTGAACTGCATCGTGAGCTGGACCAGCGCGTCATCGACCGCACGGCCGAATTGCTGCGAGCCAACCAGCATCTGCAGCTGGAAGTGCACCAGCGCGAGCGGGCGCAGGAAGCCTTGCGCGATGCCGAGCGTTTCTTCCACGCCACCATCGATTCGCTGACGGACCGGGTGCTGGTGCTGGACCGGTCCGGCTGCGTCGTGCATGCCAACCAGGCATGCCTGGCCTTCGTGGGGCGAACGTCACGGCCGCTGCAGTACCTGGAATTTTGCGAGACCGACCCACGCTGGCAGCGCAGCGCCGGACGCGAGCTCGCTGCCGGCATCCGTTCCGTCATTGCCGGCACTGCCGACACGTTTGCGCTAGAGTATGAATTTGCCACGCGCGCCGGCCCGCGCTGGTCGCAGGCCAGGATCAGCCGTTTCCTTGGCGAAGAGCCGCTGCGTGTGGTGGTGGCGCACACGGACATTACCGAACGCAAGCTGATGGATGGCGCCCTGCGCCAGTCGCACGCGCAGTTGCGCCAGCTGGCGCTGCATCTGGAAACGGCCAAGGAAGACGAGCGCAAGCGCATCTCGCGCGATATCCACGATGAGCTGGGGCAAAACCTGCTGGCGCTGCGCATCGATATTTCCATGCTCAGCGCGCGCACCGAGGGTACCCATCCGCGCCTGCACCGCCGGGTCGGCGCTGTGCTCAGCAATGTCGACACCACCATCAAGAGCGTGCGCGGCATCATGAACGAGCTGCGCCCGATGGCGCTGGACCTGGGCTTGCAGGCCGCCATCGAATGGCAGGTGGGCGATTTCCGCAAGCGCAGCGGCGTCGCTTGCCGCTTGCTGATACGCGACGAGGCCTTGTTTGCCGCCATCGGCAGCCAGGTCGAGATCGTGCTGTTCCGCATCGTGCAGGAGGCGCTTAGCAACGTCATGCGGCACGCCCAGGCCAGCCAGGTCGAGATCGAGCTCAGTTCGGATGCCTGCGCCGTGTACGTGGCCATCAGCGACAATGGCATCGGCATCACGCCACAGCAGCAGCGCAAAAAACAGTGCTTTGGCCTGATCGGCATTGCCGAGCGGGTGACGGCGCTGGGCGGGCACTTCGAGGTGGGCATGCCGGCGTCGGGCACCGGTTGCCGCCTGTCCCTGCAGATTCCCTTGCCGGGGGCGGGGCGGCCTGCCGCCTGATACAGAAATTGCAATGGGTTAATTTTTGCCGACTCATGCCCCGCCGGACAGGCTATACTTTCGCCTGCTATTTATGGAGGGGCATATCTTGTTCAAAACAATCGTTTTACCCGTCGCCTTACTGGGCGCGTTCGCCGGCGCACACGCCGACGAAGGGCAGTGGCAACCACACCAACTGCCACAGCTGAAAGCCGAACTGAAACGGGTCGGCATCGACATTCCTGCAGAAAAACTGGCCGACCTGAGCAAGCACCCGATGAGCGCCATCGTGTCGCTGGGTGGCTGCTCGGCCGCTTTTGTTTCCGACGCGGGCCTGGTGGTGACGAACCACCACTGCGCGTATGGCGCCGTGCAGCGCAATTCCACGCCGGAACACAATTACATCACCAACGGCTTCCTGGCCAAGACGCGCGCTAGCGAGCTGCCGGGCGGTCCGAACAGCCTGGTGTATGTGACGGACAAGGTGGAGAACGTCAGCGAGCGCGTACTGAAAGGCTTGACGGCCGACATGAGTGGCCGCGCGCGCCACGAAGCCGTGGAAAAGCGCGTCAAGGACCTGATCGCCGAATGCGAAACGGACAAGATGTACCGCTGCTCCGTGCCCGCCTTCCACCGCGGCCTCGAGTACTACCGCATCCGCCAGATGATGATACGCGACGTGCGCCTGGTGTACGCGCCATCGGACAAGATCGGCAACTTCGGCGGCGACATCGACAACTACGAATGGCCGCGCCACACGGGCGACTACGCGTTCCTGCGCGCCTACGTGGGCAAGGATGGCCGTCCGGCCGACCCGTCGCCCGACAACGTGCCGTACAAATCGAAGGACTTCCTGGTGGTCTCGGCCGAAGGCTTGAAAGCCGGTGACGGCATCTTGTTGGCGGGCTACCCCGGCCGTACCAGCCGTTACAAGCTGCCGGCGGAAATCCGCTTTGCGCGCGATGCTGCCTTCCCCCTGAAAGTATCCGAACTGCAAGCTGACCTGGCCGTGATGGCCGATGCCACCGATGGCGACGCCGCCGCTGCCGTGCGCTATGCGAGCGTGGTGAAAAGCATCAACAACGTGCTGAAGAAAACCCAGGGCTTGCTCGACGGTTTCGCCCGCAAGGACATCGCCGCCATCAAGGACGTGCAGGATGCCGAGTTCCGCGCCTGGTATGCGAAGCAGCCGAACGTCTCGACCACGCTGCTGGCCGAACTGGACGCGGCGATTGCCAGCGACATGGCCTTGAGCGAAGAAGAGTTCGCCTGGTCAGTGGCCACCAATAGCGACTTGCTGAAAAGCGCGCGCACCATCTACCGCCTGTCGCTGGAGCGCCAGAAAGCGGACGCCGAGCGCGAATCGGGCTTCCAGCAGCGCGACCTGGCCTTCATCAAGGCCCGTCTGGCCCGTCTGGAGCAGTCGTATGTCAACAAGGTCGATCAGGCGCGTTTTGCAGCGGGCCTGAAGCGTTACGCGCAGCTGGCGGCGAAGAGCCATCCGCAAGGCCTGGACGCGCTGCTGCCGGCGCCAAGCGCCGTAGCGGCCCTGTACCAGCAGACGCAACTGGCTGACACGGGCAAGCGCCTGGCCTGGCTGGAAAAGGACCAAGCTGCTGTTGCGGGGTCCGACGACGCCTTCATGCAACTGGCCATCAAGCTGCAAGTGGTCGAGGCAGCGCTGGAAGAGCGCCGCAAGGAAATCGACGGCAACCTGGAACGCGTGATTCCGCAATACATGCAAGCCGTGATTGCCTGGAAGAAATCGCAAGGCAAGCCGGTCTATCCTGACGCTAATTCGACCCTGCGCGTCACGTACGGCACCGTCTCTCCCTACTCGCCGCGCGACGGCATCACCAAGGGACCGTTCACGACCGTGGAAGGCATCGTCGAGAAAGTCACGGGCAAAGCCCCGTTCGAAGCACCGCAAGCGCTGCTCGACGCCGTCAAGGAAAAACGCTACGGCCAGTTCCGCGACCCGGTGCTGGGCACGGTCCCCGTCAACTTCCTCACCAGCGCGGACACCACGGGCGGCAATTCCGGTTCGGCCGTGATGAACAAGCGTGGCGAGTTGATCGGTCTGAACTTCGATTCGACGTATGAATCGATCACCAAAGACTGGTACTTCGACACGGCCATCACGCGCGCCATCCACCTCGACATCCGCTACATGCTGTGGGTGATGAAGGAAGTGGACCACGCCGATAAGCTGCTGCAGGAAATGACGGTCAAGTATCCGAAGGCTGTGAAAGCTGCGACGAAGTAAGCATTCATTTGCGCTAGCGCAATGCCGCATCCGCCTGTTTGGAGATGCGGCTTTTTTGTGGCTGGGGGAAATGAACTTTTCATTTTTCCAATGCGTCACTTAACGATTTCTGACGTGGCAGTTATCGGCGCCGCACCGACGAATTCAAGCGCGCGCTGGTGGCACAATCGCTGCTGCCGGTGACAGTGGTGAGGCCGGCATTGGCGAAGCATCCGCCCCAGCCGGTTCGTGTGCCTGGCGGCGTGATCGCCCTGACTGTCGGCAAGGTCCAGCTGCGGATCGAGAGTGCCGCCGATACGACGCTGCTGGCCCTGGTGCTGCAGCGGCTGCTGCCATGATCGGCCTGCCTGCCCACACGCGCATCCGGATCGCTGCCGGCGTCACCGACATGCGCTGCCGCTTCAACGGCCACGTGTCTGTGTTCCGTGGCCGGCGCGGTGACATCATCAAACTGCTGTGGTGGACCGGCGCCGGTCTATGCTTGTTGAACCAGCGGCTGGCGCGGGGCCGCTTCATCTGGCCGCAGGCTTTCTCCAAGGATTGATGCTGAATGAGCGAGCTGCACTGGCTCTCACGCAATGCCGCATCTGGAGCCAAGGAATTCCGCGCTACTCTTTTGATGCGGGCGCGTGCTTCAGCATGAGCGACGCGACTGCCGAGACAACGCTGACGATGCCTGCCATCAAGAATGCGAACCGGTAACCCGCAAGTTCGGCCGCCTGGGGTAGTTGCCCGGTGGCCAATTGCGCCGCCATGACTGAATGGGCGACTGCACCTAGTACTGCTATGCCCACTGCTCCACCTAGTTGGCGTGCAGTGTTCTGTAGTCCTGCTGCAAGACCCGAGTCTTTCCGCGGAACTCCTGCAAGAACTGCTTGCGTGGCACTCATCATTACCAACCCGTTACCAGCGCCGACCAGCAATGTAGGTAGTAGAAATTCGCTGACCTGCAATGGATGAACAGGCAACCAATTGAGCCAGATCAGGCCTGCTGCCGACACGAGGCTGCCAATACAGGGCAAATTTTTAACGCCAGCGTCCCGCAAATAGCGTGATGCGATCGATGCGATAGCCAGTGCCGAAGCCATTGGTAGTAAAGCCAGTCCGGTGTCGAGCGGACTGCGCCCGTCGATCCGCTGCAGAGCCTGCGACAGAAAGAACATCGACACGGTGAGAACTGCGCCGAGGCTCAACACCATAGCCATTCCGACCGTTACGTTTCGCAGCCGAAATATTTCGACATTGATCAGGGGCTGAGCCGAACGGCGTTCAGCTGCGATGAAGGCCATGAACATGATCAGCGCGGTAGCCAACGCACTGAGCACGGTACTGGATGTCCAACCTGCATGTACCGATTGTGAGATCGCATAGAGAAACGAGGCCAACGCCAGCGTGACAGTGGACGCGCCTAGCACATCGAGCTTCGCCCTGGCGTCGGCCATGAGCTGAGGGCGCAGACAGCCGGCAACAACCGCGGCCAAGACGATACCGACAGGTATGTTGACGAACATCACCCAGCGCCAGGAGGCTAGGCTCGTCAGCAAGCCGCCAATGACCACACCAAAGGCCGAGCCCATCGCGGCGCAGGCCGCCCACAGGCCGATCGCTCGTTCCTGACCCGAACCCTTGGGATGGGCGGCGACGATGACTGCCAGCGGTGAGGTCGCCAGTACCGACGCGCCCAAACCCTGCACTGCGCGCGAGGCCAGCAGCATGGTCCCGGAAGTCGCAAAGCCACCTACCAGGCTGGCTCCAGTAAACAGCGTCAAACCCCACAGCAGAAGGCGCCGGCGCCCGTAGATGTCGCTGGCGCGTGCAGCGAGCAACATGAAGCCACCTAGCACCAGCAGGTAGATGTCGACTACCCACTGCAATTGGACAGATGACAGACCCAGGTCATCGCGCATCGCCGGTAGCGCGACGTTCACGATGGCACCGTCCACCACGACCATGAAGGCACACACGCAGGCGACGAAGGTAGCAATCCAAGTCGATACGCCGCTGCGCAGGAGTTGTGGCGGCATCGCCGGTACGGAAGATATAGACATTTATTGACCTCTCAGCACGATGACGGCGGCGACTGCCGCCAAAAAGTTCGGTAGGGGCTAAGTATGCCGAGCAATATGAAAAGTCATATAACGGTAAATGGACTTAAAATGGTGATAAATGGCCAAAATGAATCCTGAGCATGCGCAAGCGGAAGACGACTTCAGTGAGTGGTCTGATGGTCCTCGTCTGATCGCGTTGTTGGGGAATGACGCTCAGGGCAGCGAGTACCGCCTCGGAACACGCGAGTACGGTTTGCATCACCATCATCGAGGGCAGGTGTTCTGCGTAGAAGCCGGGCTAATCCATGTGCGAACAGCTCAAGGATCTTGGTTGCTACCGCCGAACCGCGCCGGCTGGATGCCGCCAGAGGTACCGCATCAAGTACGTGTCAGCGGTGCTCTTGCCGGCTGGAGCTTGTTCATCACCCCGGAATCCAGTGAGTGCTTGCCGAACCAGCCTTGCGTGATCGGCATCACTGAGGTGTTGCGCGCCTTGGTGCGCCGAGCCGCCGAATGGGACAAGTCCGATCAGCTGGCGTCAGACCAAGAGCACGTCGTTACCGTCATCCTTGACGAAATCCGTCGTGCGCCGCATGAGTCGCTGCACTTGCCAATGCCGACAACTGCCCGGCTGGAGCGCATCGCTCGGGCGATCTTGGACGATCCAGGTTCGATTCGAACGTTGGAAGCTTGGGCAGATTGGGGCGCGATGTCGGCTCGAACGCTGCGCCGTCAGATGCTGGCTGAAACAGGCCTGAGCTTTGCCCAATGGCGCCAGCAGGCACAACTCACGCACGCCCTGGAAATGCTTGCGCGTGGAGAGTCGGTTACGCATGTTGCCGACACGCTGGGCTATGCCTCACCGAGCAACTTCATCGCCATGTTTCGCCGTTCCTTCGGCGACTCCCCAGCACGATACTTTGCAGCGCGTTCTGTTGGTGGCAGCTGAAACATTGTCATCAATCGGATGCGACGGCGGCCATGTCTTGAGACGCCGCGAGCAGCGGCTTCGTGACCTTGTCCTCTACGGCTGGTGGGAGCCATCGAGGCGATGTCATCCAATGGAATGACATCGCTGCCGCCCGAGCTCCCATGATGGTGAACCCGCTTGCTTCCTAGGGAAACTCGCTGCGGCGAGCCTCAGCGAACGTCAGCCAAACCCAGCGGTGTGATGCCATCCTCTGGCAATCAACGCCAAGCTCAAGACGGTGCAGGGTTTACGTTTAGGACTGAATCTTGAGTTGAGGGGCACTTCTGGCCTGCAGCGAAAGCGGATCTTGGTATGTATCCCGATACCGAGTTCTGTCTGATTTTATTGTTCTTGTCCCGCTTTATCCCTGGCCTGCATCAATGCCTGCACCGGCAATTGAAAAAAGCGCGGCACCATGGCTGGCGACAGGTCGTCGCCGCTCCCCGCCATGGCCAGGCGCCCGCTCAGCAGCAGCATCACGTAGCCGTGGCCCAGCGACCAGCCGGCGCTGGCGGCGGCCTTGTCCCAGCGGGGAGCGAGGCCCGCTTCGCGCACGGCCTCGCCGGCCGTTTGCAGCACATACTGAAAGCACGCTTGCGCCGCTTCCTGCAGGGCCGGGAACTGGCGCACGTCCTGGTGCTCGAACATCAGCCGGTAGTGGGCCGGCGCGGCCAGGGCGAATTCGATGTATTGCTGGCCTAGCAGCTGAAAGCGCTGCTCGGCGGGCAGGCTGCCCGGCGGCGGCAGTTCAGTCTCCCATTTGGCGATCAGGCTGGCGAAGCCGGCCGCCGCCACGTCGGCCAGCAAGGCTTCCTTGCTGGGGAAGTGGCGGTACACGGCGGCGACCGACACGCCCACCGTGCGCGCCAGTTCGCGCAGCGACAGGGCGGCGTCGTGCTGCTGCGCCAGTTGCGCGATGGCGATGGCGACCAGGGTGTCGCGCAAGTTGCCGTGATGATAGGTGCTGCTTGTCGTCATTCTATGTTATCGCTGTTCACATTGTCGTGTATGATGGCCATGTTATCACTGAAAACATCGAGAGCACATGCAAGAGATGAACATCGCCGTCCGCGCCGTGGCCTTGCCGCCGGGCGCCAGCATCGCCCCCTTGTACCAGGGCAGCAACCTGGCCGATGCGTATGCCGCCGACCTGCCGAACGCGCGCGCGCGTGAGCTGGACATGGAAAGCCTGGCGCGCCAGCTGCTGGGTAGCCAGCCGCGCTGGGCGCAATGGCTGATGGTGCTGCGCGACGCCATCGTGGCGCGCTTTGGCATCAAGACGGCCAAACAAATGGAAGGCAAGCCGGGCAAGCGCATCGGCATCTTTCGCATCTACGCCGTCAGCGACGATGAAATCATCGTGGGCGAGGACGACAGCCACCTGGATTTCCGCCTGTCCGTGCTGCGCTACCGCGACGCGGGGCGGCATGGCAGTGTCACCGTGTCCAGCGTCGTGCATTGCCACAATCGGGTGGGACGCGCTTACATCCTGCTGATCCGGCCCTTCCACAAGCTGATCGTGCAGCGTTCGCTGGCGCGCGCCGTCAAGCGCGGCTTTGCCTGAGGGGGCGGAACAGGGAAGGGCGTGACGCTGCGGGCAATCTTGCTTATTCATGGCCGGTATTGCATACTGCACCACCAGCCTCATCACGATTCCCATGAACGATACGCTTCTCCTGCTGGGTTTTGCCACCACGCCGCTTGAACTGATTTCCTTTGTCCTGGCACTGACAACTGTTGCGCTGAACATCCGCCAGAATCACTGGGCGTGGCTGTTCGCCATCATTTCCTCGGCCGCCTACGGTTTCGTCTTTTTCGAATCGCGCCTGTATGGCGACATGGCCTTGCAACTGCTGTTCATCAGCGTCTCGTTCTGGGGCTGGTACCAGTGGCTGCATCCGGCCAGCGGCGGCAAGACCCTGCCCGTCACCCGCCTCGATGGCCGTGGCTGGCTGGCCTGCGCCGCGGGCTGGCTGGTCGGTTTCCTGCTCATTGCCTGGCTGCTGACGACGACGGACACGGACGTGCCGCATGCGGATGGTTTCCTCACGGCAGGCAGCCTGGTCGGCCAGTTTTTGTTGTCGCGCAAGAAGCTGGAAAACTGGATCGTCTGGATCATCGTCGATATCCTATATGTGTGGCTGTACCTGCACAAGGACCTGACCCTGACGGCCATCCTATACGCGGTGTTTGTCGTCATGGCCAGCATCGGCTTGCTGGCTTGGAGAAAGTCGGCACCGGCCGCGCCCGATGCCATGGTGCTCAAGTGATGGCGCCTTGCGTGCGCGTGGCGATACTGGGCGCGGAATCGTCGGGCAAGTCGACCCTGGCGGCCGCCTTGGCCGAGCGCTACGGCACCGTCTGGGTGCCGGAATACTTGCGCGAGTTCGTCGAGACGCAGGGCAGGGTGCCCGTCGCAGCCGACCAGTATGGCATTGCGCTGACACAAGTCGAACGTGAAACGGCCGCTGCCGCGCAAGCGCGTCACTTCCTATTCTGTGACACGACGCCCTTGATGACGGTGGTCTACAGCCGCCATTACTTTCACGGTGCCGATGCGCAACTGGCGGCGCTGGCCGATGCCACGCAGTACGACGTGACGTTGGTGACGGCACCCGACAGCCCGTGGGTGGCCGATGGCTTGCAGCGCGAGTCGGAAGCCGTGCGCCAGCTGATCTACCGCTACTTGCTCGACGAGCTGGACGCGCGCGGCATCGTCTACCAGGTGTTGCACGACAGCCTGGAAGCGCGCCTGGAACAGGCGGCGCCTTTGCTGCAGCAGGCGCTCGCTGCGGCGCCTGTCATTTCCTTCAATTAAAAGTCGAACTGCGCCGACACCTTGAACGTGCGGCTGGCGCCAGGGTACAGATAGCCGTCCGATTCCGGCGTCACGTCGCGCCAGTAGAACTTGTCGGCCACGTTGTTGACGGCGGCGCGCAGCACGGCGCGCGTGCCGGCGATGCGCGTGGCGTAGGCGGCGCCCAGGTTGAACACGTTGTACGACGGCACGAAAGTGGTGTTGTTGTACTCAAACGCTTTCTTGCCCGCATATTCCCAGCTACCGTTGACGCTCAAGCCCGCCACCTGTTGTACGGCATAGTCCGCATGCACGGCCGCCTTGAAGGCGGGCACGTTCGGCACGCGCTTGCCATCGAGGTTTGCATTGCCCGTGTTTGATTGCTGGCTGTTCAGGGCCGTGAGCGAGACGCCCAGGTTCAGGTCGCGGGTCGCCTTGCCTTGCGCGGACAATTCCAGGCCACGGTGCTGCGCCTGGCCTTCACGCACGAAGTAGCCGGCAGCGTTCTGGAATTCCAGGCCCTTGCGGATCTGGAACAGGCTGGCCGCCAGCATGAAGTCCTGCGTCACATCCATCTTCACGCCGAATTCGATCTGCTTCGAGCGGCTCGGTGTCAGCTCTTCGTTGGCATTCATCGCCTTGCGGTCGGCCGTGCCGCCATGTTCCATGCCCTGCGAATAGGCCGCATACATGGACACATTGTCGAGCGGGGTGTAGACCAGCGATACGTTGGGCAGCAGGAAGTCGTGCTTGGCGCGGATTTCCTTGTCGGCCTTCAACACATACTGGTAGCCGTCGACATTGATATGGCGCAAGCCGCCATGCAGCTTCCAGTTTTGGGCCAGGCTGACGATATCCTGCACGAAGACGGAGTTTTCCGTATCCTTGCGCACCAGGCGCACGGGGCCTTGTACGCCCGTCGACATCTCGACTATTTGCGGGCGGTAGATGTTGCTCACGCCAGCCCAGTCGTACACGTACAGGCCGGCGCGGTCCTTGCGGCGGAAGGTCGAGACGCCGGCCGTGAATTCGTGGCGCAGGGCACCGGTGGCAAACTTGCCCTGGATCATGGCTTGTGCGCTCAGCGGCTTTTTCGTCTCGCCCAGGCTGCGGTAGTCATACACGTCGTAGTCGCCATTGCCGCAAAATCCCGGGTACAGCTCTTGCGCGCTGCAGCCATACGGGAAGGCCGTGTAGTCGTCGCGCTTGAACGAGTGCTGGTTGGCCGACACGGTGGCGTGCCAGTCGTCATTGAAGGCGTACTGGAAGCGCAGGCCGATATTGCTGGTGACGGTTTCCACGGGGCGCGTCCACGGCTGCAAGTTGAGCATGGCGTCGGCGCTGATGCCGGTCGGCAAGGTGGTGTTATTCAGTAGCTGGAAGCCGGGCGCCGTCGCCTGTGCCTTGTCCTGGTAGTCGGCATCGATTTGCAGCAGCGCTTGCGGCGATATTTGCCAGTCGAAGGCGCCGGAAATGAAACGACGGTTGCCATCCGCACCCTTGATGTAGGAACGCAGGCGCTCGGCAGCCACGTTGACCCTGTAGCCGAAGCGCGTGTCTTCCAGGCGGCCGCCCAGGTCGACGGCGCCGTACAGGGTGCCCCGTTCGCGCGTTTCCACGGTGACCGTGCGCAGCGGCGCGGCGGTGGGGCGCTTGACGATGAAATCGATCACGCCGCCCGGTGCGGCCACGCCCGCCTGCAAGCCGGCCAAGCCCTTCAGCACTTCGATGCGCTCCTTGTTTTCCAGCGGAATTTGCGTGTCGCCGGGAATGGCCACGCCATCCTTGCGGTAGCTGGAATTGTTGTCGAGCTTGAAGCCGCGGATGGAAAATTGCTCCGCATAGCCGACGGCGTTGTAGGCGTCGTTGATGCTGGTGTCGAGCTTGACGGCATCGCTGAGATTGCGGATTTGCAAGTCCTGCATGTCTTTTTGCGAAATGACGGTGACGGACGCCGGCGTCTGCAGCAGCGGGGCGTCGGAAAAACCGCCCACGGAGGCGCGCTTGGCGGCTGGCGCCTTGCTGGCCGTGACGACAACTTCGGTCATGCTTGGCGTATCGGCCGACACTTCGGCGGTGTCATTCGCGGCCAGGGCAGGCGTGGCAAACGCGTGCAGGATGGCCAGGGTCAGAACAGAAATAGATAAATTCGGTGTGGACATAGATTGCTCGTGGTTCAAGCCGTCTCCGGGAAAAGAGCACGGCAGGCTGCTTGTTCGGCTGGCGCCAACGCAGGAGCTATCAAAGGAGGGAGGTACTTTGCGCTTTCCTTCGCTGGCATTATCCAGATCAGGTACGAAGGGTATCTCTCACCCGGATGACTGCTCCAGGACCCCTAGCGAAATGACAGCTTAGCATGAAGCACGGCCAGCTGTCCCGCTGGCTGACCGTTTTACAACAGTGTGGCAGATTCTATAAACTAAGCTACAGGCTCAGTTCCAGCACCTTGCGGCTGACGGCGGGCGTGATGTCGCGCTGTTCGCCCAGCGCCGTCATGCCGTGCGCTTCCAGGGCGGACACGACGGCATCCACGCTGGCATGGTTCAAGCCGTAGTCGGCCAAACGCGTCTTGACGCCCATGTGGCGGAAGAAAAATTCCGTGCGCGCGATGGCCGCCTCGATGCGGCCATCTTCGTCGCCGCCATCGAGGCCCCAGACGCGGGCCGCATATTGCAGCAGCTTGGCGCGCTTGGCCTGCTTGCGCACGCGCAGCATGCTGGGCAGGATGATGGCCAGGGTTTGCGCGTGATCCAGTTCATACAGGGCCGTCAATTCGTGGCCGATGGCGTGCGTGGACCAGTCCTGCGGCACGCCCACGCCGATCAGGCCGTTCAAGGCCAGGGTGGCGCTCCACATCACGTTGGCGCGCACGTCGTAGTCGTCCGGGTGCGACAGGGCTTTCGGGCCTTCCTCAATCAGCGTCAGCAGAATGCCTTCGGCGAAGCGGTCTTGCACCGAGGCATTCACCGGGTAGGTCAGATACTGCTCCATGACATGCGCAAACGCATCGACGACGCCATTGCCCACCTGGCGCAGCGGCAAGGTAAATGTTTTCGACGGGTCCAGCACGGAGAACTTCGGATATACCTTGCGGCTCATGAACGAGCGCTTTTCCTGCGTGGCCTTGCGCGTGATCACGGCCGAGCCATTCATTTCGGAACCCGTGGCCGGTAACGTCAAGACCGTGCCGAAGGGCAGGGCGGCCTCGACGATCTTGCCGCCTTTGGCCAGGATGTCCCACGCCTCGCCCTCGTGCAGGGCGGCGGCGGCGATGAACTTCGTGCCATCGACCACGGAGCCGCCGCCGACGGCCAGCAGGAAATCGATGCGCTCGCTTTTCACGAGGGCCACGGCCTGCATCAGGGTTTCATAGCTGGGATTGGGTTCGATGCCGGCAAATTCGAGCACCGTATGGCCGGCCAGCGCCGCCCTGACTTCATCGTAGACGCCGTTCTGCTTGATGCTGCCGCCGCCATAGGTCATCAGGACCCGCGCCTGCGGCGGGATCAGGCCGGCGATGGCGGCGATCTGGCCCTGGCCGAAGAGGATTTGCGTCGGATTGTAAAAGTCGAAATTGAACATGGGGCTCCTGCCGCTGAGGTTTAGGCTGTTGCTGAGCCATGATTATGGCCGAATGGGTGGAAACGTGTCGTGGACGCTTGAGCTTTTTGCCCGCACGGTGGAGAATGCAGCCGATGTCACCACCACGCGAAAAGGAATGCGCATGACCACCGTCCCACTGGAAGAATCAGGCTTGCCGGCCACGGCACTCGACATGCACCGCGCCATCGGCGCAACCATCGCTGCACTGCAGGCGCTGGACTTGAACAGCCAGCGTTTCGAAGCATGCACGGACCCGGAACTGCGCCGCGTGCTCGCGCATGCAGGCGACACCAGCCGCAAGGAAGCGGCCATGCTGCTCGAATGGATGCGCCGCCGCGACGCGCGCCTGGACACGGCCATGAAAGAAGCGCTGTTCAAGGCGGGGCCGATTGTTGCCCAGTATCACTATGACGAGAAAATAGTGTAACTATTGGTTTGTTGCTGTGGCGTACCATGCGCCACTTTCGCCTTGCATCGCGTAGACTGTGCCCCGAACACGATTTTGGGGGAGTTTGCAACGATGAGATCATTACCATACCGAGAAGGCAGCTGGTTTGCCGTGCCCCTGCCGGGCGGCGGCTATGCCGTCGGCGTGGTGGCGCGCAGGGCGCCTGCCGGGCGCATCATGCTGGCATATATGTTCGGCCCGAAGCGCGATACTTTGCCGAGCCTGGAAGAACTGGAAGGCTTGCGGCCGGAACAGGCCGTGCGCCGACTGCGTACGGGCGACATGGCCTTGCTCAACGAGCGCTGGCCCCTGCTGGGCGACAGCGGCCACTGGGAGCGCGATGCCTGGCCCATGCCGGCCTTTATCCGCCGCAATGAATCCTTGCAACGCGCCTGGCGCGCCAGCTATGCGGATGCCGACCCTGCCAAGCTGAACCGTGAGGAATCGATTCCCTTCGATACGCCGGGCATGGAAAGCGATTCGCTGTACGGCTACGGGGCGACGGAATTGTTGATGAATAAATTGCTGGCGCCGGAGCGGGCGTCCGCCTGAAAGCAGGGCACGGCATGGCCGTGCCGTGCCCCTTCGCTTACACCGCTGGCAAGCTGATCTGAAACGCCAGGCCGCCGCCTTCGCGGTTACGCACTTGTAAGTCAGCGCCATGGCGCAGCAGCACGCGGTCGACGATGGCCAGGCCCAGCCCGGCGCCATTTGCTTGCCCGCGCGCCGTGTCGAGGCGGGTGAACGGTTTCAGCAGTTGCTCGATCTTTTCCGCCGGCACGCCGGTGCCATGGTCTTGCACCTCGATAATCACCTTTTTCATGCCGTGGCTGGTGCGCACCTGGCAGGCGATATCGATTTCCGTTACGTCGCTGCCCGGCGTCTTGCCATAGCGGCGCGCATTCTCGATCAGGTTGTTCAGCACGCGGCGCAAGTCGGTGGGATTGCCCATCGCATGCGCGCCTTCGGCGATGCTGGCATTGATCTTCAGGTCCGGCAGGCGCATCGCCTCGCGCGTCATGTCGCTGAGCAAGCCGCTCAGGTCGACATCGGTAAAGCTCGACGCTTCCGTCGGCTTGGCATAGTCGAGGAACTGGCCGATGATGGCGTCCATTTGCCCGATATCGGACTGGATGCCTACACGCGCCTCGTCCGACAGGTTCGCCATTTCCACTTCCAGCAGCATGCGCGCCAGCGGCGTGCGCAAGTCGTGCGAAATGCCGGCCAAAATCACGGCGCGGTCCGATTCCACCTGCTTCAAATCATCGACCATCTGGTTGAAGCTGCGGTTCGCCTCGATGATTTCGATCGGGCCTTTTTCCGGCAGCAGCGCCGGCTGCTTGCCCTTGGCGATGTCGCGCGCGGCCGCCGTCAAACGCGACAGCGGTAAATTGATCAGGCTGGAAATGATGGCTGCGCCCAGCAGCGATAGCAGGGATACCAGGCTGGCCCAGCCCAGCCACTGAAAGCCCGTCAGGCCGCGCAGGCGCTCGCGGTCCAGCATCAGCCAGTATTCATCGTCATCGATCTTGAAGCTGACCCAGAAACCGGCCACGCCGTTGACGCGCGCGGAAAAGCGCGTGTCCTTGCCCAGCTTGGCTTTCACCTGCGCCTCGATCTCGGGCATCAGGTAATTGTCGGGCGGCGGCTCGATGCGGTCGTCCTCTTCCAGCGAGAAGATGCGGATGCCTTCATTGCTGACGAGGTCGAACAGCAGCTCGCGCCGCAGCTCGGGTGCCGAGTGCGTCAGTGCCGCATGCGTGATGGTGACGACGGAAATGATCTGGGCGGAAATCTGCTGCGCCTGCGGCTCGCGCTGGATGACGGAAATCATGCCGATCCAGGTGATCATGCTGACCGTGGTCAAGGTGCCGAGCAGCAAAAAGGTGCGCCAGAAGAGGCCGCTTTTCAGCCGCGCCAGGCTGATATCGGGAACAAGCTTCATCATGCCTTGCCTGCGATCAGCGCGGCTGTCCGTCCGGGATGAAGACGTAGCCCAGGCCCCACACGGTCTGGATGAACAGCGGGCTCGACGGATCGGGTTCGATCAGCTTGCGCAGGCGCGAGATTTGCACGTCCAGGCTGCGGTCGAATACTTCGTATTCGCGGCCACGCGCCAGTTCCATCAGTTTCTCGCGCGACAGCGGCTGGCGCGCATGGCGGGCAAACACTTTCAACACGGAAAACTCACCTGTTGTCAGGGGCACCGTTTCGCCATTCTTTTTCAGGGTGCGCGTGCCCAGGTCCAGCACGAAGTCGCCGAATTCGAAGGTTTGCGGCGTTTCCGACGGCGCGCCCGGAATTTCATCGGGACCCTTGCGGCGCAGCACGGCGCCGATGCGGGCCACCAATTCGCGCGGATTGAACGGTTTCGGCAGGTAGTCGTCGGCGCCCATTTCCAGGCCCACGATGCGGTCCACGTCTTCGCCCTTGGCCGTCAGCATGATGATCGGTGTCTGGTCACCCGCGCCGCGCAGGCGGCGGCAGATCGACAGGCCGTCTTCGCCGGGCAGCATCAAATCGAGCACCAGCAAGTCGTAGCGTTCGCGCAGCCACAGTTTGTTCATGGCCGTCGCGCTCTCTGCCGTGAAGACATTGAAACCCTGTTCAGTCAGGTAGCGGCGCAGCAGGTCGCGCAGGCGCACATCGTCATCGACCACCATGATTTTTGCCTGGTGGCCGTGGATCGATTGCGTTGGCGTCGTGCTGCCGGAAGTGGAGGTTGTGGTCATTTGGGGTGTCGTGTTATCTTATATTAGTTGCTATAGTAACGCCTCGCGCGGCGTCGGCAAGGGGCTGTGGCGACCCATTACAAAGTGTTACAAACTTTACCCAATTACTCTTACTGCACCGTGTAAAGCATCATACACTGGGGCCACAGTGGAAATCAGCTTTAAGTTTATACGGCATCGCGGAAGAGGAACTCAATGAATATCTTTACAAAAAAAATTCAAGCCGCTCCCAGCGCAGCTATTAACGCTTGTATGGCCGCACGTACGGCCGCACGTACGACTGTGCTGTCCGCATTTATCGTTTGCTCCGTGTTTGCCGCCAGCCTGGCGTCAGCGCAAAACCAGCCGCCACCACGCCGTGACGACCAGCAGCAAGTGCAGGCCCAGCGCTATGAACAGGTACAGCGCAGCAATAGCAATAGCAATAGCAATGATACGCGACTGCGCGAACAGCGTGACGCACGCAGTTTCGACACGCGCGCCGAAGAGCAGCGCCGCGCCAACGAGGGCGCCGAGGCCTCGCGCCGCACGGGCCGCATGACGCCCGACGAGCGCCGCGACCTGCGCCGCCAGATCAACGAAGTGGGTCAGGATATTTACTCGAATCCCCCGCGCCGCTAGGCATTCCACACCCCATCCGACAGGGCCATCTCGCAAGACATGGCCCTGTTTACATCTGGCAACCCGCTTTTTTGCTCATTTATGCTCAGTCAGGCACGCCGCCACGCCCCGTGATATTGTGCTAGTGAACTGAGGCAATTCTCTGAATGTGTTGCTGGGGGAGGCAAGTGGTGAGCGACGACGACACGCCCGTTCCTGATGCGGCCCCCGCAGGTAGCTTGCCGCACGGCCTGGTCCAGGGCGGTGAAGGCGTGTGGCTGGACCTGTCGCTGGCGCCGGCCCAGTTGCGCGCCGCCGTCGACCAGCTATTCCAGTCGGGGCAGCTGCTGGCCGGCCTCGATTACGCTTTGTTCCTGCTGACCCTGTTCCATGCCCCCGCGCCCCGCGCCGCGCCCAAGGGCGATGCCTTGCTGCGCATCGCCGCCCGCGTGGCGCCATTCCCGCCCCAGCGCCGCGCGCTGTATAAACAAGTCAAGATCCGCGGCGACAGCGCCGAGTTTTACTTTGAAGCCTTGTCGCCTGGCGCGGATGGCCAGGTGCCGGCCCGCCGCGAGTTTGACGAGCTGGTGGCCGACTTGTGGTGCAAGGGCGTGCGCTATGGCATCGATGGCGCGGCCGTGCGGTCCATTCTCGGTAGCGGCAAGGCCGAGCGCATCACGGTGGCGCGCGCACTGCCGCCGCAGCCGGGGCGCGACGCCCAGCTGGTTGAAGTGTCGCATGGCATCCACCGCGACGACGCGCCGCGCGAACGCTCCGACGGCCGCCTCGATTTGCTCAGTTTCAAGAACCGTTTTCCGCAAGTGAAAAAACACGCGCGCCTGCTGCGGCTGCTGCCCGGTGCGCCCGGCTTGCCCGGCTACGATCTGGCCGGCACACTGCTGCCGCCGCCCGCGCCGCTGGAACTGGACCCGCTGGCGGTGGCAGGCGCCGGCACGGCGGTCGAGCGCTTCAACGATGGCGATTACGTCGTGGCCACCCAGGATGGCTATGTGAATGTCGATGAACACGGCAAGATTTCCATCGAAAACAAGATCGTCAGCCGCGAAGGCGTCAGCAGCCGTACCACGGGCAACCTGAAGCTGCGCGCCGCGTATGAGGAATATGGCGAAGTGCAGGAGCAGCGCCAGCTCGACGGCAGCGACATCACCATCCATGGCGACGTGTATGGCCATCTGCACTCGCATGGCGGCTTGATATGGCTACAGCGCAACCTGGTGGGGGGGACGGCCTTCAACGAGCATGGCGACGTGCGCGTCGAGGGTGTGGCTTCCGGTTCCGTGCTGCAGGCGCTGAGCGGTGAAATACATTTGAAGCGCGCCGAAAGCTGCGTTATCGCCGGCACGCGCGTGGTGATCGACCATGCCAGCAATTGCGAGATCATCGCCGACGAGGTCGTCATCGAGCTGGCCGAAGGCTGCGCCGTGGCGGCACGCACCATTCGCATCGGCAGCGCCGGTCCGCGAAAGCAAGTGGAGATGCTGCTGTTCCCGCTGGTACCCGATTTGAGCGCGCTGGAGCAGAGAATTGCGGAAAGCATGGAGAAGGCGGCGCAGTACCAGCAGGCGCAGCACAAGCGCCAGCAGGAAATGGATGCCATTGCGCAATTGCCCGAGGTGCGCAATTATCTGACGCTGGCGGGCCAGCTGCGGCGCGGCGAATTGCAGCTGCAGCCGGCGCAGCAGCTGCAGTACGACAAGTTGGCCGCGCGCATCGCCCCCGTGCTGAAGGAAGTGGCGCGCCTGCGCGTGGAGGTGAAACAGTCGGAAATCCTGCAGGCGCAAATGCTGGCACTGGTGGCCCAGGTGCGCCAGCAGCGGCAAGCGACGGCCGGCCAGTCGCGCTGCAGCCTGGGCCTGGTCGACGGCGAAACGGCGGTGCGCACGATGGTCGTGCCACCCGGACCGGCCAAGGTCTACGACCGGCCGCCGAAAGAGATCAAGGCGCTGTTGCGCAGCGCCACGCCAGCCACGCAGCCCGTGTTTGCGGACAGCAGTGGCAGCCTGGACTGGGTCTACCAGCCACCACCTTGATCAGTCGGTGACCTTGCCGCGAGACTGTTTGAGGACGCTGTGCGTGCTCTTGCTGTCGAGGCGGCGCCGCTGCGAGCTGCGCGTGGGCTTGGTGGCGCGCCGTACGGCGGGCAGGAAGGTTACGCTGTCGATGATTTCCTGCAAGCGGCGCAAGGCTTCTTCCTTGTTCTGTTCCTGGCTGCGCGATTGCTGCGCCTTGAGCACCAGCACGCCATCCTTGCTGATGCGGCTGTCGCGCAAGGCCAGCAGCCGTTCCTTGTACGCTTCCGGCAACGACGAGGCGGCGATGGGAAAGCGCAAATGGATGGCGCTGGAGACCTTGTTGACGTTCTGCCCGCCGGGGCCCTGGGCGCGGATGGCGGAGAATTCAACTTCAGCGGGATTGACGAGGTGTTGCATGGCCTGCCTGTGGGGAAACGATGCCCGTATTGTAAGGGAATATGGCTGCGCCGGCGCAAGGCCGAGGCCGCATCCAGTGATGTCTTCCTGGAAAGTTGATGTTTCTCAACGCCGCCTGCGGCGATGCTGGTTAGCATGGGGCCAACGTTGCGCCACTGCGCATCCTGGCAGCGCTTACCGGATGAAAGGAACATCATGCAGCCCACGACGACGCCTGGCGCCGCAGCAACGGCGGAACATAGCACATACTTGACGCAGTATTTAAGCTTCCGGCTGGGCGGCCTGGAATATGGCCTCGATTACCGCTGCGTGCGGGAATTGCGCCCGCTGAAGGAACTCGACCGTTTTTCCTCGGAAGGGGAAGTGCTGCACAGCGTGGCTATCTCGCGTGGCGTGATCATCCCCATCGTCGACATGCGCGCCGCGTTCGGCAGCGCCCGGGGCGCGCCCGACCCGTCCACCGACGTGATCATCCTGCAGCTGAGTAATGGCGTGATGGGCATGGTGGTCGATGGCGTCACCGATATCGTCAGCCTGGCCCCCACCGACATCGCCGCCGTGCCCGGCCTGGGCGAGGCGGAAGCCGATTATTTGCTGGGCCTGGGCACGCTGGCGGGGCGCAGGCTGATCCTCGTCGATATCGACCGCCTGATGGCGATCCGTAGCCCCAGCCCCATGCAGGCGGCTTAAAAAAAAGACGACCCGGAAGTCGTCTTTGTGTTTTGCGTTAGCCGAGTTTCTCTAACTGATCCTGCAAATCGAGCCATTCCGCTTCCAGTTGCGCCAGGTCCTTGGTGAAGAAGGTCTGGTCAGCCAGCAATTGCTTCAGCTTGGCCTTGTTGGCCGCGTCGTAAATGGTCGGTTCGCCCAGCTTGGCTTCCGTTTCCGCCTTTTGCGCATTGCGCTTGGCAATCTGCTCTTCCTGGCGCTTGATCTTGTTTTCGATCGGCTTGCGCAAGGCGGCTGCCTTCTGGCGGTCTTCCGCTTCCTGGCGCTTGTCGCGCACGGGCGCGGCAGGGGCTACCGGCGAAGGGACGGAAGAAGTCACGGGGAAGTCCGTCTTGTTGGCCTTGCCGGCCGCCGGCAGCACATCCGTGCCTTTGCCCAGCTTGGTCTTGAACAGCCAATCCTTGTAGTCGTCCAGGTCGCCGTCGAACGGTTGCAGCTTGCCGTCGGCAACGATGATGAATTCATCGGTGGTGGCGCGCAGCAAATGGCGATCATGGGACACGACGACCAGCGTGCCTTCGAACTGGGCCAGCGCTTCCGTCAGCGCTTCGCGCGTTTCCAGATCCAGATGGTTGGTCGGTTCATCGAGCAGCAGCAAGTTCGGACGCTGCCAGACAATCAGTGCCAGTGCCAAACGGGCTTTTTCGCCGCCCGAGAATGGTGCGATCGAGGCGGTGACCATGTTGCCGGGGAAGTTGAAACCGCCCAGGAAGTTGCGCAGTTCCTGCTCGCGCACGGTCGGGGCGATCTTGGCCAGATGCCACAGCGGCGATTCGTCATGGCGCAGCATTTCCACCTGGTGCTGGGCGAAGTAGCCGATGTTGAGGCCCTTGCCCATGGTGGCGTCGCCGCTCAAAGGCATCAATTCGCCGGCGATGGTCTTGATCAGGGTCGACTTGCCGGCGCCGTTCTGGCCCAGCAAGCCGATGCGCTGGCCGATCTGCAGCGAAAACTTGATGCCGTTGACGATGGTCTTGTGGGTGATTTCGCCCGTGGCTTCGTTTTCGATCTTGTAGCCAGCATCGACGTCTTCCATCACCATCAGTGGATTCGGCGCGCTCAAAGGCTCGCGGAATTCGAACGAGAATTCGGCGGCGGCGCGCAAGGGCGCCAGTTCTTCCATCTTCGCCAGTGCCTTCATGCGGCTTTGCGCCTGACGGGCTTTCGACGCTTGCGCCTTGAAGCGGTTGACGAACGATTCCAGATGGGCACGCTTGCGTTGTTGCTTTTCCAGCGCGCCGGCAGCCAGGATCATCTGCGCCGCGCGTTGGCGCTCGAAGCTCGAGTAGTTGCCCGAGTAGCGCTTCAGCTTGCGCTCGTCGATATGCACGACGACGTTGACTACTTCATCGAGGAAGTCGCGGTCATGGGAAATGATCAGCAAGGTGCCAGCGTAGCGTTTCAGCCAGTCTTCCAGCCAGATGATGGCGTCCAGATCCAAGTGATTGGTCGGCTCATCGAGCAGCAGCAGGTCGGACGGGCACATCAGCGCTTGCGCCAGGTTCAAACGCATGCGCCAGCCGCCGGAGAAGCTGGCCACCGGTTGCTGCATCTGGTCCAGGGTGAAGCCCAGGCCCAGCAGCAATTGCTCGCCGCGCGACTGCACCGTGTAGGCGTCGGCATCGGCCAGCGCGCTGTACATGTTGCCGATGGCGATGCCGTTTTCCGTGCTTTCCGGTTGCGACTCGAGATGCGCCAGCTCAGCTTCCAGTTTGCGCAAGGTGGCGTCGCCGTCGATGGCGTAGTCGAGCGCGGCACGGTCCAGCGGCGGCGTTTCCTGCGCCACGTAAGCCACGCGCCACTTGGCCGGGAAATCGATCTCACCCTGGTCAGGGTGCAATTCGCCACGCATCATGGCGAACAGGCTCGATTTGCCCGCGCCATTGGCGCCGATCAGGCCGATTTTGTCGCCCGGGTTGAGCGTGACATCGACTTGTTCGAGCAACGGTTTGATGCCGCGCATCAGGCTTACTTGTAGGAAACGTATCATTTTTTTCTTTGTGTTGTAAATTAAGGCGCTGCGCCGCTTACGCCAGCGCTTATGCCAGCTTCAGCTGCTCGGCCGTCAGCAGGAATACCATGTCGTCGCCGGCGCTCGTCGTCAGCCAGGTCAGGCCCAGTTCGCCGAAAGCCGCTTCCGCGTATGCGCGTTCGTTGCCGATTTCAATCATCAGGATGCCATCGTCCGTCAGGCGTTCGGCCGCGCCGGCGATGATCTTGCGCACCAGGTCCATGCCGTCGCTGCCGCCGTCGAGGGCGATTTGCGGTTCGGCCAGGTATTCCTGGGGCAGGGCGCCCATCGACGCGGAATTCACGTACGGCGGGTTGCTGATGATCAAGTCGTATTTCTTGACCGGCACCTTGGTGTACAAGTCCGATTCGATCAAGTTGACGCGGTCCTGCAATTTATAGGTGTCGACGTTGCGCTTGGCCACGGCCAGCGCGTCGGCGGATATGTCCACCGCGTCCACTGTGGCGTTCGGGAAAGCGTCGGCCATCATGATAGCCAGGCAGCCCGAACCGGTGCACAGTTCCAGGATGTTTTCCACGGCTTCCGGTTCCGCCACCCATGGCGAAAAGTATTCAGGGATCAGCTCGGCGATGAAGGAGCGGGGCACGATCACGCGCTCGTCCACATAGAAATTGTACGTGCCCAGCCAGCCTTCCTTGGTGATGTAGGCGGCCGGCACGCGGTCGATGCTGCGGCGGTCGATGACCGTCATCACGCTGGCCACTTCCGACGGCAGCAATTTGGCGTCGAGGAAAGGTTCGAGCTTGTCGAGCGGCAACTTCAAGGTGTGCAGGATCAGATAGGCCGCTTCGTCGAACGCTTCGGCGCTGCCGTGGCCGAAAAACAGCTTGGCGGTATTAAAACGGGTAACGGCGTAGCGCAGCAGGTCGCGTGGCGTGGAAAACGGGTTCGGGGTCATGGCATTCTCGAAAAGACGGTGTTCTGGCCCGCCGTGACGGGCCTCGGTATTCTGGTTCAGACGGGCAGCAAATGCTCCAGCGTGCGCCGGTAAATATTCTTCAGGGGATCGATGTGGCGCAGTTCGATGTGTTCGTCGATCTTGTGAATACTGGCATTGGGCGGCCCGAATTCTATCACTTGGGGACAGATCTGCGCGATAAACCGGCCATCCGAGGTGCCGCCCGTGGTCGACAACTGCGTCGTGAGGCCCGTTTCTTCCAGGATGGCGGCGGACAGCGCATCGGAGAGGGTGCCGCGTGGCGTGAGGAAGGGCAGGCCGCTCAGGGTCCACTGCAAATCATATTGCAAGTCATGCCTGTCGAGGATGGCGTGCACGCGCTCCCGCAGGTTTTCCGCCGTGCTGGCCGTGGAAAAGCGGAAATTGAAATCGATCACCATGTCGCCCGGAATGACGTTGTTGGCGCCCGTGCCCGCGTTGATGTTGGACATTTGCCACGACGTCGGCAGGTAATACTCGTTGCCGGCATCCCATTTTTCCTCGACCAGGTCGGCCAGCGCCTGCGCCGCTTCGTGAATCGGGTTTGTCGCCAGGTGCGGGTAGGCGATATGGCCTTGCACGCCCTTGATCGTCAATCGGCCCGACAGCGAACCGCGGCGCCCGTTCTTGATCATGTCGCCCAGTTGCGCGCTCGAGGTCGGCTCGCCCACCAGGCAATAATCGATCTGCTCGCCCCGCGCCTTCAATTTGTCGCAGACGATGACGGTGCCGTCCGTGGCCGGGCCTTCCTCGTCGCTGGTAATCAGGAAGGCGATCGAGCCTGAGTGCTCGGGCGTAGCGGCGATGAATTCCTCGCAAGCCACCACCATGGCGGCGATCGAGGTCTTCATGTCGGCCGCGCCACGGCCGTACAGCTTGCCGTCGCGCTGGGTGGGGATGAACGGCTGCGAGCGCCATTGCTCGACGGGACCGGTGGGCACCACGTCCGTATGGCCGGCAAAGACGAATACGGGCGACGTGGTGCCGCGCCGCGCCCACAGGTTGGTGACGTCGTTCGACTGTATCGTCTCGCAGACAAAGCCCAGGGGCGTCAGGATGTCGATCAAGTGCTGCTGGCAACCCTTGTCGTCGGGCGTGACCGAGGACAAGGCGATCAGTTTTTCGGTCAGGGCGAGGGTTTTGGCGGTGGTCATGGTGTAGAGCGGGGTGCTTCTGTTTAAGTAAAAATTACAGCCCGAAAATGGCTGCGTACTGTGCATCCGAAAACGCCACGCTGAACTTTCCATCCTTGTCCAGCACGGGGCGCTTGATGATGGAGGGATTTTCCAGCATCAGTTCCACGGCGCTGGCCGCATCGGTAATCGATGCTTTGCGCTCGTCGGACAGGGCGCGCCAGGTCGTGCCTTTCTTGTTGACCAGTACATCCCATGGCAGCTGCTGCAGCCACGCTTCCACGGTGGCGCGTTCCAGGCCCTGTTTCTTGAAGTCGTGGAAGGTGAAATCGCGTTGCTGCGCGGCCAGCCAGGTGCGGGCCTTTTTGACGGTATCGCAATTGGGGATACCGTAGAGTGTAATCGTCGTCATGGGTAGGGCTAAGGGGAATGAATGCGGTTCGCTTGATCGCGGCGCTTGCGCCAGAGCAAAATGCGATGTTAGCCGCCATTATACAGTTGATGCGCAGCCGATGCGGCGCTGCAACACGACCCCGTGATTTCCTTACACGGGCCGTGGAGCGGCCTTGCCCATCTCTGCCGGACCAAAATGCAGGCCCAGGCGCAGAGCCAGGGCGCGCAGGGCGCCGCTTTCCTGCAGGTGCAGGGCCAGCGCGATATGGCCGTCGGGGCGCACGAGGTAGGCCGCGTCGCGGCCCAGGCCGGCCAGCTTGGCGGCCACGTTGTAAGTGTAGCAATGCACGGGCAGCTTCAGCACGCGCGCCTCGTTGAGCAGTTCGGGCGCCGGTTCGCCATAGATGTGCAATTGCCAATCCATGCCGCGCAAGGCCGTGAAATTGTCTTGCGTGCCGTCCGAGAACCACGGCAGGCGGTCGCCGCCGCGCAGGTATTGCGCGTGACCGGCGGAGAGGGCGCTGTCTTCATAGCTGATCTGGATTTGCGACACGGTCTGGAACAGCAAACGGCGCGCCCGCCCGAACCCTGACAGGAAGGGCAGCGCATGCGGCACCAGCCAGCGCCGGAGGAATTGCCCGGCGATTCCTTGCGCGACGATGGACTGGAAGGCGCGGTCGGTGGTGGCGACGAGCTTGCGGGCAAACACGATGCGCTCGCTTTCATAGGTGTCGAGCAGGGCGTCGTTGCTCTGGCCGTGCAGCTTCTGCGCCAGTTTCCAGGCCAGGTTGACGGCGTCGCCCAGACCCGTGTTCATGCCTTGGCCGCCCACGGGGCTGTGCAGGTGGGCCGCATCGCCGAGGATGAAGCAGCGCCGTTCGCGAAACTGCGCCGCCACCCGGTGATGCACTTTATACGTGGAAAACCAGTTCACGTGGTCAACTTGAATGCCCAGCAAGGCTTGCACCTGTTCGCGCACATCGTCGAACACAGGCGCAGGCACGCCGTCGGGGCGGTCGGGCAGGATGCCGATCAGGCGCTGCATGCCGCTGGTGCGCACGGGCAGCATCAGCGCAAACGAATTCGCGCCCAGGTGGGCGTGCAAATCCATATTGTTGCCGGCCACTTGCGCATCGGCCACGTAGTACAGGTGGTCGTAGGTGCCGCCGGAGAACTCGAAACCGGCGATGTCGCGGACCTTGCTGCGGGCGCCGTCGCAGCCGCAGATATAGTCAAACGTGCAATATTGGCGTTCGCCCTCTTTGAATAAGATGGCTTGTACTTCGCTATCGTCCTGCGTCCACAGATCCAGCGCGACATTCCATTCCACGTGCACGCCGGCTGCTGCCAGCTTGCTGATAAGAAAGCGTTCATGCTCGTCCTGCGGCAGGCTCAGCACGAAAGGGTAGGGGCTCAGACCTTCGCCGATCTCGCCCAGCACCAGTTTCACCAGCTCCTCGCCCCCTTCGTGGATGTGCACGGCATTGATCTTGATGCCCAGGTGCACCAGTTCGTCGGCAAAGCCCAGCTGCTGGTAAAACTCCAAGGTGCGCGCATGCACGGCCATGGCCCGCGACGCCTGCCCGGGGCCGCTGTTCCTATCGATGATGCGGCAATCGACGCCATGGCGCGCCAGGCGCAAGGCAAGCATGAGGCCGGTAGGACCGGCGCCGACGATCAATACGGGAGGAGTATGCATGCCATCCAGTATAGGACAGGATGGGAGAGGGCAGCGGGACGATTGAAGTTGCTGGCCGGAAATGAAAATGTCCCGCCGGGGCGGGACATTCAGGTCTTACTGATGCTTCACGGTGCAGTGATCAAATGCCGCGCAAGAGTTCGTTAATGCCCGTTTTTGCGCGGGTTTTTGCATCCACGCGCTTGACGATGACGGCGCAGTACAGCGAGTACTTGCCGTCTTCCGATGGCAGGTTGCCCGAGACCACGACGGAACCGGCTGGCACGCGGCCATACGTCACTTCGCCCGTGGCGCGGTCGTAGATTTTGGTCGACTGGCCGATGTACACGCCCATCGAGATGACCGAGTTTTCTTCGACGATCACGCCTTCGACGATTTCCGAACGGGCGCCGATGAAGCAATTGTCTTCGATGATGGTCGGGTTCGCTTGCATTGGTTCCAGCACGCCGCCGATGCCGACGCCGCCGGACAGGTGGACGTTCTTGCCGATCTGGGCGCAGGAACCGACGGTGGCCCAGGTGTCGACCATGGCGCCTTCATCGACATAGGCGCCGATGTTGACGTAGGACGGCATCAGCACGACGTTCTTGGCGATAAAGCTGCCGCGGCGGGCAACGGCTGGCGGCACTACGCGGAAACCGCCCTTGGCGAAGTCTTCCGGCGTGTAGTCGGCGAACTTGGTCGGCACCTTGTCGTAGAACTGCATCGTGCCATCCGACGGCATGACGACGTTGTTTTCCAGGCGGAACGACAGCAGCACGGCTTTCTTGACCCACTGGTTGACAACCCAGTCGCCCGTGGTCTTTTCCGCCACGCGGATGCTGCCGTTGTCCAGGCCATTGATGACGTGGGACACGGCGTCGCGCAGTTCGGCAGTGCCGTTGCCTGGATTGATCTCGGCGCGGTTTTCCCAGGCCAGGTCGATGATGTTTTGCAGTTGTTGGCTCATGATGATGTCTTGTTTATGTAGGGGTTAATGCGGAGTTGCGGATGCGGAAAGCTGCTGGCAGAATTTTACTATGCGCAACGCCGCTTCCAGCCCTTCGGCCGTTTCGGCCACCAGCGCCATGCGGATGCGGTTGCGGCCCGGATTGATGCCGTGTGCGTCGCGCGCCAGGTAACTGCCAGGCAATACCGTCACATTATATTCGGCGTACAGGCGTTGCGCGAATTGCGTGTCGGACAGGCCCGTGCGGCTGACGTCGGCCCACAGGTAGAAGCCAGCGTCCGGCAATTGCACGTCCATCACCGATTGCAGCAGCGGCGTGATGGCGTCGAACTTGGCGCGGTACTTGGCGCGATTTTCCTCGACATGGGTTTCGTCGTTCCAGGCCGCGACGGAGGCCGCCTGCACGGCAGGGCTCATGGCGCCGCCGTGGTAGGTTCGGTAGAGCAGGAATTTTTTCAGTACTTCCGCGTCGCCGGCGACGAAGCCCGAGCGCATGCCCGGCACATTCGAGCGCTTCGACAGGCTGGAAAACACCACCAGACGCGCATACGGGCGTTCGATGGTGGACAGACCCAGCATGTGCGCCGCTTGCAGCGCGCCCAGCGGGGGCGTGTCGCCGTGGTAAATCTCGGAATAACACTCGTCGGCGGCGATGACGAAATCGTAGCGCTCGGACAGCGCGAACAGGTGTTCCCAGTCGGTCAAGGTCAGCACGGCGCCCGTCGGGTTGCCTGGCGAACACAGGAACAGCAGCTTGACCTTTTCCCACACGGAGGCGGGCACGCTGTCGTAGTCGCAGCCGAAATTGCGCGCCGGGTCGGAATTGACGAAATACGGTTCGGCGCCGGCCAGGTAGGCCGCGCCTTCATAGATCTGGTAAAACGGGTTCGGGCTGATCACCAGCGAACCGGCCGATGGATCGATCACCGTTTGCGCCAGCGCAAACAGCGCTTCGCGCGAACCGTTCACGGGCAGGATTTGCGTGGCAGGATTGAGCTTGGGGATGGCGTAGCGGCGCTCCAGCCAGCCGGCGATGGCGCTGCGCAAGGCTTCCGAACCGATGGTGGTCGGATAGCTGGCCAGGCCGTGGATATTGTCGACCAATGCCCGCTCGATGAACGCTGGCGTCGGATGCTTGGGTTCGCCCATGCCCAGGCTGATGGGCGCATACTCGGGATTGACCGTCTCGCCGGCAAACAGCTGGCGCAGCTTTTCAAATGGATATGGTTGCAGTTTAGCAAGAAGTGGATTCACGGAACGGACCAGGGCAAGAGTGGAAAGACGATGTGGCTAATTATTTACTGATTTACTGAATAATTGCTTGGCGCGGCAGACTTGATGCCGGTCAAATAATAAGCTGCGTCTTTCATTATAGCCGTCCTCGCGGGCCCGCTGTGCAAGCCGCATCGGCTTGATCGCTGCCCGGCTGGTCCAGGCATGCCGCAGCGGGGAGTGCCGCGCCATGGCGCGGCAAGGTAAAATACGTCATGTCTATCTTACTTCCCACCCTGCTTGCTATTGAAACCTCGTCCGAACTCGCCTCCTGCGCCTTGTTGCGCGGCGATGTCGTCCTGTCCCGTTCGTCGTCCGGCGTGCGTACCCATTCCCAGTCTATCTTGCCGATGGTGCAGGAATTGCTGGCCGAAGCGGGCGTGACCTTGGCTGACGTGGATGCTATCGCCTACGGCTCCGGCCCCGGCTCGTTTACTGGCGTGCGCACGGCTTGCGGCATCGCGCAAGGCTTGGCCTACGGTGCCAATTTGCCCGTCGTGCCCGTCGTGACCCTCGATGCGATGGCGCTGGCGTGCCACCAGCAGCATGGCGCGCAGCGCATCGTGACCGTGCTCGACGCCCGCATGGGCGAAGTGTACTGGGCGCAATATGACTATCAAAATGGCTTGCAGGCTGTCCTGCCACCGGCCTTGAGCGCGCCGGCCGGCGTGGCGCCGCAAGGCGACGTCGTCGGCTGTGGCAACGGCTTTGGCGCGTATGCCGAGGCGTTGGCCGCACTGCCGTGCGCCGCCACGGCCGACGTCGCCATCATGCCGCACGCCGTGCAGGTGGGACAACTGGCGCGCATCGCCTTTGCGGCCGGCCATTTCGTGACGGCGGCCGAGGCGCAGCCTTTGTATTTGCGCAACAAGATCGCTTACACGAGCGCGGAACGGCACGAGATGCAACTGGCCAAGGCCGCTGCGGAGTCGGCACAGTGATGCATGCCGGCAAAGGTACGGATAAGTGCAAGGACAGCGTGGCAGACTGGGACTTGTTGCGCCTTGATTATCAGCCGATGCGGGAGTTGGACTTGGCCGAAGTGCTGGCGCTGGAGCAGCGCGTGTATCCGCATCCCTGGACGCATGGCAACTTTGTCGATTCGCTCAAGAGCGGCTACCCGGCCTGGGTGCTGCGCGATGTGGACGGCACCCTGCTCGGCTATTTTCTGCTGATGCTGGTCGTCGATGAAGCGCACTTGCTCAATGTGGCCGTCGAGGGCGCCATCCAGGGCCAGGGCCTGGGCCGTTTCCTGCTGAACCAGTCCTGCGCCTGCGCGCGCCAGCTGGGCATGGAATCGATGCTGCTGGAAGTGCGCCCGTCGAATGTGCGCGCGCTCGATATTTACCAGCGCTATGGATTTGAACAGATCGGCCGGCGCAAGGGATACTATCCGGCCAGCAACTCGCAACGTGAGGACGCCATCGTGATGCGTTATACCCTATGAGCCGCAGCGCCGTTTTCCTCGATGAAATGGGCGTCGGTCCCCTGTGGCGTTTGCGCCAGGGGGCTGCGCCCGAGGCCGTTGACGTCGTCGAGGCTGTCGTGGAGGTGAACGTCGCCGTGGCGGAGCCTGCGGCGGAACCCGTGGCCGAAGCCGCTGAAGCAGTGGTCCACATGGTCGCTGCGGTGGTTGCCGAGGCGCCCGTAGCCGTTGCCGCTACGCCTGCCGCTGCCGCGCCTGACGACACGGCCTGGTTTGACGACGCGCCCCCAGCGCCACCGGCCAAGCAACTGAGCGATGCCGATATCGCCACCCTCGATTGGGATGGCTTGACGGCCGCCGTGGCCAAGTGTGCGCGCTGCGACTTGTGCAAGACGCGCAAGGGTATCGTCATGGGCCGTGGCGACCGCCAGGGCGCTTGGCTGATGCTGGCCAGCAGCCCATCGCGCCTGGAAGAGCGCGAAGGGCGCGCCTTGCCGGGCGAGCAGGGAAAATTGATCGACAATATGCTCAAAGCCATCGACCTCGACGCGAGCAGCGACGTGTACATCACGCATTTGCTGAAATGCCGTCCGCTCGACGAGGCGGGCCAGGAACGCTTGTCCACCGAATTAGAGTCAGCCGCCTGCCGCCCGTACTTCGAGCGCGAACTGGCCCTGCTGCAGCCGCGCACCATCGTCACCCTGGGTTCGATGGCCGCCGCCGGCATCAATCCCGGCGAAAAACCCGTGCGCGGCACAGTGCGTAAGCTGGGCAATGCCTCGCTTGTCGCCACTTTCCACCCGGAGCAACTGCTGCAGGACGAGACGGGCAAGGCCAAGGCGCGCGCCTGGGCCGACCTGTGCCTGGCGAAAAGCGCGCACGGTGATTGAAACTTTCCAGGCCAGCTTCGAGCGCCGCTGGGGACATTTGACGCACCCCCGCGTGCGCGCGCTGGCCTGGCTGCTCGATTCGCCCGATTTGCTCGACCCGGCCAGCGCCCACTGGGGCGGGCGCATCGCCAGCCTCACGCCCGTCACGCCTGCCGTGGCGGGGTGGTTGGAGGCGCTGCAAGAGGATCCATCGCCGCTCGATGCGGCGTTGGGGCTGAAATTTTATTCCCGCCTGGGCCTGTACGCTGAAAAGCTGCTGGCCTTTTATTTTGAGCAGCACGGCATGCTGGCTGCGCATGGCTTGCAAGTGCAAGTCAACCGCAACGACACGGTGGGCGAGTTCGATTTCCTGTTGCGTGATGGGTCGGAGGGGGAATATTTGCTGCACTGGGAGTTTGCCACCAAGTTTTATCTGCTCGAAGGGGTGCCCGATCCCGGCGTGCTCAACCACTTGATCGGCCCGAATCTGGCCGACACCTTGGGATTGAAGATGCGCAAGATTCTCGACAAGCAACTGGCTTTGTCTCGCCATCCGGCCGCGCAAAGCCTGCTGGTGCACCCCGTGCGCGCGGCGCAGGCGCTGGTCAAGGGCTGGCTGTTTTATGCGGCAGGCGCGCTGCCCGCCATGGACGGTATTTCCCAAGAACATGGACACGGCTTCTGGTGCACGCCAACGCAATTGCCGCAGCAGCGCTATGTCGTGCTGCCGCGCTTGCAATGGCTGGCGCCGTTCAAGGGGCGCGACGTGGAAGTGCTGGACCTCGATGCCTTGCGCGCGCAGTTGTTTGATCTGGCGCAACCGGTAATGGTGGCTGCGGTGGACCATATCGACGGCTGGGAAGTGGAACGCACGCGCGGTTTTGTCGTGCCCCATGACTGGACGGAGCAGGCCGCCGCGCGGCGGCTGGCCGGCACGCTACCTGCGTAATCCGGCACCACCGTTAATGCTTTTGCTCGCCGATCAAGGACAGATTGTCGTGTTCGGCCTGGTTCAGCTTGTGCCTGCGCATGATCATGTACATGGTGCCGGCGACGAACAGACCGAACAGGGTGATGATGATATTGAGCGGCAGGTGCAAACGGATCATGATGGAATACACGGCCAGCATGGTGAGAATCGACAGGTTTTCATTGAAGTTCTGCACGGCGATGGAATGGCCCGCGCTCATCAGGACGTGGCCGCGATGTTGCAGCAGGGCATTCATGGGCACGACGAAAAAGCCGGACAGGGCGCCGATCAGTATCAGCAGCGGGTAGGCGATCCACACGGAGTGCACTTGTGTCATCATCATGACGATCACGCCCATGGCGATGCCCAGCGGAATGACGGTCAGCGACTTGCGCAGCGGAATGAAGCGTGCCGACAGCACGGCGCCGGCGGCCACGCCGATGGCAACCACGCCCACCAGGCTGGTCGCCTTGTCAAACGGCATGTTCAACGACTGCTTGGCCCATTCCAGCACGATCAGTTGCAAGGTGGCGCCAGCTCCCCAGAACAAGGTCGTTACGGCCAGGGTGATCTGGCCCAGCTTGTCTTTCCACAGGATGGAATAGCAATTGGCAAAATCGGAAATCAGTTTGATAGGATTGCGTTCCTGGTGCGGATACACGCAGCCCGTGTCGGGAATCTTCAGGTTGGCCAAGGTTGCCAGCACATAAATGCCGACTACCACGCACAAGGCCGCTTCCGTTTTGTTGGCGATGCCCGTGTCGATCAGGGGGATGTCGATGGATAGCAGCATGTCGGACACGTGGCCACTGACGAGTGCGCCGCCCATGACGGTGCCCAGGATGATGGAGGTGACGGTCAAGCCTTCGATCCATCCATTTGCCGCCACGAGTTTTTCCGGCGGCAGCAGTTCCGTCAAGATGCCGTACTTGGCGGGTGAATACACGGCCGCGCCAAAACCCACGACGGCGTAGGCCAGCAAGGGGTGTACATGGAAGAAGACGAGGGCGCAGCCGAAGATCTTGACCATGTTGGCGATAAACATGACCTTGCCTTTCGGCAATGCGTCCGCGAAGGCGCCGACAAAAGCGGCCAACAGTACGTAAAACAGCACGAACGACAATTTGAGCAGCGGCGTGATCCACGCCGGGGATTTCATGGACACCAATAGATCGACGGCGACAAAAAAGAGGGCGTTATCTGCCAGCGAGGAAAAGAACTGCGCTGCCATGATGGTATAAAAACCACGATTCATTCTGGAATGCCTGAAATCATATCTGGCTTGCTTTATACCACGAAAAAACGGCAAACCCCAAGTTTGGAAGGGGCTGCTTTGCATAGTATTGTCTAAGTGAACTTTAAATATTCTGCCGTAGAAAAATACATCACATGTGAGCATTTTATACATGCTGTCGTGGGCGACTAGCGCGACGACCGCACCCGTCCGCTTTGCAGGCTTGCCGCCCCGCATCGTGCCCATCCGGTAAAATACGGCATTCCCACCCGCCGTGAACAACGCATATGCCCAGGCCCCTCATCGCCACCATCCATCTCGATGCCATGCAACAGAATCTGGCGCGCGCGCATGCCGGCGCCCGCGGCGCGAAGGTATGGGCCGTCGTCAAGGCAAATGCCTATGGCCATGGCCTGGAACGGGCCATGCGGGGCTTTGCCGAGGCCGACGGCCTGGCTTTGGTCGAGGTCGACTACGCCGTGCGCTTGCGCGAATTGGGCTGGACCAAGCCCATCTTGCTGCTGGAAGGTTTTTTTGACGCCAGCGATTTACTTGTCATGGCGCAATATGGCTTGAATGGCAGCGTGCATTGCGAAGAACAGATTGCCATGCTGGCAGCGGCGCGCCTGCCGCACGCCATCGACGTACACTTGAAAATGAATACGGGCATGAATCGCCTGGGCTTTACGCCGCGAGCCGTGGCCGCCGCGTATGCGCGCTTGCGCGCCATGCCGCACATCGGCATCATCACCCTGATGACGCATTTCGCGAATGCGGACGAGGCGGGGCCCACGCGCTTGCCTTTGCCCCAGCAGATGCTGCGCTTCGAAGCCGGCGCGGCCAGCATCGGCACGCGCTTGCCGCGCAGCCTGTGCAATTCGGCCGGCCTGCTGCTGCACCAGCTCGACAGCGACTGGGTACGCCCCGGCATCATGCTGTACGGCGGCACGCCCAGCGGCGCTCCCGGCGGCACCTCCGCGCAAGCGTTCGGCTTGCTGCCCAGCATGACCTTGCGCAGCAGCATCATCGGTATCCAGGATATCGCCGCCGGTGAAGTCGTGGGCTATGGCAGCCGCTACGCAGCGGCCGGCAATATCAAGGTAGGCGTGGTGGCTTGCGGCTATGCGGATGGCTATCCGCGCCAAGCGCCCGAAGGCACGCCCGTGCTGGTCGACGGCGTGCGCACGGGCCTCATCGGCAGGGTCTCGATGGACATGCTGATGGTGGACTTGACGCACGTGCCGGGCGCACGGGTCGGCAGCAGCGTGACCTTGTGGGGCCAGGGCATGCCGATCGACGAGGTGGCCCTGGCCGCGGGCACCATCGGTTACGAGCTGATGTGCGCACTGGCGCCGCGCGTGCCCGTGGTCGACGCGCCACAGTGACGGCGGCCCGCCGTTTGTATATACTGTGAATTCACTGTACATATAAACAGCAGTTTCACCTTACCCGGGCACAGTACACCATGGCAAAAGTCAAGACCATCTACACCTGCAGCGATTGCGGCGCCATCAGTAATAAATGGATGGGGCAATGCACCTCGTGCAACCAGTGGAACACCATGGTGGAAACCCTGCCCGAGACGGGCGGCAACAACCGCTATTCGAACCCGCAGCACATGTCGCTGGCACAGACGGCGCCCGTGCTGTCGCTCGACGATATCGACGCCATCGACGTGCCCCGCTTCGGCACGGGCATCGAGGAATTCGACCGCGTGCTGGGCGGCGGCATGGTGGCCGGCGGCGTGGTGCTGATCGGCGGCGATCCCGGCATCGGCAAGTCGACCCTGCTGCTGCAGGCGCTGGCCAATATGTCGCACCACAAGCGCGTGCTGTATGTGAGTGGCGAGGAATCGGGCGCGCAAATCGCCCTGCGCGCCAAGCGCCTGGTGATCGATGCCAAGGAACTGAAATTGCAGGCGGAGATCCAGCTGGAAAAGATCCTGTCTACCTTGAACGACCTGAAACCGGAAGTGGTGGTCATCGACTCCATCCAGACTGTGTATTCGGACGCGCTCAGCTCGGCGCCCGGTTCCGTAGCGCAAGTGCGCGAATGCGCGGCGCAGCTGACGCGGGCGGCCAAGCAGACGGGCGTGACCATTATTTTGGTGGGCCACGTGACCAAAGAGGGCGCGCTGGCCGGCCCCCGCGTGCTCGAACACATCGTCGACACGGTGCTGTATTTCGAGGGCGATGCCCATTCCAGCTTCCGCCTGGTGCGCGCCATCAAGAACCGTTTCGGCGCCGTCAATGAACTGGGCGTGTTTGCCATGACGGAAAAGGGCTTGAAGGGTGTGTCGAATCCGTCCGCATTATTCCTGTCGCAGCACGACAATCAAGTGCCCGGCTCATGCGTGATGGTGACGCAGGAAGGCACGCGTCCGCTGCTGGTGGAAATCCAGGCTTTGGTCGATACCAGCCACTTGCCGAATGCGCGCCGGCTGTCCGTCGGCCTGGAACAGAACCGTCTGGCCATGCTGCTGGCCGTGGCGCACCGCCACGCTGGCATCGCCGCGTTCGACCAGGACGTGTTCATCAATGCCGTCGGCGGCGTGAAGATCACGGAGCCGGCGGCCGATCTGGCCGTGTTGCTGGCGATTAACTCATCGATGCGCAACAAACCCTTGCCTCGGGGACTCGTGGTGTTTGGCGAAGTGGGGCTGGCTGGCGAGATCCGTCCCGCGCCAAGGGGCCAGGAGCGCTTGCGCGAAGCGGCCAAACTGGGCTTTACCCTGGCCGTGGTGCCCAAGTCCAACCTGCCCAAGCAAGCGATCGAAGGCCTCAAGGTCATCGGTGTTGAGCGCATCGACGAGGCGTTTAACAAGTTGCGCGACTTGGAGTAAAAGTTGGTATGGCTTAAATGCCAAGCTTGAGACAAGTCAAACAAAATTTCCGTTTGGAACTATAATATTTGTCCGATGGATTCACCGCGTGAATCCGCATCGACAATGCATAGATAGAGAAGCGGAATACAGTGTCAGTTGAGCAAAGGCAGGGCGCACGCAAGATTTTGCGTGCCAAGGCAATGTTGGTAATGGATGGCGCGGGTCCCGTGGCTGCGCGTACCCTCGATGTGGGGCCGGGCGGCATGGCGGCCGTCATCGCCCAGCCGGTGCCGACAGGCAAGCAGGGCAAGGTGCTGTTCGAGTTGTTTTACGATGGCGCGGCGCACATCATCGAGGCGCGCGTATCCGTCTCGCACTGCATTTTCAGCAGTGCAGGTTTCAAGGTGGGACTCACTTTCCTGCAGCTGGACATGGCTGTCAGCAGTGCCATCTCGAAATTCATGCGCTGAGGCACGCCCGGCGAGGAGCATGCGCTAGAATGGTGCATATGGGTTTGCAGTCAGGAAAAACTTGTTCTGTTCGCTGTTTTGATATTCCGGTAATACTGCATAATTATCAACCAGAAGAGGGACCTTGCCGCGCCATGCGCGCCTGCCGTCCATTTCCAGCGCAGCGCGGTCATGACCTGAACCGTGTGCCATGACCTTACACCCGACGGGAATGCCGACCATGTTTAATTCGACCATCAATAGCAGGGCTTACACCAACAACACGCAGCAAACCACGCAGGGCAATATCTCGGCCGATGTGTATGCGAAGGTGGAGCGCCAGATGCAGTCGCAGAACACGGGTGTCGTCAAGCTCAATGCCAACCTGGCGCGCGACCAGGCCAAATTCTCGGGCCTGGGCCAGTTGCAATCGGCGCTGGCGAAATTCCAGACCGTGGCCAAGAACATGGCCGGCAGTGGCCTGGCTACAGCGGCCACGTCCAGCACCAGAGATGTCCTGAGCGCCACCACCACCGACAAGGCTGTCAGCGGCAGCCATGAACTGAACGTCAAGCAGCTGGCGCAAGGGCAGACCTTGCTCAGCGCAGCGCAGAAATCCTCGAGCACGGCGATTGGCACGGGGGCGCCGGCGCTGGTCAAGATCGAAGTGGGCGCGACTGACGGCAAGCAATTTACGCCCGGCAGCGGCAAGATCATTTCGCTGACCATCGACAGCAGCAACAATAGCCTCGATGGCATTGCCGCCGCGCTGAAGCAGCAGGGCATCGACGCCAGCGTGGTCAAGGGGCCTGATGGCTATTCGCTGGCCCTGAACGGCAAGAGCGGCGCCGACAGCAGCATGCGCATCAGCGTGTCCGGCGACGCGGCCGTCGGCAACCTGCTGAGCTATGCGCCCGGTTCCGGCAAGGGCCTGCAGCAAACGGCCGCCGCACAGGATGCGCTGCTCACCGTCGACGGCAAGGACATCAAGAGCACCACGAATACCTTGACGACGGCCGTCGAGGGCGCCACCATCGAATTGAAGAAAAAAGGCACGACCGACCTCGTCATCGCCAAGGACAGCAGCCAGATCGCCAGCAACGTGGCCAGCTTCGTCACGGCCTACAATGAGCTCAACAGCAAGCTGCAAAGCCTGCAGCAGGGCGATTTGAAGTCCGACACAGCCCTGGGCCAGGTGCGCTCGCAGATGGAACAAGTGCTGCGCACGGCCAGCACGGGCGTGCCCGCTTCCATACTGGGCAGCGCCGGCGTCACCCTGGGCAAGAGCGGCGAGCTGGTGCTTGACGATAAAAAGCTCAAGGCGGCCATCGCGGCCGATCCGGACGCCGTCAGCAAGCTGTTTACGAATAACGGCAAGGGCGTGGCGGATCAGTTCTCCAGCAAGATCGGTGAACTGACGGGCGAAACGAGCATCATCCGCAAGGAGGTGCAATCGGTGGGCAAGGACATCACTACGCTGACCAACAAGAAAGCCGTGCTGGCCAAGGCACTGACGGCGCAGGCGCAGGCGCTGGTGAAAGCTTATTCCGCCCAGGAACAGATGGGGTCGAACTCGGCCTTGCCGGGTTATACGGGCAAGAATTCGCTCTTCGACTTCATGGCCTGAAGCGCGGCACACTTGCTACATTCTGTCGCCCTGGGCAAAGAAGGCCGATGGTGAACTGCCGAAAGTCTTCTTGAACATGGCGGAAAAGGCCGACTGGCTGGCGTAGCCCAGTTCTTCGGCCACCTGCGACAGCGGCACGCCGCGCGCGATCAGGGGCGCCGCGTGCGCCAGGCGCACCTGCTGGCGCCACTGGCCAAAACTCATGCCCAACTCCCGTTCGAACAGCCGCGCCAGGGTACGCTCCGAGGCGCCGACCAGCTGCGCCCAGTGTTCCAGGGTCTGATTACCGCCCGGTTTCTCGATCAGGCTGTCGCACAGCGCTTTCAGACGCTTGTCGCCAGGCAAGGGGACGCGGATGGGGCGCGTGGCCGAGCGTTTCAATTCATCGAGTATCAGTTCGGCCAGCAATGCCTCGCGTGCCCGTTCCTGGCCGGGGTCCAGTTGTTCCAACGCCATGATCAGCTGGCGTAGCAGACTCGACACTTCCAGCACCTTGCAGTCATGTCCCGCAAACGGCGCGCGCGCGGCATGGATGCACAGGGGGCGCAAACGGGTTTTTTCCAGTATCGTGACGGCATGCTCCACGTTGGGCGCGATCCAGATGGCGCGCATGGGCGGCAGCACCCAGCTGCTGTTGTTGGCGGTGATGCGCAGCACGCCTTCGAGCGCCATGGTGACCTGGCCCCAGGGATGGCTGTGCGGTAATAAAAACTCATCGGGCTGCAGGTTGCGCGCGATCATCGTCACGGGGATAGTCGCGCTGGGCGCCTCTCGCGGCGGACACATGCGGGTATGGTGGAGGATAGGTACACCCATCAGCTTGGCCTTAATTCGATAAATTATGTCGTTCTGTCGGAAAACAGACGATGGTATTTTGCATACACTTGAGCTTCACCAGTATAAGACAGGGTATGACATGATAACAACTAACTCGGCAAGGCACTTGCCACCGCAGTCGCCGCCAACTTTGCGCAGCGATGCGCGCGTCATCGCCCTGGTGGGACTGGCGCATGGCGTGTCGCATTTCTACCATCTGATCCTCGCGGCCCTGTTTGTCTGGCTGAAGCCCGCCTTCGATCTGTCGTATGCGGAGCTGGGCCTGCTGATGACGGTGTTTTTCATCATCTCGGGTGTGGGGCAGGCGCTGGCGGGCTTTGTCGTCGACCGCTTCGGCGCCCGCGCCGTGTTGTTTTCCGGCATATTCTTGCTGGGCGTGTCGGCGCTGGCCCTGTCTACCGCCCACAGCTATGCGGCGCTGATGCTGGGCGCCATGCTGGCCGGCATGGGCAACAGCGTGTTCCATCCGGCCGACTACACGATACTCAACCAGCGTGTCTCGGCGGCCCGCGTGGCCTACGGCTTTTCCGTGCATGGCATCAGCGGTAATATCGGCTGGGCCCTGGCGCCCCTGTTCATGACGTATGTTGCCACCCAGTATGACTGGCGGGTCGCGCTGCAATGCGCGGCCGTGCTGCCGTTTGGCGTGCTGCTGATCCTGTTCCTGAACCGCCACGCCATCCGTCCCGAGCCTGTCAAGCAGGCCGCGCCGGGCCAGATCGCCAGCGGCGAAGGCGCCCTGGACTTCCTGCGCCTGCCGGCCGTGTGGATGTGCTTTGCCTTCTTCTTCATCACCGCCATCGCCCTGGGCGGCATCCAGAGCTTTGCCAGCGTGGCCCTGGTCAAGCTGTACGGCATGAGCCTGGCGCTGGCCACCAGCGCCTACACGGCCTACATGCTGGCCTCGGCCGTGGGCATGCTGGCAGGCGGCGTGGTGGGCGCGCGCAGCAAGCAGCCGGACCGGAACGTGGCGATCGCCTTTTCCGCCGCCGCCCTGCTGGCCATGCTGCTGGCCATGGCTGTCGTGCCGGCCTGGGGCGCAGTGGTGCTGATGGGCGCCATCGGCCTGACGTCCGGCGTGGCGGGGCCGTCGCGCGACCTGATGATACGCGCGGCAGCGCCCAAGCATGCCACGGGGCGCGTGTATGGCGTCGTGTATTCGGGTCTCGACAGCGGCCTGGCCGTGGGACCCCTGTTCTTTGGCGCGCTGATGGATGGCGACCATCCGGCCCTGCTGTTCGTCTTCATCGGCGTGTTCCAGGCACTGGCGATTGCCACGGCCGTGGGCGTGGGCGGGAAAACACGTGCCGCGGCGCTGCAAAAGGCATAGAATCGTTGCCACCTGCCACGAAAGGAATCCCCATGACCTTTGCCACCACCGACCTGTGCGACGACTATGCAGCCATGCTCGACGATGGCACCCTGGCCGTACTGCCGCCCGTGTACCGCGCCTTCGGCCAGCGCGTGCGTTTCAGCGGCCCCGCCACCACCTTGCAAGTGTTCGAGGACAATGCCCTCGTGCGCAGCACCCTGGAAATGCCGGGCCAGGGCCGTGTGTTGGTGATCGATGGCGGCGGCAGCCTGCGCCGCGCGCTGGTCGGTGGCCAGTTGGGTGTGCTGGCTGAAAGCAACGGATGGGCCGGCATCGTCGTCGATGGTTGCATTCGCGACAGCGAGGAAATCAATGTCTGCCAGATCGGCGTGCGCGCCCTGGCCACGCATCCGCGCAAGAGCAACAAGACGGGCGCCGGCCAGCGCGACGAGCGCGTGCAGCTCAGCGGCGTGGCCGTGCATCCGGGTGACTGGATCTACGCCGATGCGGACGGCATCCTGGTGGCGCGCCAGCAACTCGATTGAGTTATCCCCTCTCCGGGATGGGGTAGGTGGAGATGTTGTAAATTGCTCACATTAAATATATTTTTGCAAAGTTCTTTGATTTTTATCATGGCTGAGATATGATTTCACTTAAGGTAACTTTAATATCAACAAGGCAAGGAAATCAGCTCATGAAAATCGCCACCATCGCAGCAGTTGTCGCCCTGTTTTCTGCAGGCACCGCCAGCGCCAGCCCCGTCAACCTGATCACGAATGGCAATTTTGACACGGTCGCTTCCGGCTACACCTTTGACAGCGGTTTTAAAGTCGTCAACAGCGGTTCGTCGGCCATCACGGGCTGGACCGTGGGCGCCAGTTCCGTCGACCTGATCCGCAATGCCTACAATGCCATCAATGGCTACAGCATCGATTTGCTGGGTACGCCAGGTCCGGGTTTTCTGTCGCAAAATTTCAGTGTCGTTGCCGGCCAGACGTATAACCTGAGCTTTGACATGGCGCGCAATTCCGGCGGCCCGGCAGGCCAGGGCGTGGCTGTCAATTTCGGCGGCGTGGCAGGCGATTTCTACTCGACGGCTGCCGCTTCGAACACCTTGTACAGCAATACCCTGAGCTTCACGGCCGCCACCACCGGCTTGGCGACCCTGTCGTTTGCCAGCGCAGCCAAGGCTGGCACGCCGTTCGACAATTACTCGGGCGCCGTGATCGACAACGTTTCCGTGATGGCTGCCGTGCCGGAACCGGAAACCTACGCCATGCTGCTGGCCGGCCTGGGCCTGATGGGTTTCCTGCGCCGCCGCAAGGCTGCCAAGTAATTCCAGCTTGGCCGCACGTCAAAACCGCCTGTTGCATCGCACAGGCGGTTTTTTGTTTTTCGAGGGTCTTGGGTACTGTCCGCATCCGGCAACAGCAGCCACGGCAGTCATTCAGCGCGCCGCATCGGCATCCCCGCGCAAGGGACAGGCCGCCGCCTGCGGCCCCAGCCGCCGCGCCAGTTCGCCGCGCAACTGCGTCAATCCGGCGATGCGCGCATCGATGTCACCCAGCTTGCGCACCAGCGCCGCGCGCAGCAATTGCGCCGTGGCGGGATCGCCGGCGCTGGCCAGCAGCGGCATGTCGGCCTCGATTTCGGCCAGGGTAAAGCCCAACTGTTGCGCCGTGCGCAGGTAGCGCAGCCAGTCGGCCGCCTCGGGCTGGTAGTCGCGGTAGCCATTCGCGCCGCGCCGCGCGCGCAGCAAGCCCCGCTTTTCATAAAAGCGCAGGGTATCGCGGCTCAAGCCCGTCGCCTGCGCCATCTCGCCGATCTGCATGGTGGTTTCTTTCATAAAATGCTTGACCATGGAGTGTACTCCAGCCTTGATCATGGCTACTTTCCAATGACAGGAGTTGCCATGTTGTCTGTTTCCGCCTTTCGCCGCCTGGTGCGCGCCAGCGCCATTTATGATGTGCTTATGACGGCCGCATTCGCCACGCCGTGGACGTTCTTGCTCTTGCGCGAGCACTTGAGTACCCTCAACGTGCGCCTGGGCGGCGTGCCGCTGCCCCTCTTTGTGCCGTTTCATTTGCTGATTAGCAGCTTGCTGGGCAGCGTGGTGATGGTCTGGTCGGTGCTGCGCATCATCGACCCGCAGCCGCGCTTCGGCCGCTATGACGCGGCGGCGCGTTACCTGTTTTCCACCTGGATGGCGTGGGCCTTGCTGGTGACGGGCCAGCCCGTGCTGTGGCTGTTCATCGTACCGGAACTGGCCTGGGGCCTCGTGCAAAGCCTGCCGCTGCGCCGCGGTGTAGGCGCGCGGGGAGGGGCGCCATACGAATCGTTGTTGAGATGACGATAACGAAATGCAATAATGGCCGTGCTCGCAGTACAGCAATGACTGCAATGAACGACTATTAAGAGGATGACTATGCAGCAGGATGCCGCAGGAAAAAACATGGCGTTGCTCGATCCGGTGGTGGCGCCGCGCATCGCGGTGACGCGCCTGGTGACGGGCCTGCTGCAAGGCTTGCTGCTGTACTGGCTGTACAGCACGGCGCAAGACAAGGTGTGGCCCGCCACGGAAGCCTATCTGCTGGGGCCATTGATGCTGATCAGCTTGCTGCTGCCCATCTTGCTGGTCTCCAGCCTGGGCCACATGTCGGCGAAGCGCATCGCCCTGTGGATGGCGGGTGCTGCCGCCGTGCTGGCCGTGCTGGCCTGGCATGACGTGGCGCGCGGCGCCGAACACGTCATATGGGGTAATTACAAGCCGGGTGCGCCGCTGCGTGTGATTTCCGCCCAGCTGTTCGGCTTTTGCGTGGTGGGTTTGTATATCGCCCATGCGCTGGTGCTGGCCAGCGCCCAGGACGGCCAGCGCATCGCCCGCTACCCCACGTATTTTGAAATCGCCTGGAAGCTGGGCATCCAGCTGCTGTTTTCCCTGCTGTTCGTGCTGGGCCTGTGGCTGGTGCTGTGGCTGGGCGGGCAACTGTTCCTGCTGATCAAGCTGACTTTCCTGAAAAAACTGCTGGGCCAGGCCTGGTTCGTGATCCCCGTCATCTGCTTCGCGTTTTCGTTCGCCATCCATATCACGGACGTGCGCCCGTCCATCGTGCGCGGCATCCGCACCTTGCTGCTGGTGCTGCTGTCGTGGTTGATGCCGATCGCCGCCGTGCTGGTCTCCGGTTTCCTGCTGACCCTGCCATTCATCGGCTTCGAGCGCCTGTGGGCCACGCGCCATGCGGCGTCCGTGCTGCTGGGCATGGCCGGCGTGCTGGTGGTGCTGATCAATGCCGCCTTCCAGAATGGCGAAGTGGGCCATGGTGTGGCGCGCGGCATCCGCCTGGGCACGCGCCTGGCTTGCTTGCTGCTGCCGTGGGTGGTGGGCATCGCAATTTATGCGCTGACCCTGCGCGTGATGTCGCATGGCTGGACGGCCGACCGCCTGATCGCTGCCGCCTGCCTGCTGGTTGCCACCTGCTACGCCGCCGGCTATGCCTGGGCGGCCAGCAAGTATGGCGACTGGCTGCACCTGATCGCCAACGTCAACGTGGCCACCGCCTTTGTCACCCTGCTGGTGCTGTTCGCGCTGTTCTCGCCGCTGGCGGACCCGGCGCGCATTTCCGTGGCCAGCCAGATGGCGCGCCTGGAGAGCGGCAAGGTCGGCGTGGACAAGTTCGATTTTGAGTACCTGCGCTTCCAGGGCGCCCGCTATGGCCAGGCGGCCTTGCAGGAATTGAGCAAACGCACGACGGGGCCGGACGCGGCCATCGTGCGGGCCCGCGCCGAGGCCATGCTCAAGCGCCAGAATCGCCTCGACGAGACGGGCGCGCTGAGCGACGTGTCGATCAACTTGACCCTGCGCCCTGCCACGGCGAAGTTGCCGGAGAGTTTTCTGCGCCAGGACTGGACGCAAGTGAGCCCGGCCTGGCGCTTGCCCGCCTGTTTGAAGCGGGCAGGGCCGCAGTGCGATGCGTATCTGCTCGACTTCGATGGCGATGGCAAGCAGGACGTGCTGCTGATCAGCAATGACCCGCGCGCCTCGTCAGTCTTGCTGGCGGAGAAGGAAGACGGCAGCTGGTCGGCGCGTGGGCAAATCCCCGTGGATGCCCTGCGCTGCAAGCCCCTGCGCGAGAAACTGCAGGCCGGCGAGTTCCAGCTGGTGCCACCGAAAGTGCGCGAACTTGAAATCGATGGCCAGCGCGTGCCGATGACTTTATATACGCCAGAGGACGAGGTCAGCTGCCCGGATGAGACGGTGCCGGCCCCGTAAATGGCAGTGAGAGGACTTGGCGCGCCTGGCAAAACCTCTTGTTTGCCATGAAGGCAATGATTTCGTGCGCTGAGCCATGTTGACCGTCCGCGAACGGCCTATTGTGTTGAAAAAGTCGAGCGGCAACAATTTCGGGAGGTCTCAGATCTCCAGGCAGCCGGTGATCGTTCACTGGCGACGGTACTGGTCAGTCTGGGCTGGCAGGATATCTATCTGAAGGTCTACGTACCTGAGTTTTTCAACACAATACGCCAGGAGCCGTCATTGGAAGGAGAAATGGAAAGCACTGATGGAAAGTTACGAGGTTCATGCCATTGTGGAGCTGTAAGATTTCAAGTTCGACTTACCGACGGACTCAAGACAGCAAGGCGCTGCAATTGCTCCTATTGCCGCATGCGCGGTGCGATCGCGGTTTCTGCAGCGCTTCAGGATATCGAGATCACTTCTGGCGAGGAATTGCTCACGCTCTATCAGTTCCACACTATGCAAGCGAAGCACTATTTCTGCTCAAAATGCGGGATATACACACATCACCAACGCCGGTCAAAATCCGATCAATTCGGGATCAATGTGGCCTGCCTGGAAGGAATCAGTCCGTTTGACTTTGAAGAGGTACCAGTAAACGAAGGCCGACTCCATCCAAAAGACAAAAGTGCTGGAGACGGGCCTGACATCATTGGATACCTACGCTTTTTTCCTAATACCGGCATTAAATGAGTTTGATCGTTGAGCTACCTCAATAACCTCTTCGGGGCGAAACCTGCTGACGACGGCAGCCGGCCAACAGCGGACTATCGAAAGTGAAGCGCAGCAAATGGGGGATGCATGTCTCACGTGACCAAATTGATTCTGATATGCCTGGCTCTTATCATGGCGATCACGCTGGCGCTCCTGTCGGTATATGTCGAGTGCACCGGTCCTGAACTGGCCGTGTATGGGAATCTGTGCGGGCCGAGCGGTTCCGAGTTCTGCTACAAGCCGGTATTGAAAGGCGGTTTCCCGGTTGCGTACTTGTTTGATGCGACAGGCGTTTCAGTCGAGCGACAACTTGCGTTCGTCGAAGACGATCTGTCCGTTGGGGCTCTGGTCCTCGACATTGCTACCTATCTCGCGATTGTTTTGTCGACCATGATGGCTATCTCGCGTTGGCGGCAAGATCGCATGCAAAGCGTAAGGTTTGATAGAACGTGACGTGAACCCCATGTTTCAGCTTTGTCCGCTTCGGGTCGGATGCTGCCTGTCGAGCCACCCCACCAACTTTTCAAGTTGGCAATCTGCTATGCTGGACCCAACGGTCGGGTCCGGCCAGAAGCGGTCATAACAGACTTTATTCCGTCAGTCCGTTGCAGCGCTAAGCTGCTTGTCGGCAGCCTTCATTCTGTGTTCAACAAAGCTGATACTAAACGATAGCAGCAAAGCAGCGGCGGCGAATCCTGCGGCGAGCCAGAGGTTGGCGGAGAGGCCTAGCCTGTCCACGGCCTGTCCACCAGCCCATGCCCCGAGCGCAATGGCAACATTGAAGACACCCACATACAGCGCGGCGACTATCTCCACGGCCCGGGGCGCCGCCTTCATCATCAAGCTCATCAGGCCGACGGATACACCACCGTAGGCTAGTCCCCAAGCCAGCAACACCACGCCGCCGCCGATGCTGGAGTCGCCGACCGCCAGGAACAGTAGCGGCGTGAGCAGCAAGCCACTCGAGATAGCGATGATGGTTGGCGCCGTGCGCGGCACCGCAACGACACCAGCCAGGAAGTTTCCAATGATGCCTGCGGAACCATAGAAAAACAGCAGTGCGCCTAGCCATTGCGCATCAAACCCCGACACTGACAGTAACAACGGACGCACAAAGGTAAATGCCACGAAATGGCTCGTCACCAGCAACAGGGTCAGAAGCAGCCCCGCTTGCAATTGCCGGTTGCGCAACTGCTTGCCGAATTGGCGCAAGGTCGCCGAACTGGCAGCGGGCAGCGCTGGAATGATGGCCAGATGCAGTGCCAGTACCAGGCCGCTAAACAGCGCCATGACGCCAAAGGCCCAGCGCCATCCTGCAAGGTCGCCGATTTGTGCACCGAGCGGCACACCCAGCACAGAAGCGATCGCTACTCCACCGAAGATAATCGACGTTGCCAGGCCGATTGAGGGAGCAGGAACAAGGCGGGACGCGAGGCCACCGGCAATGGCCCAGATTCCGCCCATGCAAAAACCGACGAGAACACGTGCAGCCAGCATCCACGCCATGTTTTGTGCCAATGCCGAGGCAATGTTCGCGATCACTAATAGACTTAGCAAGCCACATAGAATTTTGCGTCTGTCCAGGCGTCCCGATGCGATCACCAGCAGCGGAGCGAACAAGGCTGCCAGTAATGCTGGCAGCGAGATCATCAGGCCGGCGGTTCCGGTGGAGGTGTCCAGGGTGTCACTAATCGGCGTCAACAGACCGACCGGGAGCATTTCCGTCGTCACTACCGAGAAGGTGGCCATACCTATAGCGGTGACCGCCAGCCACGGGTGACGGGCAGCGGTTTCTGCTGCAGCGTTGGGAAACATACTCATGGTTCATATCCTTCATTTGATCATTCGATAAACGGCTTGTGCCGGCATCAGGCGGCGTCGGGTCGCTGTTTTGCAATGGCATGCCCTGCTTGCAATGGAGACACGTCGCAGTGATAATTCATACATCACGTATGAATAAATTATATATTCATACGCTCTGCATGTAAACAATCATACGCTACGTATGTAAGGAGGAAGCAATGGTTCGCCGCACCCGTGCCGAAATGGAAGAAACCCGTGCATTGTTGCTAGCCACTGCTCGCAAAGTGTTCAGCGAGCGCGGTTATGCCGCCACATCAATGGACGACCTCACCGCGCAGGCAGGGCTAACGCGTGGTGCGCTGTATCACCACTTTGGCGACAAGAAGGGTTTACTGCTCGCGGTGGTAGGACAGATCGACGCGGAAATGGATGACCGCCTGCAAACCATCTCCGAACGCGCCGACGATCTGTGGGAAGGTTTTCGCAGTCGCTGCCGTGCCTATCTGGAGATGGCCCTGGAGCCGGAAATTCAGCGCATTGTTTTGCGCGATGCCAGGGCGGTCCTGGGTGGTGCCTCACCGGACTCGCAGCGCCATTGCGTCGAGTCGATGCAAGGGATTATCCAGGAGCTGATTCATCAAGGTATCGTGGCAGACGCTAGCCCACGGGCACTGGCTTCGCTGATTTACGGCAGTCTGGCAGAAGCGGCGTTCTGGATCGCAGACGGTGACGAAGGCAAGGCGCGTTTGATACATGGAGTTGCTGCATTGGAATTACTACTACGCGGGCTGTTGGTTAAGAGGTAATCGCGAAACGTTGCAAGGTCATCGCGCAAGGCAGTTTAGGAATTGTTGGACGAGAGACCGGCAGAGAGCTCAACATTTTTCGTTGCGACAGCGACTGCTTCGGGGCGGATGCCGCCAAGGACAGCAATCGGCCGAAAGCGCACCGGCGTATCAGGTGTAGTCATTCAGACTTGAGCTGACAGACGCTGTCTCTTGCCCGTCACTTTTTACGCTTTCATTTATTGCCACTCTGGAGGAGAATATTTTTTCGCAAGCGTGTCGATTTTGTGTGCCGTCACTCCTCGCAGGGATGAGGCACCGATTGACCATTCCACCTTCAGCAAGGAGGCGCCATGAACAAACAGATCATCCTCAACCTGCCCGTGAAGGACCTGGACAAATCCAAGGCTTTCTTTTCCGCTCTCGGCTTTGCCTTCAATCCCCGCTTTAGCGGAGAGAACGCGGCGTTCATGAACATCGTCGACGGCGCCATCGAGCCCATGCTGACGACCGAACCCTTCTTCCAGTCCCTGATCGGCAAGCCGGTCGCGAATGCCAGGGAAGCCAATGAAGTCGTCATTTGCCTCAGTTGCGAAAGCCGGCAAGAGGTGGACAGCCTGATCGCCAAGGCCGTCGCCGCTGGTGGCCGCATACCGCATCCGCCCGAGGACAATGGCTTCATGTACGACCAGGGTTTCGAGGATATCGATGGTCACCTGTGGAACCTGGTCTGGACGGCGCCAGAAGTCTGAAGCACCGAACAAGTTGCCGAGGTCGGTGAAACAGGCTGGATCAGTTCTTCGTGCGCACCTGGCGTACGTGGTTTTCCAGTTCGCTGAACGATGGGCGTTCCGTGGCGGAAATGACCTTGCGGCCGAATTCCACGGCCAGCGCGGGCGCATAGCCGTTCAGGCTGGCCAATAAGGTCACTTTCACGCACTGGTACATCTTCGCCGTTTCATGGTGCTTGCGGCGCAGCAAGCTGGCCAGCGGGGCGATGAAGCCGTAGGCCAGCAAGATGCCGATGAAGGTGCCCACCAGCGCCTGCGCGATCAGCACGCCCAGCTCGGCCGGCGGCAAGCCGACGGACGCCATGGTATGCACCACGCCCATCACGGCGGCCACGATGCCGAAGGCGGGCATGGCGTCGGCCAGCTGCGAAATCGTCTGGATCGGCATTTCCGCATCTTCATGGTGCGTCTCGATCTCGTTATCCATCAAGTTTTCGATCTGGTAGGCATCCATATTGCCCGACACCATCAGGCGCAGGTAATCGGTGATGAATTCCAGGATGTGCTCGTCGCCGAGCGTGTACGGGTATTTCACGAAGATGGGACTGCGGTAGGGGTCGTCGATATCGTCCTCGACCGACATCAAGCCTTCCTTGCGAATTTTGCTGAGGATTTCATACATCAGCCCCATCAGTTCCATATAGCGCGCCTTCGTGTATTGCGAACTGTGGAACAGGGTGGGCAGGGCGGCGAACGTGGCGCGGATGGCCTTGGCGTCGTTGCCGACAAAGAAGGTGCCCAGCGCGGCGCCGCCGATCATCAGCAATTCCAGCGGCTGGAACAGGGCCGCCAGGTGGCCGCCCTGCATGGCGAAGCCGCCGAAGACGGAAAACAGCACGACGAGAAATCCGAGTATGACTAGCAAAACTTACTCCTTCATAACATTGCTGTATCGCAATATTGTAGTTTAACCTGATTCGGTCGCCGTGGCCGCTTCTGGAGGCAACTGCTGGCCGAGAAAATTGATAAAAGCGCGTGCTTTGGCGGGCAATTGGTGGCGGCTCAGGTAATAGGTGCACAGGTAGGCGGGCGCTAGCGCGTAGTCGGCCAGCACCACGCGCTGGCGGCCGCTGGCGAGGTAGGGGGGGCAGGTTTCATTGCGAGCGCAGCAGGATGCCGTGCCCGTCCAGCGCCCAGCCCGGTACCACGTCGCCATCGTTGCTGGACACCGTGCCGCGCAGCTTCACCGTGTGGGTGGCGCGGCCCTTACTCAGGCGCCAGATGCCGTAGGCGTCATCGTTTTGCCGGTGTACGATGCAGCGGCGCCGCACCAGCACGCCTGGTCGCGCAGCCGCTGCATGCCGCACGGCGGGCATCCGATGTCCTTGAATATCGCCGCGGGCCTGGGTCCCTGGTCGGCATCGGTTTCGAGGGCAAGGCAAATTTGTACGCCGAGATGCGGGCGCTGAGCGGGCAATAGCGTTATTCGCTGCGCTGCCAGAAGCGCAGCCGGTTGCCGAACGGGTCCGCCACTTCCAGGACGCGGCCCCATTCCTCGTCGCGGATGCCGGGGCGCGCATGCGGGTAATTCTTGGCCTGCAGCTCGGCGTGCAGGGCGGCGATGTCATCGACGGGGATCAGCAGCGCCGCGCCTGGCGTGGCGTCGCCGTAGTGCTCGGACAGGTGCAGCACCAGATCGCCCCGCGTTACCTGCAGGTACAGCGGCGCCGTGGGCTCGAAGCGATGTTCCCAGTCCAGCTTGAAGCCGAGGTAATCGAGGTAGAACTCGCGCGCTTTCGCTTCGGAGAAGCTGCGCAGGATGGGGATGGCAGGGGACAGCTGCATGGTGGCCCTTTCAATCAAGGTGGCAAGACCATCATTCTAGCCTCAGGCCAGCGCCTGCCGCTTGATCTGCGCGGCGGGGCTGGTCTTCTCCCAGCGGAACAGCCACATGATGATCAGCTTGGTCGTGGCGCTGACGCAGGCGAGCAGCAGCAGGGGCCAGCCCGTCGATAGCCCCATGACGCAGGCAAAGAAGATGGTGCTGATATCCATCGCCAGGATGAACTGGCTCATTGTCAACGATACGGCGCCCGTCTTGCCCGAGCGCCAGATCAACCGGATCTGCTGCGCATAGCCCTGCGCCAGCAGGACCGTGACGGCAACGATCAGGCTTTGCGACAGCACGCGCTTTTCATCCGTGAACGTGGGGCCGAAGGCCAGCCCCGCCACGCCCGCGCACAGCAGCAGCGCGCAGGCCAGCAGCGCATTGCGCGATGTCGGGCTGCGGCGGTCGCGGTCAATTTCATACAGGATGCCCAGCGCGATCAGCGCAGCGATCAGGCGCGGCCAGACGATGTAATGGTTGAACGGCGTGATCGAATAGCCGTACACAAAGAATGCGCAATACGCGAGGAAGCTGACGCTGAACTGGTTGATCGACAGGATGTCCGTCGTCTTGCCTGCACCGATCCTGGCATCGTGCTTGCGCCGCCAGATCTTTTGCAACTGCGACCACAGGCCGACCAGGCTGACGACGATGAAGAGGGAATTGAGGCTGCCGGCGAGGGCGTAGAGAAAAGGCGGCTGCAAGGTATCTCCTGGAATGGCCAAGGCATCGCTGCCGTGACAGGCCGCCTTGTCTATACATTTTATTTTGGCAATATACTCTCATGAAATAAATTGGTAGGCAAGCAATGATTTTGCCGTCGTGGCCTGTGCCGAAGTACTTGCCTGAACTCACCTGTTCCTGCGCTTGCCCGTATAATCAGGCATGACTTTCTTATCACTGCGTGCCCGCTCCGTGCTGGCCAGTATCGGCAAAATGGCCGTTTCCCTGATTCTCCTGTTGACTGCCCTGTGGGGCGCGCTGGCGCTGTGGTACCAGCTCTCCGGCGGCACGGCGGCGCAAGCCATCGGCGCCCTGCTGTGGGGTGCGCTGGGCGTGGCCAGCGTGGTGCTGTGGTGGACGCGCGGCGATGTGCGCGTGCTGCTGCCGTATGCGGCCGGTTTCGTGCTGCTGCTCGTGTGGTGGAGCCTGATCGCGCCGAAGCAGCAGCGCGTGTGGGCCGACGACGTGGCGCGCAATGTCACGGGCAAGGTGACGGGCAATCTCGTCACGCTGGACAATGTGCGCAATTTTGACTGGCGCAGCGATGACGATTACACGGTCCAGTGGGAGCAGCGCAGCTACGACCTCGACGAGCTGCGCACGGTTGACACGGCGCTGTCGTACTGGACGGGGCCGTACATTGCGCATACCCTGATCTCGTTCGGCTTTGCCGACGGGCGCTTTTTGACGTTTTCCATCGAGATCCGCAAGGAAAAGGGCGAGAGCTTTTCCGCCATCGGCGGCTTTTTCAAGCATTTCGAGATGAGCCTGATCGCCGCCGACGAGCGCGACATCCTGCGCGTGCGCACGAATGCGCGGGGCGAGGACATGCATTTGTACCGCGTGATGATGCCGAAAGCGGCCATGCGCTCGCTGTTCCTGGCCTACCTGGACGAGGCGCAAACGCTGAAGGCCAAGCCGCAGTTCTACCATACCCTGACGGCCAACTGCACCACCATCGTCTTCGAGATGGTGCGCCGCATCGTGCCGGGCCTGCCGTTCGACTACCGCCTGCTGGCCTCGGGCTACCTGGACCGTTATCTGTTCGACGTCCAGGGCCTGGTGCCCGGCTTGACCTTCCAGCAGTTGCGCGACGGCGGCCACATCACGGCGCGCGCGCGGGCCGCGAATGGCGATGCGGATTTTTCGCACGCCATCCGCCGCGGTATGCCGGGCTATGATGAAGAAGGCCAGCCGGTGCGGCAAATGCCAAAACAATAGCCGCCTGCCTTATACTGTCGCTATTCGACCGGCCGCACATTGCGGCCGGTCTCACTTTACGACTATACAAGAAGGCCCGCTATGCCATTTTCCTCACTGGGTCTGATTCCCTCCCTGGTCCGTGCCGTTGACAAGGCCGGCTATGCCGCGCCGACGGCCATCCAGGCGGCCGCCATTCCCGCCATCCTGCGCGGCAGCGATGTGTTGGGTGCGGCGCAGACGGGTTCCGGCAAGACGGCCGCCTACGCGCTGCCGCTGTTGCAGGCGCTGATGGCGCCCGCTTCCGGCCCGCGCCAGGTGCGCGCGCTGATCCTCGTGCCCACGCGCGAGCTGGCGGCGCAGGTGGGCCAGACGGTACACGCGCTGGCCAAGCCGCTGCCCGTCAAATTGAAGATTTCCGTGCTGTTCGGCGGCGTGTCGATCAATCCGCAGATGATGGACTTGCGCGGCGGCGCCGATATCGTCGTCGCCACGCCGGGCCGCCTGTTGGACCTGGTGCGCCAGAACGCCGTGAAACTGGGCGGCGTGTCGCTGTGCGTGCTCGACGAGGCCGACCGTTTGCTGGACATGGGTTTCAGCGAGGAAATCAACGCGATTTTGGCGCTGCTGCCAGCGAAACGGCAAAACCTGTTTTTCTCGGCCACTTTCCCTGACAGCGTGCAGGCGCTGGCCGACAGCCTGCTCAAGGAACCCGTGCGCATCGAGGTGGCGTCCGAACCGCAGGATAAGCCCGACATCGTGCAGCGCGCCATCACGGTCGACGTGCCGCGCCGCACGCAGCTGCTGCGCTACCTGATCTTGCAGCAGCAATGGGACAGGGTGCTGGTGTTTGTCGCCACCAAGTACGCGGCCGAACACGTGGCCGACAAGCTACAGCGCGCGGGCCTGCACGTGGGCGCCTTCCACGGCGAATTCAGCCAGGGCACGCGCAGCCAGCTGCTGGCCGACTTCAAGGCGGGGCGCTTGCAGGTGCTGGTGGCTACCGACGTGGCCGCGCGCGGCATCGACATCGCCGGCTTGCCGGCCGTCGTCAACTATGACTTGCCCCGCTCGGCCGTCGACTACACGCACCGCATAGGCCGCACGGGCCGCGCCGGCGAAAGCGGCACGGCCATCAGTTTTGTAACGGCCGATATGGAAGCGCATTTCCGCCTGATCGAAAACCGCAACGATTTGCGCATCGTGCGCGAAGTGGTGGCCGGTTTCGAGCCGACGGAACTGCCCGCGCCGGTGAGTACCGTCACGGATACGGTCAACGGCGGCGTGAAGGGCGCGCGCAAAAGCAAGAAAGACAAATTGCGCGAAGCGGCAGCCATGGCGGCAAAGGCGGACGAGGGCAATTAAATCCGCCTTATGTGCGCTAGCCGCTTGAATGGCCAGGCATCCCGGACTAAGATTGTATTTCTATAAAGCAAGGGGACGGGAATGCACATGACATTCATCAAACGCGCGGGCGCGCTGGCTTGCGCGCTGGCGCTGGCCGGCTGCGCCGGCATGGGCGGAAAGAATGACGCGAGCGGCATGCAGATGCCGGGCAAAGCGCAGGCCGATGCGGCCGTGGCCGCCACCTGGTACAACCCGCCCAGCGAATTTCCCGGCATTTGCCTGACCCAGTTCAAGGATGGCAGCCTGCGCTTCGACGGCGGCTTCGCTTTCTTTAACCCGGGGCGCTGGGCGTATGATGCCGCTACGTCTGAATTGCGCCTGGAACTGGCGCCGACGCCATCGTTGGCCCTGTCGCACGCGCAAACGGTGTTGCACAAGAATTTGCTGAGGGTCGAGGCGGCCAGGAACACGCTGGTGTACGCCGTGAAGGCCGATACGCAAGCCATCGGCCTGGGCGGGTTTGTGTTTTACCGCGACACACCTTGCCCGGCAAGGCGCGGATAAGTGCCGTATAAGTGCGGGATTAGTGTCATACGGGAACATTTAGTCGTATAATTTCAGCGCAAGTGGCTGCCGCGCAAGATTGAGCCGCGCGGCAGATTTCCGCTCCAGGCAAGCTCCCATATCGCCGTGGCGATGAGAGGATGGTCCGATGGATGTGCACGACGAGCATGGTATGCCAGGGACTGCGGTGCCGGCGGCGGATGCCGTGCAGCAGCCTGCGGCGCAGCCGCGCACTTTGCTGCTGGTCGATGACGAGCCGAATATCCTCGCTTCCCTCAAGCGCCTGCTGCGGCGCGATGGCTACCATATCCTCACTGCCAACAGCGGCCAGGAAGGCCTGGACGTGCTGGCCATCCATGCGGTCGACGTGATTGTGTCGGACCAGCGCATGCCCGGCATGCTGGGGGCCGACTTCCTGCGCAAGGCAAAGCTGCTGTGTCCGCAAACCATACGCATCATGTTGTCGGGCTATACCGAGTTGCAGGCCGTCACGGATGCCGTCAACGAGGGCGCCATCTTCAAATTCCTCACCAAGCCCTGGGAAGACCATCAGTTGCGCGAGCATATCGCCGAAGCCTTCCGCCTGAAGGGCATCGACGACGACAATGTGCGCCTGAATGCGCAGCTGCGCGACGTCAACCAGGCGCTGGCGGCGGCGAATGCCGCCATGCAGGCCTTGGTGCACCAGCAGCAGCATCAGATCAGCCGCGACGAGGTCAGCCTGGGCATCGCGCGTGAATTGCTGCAATTTCTGCCGCTGCCCGTGATCGGACTCGACGAGGACGGCATGATCGCCTTCATCAACGCGGCGGCGGAAAACCTGTTCGAGCGGGGCGCGGCCTTGCTGGGCAACGAGGCGGCACTGGTCTTGCCGCAGCTGTTCGACGGGCAGGGCGCGCCCTGCCTGGCCGCCATCGATGGCCAGCCGTATGCCGTGGCGGTCCATCCCATGGGCTTGCATTCGCGCTCGCGCGGCAGCCTGGTCACCCTGAGTCGTCATGGAGCTCGTACATGAGTGAAAGCGTGAGTGAAAGCGGACGCGAGATTTCCATGGATCAGGCACAGGAAGGCATGGTGCTGGCGCAGGCGCTGAGCGACGCCAGCGGCGCCGTGCTGCTGGCCCAAGGCGCCATCCTGACGGCGGCCAGCCTGACGGCTTTGCGCCGGCGCAATGTGGAGCGCTGCCGCGTCGTCATGGAGGCGGAACCGGACCCGGCCGCGCAGGCGCATGCCGAGCAGGAACGGGTGCGCCGCCTGGAACGGCTGGCCGTGCTGTTCCGCGCCACGCCGCCCGACTCTGCGGGGGCGGAACTGCTGGCGCTGCTGCAGCGCTACCGGCAAGGGAGCGGGGCATGACACGTCTCAGTTTTGAACATATCATCCGCCAGATACAGGAATTGCCGTCGCTGCCGGTGGTCGTGCTGGAGCTGCTGTCGAGCATGGACCAGGACGATACGGACGTGCATGTGCTGGCGCAAAAGATCGAGCTGGACCAGGCTTTGGCGGCGAAGACTTTACGCATCGCCAATTCCTCGTTCTACGGCATGCAATCGAAGGTCACCAGCATTCCGCAAGCCGTCTCCGTGCTGGGCTTTCACAGCATCCGCACCGTCGTCACGGCCTGTGCCCTGACGGGCAGCTTCGCGCCGGTGAGCGGCGGCTTCGATTTCAAGGCGTTCTGGCGCCATTCGCTGGCCACGGCCATCGCCGCGCGCCTGCTGGCGCCGCACTTGCGCGTCAATCCCGAGACGGCCTTCACGGCCGGCCTGCTGCATGACTTGGGCACGCTGGTGCTGGTGACGCGCTTCCCGGCCGAGCACGCGCTCGTGCGCAGCTACCGCCAGGCGCATGACTGCCAGATGGCCGATGCCGAACTGGCCGTCATCGGCATTGATCATGCGCAGGTGGGCAGCGCCCTGGCCGCTTACTGGAAGTTCCCCGAAGCGATACAGCAGGCGGTGGCCGACCACCACGCCATCGACCGGCTGGAGGCGGGAGGCTTGCCGCTGGCCGTGCATATGGCCAACGCCGTCGCCCTCGCGCTGGACCTGGCCGGCGTCGACGATACACTGGTGCCGCCCGTGTCGCCTGCGGGCTGGCGCAGCCTGGCCCTGGACGAGCAGGCCTGGTTTGCGTTGCTGCGGCAAACGGAACACACCTTCGATGAAATGTCGCGCATCATGCTGGCATGAACAGGATAGAGGCCATGGAAACAGACGCAGGGCAGGCGCTGCCCGCCACGCCGGAACGCCGCCAGACCGATTCCATCGCGCTATCGGCATTCTTCGATGGCCATCCCGTGGCCACCTTCGCCATCGACACGGACCACGTGGTGACGCACTGGAACAGCGCCTGCGAACAACTGCTGGGTTTTACGGCTGCCGAGATGGTCGGCACGCGCGACCACTGGAAGGCGTTTTATCCGCAGCCGCGCGCCTGCCTGGCCGATTTGCTGGTGGCCGACGATATCGCGTTCGGTGAAAATGAGCTCTACCTTGGCAAGCTGAAGCGCTCTCCCGTGATCCCCGGCGCCTTCGAGGCCGAGGATTTCTTTGCCGATATCGGCCCCGATGGGCACTGGCTGCATTTTACGGCGGCGCCCCTGCGCGACCGGCAAGGGCGTCTGGTGGGCGCCATCGAAACCCTGCGCGACGTGAGCGAGCGGCGCATTGCGGAACTGGCGCTGCGCAAGGCGCACGACAACCTGGAACACCTGGTGGCCAAGCGCACGGCCCAGCTGGCTGAAATGAACGAGCGCCTGGCCGACGATATCCGCCAGCGCCAGATTGCCGATCTGGAATTGCGCGAGCGTAACCTGGCCTTGACGGAATTGAACAGCAAGCTGTCGCTGGCCCAGCAAAAGCTGCTGCAGTCGGAAAAGCTGGCCTCGATCGGCCAGCTGGCCGCCGGCGTGGCGCACGAGATCAACAATCCCATCGGCTATGTTTTTTCGAATGTCGGCACCCTGGAAGGGTATCTGGACGACCTGTTCAGCATGCTAGACGCCTACGAGGAAGCCGAGCCGGCCGTCGCCGACGCGGTGGTGGCGGCGCGTCTGCGCGCGCTGCGCGAACAGATCGACCTGGACTTCCTGCGCACCGACATTCCGCTGCTGATGGGCGAGTCGAAGGAAGGCATTTCACGCGTGCGCCGCATCGTGCAGGACCTGAAGGATTTTTCGCGCACGGATGCGCACCAGGAGTGGGTCTGGGCCGACCTGCGCCAGGGCATCGATACCACGCTCAATATCGTGAATAACGAGGTCAAGTACAAGGCCGACGTGGTGCGCGAGTATGGCGACATTCCCGATATCGAATGCCAGCCTTCCGAGTTGAACCAGGTGATCATGAACCTGGTCGTCAATGCGGCCCACGCCATGGACGAGGCGCGCGGTCGCATCACCCTGCGCACGGGCAGCGACAACGCGACGGAAGTGTGGATCGAGGTCGAGGACACGGGCGGCGGCATCGCGCCCGAACACCTGTCGCGCATCTTCGATCCCTTCTTTACCACCAAGGCCGTCGGCAAGGGCACGGGGCTGGGCCTGTCGCTGGCCTACAGCACGGTGCAAAAGCACCACGGCCGCATCGACGTGCGCAGCATCATCGGCCGCGGCACCACCTTCCGCATCACCTTGCCCGTGCGCCAGGCGCAGGCCGCCGTACCATGACCATCAATGAACAGGACAGCATGAGCACCAGCACCGTGGCCGTGCCGCCGACCATCCTGTGCGTCGACGACGAACCGAACATCCTGTCGTCGCTGCGGCGTTTGTTCCGCCCGCACGGCTACCGCGTGCTGACGGCCGACGGCGGCGCAGCGGGCCTGGCCCTGCTCGAGAGCGAGACGGTGGACCTGGTCATCTCCGACATGCGCATGCCGCATATGGATGGCGCGCAATTCCTGGCCCAGGTGCGCCGGCGCTGGCCCGGCACCATACGTTTGCTGCTGACCGGCTATGCCGATATCCAGTCCATCCTCGACGCCATCAACCAGGGTGAGATTTACCGCTACGTGACCAAGCCCTGGGACGAGAACGATATCGTGCTGGTGGTGCGCCACGCGCTGGAACGGCGCGCGCTGGAACAGGAAAAATTGCGTCTGGAAGCGCTGACGGCCAGCCAGAACGTGCAGCTGCAAGCGCTTAACGCCAGCCTGGAAGCGAAGGTGGCCACCCGCACGCAGCAGCTGAAACAATCGCACGACGAGGTGCAGGCGGCCAACGAGCGCCTGAAGGCCACGTTCGTGACGACCATCAAGGTGTTTTCCAACTTGATCGAGATGCGCGGGGGCAAGCTCGTCGGCCATGCGCGGCGGGTGGCGGAACTGGCGCGCAAGCTGGCGCAGGCGCTGGGCCTGGAAGGGCAGGCGGCGCGCGACGTGTTCATCGCGGCCCTGCTCAAGGATATCGGCAAGCTCAGCCTGAGTGACGATGTGCTGGAACTGCCGGCCAGCGCCTGGACGGGCGAGCAGCTGGCCGCGTTCCGCAAGCATCCGCTGCGCGCGGAACAATTGCTGATGGCGCTAGACGAGCTGCGCGCCGTCTCCGTGATCCTGCGCTCGCAACTGGAGCGCTTCGACGGTGGCGGCTTTCCCGATGCCATGGTGGGCCTGGCCATTCCGCTGGGCGCGCGCATCCTGGCGCTGGCGTCGGACTATGACGGCTTGCAGATCGGCGCCATGGTGCAACGCAACCTGCGCGCCGACGAGGCCCGCACCCTGATCTACGACAGCGTCGGCAAACGCTATGACCCCGCCGTGGTGGCCGCTTTCCGCAGCATCATGGACGAGACGGAAGCGCCGGCGCACGACTTGACCGTGCTGTCGGGCCAGCTGGAACCGGGCATGGTGCTGTCGCGCGACCTGATCAGCCGCGACGGCCTGATGCTGCTGGCGGCCGAACACGTGCTGACGGCCCGCGTGATCGCCCAGCTGCTCGACTTCGAAGGCAAGAATGGCGGGCGTCTCAGCATTCGCGTGTACGCACCCTTGAAGGAATGCTAGGGCGGGAAGGCTAGGGCGCTGCCTGGGCTGCCGGCGGAGATACGGGCAGGTGCACGGTAAAGCGCGTGCCGCGGCCCACGTCGGACGCGACCTCGATGCGCCCGCCGTGCTTGTTGACGATGCCGTACGAGAGCGACAGGCCCAGGCCCGTGCCGCTGCCCACGGCCTTGGTGGTAAAGAACGGTTCGAAGATGCGGTTCAGGTGTTCGGGCGCGATGCCGGCGCCCGTGTCGCCGATCTCCACCCATACCCAGCCGTCTGCGTGGCCCGTGCGGATGCTGATCACGCCGTCGCCGCTGATGGCCTGGCCCGCGTTGACGAGCAGGTTCATGAACACCTGGTTCAGCTGCGAGGCGAGGCACAGTATCGGTGGCAGCTCGCCATACTGTTTTTCGATGCGCGCCTTGTATTTCAATTCGTTGGCGACAATGTTCAGGGTGCTGTCCAGGCCTGCATGCAGGCTGGCAACCTGCCAGTCCGTCTCGCCCACGTGGGAAAAATCCTTCAATGCCTGCACGATGTCGCGCACGCGCTTCAAGCCATCCATCGATTCGCGCACCAGGTCCACCATATCGTCCTGCAGGAAGCCCAGGTCGGCCTGCGCGCGCACTTGAGCCACGCGCGCAGCCAGAGCCGGGCCGTCGAGCGCCTCGCGCATCGCCGCTTCATACTGGCCGATCACGCCGAACAGGGTGCCCACATAGCCTTGCAGCGAACTCATGTTGGAGTTGACGAAGCCGATCGGGTTATTGATTTCATGCGCGATGCCGGCCGCCAGCTGGCCGATGGACGCCATCTTTTCCGATTGCAGCAGCTGGTCGTGCGCTTCCTGCAGCTTGCTGATCAGGAGTTGCTGCTCTTCGCCGCGCGCTTGCAGCATCGCTTCCATGCGCTTGCGTTCGGTAATGTCCGTCAGCGAGCCGATCACCTCGAACGGCACGCCATGCTCGTCGCGCACCAGGCGCAGGCTGTCGTGCATCCACAGATAGCTGCCGTCGTGCACGCGGAAACGGTACTCATAGGCGCGCGCGCCTTCGACGAAGATCTGTGCCAGGCTGGAAAAGATGCCGGGCGCATCGTCGGGATGGATGTGGTCGAACCAGAAATTCGGGTCGGCCACCATTTCCTCGGGCTGGTAGCCCAGCACATTCAAGGCATTGTTGCTGACAAAGGTCATCTTGAAATCGCCGCTGGGCACGGTGCAATAGATGATGGAGGGCGTATTGTCGAGCAGGTATTGCAGGCGCACGGCCGTGCCGGCCGACGCGTCTTCGCCAGGCGCTGCCCCGGCATGCCGGCCGGCATCGGGAGTGGAAAGGTCGAAATCCTCAAACTGCATGGTCTTACCTCGCTGCCTGCACGGCATGGATGTCATGCTGGCTCGATTATGCCTGATTCTGCCTAGCTTGGGCCGTCATCTGCATGCTCAAGGCGCCAGCGGCTGCTCCACGATTGCCATGCGCCGGGCGATGTGCTGCGCCGCCTGCGTGTCGCCAGCCTGTTCTGCGCGCAGGCGCTGCACGCTCAGCCACGCCAGCAGCGGGCGGCGCCAGCCCTGATCCGAGGCGGTGGTCACGGCCGTATCGAGCAGGTCCGGCGTGGCGCGGCTGGCGCGCAGCAGCACGCCGGCCGCCACCAGCTGCGACAGCGGGTCCTTGATGGCCGCCACGGCGCTGGCGGCGGCTGTGTCCGAGCTGGCGCTGGCGGCCGCCCGCTGCGCTTCCGGCAGCAGGGCGATGTCGGCCGGCTGCACCTGGCCGGCCAGGTAGGCTGCATACGCGCGGTCGGCGGCACCGGCGTCGGCGCGCAGGGCGTCAAAGCCGGCACAGTCCTCAAAGGCCAGGCTGGCCACGCGCGCAGCGCAGCGCAGCAGTTCGATGCGCGCCACCAGTTCGAGCTTGCCCGTGCCGGCCACCTGGCTGCGGGCGCGCCGCAATTCCGTCTGTTCGACCAGGGCGTTGCCATTCAAATAGGCCGCTTGAAACCGTTCGACGGAACTTTGTGCATTCATTTTCCAGTCCGGCACAGGCGGGCCGCTAGAGCATGCGGCGAGCGCAGTGCACAACAATGCGGCCAGGGCGGACAAGGTGATATTGCGTTTTATCATGGCAGTTTGATCTCCGGATTGCGCTTGAACGGCCATTTGCGGTTGATTTCATTGACCAGTTGCTCGACCTTGCGCAGATTGCTTTCCACGTCGGCGCGCAACGGGCCCAGGTCGGCTGTCGCCGCCTTGGCGTTGGCGCCCACGGCTTGCGCCTCGACCAGCACGGCGTCGACTTTTTTCAGGCTGGCGCGCGTGTCGGCCAGCAGGGCGTTCAGTTGCACGATGGTTGCTTGCGCATCCGTCATGACGCCTTTTTCACCGAAGACGCGCGTATCGGCATTGGCCACCAGGCCATCCGTGCGGCGCGCCAGCTGGTCTGCCGTGATTAACAGGGCGTTGGCCCGCTCGACCAGCAGGCGCGATTGCTTGTCGTCGCCCGTCAGCAAGCCCATGGCGCCGCCCGGCCCGCTCAGCTTGCCCGTCACGGCCTGCACATTGCGCAGGGTGCCGTCGAGGGCGGAATCGCTGCCCGTCAGGCTGGCCACGTTGTTCAGCAAATCCTTTGCGGCGGCCAGCAGACGCGGGATTTCCGCCGCCATGTCGCCCACCAACAGGTCGCGCGTGGCGTCGTCGGGCAGCGGCGGGTCTGTCAGGATGCCGCTGTAGGCGCGCAGTTTGGCGCCGCCCACGATGCCCCGTTCCAGGGTGAAGATGGAGCTGCTGCGCAGCCAGTGCGCATCCTTCCTTGGCACGTCGACGATGACGCGGGCCTTGCCGTCCGGCGCCAGTTCGATGCGCTGCACGCGGCCGATGGGAAAGCCGGAAAAGGTCAGATCGGCGCCCACGCCTACGCCGTCCGAATCGTCGGTCGTCAGCACCAGCGTTTGCGTTGCCTCAAAGGCGCCGCGCGCATACATCAGGTAGACGACGGAGCCGACCACCAGCACGAACATGAAGACGAGCAGGATGGCTGCCTTCAGTTCGGCGTGACGCACGGGCGGCGGGGCGGGCAGGATGGCGTCCGGCGCCGTGACGTCGGTCTGGTCTGGATTGGGGGGCTGGCTCTGGCTCATGGATTCTGGCTCTCATATGGGTGGTTCGGGATCGCTGGCGGTGGCGGGCGGGGCATCAGTAGTAATTGCCCATCAGCGAAGCCACTTCGATCAGCAGGATGACGGAAAACAGGCGCAGCATCTCGGACAGGCCGTGCGCGGCCCACAGGCGGTTGCGCCGGCCATGCGGCTCTTCCGGGTAGTAGGAGGAGGCCAGCGGGATCAGGGCCACGGCAAAGCTGAAGAAGATGACTTTAAGCATCAGGATCAGGGCCACGGCCGGATTGAAGATTTGCCCCACCACGCGCGTGTAGCCCTGCAGCGCCCACGGCGTAAAACCGTAGATGGTGAGGTAGGCGAGGATCAGCGAGGTGACGCAGCTGACGATGGCCAGCATCCACACGGCGAAGATGCCGGACATGACGCGTGGAAAGTATTCGCGGCGCAGCAGGTCCACGCCCTGGCGCTGCATGGTATCGAGCATGCCGGAAGAGCGCATTTGCGCGAACGCAATGCCGTCGGGCAGGGTCAGGCGCAGTGCGACGAACAGGGCGGCCGTCAGCGGGATCAGTTCCAGCACCAGCACGCGCACCACCATTTCCAGCGCATAGCGCGACAGGCCGTAGCTTTGCGCGCTGACGACGACGATGCGGATCAGCACCAGGCTGACCAGCGCGCAGGCGACGCTGAACCACACCAAGTTGGGCGCCGTGTTCGTCACCAGCCGGTGCGCGAGGATGGGGCGGTTGTCGCGGTTATAGCTCGATGGCGACAGGGCCAGCGAAAACACGAGGATGGCGAAATGCAGCATGCGCCACCAGCTGACCAGCCAGGCCATGGTGGCCCGGTGCAGGCGGCGCAGGCTGATGATGAGGGAGACGGATAGGGTCATCATGGCATCTTAACATTGGATGCGGTCGAGACAAGCGATTCCCTGGCCGTGCAACCGTGCGCGGCTGGCCCGCTATTGGCCCGCCACGCTGGCAATGATGGCATCGGCCGCCGCGCGCACGCGGGCAGAACGGTTCAGGTCGGCGTGCATGACCAGCCATATGTCGTACGCCTCCGCCCGCTCGGGCCAGATGCGTACCAGTTGCGGGTCGATATCGCCCAGGTGGGTGGCCAGCTCGGCCACGCCCAGGCCCGCGCGCGTGGCTTCCTGCAGCATCGCCGCCGAGTTCACTTCCATGGCGACCCTGGCGTTGGCGACGGGCTCGCCGGCGATTTTCTCCCCATGACGGGGCGTTACGGAATGGTGGTAAATGACGATGTCGTGTCCGGCCAGCGCCGTGCCGCGCACGGGTTCGCCCCGTTCCGCCAGGTAGGCTTTTGAGGCGTACAGGCCCAGGCTGCGCTTGACGAGGTGGCGCGAGATCAGGTCCGGGTCGGTCGGGCGCACGCCGCGCACGGCCAGGTCCGCTTCGCGCCGCGTCAGGCTGGCCAGTGCGGGCGCCACGTTGAGCACGATGCGGATGTCCGGATGGGCCGCATGCAGCTGCTGCATGGCGCGGATGACGAAATGGCTGGCCATGGTGTCGGTGGTGGCCACGCGCACCAGGCCGGACAGGCGGTTGTCGACGCCCTGCATGTCTCTTTGTAGCTTGTCGGCCGCCCGTTCCATCGCTTCGGCGGCCGTGAGCGCCAGTTCGCCGGCTGGCGTGGGCACATAGCCCGATGGCGTGCGCAGGAACAGGGTGGCGCCCAGGGAGCTTTCCAGCGCGGCCAGGCGGCGCCCGCACGTAGCCTGGTCGATGCGCAGCAGGGTCGCCGCGCCGCGCAGGGTGCCGGCGCGGCCGATGGCGAGAAAGATGCGCGCGTTATCCCAATCCATGAGTGATTTCCATTTCGTGTTTGTGATGCATTTTTGCATCGCAGCGCCGATTTTATGCCTGTTTACTGCATCATGCAACGCTCGCATAATGACTGCCCCGCTGTCCTTGCAAGGAAAACCATGTCTGCCCCCACACCACGCCGCGCCAACGGCTTGATCCTGCTGACCCTGGCCTTCGGTTTCGTCATGGCCATGCTTGACGTCACGGCCGTCAACGTGGCGCTGTCCGATATCGCGCTGGACCTGGCCATACCGCTGACGGGCCTGGTGTGGGTGGTCGACGGCTATACGCTGACGTTTGCCGCGCTGCTGCTGGCCGGCGGCGCGCTGGCCGACCGCTATGGGCCGAAAGCCGTGTACCAGGGTGGCCTGGGCGTCTTCATCCTCGGCTCGATCCTGTGCGGCGCCGCGCCCGACGGGCATTTCCTCACGGCGGCGCGTTTGCTGCAAGGTGCCGGCGCGGCCCTGTTCATGCCCAGTTCCCTGAGCTTGTTGACGCACAGCTTTGACGACGAGCGCGAACGCACGCGCATGCTGGGCGCCTGGTCGGCGCTGGTGGGTGTGGCGGGCGCCTCCGGCCCCCTGATCGGCGGCATCCTCGTGCACCAGTTCGGTTGGCGCAGTGTGTTCTGGGTGAATGTGCCGCTGGGCGTGCTGGCCATCGTCATGGCGCAGCTGCTGCTGGCGGCACCGGCGCGTCAGCCGCGCGATTTATCGCTGTTCAGTCATGCACTGGGCGTGGCGGCGCTGGCGGGCCTGAGTTTTGTCTTGATCGAAGGCCCCGTGCTGGGCTGGCTGTCGCCGGGCGTGCTGGCGGCGGGGACGCTGGCGCTACTGTCGGCCTGGCAGTTGCTGCGGCGCGAGCGCAGCGGCAGCCATCCGTTGTTGCCGCGCGCACTGTTTCGCAACAGCAGCTTCGGTGCGGCCAATGGCGTAGGCTTTTTGATCAATTTCTGCGTGTTCGGCCAGCTGTTTTTACTCAGCCTGTTCCTGCAGCAGTCAGGCGGCGCCGATGCTTTGCAGTCGGGCTTGCGCCTGCTGCCCATGATGGCGGCCTATACGGTAGGGAATTTCCTGGCGGGCGGAATCGCGGCGCGCCATGGCACGCGCTTGCCCATGCTGGCCGGCTTGCTGGTGGGCGCCGTGATGGCGCTCTTGCTGATGGGCTTGCGTCCAGATACGCCCTATGGCTTGCTGGCGCTGGGCACGGCCGTCATGAACGTGGCCATCGGCATCGCCATTCCCGCCATGACGGCCACCGTGATGCGGGTGGCTGGCAAGCAGCACGCGAACAGCGCGGCGGCGGCCCTGAATGCAAACCGGCAAATCGGCGCCCTGGTGGGCGTGGCCCTGATCGGCAGCATCCTGCACATGGTGCAGGACTGGTCGCTGCGCTTGCCGCTGGCCTACGCGACGATCGCCGTCGCATATGGCCTGGCGGCGGGCCTCGTGTACAAACAGGTACATTTGCCCAAGGCCGCAGCCGCCTGAAGCGTTATTGACGCGTTATTGCTCGCGCGTGCTGCGCCACTCCACCAGTTCTTCGATGGTCAGGATCGGCATGCCATGCAGTTCGGCGAAGCGTTCGATATCGTCGCCGCGCATCATGGTGCCGTCCGGGTTCATCAGCTCGCACAGCACGGCGGCCGGGTTCAGGCCCGCCATGCGCGACAGGTCGACGGAGCCTTCCGTGTGGCCACGGCGCTCGAGCACGCCACCGGGCGCGGCGCGCAGGGGGAAGACGTGGCCGGGGCGCACCAGGTCGGCTGGCTTGGCATTCGGGGCGATGGCGGCGCGGATGGTGGTGACCCTGTCGGCGGCCGACACGCCTGTCGTGACGCCGTCGCGCGCCTCGATGGATACCGTGAATGGTGTGCCGTAGCGGCTGCCGTTGTCGGACGACATCGGCGGTAATTCCAGCGCGCTGACGACGTCCGTCGGCAGGCATAGGCAGACGATGCCGCTGCATTCGCGGATCAGCAAGGCCATGGTTTCGTGCGTGAGTTTTTCGGCAGACAGGATCAGGTCGGCTTCGTTTTCACGGTCGAAATCGTCGAGCAGGATGACGGGAATGCCGGCGCGCATGGCGGCCAGGGCGGATTGGATGCGACCTTCCAGGTCGTTGGAAAGCAGGGTATAGCTGTTGACTAACATGGTGAAACGCTCCTCGCATAGGCGAAAAACGCTGCAGGGCAAGCGAATAGACGCAGCCGGCCGCATCGACAGGTCGATCGGACATCGCGTTTACTGCACATCTTCTTTCATCCGGACTATACCGTCGGCTCTGGAGTCACACCAGATCTGCTGACCCTGTCAAACGACGTTTGACAAGCGCTCGCGGGCTTGACCGTTGCCGGTCTTACCGCCGGTGGGGAATCGCACCCCGCCCCGAAGACGTATTGTTGTGCCGGTCCACATGACCGGCGGCAATACTTTAGCACAATTGAAAGAAGCTGGCAGGGTACTGTTGAGTTTGTTATTCGGCAAAGTTGCCAGGGCAAAGCAGGTTTTCCTAAGCTGTTTTTAATGGCGGAAAGACGATTTCAGTGTAAGGTACGCTTACTGAATCTTACCGTTGAGAATACATGAAGCTGAGTAAATTACGCCTGATCTCGGGCGCCGTCTTGCTGGCGTGCGCCTGCATGGCCCAGGCAGAAATCCGTTTGACCGATCCCCTGCCGGTGGCACCAGAAGTGACCGTCGGAAAATTGCCGAATGGCTTGACCTATTACATCAAGAAAAATGCCCGTCCCGCCCAGAAAGTGGAATTGCGCCTGGTGGTGAAAGCCGGTTCCATCCTGGAAGACGATGACCAGCAAGGCCTGGCGCATTTCACGGAACACATGGCCTTCAATGGCTCCACGCATTTCAAGCGCAATGAGTTGATTTCCTATTTGCAATCGATCGGCGTGAAGTTCGGCGCCGACCTCAACGCCTACACGAGCTTTGATGAAACCGTGTATGTGCTGCCGATTCCGACGACCAAAAAGGACAACCTGGAAAAGGGTTTCCTCGTGCTGGAAGACTGGGCGCATGGCTTGAAATTCAATCCGGCCGACATCAACAGCGAGCGCGGCATCGTGCTGGAAGAGGCGCGCCTGGGCAAGGGCGCCGGCGACCGCATGAACAAGGTCTTGTATCCGAAGCTGCTGAATGGGTCGCGCTATGCGGAACGCATGCCGATCGGCAAGGAATCCGTCTTGAAAACGTTCAAGCCGGAAGCCATCAAGCGTTTCTACAAGGATTGGTACCGTCCCGACCTGATGGCCGTCGTGGTGGTCGGTGATGTGGAGCCGAAACAGGCCGAAAAGCTGATCCAGCAGCATTTCGGCAAGCTGAAAAACCCCGCGAAACCGCGTCCGCGCCTGTATGCGGAGGTGCCGCAGCGCGCGCAGACGGAAGCGCTGGTGATCACGGACAAGGAAGCGCCGGACAACACGGTCTTCATCCGCTACCCGATCCGCGCCGCGCAGGAGCCCGTCACCATTGCCGACTACCGCCGCCAGATGATCGAAAATCTGTACGGGCAAATGCTCAGCGCGCGCATGCAGGAATTGACGCAGCAAGCCAATCCCCCGTTTATTCAGGGCGGCAGCAGCATGGGCAAGCTGGTGCGCGGCTATGAATCGTTCAGCGCGTATGCCTTGCTGGGCAAGGGCGGCGTGCAGCCTGCTGTCGATGCGCTGGTGCAAGAAGATGAGCGGGCGCGCCGCTTCGGTTTCAGCCAGGATGAGCTGGACCGCGCGCGCAAGGACATGCTGCGCAACTACGAGCGTGCGTACAGTGAGCGCGACAAGTCTGATTCGTCCGGCTTCGTGGCCGAGTATTCGCGCAACTTCCTGGAGCAGGAAGCCATGCCCGGCATCGCCAATGAATTGCGGTATGCGCAGGAACTCTTGCCGCAGGTAACTCTGCAGGAAATCAACGAGACGGTGGCCAGGGCGATCCCCGACCAGCAAAAGAAACTGGTGGTCTTCATGGGCGCCGAGCCGAAAGCGGGTGATACGGCCTCGGTTGTGCCGACGCAGCAGCAGTTGCTCGACGCGGTAGCGCAAGCCGAGCGGCAGAAGGTCGAGCCGCGCACGGAAAAGGTGCTGGCCAGCAAGCTGATGGATGGCCCGCCGGCAGGCGGCAGCATCGTCGCTGAAAAGTTGCATAGCGCCATCGGCATGACGGAGCTGACCTTGGGCAATGGCGTGCGCGTGCTGCTGAAACCGACGGACTTCAAGAATGACCAGGTGCTGATGGGCTCGACCCGTTTCGGCGGCCAGTCCCTGTTTGGCGACGCCGATATCTACAACGCCCGTTATGCCAGCGCCGTGGTCGGCAGCATGGGCTTGAAGGACCTGGCGCCGCTGGACTTGCAAAAAGTTCTGGCCGGCAAGACGGTTAACGTGGGCGCTTCGCTGGGCGAACTCAGCGAAGGCTTTGGCGGCTCGGCCAGCAGCGCCGACGTGGAAGCCATGTTGCAACTGGTGACGCTGTATTTCCATGACGTGCGCAAGGATGCGGGCCTGTACCAGTCCTTCATCGGCAAGCAACAGGACCTGGCGAAAAACAGCATGGCGCAGCCGGAAGCCGTGTTTTACGATGCCGTCCAGCACGCCATGTTTGGCGACAACCCGCGCGTCGATGGCGTGCCGCGCGCGGCCGACTTCGACAAGGTGGGCCTGGACCGCTCGCTGGAGATCTTCCGCCAGCGCTTTTCCAGCGCGCGCGACATGACCTTCATCTTCACGGGCAGCTTCGAGCTCGACAAGATCAAGCCGCTGATCGCCAGTTACCTGGGCACCTTGCCCGTGGCGGAGGTGCCGCACGCCTACCGCGACGTGGGCATGCGCCCGGTGGCAGGGATCGTCAAGAAGGACATCTACATGGGCAGCGAGCCCAAGAGCACGATTTCCATCACCTTCAATGGCAACGTGGCGTATTCGGACGAGCAAAAGCTGACCCTGCAGGCGCTGGGCGAGGTGCTGAACCTGAAAGTCATCGAAGTGCTGCGCGAAAAGATGAGCATGATCTATGGCGGCGGCTTTGAAACCTCCATGGGCCAGCATCCGTATGGCCATTATTCGGTGGCGCTGAACTTGCCGACGGGACCGGAAAACGTGGACAAGGTGATCGCCGCCGCCTTTGCTGAAATCAACAAGATGAAGGCGGACGGGCCATCCGTGGCCGACCTGGAAAAGGTTAAGCTGAACTGGATCACGCGCCAGCAAAAGTCGCTGCGCGAAAACCGCTACTGGATGAGTCAGTTGATGGGTTCGGTAACCCAGGGGCGTGATCCCGCGCACATCCTGCGTTACCAGCAGCGCGTGCGCGCCATCACGCCGCAAGCCGTCAAACTGGCGGCGCAGCGCTACCTGGACATGCACAATTATGTACAGGTGGTGCTGTATCCGGAACGCAAAAACGTTGCAGCTAAGTAATCTTCATTGTTGAACTGCAGGGGCGGCAGTGTGGCGAAGCTGTTAAACTGCTGCTGATGAATGTGATATTGCAATTTAACAAGCAAGGAAATGCGATGGCTAAGAAAGAAGAACTTGATCCGGAAACCCTGGAATTGATCAACTGGTGTATCGAGGTTGAAGGCTTCCTCGTGGCCGGCGGCGCCACCGTGGCGCAGGCGCAGGACCATATCGAAGAGCAGGTCGAGTGGTTTACCGACCAGTTCTACGACGGCTTGACGCCGGAAGAGGCTGCCAAGGAAGCGCTGGCGTGATCCGTCAGTAACAAGCGAGTAGTAACAAAGCGGGCGGTGCCTGCCGGGCATCAGCCTGGTAGCGCCGCCCGCTTTGCTTTTGTAAAAAGATTTCCATAAGGAAATTGTTTATAATTCCACGCTTTATTGTTACCCAGGCTCCCATGACTCTCCGTTCGCGCATTCTCTTATTGTGTTTCAGCACCTTATTGGGCATCGTCCTCATCGCCTCGTTTTCCCTGTATTCCTTGCGCCAGACCATGATGGCCGAAAGGGTCGAGCAATTGACGGTGTTGGTGGAATTGGCCAACGCGTCGGTGGAAAAGGCGTATGCGCTGGAACAGTCGGGCAAGCTGACGCGTGAACAGGCTCAGCAACAGGCCAAGCTGGCCATCGGCAGCTTCGTCAAGGATGAGATGTATTACTTTGTGCGCGATTTCAGCACCGACTTGCTGTACGTGCATCCGAATCCCTCGCGCATCGGCACGCCGCAAAAGAACATGCAGCAGTCGGGCGACCGCTACCGGACAGCCCTGGCCAATAGCCGCATCGGCCTGGTGCAGGCGAACGGCACGCGTCCCGGCGTGACGGACCCCGTGGCGAAGATGTATGCGGTGGTGAAATTTGCGCCCTGGGACTGGCTGATCGGCACCGCCACCTACATCGATGACATCAACCACAAGTTCTGGGCCCAGGCCGGCGTGCTGCTGGCCATTGGCGGCGCGTTGATGCTGGTGGTGGGCGGCTTGGCGGCCTTGATGCTGCGCCGCATCCTGGGCCAGCTGGGCGGCGAACCCGACTATGCAGCGGCCATCGTGGCGCAAATCGCCAAGGGCGACCTGACCACGCACATCGATACGCGCCCGGGCGACACGGACAGCCTGTTGATGGCGATCAAGGCCATGCGCGACAACCTGGCGCACCTGGTGAGCCAGGTGCGCAACGATGCCGATGCCATTTCCACGGCGTCGGGTGAAATCGCTTCCGGCAACCATGACCTGTCGGCGCGCACGGAGCAGCAGGCGGGATCCCTGGAAGAAACGGCCTCGACCATGGAAGAAATGACCTCGACAGTGCGCCAGAATGCGGACAATGCGCGTCAGGCCAACCAGCTGGCCATTTCGGCCTCGCAAGTGGCGAGCCAGGCGGGCGGCGTGGTGAGCCAGGTGGTCGACACCATGGGCGCCATCAATGCTTCGTCGAAAAAGATCGGCGACATTATCGCCGTCATCGACGGTATCGCCTTCCAGACGAATATCCTGGCCTTGAACGCCGCCGTGGAAGCGGCGCGCGCGGGCGAGCAGGGCCGTGGCTTTGCCGTCGTCGCCAGTGAAGTGCGCAACCTGGCGCAACGCTCGGCTGCGGCCGCCAAGGAGATCAAGCAATTGATCGACAGTTCCGCCGAGCAAGTGGGCGCCGGTGAGAAACTGGTGGCGCTGGCGGGCGAGACGATGGAAAAAGTCGTTTCCAGCGTGCAGCATGTGACCGATATCGTGGCCGAAATTTCCTCGGCCAGCGCCGAGCAGAGCGCCGGCATCGAGCAGATCAACCAAGCCATCGTCGAGATGGATAACATGACGCAGCAAAACTCGGCCCTGGTCGAGCAGGCTTCGGCGGCGGCGCAGGCCATGAACGAGCAGGCAGCCGGACTGGCGCAGATCGTCAGCGTGTTCAAGGTAGACGCAGTGGCGCGGCACACGGCGGCGCCCTCGCGCGCGGCACCGGCAGCGGCAGCGCAGCGCCGTCTGGCGCGCTAAGCTGTCGTCATAGCGGGAACTTATCGCCCGCCCGTCTGTCAAACCATTCTTGATCCTTTGAGGATGCACAGAAGAGGCCAGCATGACAGACGGTTTTTCCTATCAGGCGGCATTTTCCCGCAACCTGGGCTGGGTCACGCAGGCGGAGCAGGACAGCTTGCGCGGCAAGCGCGTGGCCATTGCCGGCATGGGTGGCGTGGGCGGGGTGCATTTGCTAACCCTGGCGCGGCTGGGCATCGGCGCTTTTCACATCGCCGATTTCGATACTTTCGATATCGCCAACTTCAATCGACAGGCCGGCGCCATGATGTCCACCCTGGGCCAGCCCAAGGTGGCGGTGCTGGCGCAGATGGCGCGTGATATCAATCCCGAACTGGAGATTAAACAATTTCCTGACGGCATACATGACAGCAATCTGGCCGAGTTTTTTACCGGTGTCGACCTGTATGTGGACGGCCTGGATTTCTTTGCCTTTCCCGCGCGCCAGGCCACCTTCGCCTGCTGCGCGCGCCTGGGTATCCCCGCCATCACGGCCGCGCCGCTGGGCATGGGCACGGCCGTGCTCAGCTTCATGCCGGGTGGCATGACGTTCGAAGCGTATTTTGGCTGGGGCGACTTGCCAGAAGAAGAAAAAGCTTTGCGTTTTCTCGTCGGGCTGGCGCCGGCCGGCTTGCACGGCCCTTACCTGGTCGACCCGTCAGCCATCAACCTGAAGGAGCGGCGCGGGCCGTCGACCATCATGGGCTGCCAGCTGTGCGCGGGCGCGGCCGCCACTGAGGCACTGAAAATACTCTTGAAACGCGGCAAAGTGATGGCGGCGCCGCACGGCATGCATTTCGACGCCTACCGCAACAAGCTCGTGCATACCTGGCGTCCCGGCGGCAACCGTCATCCGCTGCAACGGCTGACGATGGCCATCATCAAGCGGCGCCGTGCCGCGCAGGGGGCGTAAATGGCGCAAGCACTGCTGATCGCGCAGATCGATTCTGTGCTGGAAAACATCCTCGACCAGGCGCGCTGGGCGCCCAGCGGCGACAATACGCAGCCGTGGCGCTTTGAAATCGTGGAGCAGCGCCATGTCGTCGTGCATGGCTTCGATACGCGCAGCCATTGCGTGTACGACCTCGACGGCCATCCCAGCCAGTTATCGCTGGGCGCCTTGCTCGAAAGCATGGCACTGGCGGCCAGTAGCCATGGCTTGCGCATGGAAGCACGCCGGCGCGGCGGCTTGCCCGATACCTTGCCCACGTTTGACGTACGCTTTGTTGATAATTCCGGCATGCTACCCGACCCGCTGGCGGCATTCTTGCCGCAGCGCAGCGTGCAGCGGCGACGGCTCAGCACGCGCCATCTGCGCGCCAGCGAAAAGGCGGCGCTGGCGGCCAGCCTGCCGCCTGGCTACGCTGTGCAATGGTTCGAAGGCTGGCGCGCGCTCCTGGCCTGCGCGCGCCTGATGTTCGACAATGCGAAGCTGCGCCTGACCATGCCCGAAGCGCACAAGGTGCATCGTGACGTGATCGAATGGGGTGCGCGCTTCAGTAGCGACCGCATCCCGGAGCAGGCGCTAGGCGTCGACCCGATGACGGCGCGGCTGATGCGCTGGGTCATGCACAGCTGGCGCCGCGTGGACTTTTTCAATACCTGGCTGGCGGGCACCATTGCCCCGCGCCTGCAGATGGACTTGCTGCCAGGCCTGTATTGCGCCGCGCATTTCGTGTTGCTGGCCGATGCGCCGCCGCGCCATATCGACGATTACGTGGCGGCGGGCCGCGCCATGCAACGCTTCTGGCTGACGGCCACGCAGCTGGGCCTGCAGTTGCAGCCGGAACTGACGCCGTTGATCTTTGCCCGTTATGTGCGCGAACGGCGGGCCTTTTCGCGCACCGACGGCATGCTGGAGCTGGCGCAGGAACTGGCGGTGCAATGCCAGGCTGTGCTGGGTGCCGTGGTGGTCGAGCGGGCCGTGTTCCTTGGCCGCATCGGCGCCGGCCCGGCGGCCCAGGCGCGCTCCTTGCGCCGGCCGCTGCAAGACTTGCTGGTGGCGCCGGTCGACGCGAGGACGCATGCGTGAACGGCATGCGTTTGCTGGCTGCCGCAGCGAAAAAAGCCGCTGAGGACATCAGCGGCGCTTAAACTGGATGATCGCATGTCAAGCCTGGCGCTGCTTGTTTTGCTGGCGGCGCGCAGTCATGCCCAGGCCAAACAGGCCGATACCGAGCAGTGCGATGGTGCCTGGTTCAGGTACAGCTGCTTGAAATAATTCCAGACCGCCGCCGTCGGCCATCGCGATGAAACTGTTGGTCAAGCTGCCACCGATGAAGCTGTTCGTATTCCCGCTGAGGGACTCCAACGGGAAAAACGGGTTGGGGTTGACGAAAAACAACTGTCCTTGCGGCGTCAGCGTGGCATTAAGCAAGGCCTTGAAGTCGCCTTGGGCCAGGCCGGCGAAAATGTGTGCTTCGCCCAGGTCGAGCGTGTAAGTCACGATCGCATAGTCGTCCCCGGCGATACCACCGACATTCACCGGCGAGCCTGCTACGTTACTGACCGATAGTGACGTGTCCTGGTTGGGGTCGATGTACAGCGTCATGGTCAGGCTTTGAAAGGTAGCGTGGATCCCGCCAGCCAGAGTGTTCGACTGCCCGGTGATGGTAAACAGGCCATATATGCCATAGCCATTGAGGGCGTTCAGTTGCGATGGTATGCTGCCGCCAGTGGGGCTGCCGAAAGCGGCCTTGCTCAAAAAGCCTGTTTGAGTGAAGGGATCGTTGCCACCACCCAAACCGCCAACGATGGTTTGTTCGACGCGTGCGTGATATTCAAAGCTGATGCGGTCGGCCACAACCAGATTGGCTGCGGTACCGGGGACGGAGCCTTCATTGACGGTAAACAAAGGACCAGCGAGTGCGGGAGCACTGATCAGCGCGGCGCCGATGGCGGCCGCGGACAGAGCGAAACGCAGGAATGAGGACAGCGGTTTCATAACATTTCCTTCAGCGTGAGGGTTGATCGGACCAGGTCACTGTGGCGGCTGCCTCAGATAACCTCATACGCCCTTGAAGCAGAATTTGTACCATGTAATATTTGTATTTAAATTCAACAGCTTATAAAAACAGGTATGCCGTTTTTTGCGTTTGTGTAAAAAAAATCGACGTTTGAAGCCACCTACACAGGCGCAGGCGTATTACAGCCGAGCTGGCCAGCCCAGGCTCTGGGGCGGCAGCATGGAAGACTCCTGTTTGTCTGATCTATAAAATATAAAAGACAGCAGGAGGCCAGGAAGATTTCTGGATTTCCCCTACCTAAGGTGGATAGAGCCTTTTTCCTGCGTGAATAGTGCTGCTCGCGGGCGCCAGTCTTTCCCGTCATCGGCTACAGTGGGGTAAAAGGAGGTCACCATGCAGCCACGATTCCGTCATGCCCCGCTGCGTGCGCACAGCACGCCTGAACCAGATATTCCGCCGCCGCCCGAAGGCGATCCGCTGACGCCGCCGCCTGAAAAGCCGCCGCACACGGATCCCGTGCCCGTCGAGGAACCGACGCCACCACCGCCGCCCGTCAAGATGGTCTGAGAGCAAGTCGTCGCGGATCTGAGCGAACCTGAGCGGCCACGCGCTGCCATGCGCTGTTTATTTCTAGTTGGAAATGGATTGCGCGGGCGGCGGGATCGCCACGCCATTTAAACAACAAATATGCCAATAAACGTTGCCGAGTGGATACAAATCAAGCGCTAACTGCTGTGTGTCATGCGGTCGTCACGATTCTGTTCTTATAATGAGACATCATAAAAATTCTTGTACAGGAGACCATCATGGGCAATTCCTTGCATAACAAAATCTACCTGGGCCGGCGCCCTGTGATCACCAGTAAAAACCTCGCAGCGCTGGCCCTGGCGGGCGCCGTGGCCGGTTGCGGTCTGGCGTGGCTACTGCTGCGCACCTACAAATAAGCGCGCTCCACGCGCATTTTCAGCACGCCGTCCGTGGGGCGGACGGCGACTGAATCACGTTGCCTGTTGCCGATGCGCAGCGGGGCGCGTACCATGGGGGCCGAACACCTGGCCTCTTATGGAAAAGTAATGAAGAACGAGAAATTAACAACCGATGAATATGACGCGCTGGAGCAAGTTGCACGCGGTATCAAGACCGAGCGCCCCAGTGCTTGCGTTGCCCGCAATGCCAAGCGCCTGTCCGGCTTGAAGCTGCTCAGCTACGCCCGCGACGGCCGCCTGTCCATCACAGAGAAAGCACAACAACTGCTGTTCCTGCGCCGCTGCATCATGGGTTTGCGCGCCGTCGCCGCCGATCCGCTGACCAAGCTGGACACGGAGGTGGCCTATTTCCTGGGCAAGAAAGCCCACATCGTGGCGCGCGCCGAAGGCGAGGGGCACGACATTTCAGACAAGGGCCGCGACTCGCTGGCCGATATCGATACCCTGGGCCTGTAAGGTCTACACCGGCCCCTGGGGCCGGTTTTCACATCCCCCTCACATCCCCCTTTGGAGAATACTTTGGACAGCGCGATGAACTGGTCGGCCCACGAACTGACGATGACGGTCTTGATGACGCCCGATATGGCCAACTTTTCCGGCAACGTGCACGGTGGCACCATCCTGAAATATCTCGATAGCGTCGCCTACGCCTGCGCCAGCCGCTACTCGGGCAGCTATGTCGTGACCCTGTCCGTGGATCAGGTGATGTTCTTGCAGCCTATTCACGTGGGTGAGCTGGTGACGTTCCTCGCCTCGATCAATTACACGGGCACGACCTCGATGGAAGTGGGCATCCGCGTCGTGACGGAAAACATTCAGCAGCGCCTGGTGCGCCATGCCAATAGCTGCTATTTCACGATGGTGGCCGTGGACGCCAACCGCAAGCCGGTGGCCGTGCCGCCGCTGGTGCTGGAGACGCCGGAGCAGCATGCGCGCTTCGAGCAAGCCAAGCTGCGCAAGCTGTCGCGCCAGAAGGTGTCGAAGAAGTAAATGCGCCGGGCATAAAAAAACGGCCACCAGAGTGATCTGGTGGCCGTTTTTATTGCCTGCCGCCTCGACGGCGGTGCGCCGTGATTAACGGTCGCCGTAGCTGCGGCGTGCGCCGTCGGTGCTGCGCGGGTTGGAACCCTTGTAGCCGCCGCCGGTGCTAGGCGCGCCATCTTTGCGTGGTGCGCCCGGCTTGCTGAACGTGCGTTGCGCTGGCTTCGCGCCGCCACGGTTGTCGCCTGGTTTCCAGCCGCCTGGACGGGCGCTCGAACGCGGTGCCGACGCCGTTTTCTTAGGTTCGAAACCTTCGATGACATTGACCGGGATCAATTGCTTGGTGAAGCGTTCGATGCGCTTGACGTTCATGCCTTCAGCGTGGTTCACCAGCGAGATGGCCAGGCCATTGCGGCCAGCGCGGCCGGTACGGCCGATACGGTGGACGTAGTCTTCCGGGAACTTCGGCAGATCGTAGTTGAACACGTGGGTGATGGTTGGCACGTCGATACCGCGGGCGGCAACGTCGGTGGCGACCAGCACTTTGACCTGGCCGCGACGCATGCCGTCCAGGGTGCGGTTACGCGCGCCCTGATGCATGTCGCCGTGCAAGGCGGCAGCCGAGAATCCAGCGATGTTCAGGCGGTCGGCAATGGTGTCGGCGTCACGCTTGGTGGCGGTGAATACAACAGCCTGGTCCAGGGTTTCGTCGCGCAGCAGGTGGTCCAGCAGGCGATTCTTGTGCGACAGATCGTCGACGAAGTGGACGCGCTGGGTGATGTTTTCATGCTTGTTCGACGAACCGGCGATCTGGATGACCAGCGGGTTTTTCGTGATGCGGCGGGCCATGTTGCCGACGACGCCGTCCAGCGTTGCCGAGAACAGCATGGTTTGACGGCCTTCTGGCGTCGCGTCCACGATTTTTTCAATGTCGTCGATGAAACCCATGTCCAGCATGCGGTCGGCTTCGTCCAGCACCAGGATTTCCAGTTGCGAGAAGTCGATCTTGCCCGAGTCCATGTGGTCGATCAGGCGGCCAGGGGTGGCGACCAGAATTTCAGGATTCTTGGCCAGCAATTGCATCTGTTTAGGGTAAGGCATGCCACCCAGAATCGACACAGCCTTGATGCGGCGGATGCCGGTGCTGTACTTGTCGGTGTTGGTGGTCACTTGCAGTGCCAGTTCGCGCGTTGGCGTCAGCACCAGCATTTTTGGCTGCGCAGCCTTGAAACGTGGACGCTCGCCGCGGGCGCGCGATGCTTGCATTTCCTGGTTTGGTGTCTTGCCGGCGGCGCTTTGTTCGGCGATGGCCAGTTTGTGCAGCGACGGCAGCATGAAAGCTGCGGTCTTGCCCGAACCGGTCTGCGACGAGACCAGCAGGTCACGGCCTTCGATCGCGGCTGGAATCGCTTGCGACTGTACCGCGGTTGGCGCGGTGTAGCCCGATTCGGTCAGAGCGGCGATGATGGACGGATGCAGGCCTAAGGATTCAAATGTCATTCTTTTCTTTCGTAAAAGTCAGCGTTCTTGCAAAAAGCAGAACGCAAAATAGCAACGCCAACCAAAACGAAATGACTCAACTAGAAAGAAATTTCGGCACAAAAGCTTTGCGCCGGGACGGTGTCAGGTGCGACACACAAGGCGGGAGGGCTTTATAAGCGGCATCCTGTGGATGCGCTAAGGCTTGCGAAGCTGCTAAGTTTGTAATTGCATGTAACTGCGGTGTTGCCATCGCTTCAAGCGAACATATTGCAGCGCACAACGACACTATACCGTATTTGCCGCCGTTTTGCACGGCCTAAATGGGAAGAAACGACAGTCCTACCACGTTTCAAACATGTTTCCTATGTGAAATCAGTAGGATTACGTAGTTTTCCGCCAGTCAGGCAAGCATGGCAGCCATCATCGTTACAAGGGCAGTGAATCTTGCCCCAGGCTTAGCTGTTGCCCACTGCGGCACGCCAACCCTGGCTTTCCGCGTGGCGCAGTGCCGCTTCGATTTCTGTCCTGGGATGCGAGGAGCGTGCCATGCGAGGCCTCCAAGGTGGGCCATCACCGCATCACTCTACTTCGGGATTGACGGCCATCACTTGCGAAAAGCCGCCATCGACGTAGGTAATTTCGCCCGTGATGCCCGACGCCAGGTCGGACAGCAAAAAGGCGGCCGTGTTGCCCACTTCCTCGATAGTGACGTTGCGGCGCAGCGGGGCGTGCTCGGCCACAAAGCCCAGTAGTTTACTGAAATCCTTGATGCCGGTGGCGGCCAAAGTCTTGATGGGGCCGGCCGAGATGCCGTTGGCGCGGATGCCGCGCGGGCCTAGCGATTCGGCCAGATAGCGCACGGACGCTTCCAGCGACGCCTTGGCCAGGCCCATGGTGTTGTAGTAGGGCACCGCGCGCATGGCACCCAGGTAGGTCAGGGTCAATACGCAGGCGCCCGGATGCAGCAGGGGCAGGGCGGCCTTGGCCATGGCGGGAAAACTGTAGGCGGAAATATCGTGCGCGATGCGAAAGCTGTCGCGCGACAGGCCGTCGAGGAAGTCGCCGGCGATCGCCTCGCGCGGCGCAAAGCCGATGGCGTGCACGAGGCCGTCCAACTGTTCCCAGTGCCGGGCCAGGTCGCTGAAGACGGCGCTGATCTGTTCATCGCTGGAAACATCGCAGTCAAACACCAGTTCGCTGCCGAATTCGGCTGCAAACTCCGTGATGCGCTCCTTGAAGCGTTCGCCTACATAGGTGAAGGCGAGGGTGGCACCTTCGCGGTGGCAAGCCTTGGCGATGCCATAGGCGATGGACCGGTTCGACAGCAAGCCCGTGATGAGAATTTTTTTGCCTTGCAAGAAAGCCATGACGATTCCTGTCTGAGTGGGGGCGGGGTGGGCGGATGTACAACCGGCCGCGACAGCAAAGCTGTGGCGGCCGGTGGCGTGTCTCGATAAGGACCAGGCGATCAGTGGCGCGCTTTTGCCCGGCTATTGCTACCGCCGCGCTGGATGCGCGGTTTCACCAGAGAAATTGGCGTAGCTTGCACCTTGCCGCCCTTGGCGACGCGGCGCAACGCTTTGGCGGCCCGTTCGGGACGGTCCGCTTCCAGCAGCATGGTGGCGCTGTCGGCGATTTCCTGGGTGATATCCTTGTTTATCGTGGCCGAGGTTTTCGGCACGAGGATGGTGGAGCCGGCACGCAGGCTGGTGCGCTGGGGAATATTGTTGGCCTGGCGCAGCACGTCGGCCGTGGTGCCGAATTTCGATGCCAGGGTTTCGATGCGCTCGCGCGCATTGGTGATCTTGTGCGTGGTCCAGCTCGACAAGGCATGGCCCCAATGCGCCAGGTTGGTGGTGAACTTGGCGGCGTTTTCCTGCGGTAACAAAATCTTGGTCTTTTCACCGCCGATGATGACGGGGCGGTTAAATTGCGGATTCAAGGCCTTGAATTCATCCATCGACAGTTCTGCCAGTTGGGCCGCGACGGTGATGTCGATGTCGCTGGTCTTGTCGATGGCCGTGAAGTAAGGCTGGTTGTCGACCACGGGCAGGGTCAGGCCGAACTGGGCCGGATTGGCGATGATGTTTTTCACCGCTTGCAGCTTGGGCACGTAATTACGCGTTTCGGCCGGCATCAGGTCGGCCAGGCTTTCGAAATCGGTGGGTTTGCCCAGCGCCTGGTTTTTCTTGATGGCGCGCTGCACCGAGCCTTCGCCCCAGTTGTAGGCGGCCAGCGCCAGTTGCCAGTCGCCAAACATGTCGTACAGGCGCTGCAGATACGTCAGGGCCGCATCGGTCGAGGTCAGCACGCCGCGGCGCTCGTCCTTGAACATGTTTTGCTTGAGGTTGAAATCGCGTCCCGTAGCGGGCACGAATTGCCACATGCCGGCCGCACTGGCGCTGGAGAACGCTTGCGGGTTGAAGGCGGACTCGATGAACGGTAGTAAGGCCAGTTCCGTCGGCATGCCGCGCTTTTCCAGTTCCTGTACCACGTGGAAGATGTAGCGCGACGCGCGCGCCGTGGTGCGGGCGATGTGGTCGGGGCGGGTGGCGTACCAGTTGACGTGGTTCGTTACCAGTTGGTTGTTGATGTCGGGAATCGCATAGCCGCTGCGGATGCGGCCCCAGACGTCGGCTTCGCGCAGCGGATCGGAATTGTCGCTGAGGTTTTTCAGCAGACGATCAGTCTTTTGCAGGCGGTTGTCGAGAGTGGGGAGTTTTGCCGTGACCTGGGCGGTCATCGGGATCAGGGCCGGTGCGGTGGCGACTGGTGCGTTATCGCTCTCAACACCGGCTTCGTACGCCTGGCTGAGGGCGGGCGCAAGCGCCAGGGCCAACGCCGCCAGGACGGTAGATTTAAAGGAGTTTTCGTGCATAGTGTTCCATTGTTGTCGTCGGAGAAACATCGGACAGACCCATGATTAAGCTGCGAGTGTACGTATATCCACATGCCGGAGTCAAGAATTATGTCAGCCTGATGACAGAAAATACGCGGTAATAAGTGGCAAGCGGCTGGGTTTCCATTCGCAAATGCTGTCATTACTACAAATTTAATTTTCCCAATGCGTGATTCGGCCGTTGTTATAGCATACATGGCGAGGAGGCTGGCGCAAGCTTGGCAGCCGTTCAGTATGAGACTGCGCAAAGAGTGCGTACAATTTGGCTTTGGCCGGCCATTCAGCTGCCGGCCGCCATATTGATAGAGAGTCATGCATATGAACACCCCGCCGCGCCACGACGACGACAACGCCGTCATCATCGCCAATACCGTTGCCTGGCTGGAAAAGGCCGTGATCGGCCTGAACCTGTGCCCGTTCGCCAAGGCCGTGCACGTCAAGAAGCAGATCCGCTATGTGGTGTGCGAATCGGGCAATCCGGAAGATTTGCTGGCGATGCTGATGGACGAGCTGCAAACCCTGGCCGACACGGACCCCGAGCAGCTCGACACGACCTTGCTGATCCACCCCTACACCTTGAACGATTTCCTCGACTACAACGAGTTCCTCGATGTGGCCGATGCGGCCGTGGAAGACATGCACCTGGCCGGCGAACTGCAAGTGGCCAGCTTCCACCCGAACTACCAGTTTGCCGAGACGTTCGAAGACGACATCAGCAACTACACCAACCGTTCGCCGTACCCGACCCTGCACCTGCTGCGCGAAGACAGCATAGCGCGCGCCGTCGAGGCATTTCCGGAAGCGTCGGAAATCTTTGACAAAAATATTGCTACCCTGGAAGCGCTGGGTGTCGAAGGCTGGGAAAAGCTCGGCTTGCCGAAGGTGGCCTGATGGCTGACAAGGACTTGCCGCCGCGTCCCGATACGCCCTGCGTGGCTGTCTGCTCGACGACGTTCGATGAAGTCTGCCGCGGCTGCGGGCGCAGCGTAGTGGAAGTGGCCCACTGGGTCTCGATGACGGCTGAAGAAAAGGAAGTGGTGTGGGTGCGCATTCTGGCGCAAGGGTATCCGCGCCGGAATACTTGAATAGCGACGCGATAGAGCAGTATCCCTCTATCGCGTCGACGCTGATTTGTATCAGAAACTGCCGATGAAGTCTTTCTTGCCGACTTCGATGCCGTTATGGCGCAAGATGTCGTACGCCGTCGTCGCGTGGAAGAAGAAGTGCGGCAGCGCGTAGTGGAACAGATACGTCTGGCCCGTGAAGTGCTTGGTCTTTTCGCCGCTGCCGGTGGTGATGGCGCGCGTTTCGCTGCCGTCGATGTCCGCTTGCGGCAGGCTTTCCAGGAAGGCGATGGTTTTCACGATGCGCGCTTTCAGCTCTGCAAAGCTCTGTTCGCTGTCTTCATACGGCGGCACGGCCACGCCGGCCAGGCGCGCGCCGCAGCCTTTGGCGAAGTCGGTGGCGATCTGGATCTGGCGCACGAACGGCAGCATGTCCGGGAACAGACGGAATTGCAGCAGGGCGTTCGGGTCGATTTTCTTGTCTTGCGCATGCGTTTCCGCCTTGTCCAGGATGGCGGCCAGGCTGCCCAGGATTTGTTTGAAGACGGGGATGGAAGCGGAGTAGATGGAGAAGGTCATGGTGGTTCCTCTAGGTGAAGTGGCGCGATGATAGCAAGCTGCGCGCTTTTCTGCTGGCGCTCGCCGGCCGCGCCAGCGCGCGTGTGGTTTTTCAACCCTGTCTATATGGCATGACGTCGCCGTTGTCGCGTGTTTATTGGTGACTTTTCCCGCTTTTTCCATGCATAATTGCCCCTGATAAAGTTTCTTCCTGCCTGACCACCCGAATTCCCCTGTAAAGTTCAATGATCGCCCGCCTGATCCCTGTCGCCCTGTTGCCGCATGTTTAATTCACCCTATCAGCGCCTGCGCGCCAGCCTGCGTGTGCTGTACGGCTCGTCCATCTATGGCGCCTTGCTGCTGGTGGTGTTTGGCGGCCTGGTCGTTCCCGCCATTTTCGGCAGCTATCTGCTGGTCGGCGTGCATGAACGCCAGTCGGCGCGCACCAGTCTGAACGAGGCCTTGCAGCGCAATGCCGACATCCTCGCACTGGGCATGCAGGAATCGCTGTGGAACATGAATGCGGAATCGGCCCATTCGCTGGTCGAGTCGGTGATGCGCGACCGCGCCGTGCTGCTGGTGAAGGTGCTGGGGCAGGGCGACACGGAATTCATCAGCCTGCAGGCGCCGCAGCGGCCCGTGGGCAATCTGTACCGCGCCGAGCGCGACATCCTCGTGCGCGGCGAACGCATCGGCCATGTCGTCGTCGAGATGGACGATGCGCGCAGCCAGCAGGAGCTGCGCGAAAAGCAGATATCCTATATTTTTGTGCTGGGCGCGCAGCTGGCCGTGTCGATGGCGCTGATCGTGCTATTCCTGAACCGCCGCCTGTTGAAACCGCTGCGCCGCCTGACGCGCTTTTCCGACCGCCTGTCGCACGGCGATTTTGACACGCCGCTGGCCTCGCACAGCAATGACGAGCTGGGGCGCCTGACGGCACAGCTCGAGCAAATGCGCGCAGCCATCCGCCAGTTGTTCCAGGATGTGGGCCAGCGCGAAGAGCGTTTCCGCACCATCGTCACGCAGGTGCCGGGCGCCGTCTTCCGCTATCGGCCCGACGGTCCCATCGATTTCGTCAGCGATGCCATCGAGGACATCGCCGGCTATTCGGCGCGCCAGTTCATGCGTGGCACCTCGCACGCCTGGGCCGACTTGATCTGCCCGGAAGACCGTCGCGAGCATCGCCGCGCCGTGCGCCAGGCGGTGCTTGAGATGCTGCCGTATGCGCTGGAATACCGCATCGTCGACGCTGTCGGCATTGAGCGCTGGGTGGCCGAGAATGGCCAGCCGCAGGTGGGCGAGCAGGGCGTCATCTGGGTTGACGGCATTATTGCCGACATCAGCCAGCGCAAGCACCACGAGATGCGCATCGAGGCGTTGCTGACGGAGCAAAGCGCCATCCTCGACAACGTGATGTTCGGCGTGATGTTCGTGCGCCACCGGCGCATCATTTCCGTGAATCGCCGCTGCGAGGAACTGTTTGGCTACGGGCATGCTGAAATGACGGGCAGTTCCACCGCCATCGTGTTCATGACGTCGTATGACTTCGAAGAGGCGGGCGAGCGCCAGTATCCGGCGCTGGCGGCCGGCGGTGATTTCAGCGAGGAGCGCCAGTACAAGCGCCGCGACGGCAGCCTGTTCTGGGCGCTGGTCAGCGGCTGCGCGCTCGATCCGCTGCGCCCCAACGAAGGCAGCATCTGGGTGTATGCCGATATCACGGCGCGCAAGGAAGCGGAAGAAAAGCTGCGCCTGTCGGCCACCGTGCTGGAATACATCGCCGACGGCGTGATGGTGGTCGATGCCAGCGGCATCATCGTCACCGTCAATCCCGCCTTTACGCAGATCACGGGCTACAGCGAAGCGGAGGCGCTGGGTCGGCATTCGTCGCTGAACCGCTCGGCGCGCCACGACGCGGCGTTTTACGAAGCCATGTGGCACGAGCTGAAGGCCAGCGGTTTCTGGCGCGGCGAAATCTGGCACCAGCGCAAGAACGGTGAGGTTTACCTGGAGTGGCTGACCATCAGCGCCGTGCGCGACGCGCGTGCCGACACCACGCATTACGTGGGCGTGTTCAGCGATATCACGTTGATCAAGCAGTCGCAGGAAAAGCTCGACCACATGGCGCACCACGACCCGCTGACGGCGCTGCCGAACCGCCTGCTGTTCCACGACCGCCTGCAGCACGCCCTGCTGCGCGCCGCGCGCGAGCAGGAGCAGCTGGCCGTGCTGTTCATCGACCTGGACCGTTTCAAGAACGTCAACGACACCCTGGGCCACCATGTGGGCGACGAATTGCTGCAAAAGGTGGCCGGCCAGCTGGCGGCCCGCTTGCGCGAAGGCGACACGCTGGCGCGCCTGGGCGGCGACGAGTTCATCGTGCTGCTCGAGCGCGTCGATGGTGAATACGGCGCCACGCACGTGGCGGAAAAACTGATGACCATGTTCGACCAGCCGTTCACGGTGGCCGACCATGAGTTGTTCGTCACCTGCAGCGTGGGTATCAGCCTGTATCCGGACGATGCGCTGGACTTGAACATGTTGATCCGCAATGCCGACGTGGCCATGTACCAGGCCAAGGCGCGCGGGCGCAATGGCTACCGCTTCTATGCGCCGTCGATGACGGGCGAGGGCGTCGAGCGCCTGCGCCTGGAAACCTTTTTGCGCCGTTCGATCGAAAAAAACGAGATGTTCCTCAATTACCAGCCGCAGGTGGAAATCGACACGGGCCGCCTGGTCGGCGTCGAGGCGCTGGTGCGCTGGAACCACCCGGAATTGGGCCTGGTGCCGCCGGTGCGCTTCATCCCGCTGGCCGAGGACAGCGGTTTCATCAACCAGCTGGGCAAATGGGTGCTCGATGAAGCCTGCCGCCAGATGATGCGCTGGCAGGCGCAGGGCTTGCACGTGCCGAAAATGGCCGTCAACCTGTCGGTGAAACAGTTCGAGCGGGGCAGCATCGCCGGCATGGTGGCCGATATTTTGCAGGAAACGGGGCTCGAGCCGCAGCGCCTGCAGCTGGAAGTGACGGAGTCGGTGATCATGAACACGGGCGACGCGCTCGGTTTCATCAACGATTTGCATGCCATCGGCGTGGGTCTGGCCATCGATGATTTCGGCACCGGCTATTCCTCGCTCGCGTATTTGAAACAGCTGCCCGTGCAGACGCTGAAGATCGACCGCTCCTTCATCAAGGATATCTCGACGGACGTGAACGACGAAGCGATTGCGATTGCCATCATTCAGCTGGGCAAGAGCATGCACTTGTCAGTGATTGCCGAAGGCGTGGAGACGGAAGAGCAGGCCGCCTTCCTGCTGCGCCATGGCTGCAAGCTGGCGCAAGGTTATTTTTATAGCCGCCCGGTACTGGCACAGGATATGCTGGAACGCTGGATCGATCACTCACCACTATAAAGGACAGTCATGGCCGTACAATCTTCCCCGTCGCGCCGCCGCTTCCTGCTCGGCGGCCTGGGTCTCGGCGTGGCCGGCGTGGGCGCCCTGGTGCTGGGCTGGGGCGTGCTGCCGCCGCGCCAGCGCCTGCAGGGCAGCGCGCCGCTGCCGCTCCAGGATGGCGCCGTGGCGCTGAACGGCTGGCTGGCCATAGGCACAGATGGCATGGTGATCCTGGCCATGCCGCGCAGCGAGATGGGGCAGGGCGTGCACACGGCCTTGCCCATGCTGGTGGCCGAGGAACTCGACGTGCCGTTGACCAGCGTCAAGCTGATCCAGGCGCCCATGGATAAGATCTTCGGCAATGTGGCCATGCTCAAGGATGGCCTGCCGTTCCACCCGGACGACCAGGGTCGCATGAAGACGCTGGCCCAGTGGACGGTGGCCAAGGCGGCGCGCGAACTGGGCGTGATCGTCACGGGCGGTTCGTCGAGCGTGAAGGATGGCTGGGGCCCCATGCGCGAGGCGGGGGCGTCGGCGCGCGCGATGTTGCTGGGTGCCGCCGCCGCGCAGTGGCAAATGCCAGCTGCGCAATGCCGCACGCAGGATGGCGCAGTGATCCACCCCGATGGCCGGCGCGCCAGCTACGCCAGCCTGGCGCAGCGCGCCGCCGGTGTCGACCCGGGCACGCCCGTGCTGAAACTGCCCCAGGATTTCAAACTGATCGGCCAGCCGGCGCCGCGCCGCGACACGCCGTCCAAAGTGAATGGCAGTGCGCGGTTCGGTATCGATGCGCGTCCCCCGGGCATGCTGTACGCGGCCCTGCATTTGCCGCCGCGCCTGGGCGATATCCTGGCCGCGTTCGATGCGGCACCCATCCTGGCCATGCCTGGCGTGACAAAAGTGCTGGACCTGACGCCGCACCTGGCGCAGCGCAGCGTCTCTTGTGTCGCCGTGGTGGCAGACACATGGTGGCGCGCCAAACAAGCGGCCGCCGCCTTGCCGACGCAGTGGAAGGCTGGCCCGCAGGCGAATTTGTCCAGCGCCGGCGTGTATGCGGAGTTTGCCCGCCTGTTGGATAGCGAAGCGGGCCATGTCTACCACGCCAGCGGCGAGGTCGAGGGCAAGGTTGCGCAGGGTTTGCGGCAGGTTACGGCCGAGTACCGCGCGCCGTTCCTGGCGCATGCCGCCATGGAACCCATCAACTGCACCGCGCAGGTAAAAGATGGCAAGGTGATGCTGTGGGTCTCGACGCAGGCGCCCGGCATCGCCATCGATGTGGCGGCGAAGGTGGCCGGCGTCGATGCAAAGGACGTGGCCATCGAGGTGCTGCTCCTCGGCGGTGGTTTCGGCCGCCGCCTGGAAGTGGATATGGTGGCGCAAGCCGTGGCCATCGCGCTGCAGTGCGATGGTGCGCCGGTGCAGCTGGTGTGGACGCGCGAGCAGGACACAAAGCATGATATGTACCGTCCCGCCGCGCTGGCGCGTTTTACGGCACGCCTCGATGAGCACGGCCGCATCGCTTCCTGGGACAATCGCTCCGTCAGCGGCTCCATCACACACCAGTTTCTGCAACGCAATTTCGGCTTGCCCGGCGCGGGGCCGGACAAGACCACGGCCGAAGGCGAATTCGACATGCCGTATGAAATCGCCAACCAGCGCATCGCCCACGTCATCGCCGACAGCCCCGTGCCGATCGGTTACTGGCGCTCGGTGGGCCACTCGCACAACGCATTCTTCAAGGAAAGTTTTATCGATGAGCTGGCTCACGCGGCGGGGCAGGACGGTATCGCCTTCCGCCGCGCCATGTTGGTCAGGCATCCGCGTCATCTGGCGGTGCTCGATGCGGCGGTGGCCAAGGCGGGCACTCCTCCGCCCGGCCATGCGCATGGCGTGGCCCTGCACCAGTCGTTTGGCAGCATCGTTGCGCAAGTGGCGCAAGTGTCCGTGGAAAATGGCGAAATCCGCGTGCAGCGCGTGGTGTGCGCCATCGATTGCGGCATCGCCGTCAATCCGAACATCATCGCCCAGCAGATGGAGTCGGCCGTGCTGTTTGGCCTGTCTGCGGCGCTGGGCGGCGAGATCACCTTCAAGGAGGGCAAAGTCGAGCAGAGCAATTTCCACGACTATCCCGTGCTGCGCATGGGGCAAACGCCCGAGGTGGAAACCATCATCATCGCCAGCGCCGAGCATCCGGAAGGCGTGGGCGAGCCCGGTACGCCGCCCATCGCGCCGGCCGTGGCCAACGCCGTATTCAGTTTGACGGGGAAACGGCTGCGTAGCCTGCCGCTGCGCCTGGGGTAAGGTTTATTAAGAACACCTAACAAAACCGTAACGAGCGGCAGTGAGTTGTGGCTGAGAAGCGGAGCTGTGCGGATGCACAGTGAGCATCGGAGGCCGCAAATCGCGACGCGCAGTAGGTTTTGTCGGGTGTTCTAGGCCAGGGTGGCGGCCAGTAAGTGACGCAGATTGCAATCGCGCTGCCAGTCGCGCCGCTCCTGCGTGCTACCGGCCAGCGTCGCCAGTTCATCCCCGCTGAGGGCTTGTTGCGCCTGCACCATGCGGTGCGCCAGGCCGCCGTCGGGCAGCACGGTGCCGAAGAAGGCGACATGGTCCTCATGCTGGATCAGCAGGGTGGGGAAGTTGTCGATGTCGAGGTCGCCCACCACGTCGGCCTGGTCTTCGATGTCGATCCAGACGAACACGGCATCCGGATGGCGCGCTGCCAGTTCCTCGAACGTGGCGCGGTAGCTGCCACAGGTGCCGCACCACAGCGCGCACAGGCAAGCCACCGTCCAGCGCGGGCCGGCCAGGGCTGCCGCGACGTCGGCGCGGTTATCGGTCGTGAGGGTCAGGCTGTGCATGGCTGTATATATGAGTAGGCGGATGGGCGCGGGGTGCCCGATGCGCGTATTCTACCTTGCCCGGCCCCCTCAGTCCTGAGAATGCATGAGCTTGTTTAGCTGTGTTTTTTGATGTAATGCACCTTTCTGGTGGATAATGCTGCTTATTGCGCGCTGATTACGCTGGTCCATGCTGTTTCCTGGCCCCGCAGCCTGACTCCTCCAGTCTGTTTTCATGCCCTGCCCGGTGTCAGCGCAGCCCCGCCTTTGTTTATTTTTATTATGGAATTAGCCAGCTTATGTTGAGTTACCGCCACGCCTTTCACGCGGGTAATCACGCCGATGTGTTGAAGCATTATGTGCAGATTCAGTTGTTGCAATATCTGAATCAAAAAGATATCGCCTATAGTTATATCGATACCCACTCCGGCGCGGGCGTGTATGCGCTCGACGGTGGTTATGCCTCGAAAAATGCCGAGTACGAAACGGGCATCGCGCCTCTGTGGGACCGCACGGACTTGCCGGCCTCGCTGGCCGAGTACATGAAGCTGATCAAGGAAATGAATCCGAGCGGCAAGATGCGCTACTACCCGGGGTCGCCGTACTGCGCCGACAAGGTCAGCCGCGAGCAAGACCGTCTGCGCCTGTTCGAGCTGCATCCAGCCGATGCAAAGATTCTGGCTGACAACTTCCGCAAGGTCGAGGCGCATGCGCTGGCCCAGGGCGAGCGTCCGACCGTGCGCGGCAAGCGCGTGCTCATCACCAAGGCCGACGGCTTCCAGAGCCTGAAAGCCCTGCTGCCGCCGCCATCGCGCCGCGCGCTGGTGCTGATCGACCCGCCGTATGAAGACAAGATGGATTACCGCAAGGTCAAGGACACCCTGGCCGACGCCCTCGTGCGCTTCCCTTCAGGCATCTATGCCGTCTGGTACCCGGTGCTGCAGCGCATGGAATCGCGCCAGTTTGCCGACAAGCTGAAGCAATTGCCTAGCTCGGACTGGCTGCACGTGACCCTGACGGTCAATACGCCGTCGCCGGACGGCTTCGGTTTGCACAGCAGCGGCATGTTCATTTTGAACCCGCCGTACACGCTGGAGCCGATGTTGCGCGAAGTCATGCCTTACCTGGTCAAGGTGCTGGGCCGCGACGATGGCGCGAAGTTTGTGCTGGAAACGGGCAAGGGCGGTCAGAAAAACACGGGTACCCGCCGAGTCTGAGGATACCTGACCAAACCTACTGCGCGTCGGTATAGGCGGCCTGCGATGCTCACCGTACTAAAGTACGGTGCGCTTCTTAGCCACCTCTCCCTTCCGCTCGCTACGGTTTTGTCAGGTGTCGTAACTATCGTAGTTGAGCAAAGTAAACGCCACGGCAAATATGTTCGTGGCGTTTGTCGTTTACTGTCCCAACAACAAGAACACTGTCGGCTTCTTGTGGAAGTCGGGCGCCTTGCCTGCCGCCAATTGTTTCTTCCACTGCCCGCCATTCCACGTTTGCACGCTTTCCGTGTCCAGGCTGAGGTCGGTGGCGACGCAGATTAACGTGGAAGGTGCGCATTGCGCCACCAGCGCTTCGAGCATGGCGGCGTTGCGGTAGGGCGTTTCGATGAACAACTGGGTCTGCTTTTCAGTGCGCGAACGCACTTCCAGTTCCTTGATGCGCTTGGCGCGCAGGGCTGCATCCGTGGGCAGGTAGCCGTTGAAGGCGAAGCTCTGGCCGTTCAAGCCGCTGGCCATTACGGCCAGCAGGATCGACGACGGGCCCACCAGCGGGCGCACTTTAATGCCGTGCTGATGCGCCAGGCGCACCAGGTCGGCACCGGGGTCGGCCACTGCGGGTACGCCCGCTTCCGAGACGAGACCCGCATCGCGTCCCGCCAGCAAGGGTGCCAGCAAGCCGGCCAGCGCTTGCGCCGGGGTATTCACGTTGAGTTCGGAAATGGTGATTTCCTGCAACGGCTTGGCCAGCGGATGCTGGTTGCCGATCAATTTCAGGAAGGCGCGCGCCGTCTTGGCGTTTTCTGCGACGAAATAATCGAGCTGCGAGGTGATCTGCCGCACTTGGCTTGGAATGATGTGTGACAGCGGATCGATTGCGCCTTCGGACAGGCCAAGGTGGTTGGGGATCAGGTACAGGGTGCCGGTCATATTCTTCTTGTGGATAAATTAAATGGTGAAAAATGCCACGCCCGCCTTGCGCAGCATGCCCGTCAGGGCGATCAGCGGCAAGCCGGTGAGGGCGGTGGGGTCAACGCTGTCGATGCGTTCGAGCAGGGCGATGCCCAGGCCTTCGTTCTTGGCGCTGCCGGCGCAATCGTACGGTTGCTCGATGCGCAGGTAGGCATCCAGTTCGGCATCGGGCAAGTCGCGCACGGTGACGAGGGTCTGGATATCTTCCACTTGCGCCACGGCGGGTGAGTGGCGCCCGTCGAGCAGGCACAGGGCCGTATGGAACACGCTCTGGCGCCCGCGCATGGTTTGCAGTTGCAGCAGGGCGTTGGTGTGGTTGCCCGGCTTGCCGATCTGCGCGCCATCCAGGGTGGCGACCTGGTCGGAGCCGATGACGAGGCTGCCAGGGTAGCGGTCGAGCACTGCCTGCGCCTTGGCCTGGGCCAGGCGCATGGCCGTGGCGCTGGGGCTTTCACCGGGCAGGGGGCTTTCGTCGAGATCGGGCACGGCCACCTCGAAAGGCAGACGCAGGCGTTCCAGCAGTTCCTTGCGGTAGCTTGAGCTCGATGCAAGAATCAAGCGCAATGGGGCGGAAGTTGGTATCATACGGTAATGGATAGCGGCCGGCATGGCCGCGCTGGTTGATGTCAGGGGAATTTTACGCAAATTCCAGGGCGCAGAGCCCATAACTGAGGCCCCATGCGGCATGACGGTGTTGATGAGTTTGTCACTGAGTTTGTCACAAATACGGCAATCAAGTCGTCAAAAAGATGCTAAGGCTTTGACTCGGTGCTGAAAACCCTGTTATTATCGCAGGTTTTCCGGGGAAATTTTCTACCAATGAATGCTTTTGTGATCGACGCCTTTGATTTTTGTCGTATCAGCGGGAGCCGCGAGGGTGTAACTCCTGTCGCTGAAATGACCCGGTTGACCAAGGATTGTGCAGATGCTTCCGGCGACATCGCCTGGAAGATCGTCGGCGGCACCAGCAAGCTGGGCTACCCACAACTGACCTTGTCGGTCAACGGCACCGTTCAGCTGGTTTGCCAGCGCTGCCTGACCCCGTATGCTTACGCAATTGATTCGACGACTACTCTGATGCTGGGCAAGGATGACGAGCAGGCGGACGAGATCGAAGAAATCATCAGCGATGAGACGATCGATGTGATCGTCGGCAGCCGCAGCATGGATGCTGCGGCCCTGATCGAAGATGAAGCCTTGCTGGCCCTGCCGCAGGTACCCAAACATGACGTCTGCCCCGATACGGCGCAGCTCGATGCTCTCAAGAGTGAAAAGAAATCGCCGTTTGCGGCACTGAAAGACTTGAAGCAAGAATAAGTAGTAAGGGGTTCTCCCCAATCAAGGAACGTGTCAAACGCGTGTAGTAATCGAGTATGGCAAGTGTAGTGAAATGTAGTGTAATAAACGATGTCGGTCCGGGCTATTTTCGGGTAGTCTTTGCCGCTGGGATACTCGATTCGCATGTATTTGCCAATCGATTGTGCTAAAATTTTAGAACTTATGTATTAGGAGTCATCATGGCAGTTCAACAGAACAAGAAAACCCCTTCCAAGCGCGGCATGCACCGTTCGCACGACTTCCTGGTCGCGCCGCAATTGAGCGTCGAGCCAGTTACCGGCGAAACACATCTGCGTCACCATATCAGCCCTAACGGCTTCTATCGTGGCCGCAAAGTGTTGAAGACCAAAAACGACGAGTAATCGACGTTTTTGTTGGGTAAGATGAAAGCGGTGTTGCGTGGTTATTCGGCGTGGCGCCGCTTCTTCTTTTTTATCGGCTGCAATTCATCTTGCATACCCGTCATTTTGAATCACGCTGTCCAGGTCTGTGCATGACATGCTGCGCCCTGCATATGCTCCAGTCCGATTCACATCTTGCCGCACGCCCGCAGCGGTATTGAATCAACACAAATGACAATCAAAATTTCTATCGACTGCATGGGCGGAGATCATGGTCCCTCAGTCACTATCCCCGCAGCAATTTCCTTCGTAAAACATGAGCCTGAAGCCGAACTGATCCTTGTTGGATTGGAAGACGTGATCCGTGCCGAACTGAAGAAACATAAAGCCGATACGCACCCGCGCCTGTCGGTATTGCATGCCTCCGAACAAGTTACCATGGACGACCCCTTGGAAGTGGCCCTGCGCCGCAAGAAGGATTCCTCCATGCGCGTGGCCATCGAACAGGTGAAGAGCGGCGCTGCGCAAGCTTCCGTTTCTGCCGGCAATACGGCAGCCCTGATGGCCGTGTCGCGCTATGTATTGAAAACCATGTCCGGCGTCGATCGCCCGGCCATTTGCAGCATCTTGCCGAATCAAAAGAACGGCCCGACCTACATGCTGGACCTGGGTGCCAACGTCGATTGCGAACCGCATCACTTGCACCAGTTCGCCATCATGGGCTCCGTGCTTGTTTCCGCCATGGAAGGCATCGAACGCCCGACGATCGGCTTGCTGAACGTGGGCACGGAAGATATCAAGGGCAATGAAGTGGTGAAACTCACCTCGAAGCTGCTGCAGGCTGACCACGAGCGTGGCGCGCTGAACTTCTACGGCAACGTGGAAGGCAATGATATCTTCAAGGGCACCACCGATATCGTCGTTTGCGACGGTTTTGTCGGCAATGTCACCCTGAAAGCCATCGAAGGCCTGGCGCGCCTCATGAAAGACGTGCTCACTTCCGAATTCAAGCGCAATGCCTTGACCATGCTGGGCGCGCTGATTGCCCGCGGGGCCCTGAAAGCCATCGGCAACCGTTTGAATCCTTCGCGTTATAACGGCGCCAGCCTGTTGGGCTTGCGTGGCCTCGTCTTCAAGAGCCATGGCAGCGCCGATGCCTATTCGTTTGAATGGGCCTTGCGCCGTGCCTTTGATGCGGCAAAAAATGACGTGCAAGCGCACTTGGCCAGCCTGATCGCCGAGCTGATGCCGCGCACGCCAATACCGGACGAACCTACATCAACAAGCTCTACCATTTAGTGGACGGGTACTTGCATGACTGTTTTTAGCAAAACTTACAGCAAAATCATCGGCACTGGCAGCTATTTGCCCGAGAGGCGCGTCACCAACCAGGACTTGACTGAACAGCTCGCCGCCAAGGGCATCGAGACGTCGGATGAATGGATCGTCTCGCGCAGCGGCATTTCGGCGCGCCATTACGCGGCGCCGTCGCAAAACTCCTCGGACCTGGGCGTGGAAGCGGCCAAAAAAGCCCTGGAAATGGCGGGCCTGAACGGCAATGACCTGGACCTGATCATCGTCGCCAGCTCGACCCCCGATTTCTTTGGCAGCTTTCCCAGCACCGCCTGCATCGTGCAGAGCAAGCTGGGCATCACGAATAACTGCGCCGCCGTCGATGTGCAAGCCGTCTGCAGCGGCTTCGTGTATGCAGTCGCCACGGCCGATAGTTTTATTCAATCAGGCATGCACAAGAATGTGCTGGTGATCGGCGCCGAAGTGTTTTCGCGCATCCTCAATTTCGATGACCGCGGCACCTGCGTGCTGTTCGGTGACGGCGCCGGCGCCATCGTCATGACGGCCTCCAAGGAGCCAGGCATCCTGGCTACCAAGCTGCACGCGGACGGCCGCCACTCGAACATCCTCAGCGTGCCGGGCAGCGTGGCTGGCGGCGCGCTGGCAGGTAGCGCCTTCCTGTACATGGATGGCCCGGCCGTGTTCAAGCTGGCCGTGTCCGTGCTGGAAAAAGTCGCGCACGAAGCATTGGCGCACGCCAACATGACGGCGGACCAGATCGACTGGCTGATCCCGCACCAGGCGAATATCCGCATCATGAATAGCACGGCCAAGAAACTCGGCTTGCCGCTGAACAAGATGGTCGTCACCGTCGACCAGCATGGCAACACCTCGGCGGCTTCGATCCCGCTGGCGCTGGACATCGCCGTGCGCGACGGCCGCGTCAAAAAGGGCGATAACGTCATGATGGAAGGCGTGGGCGGCGGCTTTACCTGGGGCGCCGTGCTGGCGCGCATGTAATCCCGCAACACTATTAAAAAACGGAGTCACCATGACACAATTTGCATTTGTTTTCCCAGGCCAAGGCTCGCAAGCGATTGCGATGCTCGACGGTTTCGCCGGCAACCCTGTGGTGGCCCAGACCGTGGCCGAAGCATCGGACGCCCTGCAATTCGACCTGGGCAAGCTGATCGCCGAAGGTCCGAAGGAAGAGCTGGACCTGACCACCAACACGCAACCGGTGATGCTGACGGCGGCCGTGGCCTTCTACCGCGCCTGGCTGGCAGCGGGCGGCCCCGTGCCGAACGTTGTGGCCGGCCATAGCCTCGGTGAATATTCGGCGCTGGTCGCCGCCGGCGTCATCTCCTTCAAAGATGCCGTGCCGCTCGTGCGTTTCCGCGCGCAAGCCATGCAGGAAGCCGTGCCCGTGGGGCAGGGCACGATGGCCGTCGTGCTGGGCCTGTCGGATGACGACGTGCGCGCCGCCTGTGCGGCAGCGGTGGCGGAAAACCCGGCCCTGGTGGTCGAACCTGTCAATTTCAATGCACCTGCGCAAGTGGTCATCGCCGGCCATACGGCGGCGGTCGAGCGCGCCTGCGAACTGGCCAAGGCCAAGGGCGCCAAGCGCGCCATGAAGCTGCCCGTGTCCGCGCCATTCCACTCGTCGCTGCTGAAACCGGCTTCGGACCGTTTGCGCGACTACATGGCCGGCTTGAGCTTCTCGGCACCGCAAATCGCCCTGATCAACAACGTCGACGTGGCCATCGTCAACGATGTCGCCGGCATCAAGGAAGCGCTGGTGCGCCAGGCTGCCAGCCCCGTGCGCTGGGTGGAAACCATGCAAAAAGTGGCGGCCGACGGCATCACGCAAGTGATCGAATGCGGTCCGGGCAAGGTCCTGATGGGCCTGGCCAAGCGCATCGATCCGGTGCTGGTGGGCGACGCCATCGTCGACCAGGCCTCGCTGGAACGCATTTTGACGCAGCTCAAATAAACATCAGATCGCGGCAGCCTGCCTGCCGCGCTTGCTTTTAAGGATACTCATGAATTTAGCAAATCAAGTCGTGCTGGTCACGGGCGCCTCGCGCGGCATCGGCCGCGCCATCGCCACCGAACTGGGCAAGCAAGGCGCCACCGTGGTTGGCACCGCCACCTCGGAAAGCGGCGCGCAAGCCATCACCGATTACCTGGCCGCCGCAGGCGTGGCGGGCAAGGGCCTGGTCCTGAACGTGACCGATGCGGCGCGCTGCGCGGCCGTCGTCGATGAAGTACAGAAAACCTACGGCAGCCTGTCGATCCTGGTCAACAATGCGGGCATCACGCAAGACCAGTTGGCCATGCGCATGAAGGATGAAGAGTGGGATAGCGTGATTTCCACCAACCTGTCGGCCGTCGGCCGCCTGTCGCGCGCTGTATTGCGCGGTATGATGAAAGCCAAAGCTGGGCGTATCATCAATATTACGTCAGTAGTGGCCTCATCGGGTAATCCGGGGCAAATGAATTACGCGGCGGCCAAGGCCGGCGTGGAAGGCATGAGCCGCGCCCTGGCGCGCGAAATCGGCAGCCGCAACATTACCGTGAACTGCATCGCTCCGGGTTTCATCGATACCGATATGACCAAGGCCCTGAGCGAAGAGCAGCACGCGGCCCTGTTGACGCAAATTCCCCTGTCCCGCCTGGGTAAACCGGAAGACGTGGCAGCGGCGGTGGCCTTTTTGGCCTCGCCGCAAGCGGCGTATATCACGGGCACGACCCTGCACGTGAACGGCGGAATGTACATGAATTGATGGGAAAGGTAGACGGGGCGGGCGTTTGTGGCATGATTCAACGGTCGTTTTTGTCTATAATCGCATCTTTTAGCAGCAGCTTCGGTCGAATTAGCAGCAGACACCGAAATTAGTATTCGGACGCGCAAACCTGATAAAATGCGCGCACTTTCCGTAACACACACTTTGGAGCCATAACATGTCGGATATCGAACAACGCGTTAAGAAAATCGTCGCTGAGCAACTGGGCGTTGCAGAAGCAGACATCAAAATCGAATCCTCCTTCGTCGACGATCTCGGCGCCGATTCCCTGGACACAGTGGAACTGGTCATGGCCCTGGAAGACGAATTCGAAATGGAAATCCCTGACGAGCAAGCTGAAAAAATCACCACCGTGCAACAGGCAATCGACTACGCCACCGCACACGTCAAGGCCTAAGCCTGTCTGACCGACTTCAGGAGAATCGCTTGAGCCGTTCTAAAAACCGTCGTGTTGTTGTAACCGGCCTGGGCTGTGTTTCACCTGTCGGCAATACTATTGCCGAGGCGTGGGGCGCAATCGTTGAAGGTAAATCCGGCATTGCCACGATTACCAAGTTTGATGCATTGCCCTTCACCACGCATTTTGCCGGTGAAGTCAAAGGTTTCAATATCGAAGAGTACATCTCCGGTAAGGAAGCCCGCCACATGGATACCTTTATCCATTACGGCATGGCTGCAGGCATTCAGGCGATGCAGGACTCCGGTCTGGAAGTGACCGAGGAAAACGCCGAGCGCATCGGCGTGATCATCGGTTCCGGTATCGGTGGCTTGCCGCTGATCGAGGAAACCAAATCCGAGTACGAGAAGCGCGGTCCGCGCCGTATCTCGCCATTTTTCGTGCCTGCCTCGATCATTAACATGATTTCTGGCAATCTTTCGATCAAATATGGTCTGAAGGGCCCGAACCTGGCGATCGTGACGGCGTGTACCACCGGTTTGCACAGCATTGGCGCTGCCGCGCGCATGATCGAGTACGGCGATGCCGACGTCATGATTGCAGGCGGTGCTGAATCGACCGTGTCGCCGCTGGGCTTGGGCGGTTTCGCCTCGGCACGTGCCTTGTCGACCCGCAACGACGATCCGGCAACGGCATCGCGTCCGTGGGACACCGACCGCGACGGCTTCGTGCTGGGCGAGGGCGCTGGTGTCATGGTGCTGGAAGAGTACGAGCACGCGGTGGCCCGTGGTGCCAAGATTTATGCCGAAGTGCATGGTTTCGGGATGAGCGCAGATGCTTATCACATGACCTCGCCGCTGGAAGATGGTAGCGGCGGCAGCAAATCGGTGATCGCGGCCCTCAACAACGCAGGCTTGAACCCGGATCAGATTCAGTACCTGAACGCGCACGGCACGTCGACCCCGCAAGGCGACGTGGCGGAAGTGATGGGTATCAAACGCACCTTCGGCGAGCATGCCAAGCATCTGGTCGTCAACTCGACGAAGTCGATGACGGGCCATTTGCTGGGCGGCGCGGGCGGTCTGGAAGCGGTGTTTACGGTCTTGGCATTGCACCATCAGGTGTCGCCACCGACCATCAACATCTTCAACCAGGATCCGGCTTGCGATCTCGATTTCTGTGCCAACACGGCACGGGATATGAAGATCGATTATGCAGTGAAGAATTCGTTCGGCTTCGGCGGAACGAATGGCACGCTGATTTTCGGTAAAGCGAAATAAGTAGGAACTTTCAAGCGCTCGCTACGGTCAAAACGTAGTGAGCGCTGATTCGGCGCCAACGTTCGTTGGTGCCTGATTTTGCCCGGCATGGTGTCGGCGCGCCTGATGTTTTCCCTTTTTGAGTTGGCAATATGTCGATTGCGGTAGCGGCTGTTATTCGCACGCCTGTCTGTTTGCGTCGGCTGCAAGCGGTGCTGGGGCTGTGCGCATTGCTGGCCGCCTGGCCCTTGAGCGGCGCGTGGCGCGTTGCGGCCCAGTCCGGCCCCGGCCCAGGTCAGCTGGTGGGCGGCTATGCGCTGGGCTGGCCCGGTGCGCTGCCGAGTGCGGCTGGCGGTGTGTTTTTGCTGGCTTTGCTGCGCAGGCGCAGAAAGGCGCAGACGCTTGATATTTCGCCGGTCGGCCAGTTGCGGCTGGCGGTATATCTGGAGCATGGCGGAGCGCCGTCCGGCTCAGGGGTCTTGGTGCCGTCTGTGCTGCGCCTGTTGCCGGGCTCGACCCTGTGGCCGTCGCTGCTGGTGCTGTGCCTGGCCGATGCCGCGGGGCGGCGCACGCAGTTGCTGGTGCAGCGTGGCAGCAGCTGCGTCGCCTTCCGCCCGCTGGCCGTGGCGTGCCGGGCCATCGCGGCGCGGAGTGGGGAGGAATAAAAGTGGGACGAACATTGAACTTCTTGCAGCGGGCCAACTCTATATCCATACAGGCGCCCACGCTGCATGACTACAGGGACATTGGGCGTGAGGACAGAGCGCGAGTATGATCAGTTACTGGTCGAGCGGGTGCAGGCTGGCGACAAACGGGCATTCGATGTGCTGGTATCGAAATATCAGCGCCGCTTGATGCGCCTGGTGTCGCGCCTTGTGCATGACCCGGCGGAGGCCGAAGATGTGGTACAAGAAACCTTTATCAAGGCATACCGGGCGCTGCGCCATTTTCGCGGCGATGCCGCTTTTTATACCTGGTTGTATCGCATCGGCATCAATACGGCCAAGAATTATCTCGTCACGCAGGGGCGGCGTGCCGCCACGTCCAGCGATGCCGACGCCGAGCAGGCGGAGTCCTTCGAGGATGGCACTAAATTGCGCGACAACAATACGCCCGAATCAGTGCTGGCCAGCAAGCAGATTGCGGCCACCGTCAATGCGGCCATGGAGGTGTTGCCCATCGAGTTGCGCACGGCCATCGTGCTGCGCGAGATCGAGGGCCTCAGCTATGAAGAGATATCGACAATCATGGCGTGTCCCATCGGTACCGTGCGCAGCCGTATTTTTCGCGCGCGCGAAGTGATTGCGGAGAAATTGAAACCGTTGTTGGACATGCCGATTGACAAGCGCTGGTAATCTGGGGAATATGAGGCTGGCGTGGCTGCGTCCGGTTTCCGCAACTATCCTCTTGAAATGGCAGGACCCATCATGGATACGCATACACGATTGCACGAGACGATTTCCGCCCTTGCCGATGGCGAGCTGGCGGCGAGCGAACTCGAACTGGCTTTTGCCGCCCTCGATACGCCATCGGGGCGGCAAGCCTGGGATGCCTATCGCCTGATTGGTGATGTGCTGCGCTCGGAGCAGTGCGGCCATGCCCTGAGCGCCCAATTCGACGCGCGCCTGGCCAGCCGGCTGGCTGCCGAGGCTGCGCCAGAGGGGGCGGCTGCCCATGTGGAGCCATTGCTGCCCCTGCCCGCGGCCATCGTGCCGCCGGGCGCGGCCGAGCCGCTGGAGGCAGGGCCGCTGGCGCAACGTTAGCACTGCGGCAGCTTATGCCTGGCTTAACTTCTTCCTGGCCCTCTTGACACTGGACTTCGGTACGATTGACACTGTATGCAGGCAATATCTTGCTTTTGCGATATATTGTTGCTGCCATGCGTGCTGTCAGGTGTCTTTGCCCCTGGGATTCCGTCATGACGGCCAAACCTGCACGCAGGTAATCGCCTGATCCGCGTTTTGATCCGTTTATATACTCGAAAAGATCCTTTCCATGAAAAAAAACATGTGTGCCGTCAGCAAGTCGTTTTCAGTGAAGACGCTTTCCGCCTTATTGTTCGGTATGGCTGGCGTCTTTCTCGCTCCCAGCATGCTGGGCCTGGCGCCACAAGCGCACGCCGCCGTGCCGGCCGTGAAACTGCCTGATTTCTCGGACCTGGTCGACGCCGTCGGCCCGGCCGTGGTGAATATCCGCACCACCGAGCGCCTGAAGATGCGTGCGCCCGGCGCGGGTGGCCAGGATGAGCAGGAAATGCAGGAATTCCTGCGCCGCTTTTTTGGCGGCGCCATGCCGACGCCGCGTCAGCAGGCACCGCGCGGCGGCCGCCGTGCCGTGCCGCAGGAGCAGGAAGTGCAGCGCGGCGTCGGTTCCGGCTTCATCATTTCGGCTGATGGCTACGTGCTGAGCAATGCCCACGTGGTCGACGGTGCCGACGAGGTGTACGTGACCCTGACGGACAAGCGCGAATTCAAGGCCAAGGTGATTGGCGCCGATGCGCGTACCGACGTGGCCCTGCTGAAAATCGAGGGCGGCAACCTGCCGCGCCTGACCATTGGCGACTCGGACAAGATACGCGTGGGCGAGTGGGTCATCGCCATCGGCTCGCCATTCAACCTGGAAAATACGGTGACGGCAGGTATCATTTCCGCCAAGTCCCGTGACACGGGCGACTACTTGCCCTTGATCCAGAGCGACGTGGCTGTCAATCCTGGCAACTCGGGCGGTCCGCTGATCAATATGCGCGGCGAAGTGATCGGCATCAATTCGCAGATCGCCACCTTATCCGGCGCCTACAATGGCATTTCGTTTGCCGTGCCCATCGATGAGGCCATGCGCGTGGGCGAGCAACTGAAAAAGACGGGCAAGGTCGTGCGCGGGCGCATCGGCGTGCAGATCGGCGAAGTGAGCAAGGACGTGGCGGAATCGCTGGGCTTGCCGAATGCCAAGGGCGCGCAAGTGTCGATGGTGGAGCCGGGTGGTCCGGCCGACAAGGCGGGCATCAAGCCGGGCGACATTATCCTGAAATTTAACGGCGCCCAAATCGAGCGTTCGTCCGATCTGCCGCGTCTGGTAGGCGGCGCCGCCGTCAACGGCAAGTCCACGGTGACTGTCTGGCGCAAGGGGGCGCAGCAGGATATTCCTGTCACCGTCGTCGAGCTGGAAGGCGAGAAAACGGCGAAGAAGGGTGCCAAGGAGCCGGAAGCGCAAGCCGTCAACGCACTGGGCCTGAAGGTCAGCGACGTGCCGGCCGCGAAGAAACAGGAAATGAAGATCGACGCCGGCGTACTGGTCGACGATGCGGATGGTGTGGCGGCCCTGGCTGGCCTGCAGCCTGGCGATGTGATCTTGCAATTGAACAATGTTGCCGTGAAAGATGCCAAGCAATTTAATGCCCTGGTGGCCAAGCTCGATCCGAAGAAGTCGTCGGCCGTGCTGGTGCGCCGTGGCGACACGGCACAATTCGTTTCGCTGCGTCCATCGGCAAAATAACTTTTCAACCCGCACCCCGCAAAGGCCGGGGTCGGACCTCGGGGACCAGGCGTCCCCGTCCGGCCCCAGTCGCCGCTCCTGGGGTTATTCAAGTTTCCCATGCACTTCACTCTTTATTCCCGCAGTTACTGCCATTTATGTCAGGACATGCTCGACGCCTTGCTCTTGCTGCAGCCGCCTGAAAAACCGTTCACAGTGGACGTGATCGATATCGATGCCTCGCCCGATGCATCGCTGCTGGCGCGCTTCGACGAGCTGGTGCCGGTGTTGTTTGGCGATCTGGCGCAACCCGAGCTATGCCATTATTTTCTTGACGAGGCCGCTGTACTGCGCTGCCTGGTATAGCTTAAATGACAATATTGACACTGCATTGCAGCATTCTACTGCCGGAAACAGCTGAAAATGTCGCCTTGCCCCGGTGCTGGCCTCTGAAAGACGGGCTTTCCGCTCTGAAATCCGGTAAAATGGGGAGGTCGAAAAAGCTACTGTTCGAAGCAGCAGCTTCTGTCGCTTCAAAAGCGCTCGCCTGGGCATGCAGATGTCCTGCTCGGAGCGCTTTTTTCATCATGAGTGGGGTGCCCGGTTTTGGCCTGGTTTGGCCCGAGCATGATCCCCATGATTCCTGTTAAAGCAGTGTTGTCACTCGCACATATATTAGTTAATGAATAACATACGCAACTTCTCCATCATCGCCCATATTGACCACGGTAAATCGACCCTGGCTGACCGCATCATTCAATTGTGCGGCGGCTTGTCCGACCGCGAGATGGAGGCGCAGGTGCTCGATTCGATGGATCTGGAGCGCGAGCGCGGCATTACCATCAAGGCGCAAACGGCGGCTTTGCACTACAAGGCACGCGATGGACAGATCTATAATCTGAACCTGATCGATACCCCAGGCCACGTCGACTTCAGCTATGAAGTGTCGCGCTCGCTGTCCGCCTGCGAAGGCGCGCTGCTGGTGGTTGACGCGTCGCAAGGCGTGGAAGCGCAAACGGTTGCCAACTGCTACACGGCGCTGGACCTTGGCGTGGAAGTGGTGCCCGTGCTGAACAAGATTGACTTGCCGAACGCGGACCCGCCGAACGCCATTGCCGAGATCGAAGACGTGATTGGCATCGACGCGGCCGACGCCGTGCATTGTTCGGCCAAGACTGGTTTCGGCGTGCTGGATGTGCTCGAGCAACTGATCGTCAAGGTGCCGGCACCGAAGGGCGACCCCGATGCGCCGCTGCAGGCGCTGATCGTCGACTCCTGGTATGACGCCTATGTGGGCGTGGTCATGCTGGTGCGCGTGGTCAACGGTACCCTGAAACCGAAGGACAAGATTCGCCTGATGGCCACCGATTCGGTGCAGCTGGTGGAAGACCTCGGCGTCTTCTCGCCCCGTTCGCAATCCTTGCCGCAACTCTCCGCTGGCCAGGTGGGCTTCATCATCGCCGGCATCAAGGAGCTCAAGGCGGCCAAGGTCGGCGATACCGTCACCCTGGTCAGCCGTCCTGCCGCCGCGCCATTGCCCGGCTTCAAGGAAGTGCAGCCGCAAGTGTTTGCCGGCCTGTTCCCCGTCGAGGCGAACCAGTACGACGCCCTGCGCGACTCGCTGGAAAAGCTGAAATTGAACGACGCGGCCCTGATGTACGAGCCGGAAGTGTCGCAGGCGCTGGGCTTCGGCTTCCGCTGCGGCTTCCTGGGCTTGCTGCACATGGAAATCGTGCAGGAACGCCTCGAGCGCGAATTCGACATGGACCTGATTACCACGGCGCCTACCGTGGTGTATGAAGTGATCCAGCGCGACGGCACCATGATCAACGTCGACAATCCATCGAAGATGCCCGATCCTTCGCGCATTGAGGAAGTGCGCGAGCCTATCGTCACGGTCAATCTGTACATGCCGCAGGAATACGTGGGTTCCGTGATTACCCTGTGTATCGGCAAGCGCGGCATCCAGATGGACATGAGCTACCATGGCCGCCAGGTCAAGCTCGTGTATGAAATGCCGATGGCCGAGATTGTGCTGGACTTCTTCGATCGCTTGAAATCGACGTCGCGCGGCTATGCCTCGATGGATTACGAGTTCAAGGAATACCGCGCGGCCGACGTGGTCAAGGTCGACATGCTGATCAACAGCGAAAAAGTCGATGCGTTGGCCATCATCGTCCACCGTTCGAACAGCCAGTACCGTGGCCGCCAGGTGGCTGCCAAGATGCGTGAACTGATCCCGCGCCAGATGTTCGACGTGGCCATCCAGGCGACCATCGGCGCGAACATCATTTCGCGCGAGAACGTGAAAGCCTTGCGCAAGAACGTGCTGGCCAAGTGCTACGGCGGCGACATCAGCCGCAAGAAGAAATTGCTGGAAAAACAAAAAGCGGGTAAGAAACGTATGAAGCAAGTGGGTTCCGTGGAGATCCCGCAAGAAGCATTCCTGGCAATTTTACAAGTGGATGGTTGATCAATGAACCTGCAAGTGATTTTAGGAAATTTCGCTTTAATTCTGTTCGTGCTGATGGTGTTGACGGGCCTGGTCTGGTGCCTGGATGTATTTTATCTGTCCAAGCAGCGCCGCAAGGCGGCCGACCGCGCCCTGGCTGAATTCGATGCGCGTCAGTCCAAGCTGGCCGCCGAGGGCATCAAGTCCGATGCGGGTGGCAGCCGCGCGACCATCGAGGCAGCGCTGTTGCGCCAGCCCACCTGGGTCGAGTATTCGGGCAGCTTCTTTCCCGTCATCGCCCTCGTGTTCTGCCTGCGTTCCTTCCTGTACGAGCCATTCAAGATCCCGTCGAGCTCGATGGTGCCGACCTTGCTGGTGGGCGACTTGATCCTGGTCAACAAGTTCACCTATGGCATTCGTTTGCCGATCGTCAACAAGCGCATCATCGAAGTCAACGATCCGCAGCGTGGCGACGTGATGGTGTTCAAGTACCCGAAAGATATGTCGCAAGACTACATCAAGCGCGTGATCGGCGTGCCCGGTGATAAAATTACCTATGAAAACAAGCGCTTGACGGTGAACGGCAAGGAAGTGGCCTATACCCCGCTGGACGACTACCTGGATGATGAAAGCACTGTTTATCACAAGCAGCTGGAAGAAAATCTGACGGGCGTGAGCCACCGCATCCTCAACGACGAGCCTGCTCCAACGTTGAACTTGCGCGAAGTGAAGGATTTCCCGCACAAGGATGCGTGCAACTACAACGAAGACGGTTTTACATGTGTGGTGCCGCAAGGCAATTACTTCATGATGGGCGATAACCGCGACAATAGCGCGGACAGCCGCTATTGGGGCTTCGTGCCGAACGAGAATATCGTCGGCAAGGCCTTCCTGGTGTGGATGAACTTCAGCAATCCGAAACGCGTGGGCGGCATACACTAAGCCGGCCTGGTCTGTAATGGACCACCCATGGCTGCCGCGCCGATTCCCCGCGCGGCGGCCAGCCGAATTACTCAGATGATACAGAAACAACAATGAATCTTCAGCTATTGCAAACCCGTTTAGGCTATACGTTCCAGGATGCTGGCCTGTTGCAGCAAGCCTTGACGCATCGTAGCCACAGCAGTTTGCATAATGAGCGGCTGGAATTCCTGGGCGACTCCATTCTCAACTGCGTGGTCGCCTCCATCCTGTACGAACGCTTCAAGTCTATCGACGAGGGCGATTTGTCGCGCTTGCGCGCCAACTTGGTGAAGCAGCAGTCGCTGTATGAAATCGCGCAAAAGCTGGAACTGTCGCAATTTTTGCGCCTGGGAGAAGGCGAACTGAAGTCAGGCGGTTTCCGCCGTCCGTCCATCCTCGCCGATACCCTGGAAGCCTTGCTGGGCGCCATTTTTCTCGATACGGGCTTTGACGCGGCCAGCACGGTGATCCGCGCTTTCTACATTCCCATCCTCGACTCGGTCGATCCGCAAACCCTGGGTAAGGATGCCAAGACCCTGCTGCAGGAGTTTTTGCAAAGCAAGAAAATTTCGCTGCCACAATACAACGTGGTGGCTACCCACGGCGCCGCCCACAGCCAGGAATTCGAAATCGAATGCCTGGTGCCGAAATTGAACATCCAGGTCTACGGCCGTGGCGGAAGCCGCCGCGCCGGTGAGCAAGCCGCCGCCAAACTGGCGTTGGACGTGGCCGAGCAGGCGCTGTTGAAGTCGCCAGCCGCCAGCCGCAAGCCCAAACCGCGCGCCGCCCAGCTCAAGCTGGCCGGTATTGCCACCATCCAGAGCGACGACGTGGCAGCCCAGGCTGTTCCGGCGAACGCCGCTCCTACTAAACAGAATCGACACTAGCATGACAGCCACCAAAATGCCCGACAACTTCCGCTGCGGCTATATCGCCATCGTGGGCCGCCCCAACGTGGGCAAATCGACCCTGATGAACGTGCTGATCGGCGCGAAGGTCAGCATCACCTCGCGCAAGGCGCAAACCACGCGTCACCGCATCACCGGCATCCAAACGGTGCCGGACGCGCAATTCATTTACGTCGACACGCCCGGCTTCCAGACGCGCCATTCGAACGCGCTGAACAAGACGCTGAATAAAACCGTGACAAACACGCTGATTTCCTCGGATGTCATCCTGTACGTGATCGAGGCGGGCACCTTCGGCCCGGCCGACCAGCAAGTGATGGATTTGCTGCCGAAGGAAGTGCCATGCATCCTCGTCATCAATAAATCCGACCGCGTCAAGGACAAGGCCGTATTGTTGCCGTTTGCGCAAAAGATCGCCGCCATGCGCGACTTCGCCGCCATCGTGCCCGTCTCGGCCAAGCTGCATTTCCAGCTGGAAGGCTTGCAGAATGAGATCAAGCGTTTCTTGCCGGAAAACCAACCGATCTTTGGCCCGGATGACATCACGGACCGCAGCGAGAAATTCCTTGCCTCGGAAATCGTGCGCGAGAAACTCTTCCGTTTCGTGGGCGACGAATTGCCGTACACGAGCACCGTGCTGATCGAAAAATTCGAGCAGGAAGGCGATTTGCGCCGCGTGTTCGCCGCCATCCTGGTCGAGCGCGATACGCACAAGTCCATGATCATCGGCAATAAGGGGGCGCGCCTGAAGGAAGTCTCGACCCAGGCCCGCCTGGATATGGAAAAACTGTTCGGCGGCCCCGTGTACCTGGAAATCTGGGTCAAGGTCAAATCGGGCTGGGCCGACAACGAGGCGGGCTTGCGCGCCTACGGCTACGAGTAATCCGCAACCCGGGGGCGACGCTACACGCATGAGCACCACCACGCCAGCGCAGCCTGACATCGCGCCAGCCTCACTTGCTGTCTCCGCACCTGTTCCCGCGCCGGTGGCCATCGCGCCGCCGGCCGCAACGCCCGCAACTGCCACGCCCACAGCGCCCCGGCGCAGCCGTCCGCCCACGCGCGACGGCCGCATCACAGGCCAGCCCGCTTTCGTGCTGCACAGCTACCCGCATAAAGAAACCAGCCTCATCGTCGACGTGTTTACGCGCGAATACGGCCGCATCGCGCTCGTCGCCAAGGGCGCCAAGCGGCCCCATTCGCAGTTACGCGGCGTGCTGCAGACCTTCCAACCGCTGCAAGCGGGCTGGACGGGTAAATCCGAACTGCGCATTTTGACGGGCGCCGAATGGGTGGGCGGCATGTTGCCGCTGGAAAAGACGGCCCTGCTGTGCGGATTCTATTTGAATGAGTTGCTGGTGAAACTGCTGGCGCGCGACGACCCGCATCCTGTCCTGTTCGACCACTACGTTGCCACCTTGAATCAACTGGCGCACAATGAGCCGCCGCCCATCGTGCTGCGCAAGTTCGAGCGCGCGCTGCTCAAGGAAACGGGCGTGGCGGCCGACCTGACGCGCTGCACCGGCACGCGCCAGGCCGTCGAGGCGGGGCAGGTCTATGTGGTCGACCCGGAACGGGGGCCGCGCCCGGCGCGTGCCGGCGATGCCTGGCCGAAGATCACGGGCAAGACCCTGCTCGACATGGAGCGCGAAGATTATCTTGACGTGGCCACGCAGGCGCAAAGCAAGCTGCTGATGCGCTTTTTGCTGGCCCATCAACTGGGTGGCGCCACCTTGAACACGCGCCAGATACTGATCGATTTAATGCAGCTGTAGCGGCGGTTTGCCGCACGACAGCACTTTACGGATACCATCACTATGAGCTTTTTGCAGCCTTCCGGCCCCGTCATCGACCTGGGCGTCAATATCGACCACGTGGCCACCTTGCGCAATGCGCGCGGCACCGCTTATCCGGACCCGATCCGCGCGGCCCTGCTGGCCGAGCAGGCGGGCGCCGACGCCATCACCCTGCATTTGCGCGAAGACCGGCGCCACATCAAGGATGCGGACGTGATTGCCATCGCGCCGCAGTTGCTCACGCGCATGAATCTGGAAGCGGCCGTCACGGCTGAGATGATCGACTTCGCCTGCCGCATCCGTCCCGCCGATGTTTGCCTGGTACCGGAAAAACGCACGGAAGTGACCACCGAAGGGGGGCTGGACGTGGTGCGCTATTTCAAGGAAGTACAGGCGGCTGTGCAACAATTGCAAGGCGAGGGCATCCGCGTGAGCCTGTTCATTGATGCTGACGAGCAACAGATCGCCGCCGCTGCCGAGCTCGGTGCGCCCGTGATCGAGCTGCACACGGGCCGCTACGCGGATACGGCCGGCGCCGAGCAATTGGCTGAGCTGGAGCGCATCAAGGCGGGCGTGCTGTTCGGCGTGGGCCGTGGCTTGAAAGTCAATGCGGGCCACGGCTTGCATTACACTAACGTGCAGGCCATCGCCGCCATTCCTGACATTGCTGAATTGAACATCGGCCACGCCATCGTCGCGCATGCCGTGTTTGTCGGCTGGGAAAACGCCGTGCGCGAAATGAAGGCCATCATGGTGGCCACGCGCCTGGCTGGCAAAGCATAAACGCGCGCACAAAGGAGACAGCATGATCTACGGCATCGGCACCGACATTTGCAAGATTCCCCGCATCGAGGCGGCACTGGCGCGCCATGGCGAGCGTTTCGCGCAAAAGATACTGGGGCCGCAGGAAATGGAAAAATTCCGCGCCCGCAGCGCCAAGAATGCCGTGCGCGGCGTGCGCTTCCTGGCCACCCGCTTTGCGGCAAAAGAGGCGTTTTCCAAGGCCATCGGCCTGGGCTTGCGTATGCCGATGACCTGGCCCGCCGCGCAAATGCTGAACCATCCCAGCGGCAAGCCGATGATCGTCTGCAGTGGCGTGCTGGCGGACTTCATGGAAAAGCACCGCCTGAGCGCGCAAGTGACCATCAGCGATGAAGAAGAATATGCGGTCGCGTTCGTGATCGTGGAGCAAGCAGCATAACTATGAGTGCGCCATAAGTACGCAATGAGCCAGCAATGACCGAAGCAAGCCCAGAACCGATCCCTGATTCGATCCCTGTATCGACCTTGGCGGAAACGCCACCCGACCCGCGCGCGCACGTGCTGGCCACGGTCGCCAAGCTGCCCAACCTGCCCGGCGTGTACCGCTATTTCGATGCCGGGGATAAGGTGTTGTACGTCGGCAAGGCGCGCGACCTGAAAAAGCGCGTCTCCAGCTATTTCCAGAAAAACCTGGCCAGCCCCCGCATCGCCATGATGGTCGAGCGCATCGCACGCCTGGAAACCACCGTCACGCACAGCGAGGCCGAAGCGCTGATCCTGGAAAACAACCTGATCAAGGCGCTGCAGCCGCGCTACAACATCCTGTTTCGTGACGACAAGTCCTACCCCTACCTGAAAATCACCAACGGCAACGCGCCGCGCATGGTGTATTACCGGGGCGCGGTGGACAAGAAAAACCAGTATTTCGGGCCGTTTCCCAGTTCCTGGGCCGTCAAGGAATCGATGCAGATCCTGCAAAAGGTATTCCTCATCCGCACCTGCGAGGATAGCGTGTATGCGAATCGCACGCGGCCCTGCCTGTTGCACCAGATCGGCCGCTGCAGCGCACCCTGCGTGGACCTGATCAGCAAGGAAGACTATAAAAACGACGTGGAAAACGCGGCGCGCTTCCTGCGCGGGCGCCAGAGCGAAGTGATGGCTGACCTGGAAAAGAAGATGCATGCGTTTGCCGCCGAGCTGAAATTCGAGCAGGCCGTGGTGGTGCGCAACCAGATCGCCTCGCTGTCGCGCGTGCTGCACCAGCAAAGCATGGAAACGACGGGCGACGCCGATGTCGACATCCTCGCCGTGCTGGTGCAGGGCGGGCGCGCCTGCGTCAACCTGGCCATGGTGCGCGGCGGGCGCCACCTGGGCGACCGCGCCTACTTTCCCAGCCAGCTCAGCGATGCGGCGGCGATTGCCGAAGAGCCCATCGAGGTGGAAGTGCTCGCCGCCTTCCTGGCCCAGCACTACACGGAAAAATTCATCCCCGGCACCCTGATCCTGAATATCGAATTCGACCAGCCGGCCCTGATCGTGGCCCTGATGGAGCAGTGCGGCCACCGCATCAACCTGATCTTCCAGCCGCAGGGACAGCGCCGCCAATGGCTGGAGATGGCGCAGAAGGGCGCCGAGATTTCGCTGGCGCGCCTGCTGTCGGAGCAAGGTTCGCAGCAGTCGCGCACGCGTGCGCTGGCCGAGGCGCTGCGCCTGGAAACGGAAGACCTCGACAGCCTGCGCGTGGAGTGTTTCGACATCAGCCACACGCAGGGCGAGGCGACGCAGGCGTCGTGTGTGGTGTTCCACCACCACACCATGCAGAATGGTGAATACCGGCGCTACAACATCAACGACATCACGCCCGGCGACGATTACGCGGCCATGCGCCAGGTGCTGATGCGCCGCTACGAAAAGGTGGCCAATGAGGTCGCCAATGGCGATGGCGTGATGCCCGACGTGGTGCTGATCGACGGCGGCAAGGGGCAGATTGAAATGGCGCGCCAGGTGTTTGCCGAGCTGGGACTCGATATCAGCTTGATTGTCGGCGTGGCCAAGGGGGAGGGGCGCAAGGTGGGCCTGGAAACCCTGCTGTTCGTCGATGGTCGTCCGGCGCAGGAACTGGGTAAGGAGTCGGCGGCGCTGATGCTGATCGCGCAAATCCGTGACGAGGCGCACCGCTTCGCCATCACGGGCATGCGCGCCAAGCGCGCCAAGACGCGCCAGACCTCGCGCCTGGAAGAGATAGAAGGCATCGGCGCCAAGCGTCGGCAGAAGCTGCTGTCGCGCTTTGGCGGCTTGCGCGGCGTGGTCGATGCCAGCGTCGAGGATTTGATGTCGGTGGAGGGGATTTCCACGCAACTCGCGGAAGAAATCTACAAGCAGCTACATTAATGGATAAGTGGCCTGGACCGGCGCTGCCGCAACCGGACTAGGCTAATACCCCCGGGCCATGTAGACTAGTGGCGCTTTCTTCACGCTTTCTTCATGTTCAATTTACCCGTCGGCCGATTGCTTCCTTATGCCTTTTAATATTCCCATTCTTTTGACCTGGCTGCGCGTGGCCCTGATACCGCTCGTCGTCGGCGTATTTTACCTGCCGCCGTCGATGCTGCTGCATGGCGACCAGAACCTGGTTGCCACCCTGGTCTTCATTGTTGCCGCGGTGACCGACTGGTTCGATGGTTTTCTCGCGCGACGCTGGAACCAGACCTCGGCCTTTGGCGCCTTCCTCGACCCGGTCGCTGACAAGCTGATGGTGGCGGGCGCCTTGCTGGTGCTGGTGCAGCTGGACCGTGTCAATGCCGTGCTGGCCTTCATCATCATTGGCCGCGAAATCACCATTTCCGCATTGCGCGAATGGATGGCGCAGATCGGCGCATCGAAATCGGTGGCCGTCAGCTCGATCGGCAAGATCAAGACGGCCGCGCAAATGACGGCCATTCCCTTGCTGCTGTACCACGACGTGATCTTCGGCGCGATCGACACCCACGTGTGGGGCGAAAAGCTGCTGTGGATCGCCTGCGTGCTGACGGTATGGTCGATGTTCTATTATTTGCGCCTGGCATGGCCCTTGATCAAGGAAAAAGCGGGAAATTTGCACTAAGGCCACTCCGCCTAGCTACTGCGCAGCTCACTCTCGCGTCTCCGTTGCTCGCTGTACCTTCGTACAGCTCCGCTACTCAACACGATATTGAGCTTGCTCGCTACGCTATTCGGCGGACCTTAAGGTGGGATTGGCGGCTTTCTTCGGAATATTTTGCAAAACACCAGATATTGCCCGTTGACAGCCCCTGTAATCCCTCTATAATGCTGGCCTGTTGTTGATGACGCGGGAGTAGCTCAGTTGGTAGAGCGCAACCTTGCCAAGGTTGAGGTCGAGAGTTCGAGCCTCTTCTCCCGCTCCAGTTTTTTGGAGAGTGTCATAGGTAAAAACAGCGTATGCAGTAAAAAGTAGTACTGGTGATGTAGTAGAGCTTCTGATACAATGTTGTCCACTGCGGGAGTAGCTCAGTTGGTAGAGCGCAACCTTGCCAAGGTTGAGGTCGAGAGTTCGAGACTCTTCTCCCGCTCCAGTGAATACTGGATCAGCAGTAAAGCAGCACTGGTAAACGGTAGGAAAAAGCAGTAAAATAGTGGTTCGTATGCGGGAGTAGCTCAGTTGGTAGAGCGCAACCTTGCCAAGGTTGAGGTCGAGAGTTCGAGACTCTTCTCCCGCTCCAGCGAAAGTTGGAGGCAGTACAGCAAGATGCAGTAGCAGATAATAGAAGCTCCAATGCGGGAGTAGCTCAGTTGGTAGAGCGCAACCTTGCCAAGGTTGAGGTCGAGAGTTCGAGACTCTTCTCCCGCTCCAGAATTCTAAAGGGAAGCTAAGCTGGCTTCCTTTTTTTATCCGCCGCAGTACGCAGCGTGATTAAGCAGCAACCAAGCTCCAATGCGGGAGTAGCTCAGTTGGTAGAGCGCAACCTTGCCAAGGTTGAGGTCGAGAGTTCGAGACTCTTCTCCCGCTCCAGTTTTCATGGTGTGCCGCAAGGCCCATCCAAGCAGTTCCTCTGGCGAGGTAGCAAAGAGGTTATGCAGCGGCCTGCAAAGCCGTTTAGACGGGTTCGATTCCCGTCCTCGCCTCCAGATGAAAAAAATAGCCCACTTTCGAGTGGGCTATTTTCATTTGGGCGCCAGCTGCAGTGTTTCTGCGCGACCGGCGACGCTGTGCACTCAGGTGCAGACGACAGGCGCCTGATCGAGATGATTTCCCTGTTCAGCCGTCCGCAGCATGAAGGCGGCCAGGTCGGCGCGCGATATCCGTCCCATGATGCCAGGCTTCAAGGTGGTGCCGCTACGATACACGCCGGTCGACGGGCCGTTCGTCAGCGCGGGCGGGCGCACTAGCGTCCAGTCTGTAGCGCTGGCGCGCACCAGTGCTTCCATCTTGTCCTTGTCGCGCATTTTTGCGCCTATCATCTTGCGCACGAAGCGTATGAACCATGACGCCTTGTATGTTTCCGATGCACCATAGGCGCTCAGGGCAATCAGCCGGCGTGCTCCGGTCGCCTGCATGGCAGGCAAAATATGACGCATGGCATCGCTGCAAATGTTCTGTGCACCGCCCTTGCGCGCGCCCAGCACGCTGATTACCGCCTCGGCGTCTTGCACGACAGCGCGCATGGTGGCGGGGTGACCCAGTTGGCCAACGATGCGCGTAAGGCGGGCATGATCGATAGGCAAAGCGTCTGCACTGCGCAGCAACACCGAGACCGTGTGGCCGGCATCGAGCGCCTGCCTCAGCAGCTGACGACCGGTGGCGCCAGAGGCACCAAAAATGGCAAGTTTCATGAATGTTCCTTGAAAGACTGGAAATCAGGCAATGGTGGACATGACGGCAACAGCGGCTCCCATCAGCGCCGGGGCCCCGGCGAGCAGGGTGCTGCTGCCCAAGTGCCACGGATTGCCGTCCAGGTCAGATACACTGCCGTTCGCTTCGGCCACCAGCAGCGCTCCGGCCAGCAAGCCCGAGCGCACCTGGCTGTATTGCCAGAACAGATCCTGGCGGCCGGCAGCAACCTGCACCAGCTGCAAGGTCGATGGCACCGAGACCCTGACCACCAGCGCCGCTTCCAGCATGGCGCTCACCGACTTGCCGATGCGCTGGTAGACGCTGCTGCCTTCACCGGGCACCGCCTGGCCGGTGCCGACCATGGCGGCGTTCAGCTCGGTTTTCAGCGATGTGTGCAACCGTTTTCCGTTCAGCCATGCGCCGCCGCCACGCAAGGCCGTATAGGTGTCTGCGCACATGGGCAAATGCACTGCTGTGAGCACGGGCGCGTTGTCGCGCACCAGCGTGGCCGTCACGCCCCACTCGGGCAAGCCGTGGATATGGTTGATCGCTCCCTCGACGGGATCGCAGACCCACCATTCGCCGTCAGGCAACAAGCCGCTGCCGCCTTCATCCTCCGTCCATCGCGCCGCGGGATGGGCCTTAGACAAGGCCGGGCGCAAGATGGCCAGCGCAATGGCATCGTTGGCGGCGATCAACGCGCCGATATCGCCCCGGTGCTCAGGCCGTGCACCCGGGCTGAAACGGGCCTCGATGACCTTGCCTGCCGACTGCACGGCTTTCACGACCAGCGCCAGCAGTTCGGCGTCGCCGGACGCCGTGGCATGTGTATTGTTTGAAGAGTTCATGGATGTTTCCGTAGTGGTTCGCCAGCGCAGAAATTGCGCTTGACGTGGCAGGAAAATGATATGAGCATTAGCTCACATGAACAACTCGCAATCCAAAGCGGCAAGTGCGCGCCGCCTGAAGCCGCGCAAAGCGCCGTCCCAGCCGCGTTCCGCCCATACCGTCGAGGCCATACTCGAAGGCGCGGCTCACATTCTTGAGCAATCCGGACTGGACGGTTACACCACCAATGCCATCGCCGCACGCGCCGGCGTCAGCATCGGCTCGCTCTATCAATATTTTCCCACCAAGGATGCCGTGACAGTGGCGCTGATCGAGCGCGAGAGGGCAGACTTGGTGCGCGAGGCGATACAGGCGCTGGCCCAGGATGACCGATGCATGGCGTTGCATCAGCTAATCGAGATTGCGGTGCGCCACCAGTTGCGCCGGCCTGCGTTGGCGGCGCTGCTCGATTTTGAACAGCATCGTTTGTCGGCGGTCATGCCGGCATCTGGCAATGGCGTGACCATGCATGTGGCGCTGGCCGGCTTCGTGCGTGCTGGCATCTCCAAGGGAATGCTGGCGCCGGAACTGGCTGCAACCGATCTGATGGCCATCATCAGCGCGCTGACAGACGCCGCCGGCCGCCGTGGCAGCGTTGATCCGCTACAATTGGTGGCGCGTACTGAAGCGGCGGTGCGCGCTTATCTCGGTGCGCTCGCTGAGCCTGGGATGGGATGATCTGGGGCCGTACGCAAACGCACCGGTCAGTGCGGCCACCACTTCGCGGTGCAATCCCGGGTGCGGCGCCGTCCTTCAGGCAAGCCGGACTGCTGCGGCTACAGCCGGTGCCGGCGGGAGAGGAAGACGCTACATGCGCACCGTTGTTCGAAGCAATGGCGGCTTGCCATCGATTGTTTCGTGCTTCAATTCAAGTGTTTCCGCCATTGGGCGATAGTTGCCTACGGCCTGGGTCTTTCCGGCAGTAAAGGCCGCCCGGGTGATCTTGTATAATCCAGGCTGGCCCAGCAGCGCCGCCCGGCGCGCGGTTTATTGTCCTTGCCGCCATACCGATGTAGTCATTGATTTTCCAACTGTTCGCCATATGCCGGCTTCCCTTGCGAAGCTGTCGTCTGCGTGCGCGTGGATGCGCCGCACCAGGCGCTATTTCACTGTTATAAACCTGGATAGTTCAATGATCAACGCGACGTTTCGGGCAGAATGGTTCCCGAATCTACAAAAGAATTTTCTTGCTGGCTTGACCACTTCGTTTGCCTTGGTACCTGAGTGCATCGCTTTCGCCCTGGTGGCGCAGCTCAATCCCCTGATGGGCCTGTACGGCGCCTTCATCATTTGCGTATTGACGGCCATCTTTGGCGGACGCCCTGGCATGGTGTCGGGCGCTGCCGGCTCCATGGCCGTCGTCATCGTGGCGCTGGTGGCACAGCATGGTGTGCAATACCTGTTGGCCACCGTCGTGCTCAGCGGCATCCTGATGGCGCTGTTTGGTATCTTGCGCCTGGGTAAGCTGATCCGCATGGTGCCCCATCCCGTGATGCTGGGCTTTGTGAATGGCCTGGCCATCATTATCGCCATGGCGCAGCTGGAGCACTTTCGCCAGGCCACGCCGCAAGGGGAGACCTGGCTGCAAGGCACGCCCCTGCTCGTGATGGTCGCGCTGGTGGCCCTGACCATGGCCATCGTCTACGTGCTGCCGCGCATCACGCGTGTCGTGCCGCCCGCGCTGGTGGCCATCCTGGGCGTGGGCGTGCTCAGCTATAGCTTGCACTTGCCCACGCGCAGCCTGGGCGACCTCGCGCATATCGCCGGTGGCTTGCCAGTGCTGCATTGGCCCAGCGTGCCGCTGGACATGGCCACCTTGCACATCATCTTCCCGTATGCGGTGCTGATGGCCATGGTGGGGCTGCTGGAAACTTTGCTCACCTTTAATCTCACCGATGAGATAACGGAAATGCCGGGGCAGCCGAACCGCGAATGCATCGCGCTCGGTGCCTCGAACATCGTTTCGGGCCTGTTTGGCGGCATGGGCGGCTGCGCCATGATCGGGCAGACGATGATCAACCTGAGCTCGGGCGGCCGCTCGCGCCTGTCGGGCGTGACGGCCGGCGTGATGATCTTACTGTTCATCCTTTTTCTTTCGCCGTTGATCGAGCGCATCCCGTTGGCTGCCCTGGTCGGCGTGATGTTCGTCGTGGCGCAGCAAACGTTTGCCTGGGGTTCATTGCGCGTGCTGGGCAAGGTGCCGTTGCAGGATGCGCTGGTGATCGTTGCCGTGACGGTGATCACGGTGTTGACGGACCTGGCGCTGGCCGTGCTGTGCGGCATCGTCATCGCCGCCTTGAATTTTGCCTGGCAACATGCGCGCGAAATGCGTGCCGACATCGATGACAGCAGCCCTGGCAGGCGCGTTTACCTGCCGCACGGCACCCTGTTTTTTGCTTCCACCACGCATTTCCAGGAGCTGTTCCAGTCAGCGTCGGATCCGGCCCGCGTCATCCTCGACTGCAGGCACCTGCACATGGCCGATCACTCGGCCATCGCCGCCATCGAATCCCTGTATGAGCGCTATGACAAGGCCGGCAAGCATCTGCAGGTGACGCATCTGTCCGCCCGCAATGAGGCCTTGCTGCAGCGGGCCGGGGTGGACGTGAGCGTGGCGTAAAATGATGGATAGTCTGACCCGCGCAATTTCTTGAAAATGGCGGGATTGTTGAATGTCTGTGGAGTGTGAATGCTGTCGAACGAACAAGAACAATTATTGCAGCAAAGCCAAACGGCTTTTGATGCCTACTATGACGCGCTGGGTGCGTCGCTGGTAAGTTTTGTCGAGCGCCTGGGCATCCAGCCCGCGCACGAAGTGTTGACGAATGCGGCCGAATATTTGCCGTACATCGATGCGGCCATGCGCACCATCGTCATCCGTGATGAAAGCTGGCAGTGGGTGAAAACCATGCTTGGCTATTTTATCGGCGAATACTTCGTGCAAGGCCATGCGGGCTGCTGGTATGTGGAAACGCGGATGGAATCGCCGCATTTCTGCCGAATCATGGTGGGCGGCTTCGAGCATGGCTTGCCGGCGGACGCCGCCATCGATCCGGAGGCGCTGGCGCTGGCATTTCTAGGGCAATCCGCGCCGCGCGAGTTGGCGAAGCTCATGGAAGATGCGCAAGCCAGGCTGTGCTGATGCCTGGCCGTTCGGCATGCGTGGCAGCCACTGCCACGCACTACATCTCCCACTTTAAAACTCTTCCCACTCGCCTTCAGTCGGCGCCGCCGCCTTGCTGCTGGCGCGTGTCACGGGCAGGTGCAGGGCAGGGGCCGAGGTCTTGCGGGCAGGCGCGGCCCGGGTTGCTGGCGCTGCCGGCACGCTGCGCTGCGCCGCTTTCACGCTGAAACGATCAGTCGCCGCCGCATTGGCGTCCAGGCGGAAGACGCTGACTACCTGCGCCAGTTCGCTCGCCTGTTCCTGCATCGCTTCGGCTGCTGCCGAGGCTTCTTCCACCAAGGCTGCATTTTGTTGCGTTACCTGGTCCATTTCGGAAATGGCCTGGTTGACTTGCTCGATGCCTGCGCTCTGCTCTTCGCTGGCGTTGCTGATCTCGCTCATGATGGACGTGACGAAGCCGATGCTTTGCACGATTTCTTCCATCGTCTTGCCGGCCTTGTCGACCAGATCCGTGCCCACGTCGACCTTTTGCACGGAGTCGTCGATCAGTCCCTTGATTTCCTTGGCCGCCGCTGCCGAGCGCTGCGCCAGGTTGCGCACTTCCGTTGCCACCACGGCAAAGCCGCGACCCTGTTCGCCAGCGCGTGCCGCTTCCACGGCCGCGTTCAGGGCCAGGATATTGGTCTGGAAGGCGATGCCGTCGATGACGGAGATGATGTCGACGATTTTCTTCGACGAGGTATTGATCTCGCCCATGGTGGCAACCACTTCGGCCACCACGGCGCCGCCGCGGCTGGCGATGCCGGCCGCGTCGCCCGCCAGTTTATTCGCCTGGCGCGCATTGTCGGCATTCTGCTTCACGGTACTGGTCAATTCTTCCATCGAGGAGGCGGTTTCTTCCAGCGAACTGGCTTGCTGTTCCGTGCGCGACGACAGGTCCTGATTGCCGGCGGCGATTTCCGCGGATGCCGTGGCGATGGTGTCGGTGCCGCTGCGTACCTGGCCGACGATGCCCACCAGGCTGTCGTTCATGGATTTCAGGGCATGCATCAGCTGGCCCGTTTCATCGCGGCCTTGCGCCGTGATGATGCTGCTCAAGTCGCCTGCTGCCACGGTTTCCGCCACTTTCACGGCGTCACGGATGGGGCCGGTGATCGAGCGCGTGATCCACCACGCAAAGCCGATGCCCATCAGCACGGCCAGCACGCCCATGGTAATCAGGAAAATGCGGGTGCTGCTGTAGGCCTCGATGATGCTGGCGCCGACGCCGTCGGCGGCCTTGATCTGCATGTTGGCAAAGCGCTTCACTTCGGCCAGGTAGGCCTTGGTGATCGGCGCGACTTCCTTCTCGAACACTTGCTTGGCGCCCGCCACGTCGCCGTCGGCTTTCATCTTGAAGGCGCGTGCGCGCGTCGTCACGTAGTCGGTGCGCACCTTGCGCACCACCTTGAATTGCTCGATCACGGCAGGGTTGCGCAGCGACGCGATGATGTCGTCCTGCAGCTTGCTGGAACGCTCCGCATCGACCTTCAAGTCCTCCTCGATCTTGGCGCGCACGACAGGATCGGTGATTTCAAACGAGGCGACGCCGCGCACGCTATTGAGTTCAATGATCTTCGACCATTCGGCCACCATGCGCTGGTTCTTGATGCTGGTATTGATGAGGCGGTAAGTCAGGTCGCTGGCCGTTTGCATGCGCACGAGGGCAGTGATGGTCAAGGCGGCAAGCAACAGCAATACGACAGCAAAGCCGACGCCAAGGCGGCTGCCGATGTTCAGGTTTTTCATGTAATTCCTAACAGTTTAATAGTCATGATCGCCGCCGCCAGCAGGGGCGGACAGGCGCCGCAAGGCGCAGGGGATCGGGGTCTTCGTGTGCCGCGTGATGGCTGTGCGGCGCGCCACGCTGAGCGTGGCGATGGAGGTGAAGCAAGGAGCATATCGGTCAGGTTGACCGCTGCCCAGCAAGCCGCAAGTATAGCATTGACGCAGGGAAATAGTTTTTCAAAGCAATTTTAATTATTTTTTGGCATTGATTTCCTGTTGCTTTTTTACGTCAAGTACCTAGTCCATAAGTACTATCACTTACATTTCGCCTTACCTTATGCTGCGTCTGCTGATAAAATACTAATGATAATCATTCGTATTAAACCACCGACCAGGGAATTGTATGCAGCAACAGCGCAAGCCAGGATGTAAACCGATCACCATCGCCGTACTGGGCGCCTTGACCTTGGGCGCCGTGCCACTGGCGGCTTTGGCCCAGGAAAGTTTGCCCGCCGTCACCGTGACGGCATCGAAGGACAAGGATGGCTATGTCGCCGCCACTTCCGCCAGCGGTACCAAGACGGAAATGGCCCTGCGCGATGTGCCGCAGACGATCAACGTGGTACCGGCCGCCGTCATCCGCGACCAGAACGCCATGTCGATCCAGGACATCATGAAGAACATCCCCGGCGTGGGCTTGTCCACGGGCGACGGCCAGCGCGACCAGGTGTTCATCCGCGGCTTCACGGCCATCGGTGACCAGTTTGTCGACGGCTTCCGCGATGACGCGCTGTATTTCCGCGACCTGTCGAACGTGGAGCGCCTGGAAGTGATCAAGGGGCCGGCTGCCGTGCTGTACGGCCGCGGTTCCTCGGGTGGTCTGGTGAACCGCATCACCAGGAAACCGGGCGTGGATATCACGGACGTGGCCCTTAGCTTGACGAACACGGCAGGGCGCCGCGGCGAAGTCGATGTGGGCAGGGTGGGCGAGACGGTGGACTGGCGTTTCACGGGCGCGCGCGAATTGTCGGACAGCTACCGCGACCAGCAATTCATCAACCGCACGGCGCTGGCGCCATCCGTGGCCATCCGCCTCTCTGGCGCCACCAAATTGCTGCTGCAAGGTGATTACCTGGAAGACCGCCGCCTGACGGACTTCGGCATTCCGTCCTACCATGGCCGCCCGGTGGCTGTCGATGCGAGCACTTACTACGGCGCCGCCAACGCCCGCGATGCCGATTTCAGCCAGTCGCGCGTCGTGTCCACTGCCGCCACCCTGACGCACAAGTTCAGCGAGTCCTTGTCGCTGCGCAATGCCTTCCGCTACTACGATTACCACCTGGACCGCAACAACACGAATATTTCCGGCAACGTCAACGAAGTCACCGGGACGATGAAACTGGGCCACGCCAAGCTGAACCGCGACGAGAGCGGCTGGTTCAACCAGACGGAACTGACGCAAAAACTGGTCACCGGCAGCCTGCGCCACGAAGTGCTGTATGGCGCAGAGTTCGGCAAGCAAAACAAGGATGCCAATAGTTGGGCAGCCATCGATGTGTCGACACTTGGGAAGCCTGTATCGATCTTCAATCCTATCCTGCCCGTTGTTGACCGCAGCAAGCTGGGCGCGCGCAGCGATACCTTCGGTACCTACGACACGGCCGCCGCCTACGTGCAGGATGCCATTGCTTTCAGCGACGAGTGGAAGGCGCTGGCCGGCTTGCGCTATGACCGCTATAAGCAGCAATCGCGCCTGGCCAATGCGCTTGGTGTGACGACGGCGGACCTGTCGCGCACGGATGCGGCCTACAGCCCGCGCGCCGGCCTCGTCTGGCAACCTAGCGCGACGCAGTCGTACTACGCCTCGTGGAGCCGCTCGTTCCAGCCTAGCGGTGAAAACTTTGCCCTGGCCGCCAACAATGCCGACCTGGCGCCGGAAACCACGCGCAACACGGAAGTGGGCGCCAAGTATGACTTGTGGGGCGGCCGCGCCAACGCCACCGTGTCGCTGTTCCGCCTGGAACGCGACAATATCAAGACCAGCGACCCGATCACGAACCGCATCGTGCCCGTCGGCACGCAGCGCACGGACGGCCTGGAACTGACCTTCAATGCGGACTTGCACGATGGCTGGAAAATGATGGCCGGCTATGCTTGGCTGGACGCCACGATCACCGACTCCATCGCCAAGGACAAGAGCGTCAACGTGGCGGGCGGCATCATCGCCAGAGAAGTCCCTGTCAAAGGCAAGCGCGCCACCCTGACGGCGCGCAATACGGCCAACTTGTGGCTGACGAAAGACCTGGGCCATGGCTTCACGGTGGGCGGCGGCGCGAATGCCGTCGGCAGTCGTTTCGCCAATGCGGGCAACACGGTGGTCTTGCCTGGCTACGTGACGGCAGACGCCATGGCCGCATACCGCACCGGCCGCTATGAAGTGCAGCTGAACGTCAATAATATCGGCGACACGCGCTACATCGTTTCGGGCCATGGTTCCAGCCCGAACCTGAGCTTGCCGGGCGCACCGCGCACTGTGGCGCTGACCTTGCGCTACAGTCTGTAACTTTTGTCACTTCCTCAAAACCCGCTTGCGAGCGGTTTTTTTCATGGATGGATGGATAGCGATATGCAAGCGCGCAGTACCGGTGCATGGCTGGTGCTGGCAGGTTGGCATTGTTTAGAGGAACTGTTCGGTACCGACAAAATAATGTTGACTATGTGCAATTTTTTCCGGCGCTCTGAGCCTTGATGGGCTTTGAGGGGTAAAATGCTGTCATACGGCACAGGCATGGTGCTTATATCTTAGTGATATGACACCACCAAGACGTTGTATGACTTTTTATTTACTCACATCATAGAGGCCTGAATATGGTTCAGATGTCCAGGCGCCAGTTCCTTCGGGTAACTGGCGCGACCATTGCTGGTTCCAGCCTCGCCCTGCTCGGTTTCGCACCGGGTCAGGCGATGGCGGAAGTGCGGCAATACAAGCTGTCTCGCACGACTGAGACACGCAATACATGTCCTTACTGTTCGGTAGGATGTGGCGTCCTGCTGTATGGACTGGGCGACGGCGCGAAAAATGCCGTCTCCAGCATCATCCACGTGGAAGGCGATGCCGATCACCCGGTGAACCGCGGCACGCTGTGCCCGAAGGGCGCCAGTCTGGTCGACTTCATCCACAGCCCGAACCGCCTGAAAGTGCCCGAATACCGGGCACCGGGCGGCACGGAATGGCAAGCTATCTCCTGGGATGTGGCGCTCGACAAGATCGCGCGCCTGATGAAGGATGACCGCGATGCCAACCTGATCGAAAAGAATGCCGACGGCAAGACCGTCAACCGCTGGCTCTCCACCGGCATGCTGGCCGCGTCCGCCGGCAGTAACGAGGTCGGTTACCTGACCCACAAGACAGTGCGCAGCATGGGGATGCTGACCTTTGATAATCAGGCGCGTGTATGACACGGACCGACGGTGGCAGGTCTTGCCCCGACGTTTGGCCGTGGCGCGATGACGAATCATTGGGTCGATATCAAGAATGCCGATGTGATTTTGGTCATGGGCGGCAATGCAGCAGAAGCACATCCTTGCGGCTTCAAATGGGTAACGGAAGCGAAGGCGCATAACAAGGCCAAGCTGATCGTTGTCGATCCGCGTTTTACCCGTACCGCATCCGTGGCAGATTATTACTGCGCCACGCGTACCGGCACGGACATCGTTTTTCTCGGCGCGATCATCAATTATCTGCTGACGAACGACAAGATCCAGCATGAGTACGTGCGCAACTACACGGACATGCCCTTTATCGTGCGCGAAGACTATGCGTTCGAAGACGGCCTGTTCTCGGGTTTCGACAAGGAAAAAGGCAAGTACACCAACAAGGCCACCTGGGATTACGAGATCGGCGACGACGGTTATGCCAAGGTCGACCCGACCCTGGAACACCCGCGCTGCGTCTACCAGATGATGAAGAAGCACTATGCGCGCTACACGACCGAGATGGTCGAGCGCACGTGCGGCGTCTCGCCCGACAAGTTCCACAAGGTGGCGGAAGCCTTGGCTTCGACCGCCGTGCCGGGACGCGCCGGTACCATCCTGTACGCGCTGGGCTGGACGCACCACTCGACGGGCGCGCAAACCATCCGCACGGGCGCCATGGTGCAGCTCTTGCTCGGTAACATGGGTATCGCTGGCGGCGGCATGAACGCCTTGCGCGGCCACTCGAACATCCAGGGTTTGACCGACCTGGGCCTGATGTCGAACCTGTTGCCAGGTTACATGACCTTGCCCAACGAAGCCGAGCAGGACTTCGATGCCTACATCGCTGCGCGCGCCACCAAGCCGCTGCGGCCGAACCAGCTCAGTTACTGGAGTAATTACCGCAAATTCCACGTCAGCTTCATGAAGACGTGGTGGGGTGATTTCGCCACGGCCGAGAACAACTACGCGTTCGACTACCTGCCGAAACTCGACAAGCCGTATGACTTGATGCAAGCCATCGAGAACATGCACCAAGGCAAGATGACGGGCTATATCTGCCAGGGCTTCAATGTGCTGGCGTCCGCGCCGAACAAGCAGAAGGTCACGGAAGCGCTGTCGAAGCTGAAGTTTCTCGTCATCATGGATCCGTTGGCCGTGGAAACGGGCGAATTCTGGAAGCCGCACGGGCAATACCACGAAGTCGATCCCACCAAGATCATGACGGAAGTGTTCCGCTTGCCGACCAGCTGCTTCGCCGAAGAGCGCGGTTCCCTGGTCAGTTCTTCGCGCGTGCTGCAGTGGCACTGGCAGGCGGCCGAACCGCCGGGCCAGGCACGTAGCGACCTGGAGATCATGTCGGGCCTGTTCTTGCGCATGCGCACCATGTACCAGAAAGAGGGCGGCAAGTTCCCCGATCCGATTCTTAACCTGACGTGGAATTATGCGCAGCCGCATAACCCGCAGCCGGAAGAAATCGCCCGCGAATTCAACGGCAAGGCGCTGGCCGATCTGTACGATCCGAAAGATGCCACCAAGCTGCTGCTCAAGAAGGGCGAGCAGCTGGCTTCGTTTGCGCAGTTGCGCGACGACGGCACGACGTCGAGCGGTTGCTGGATTTTTGCCGGCAGCTGGACGCAAGCGGGTAACCAGATGGGACGGCGCGACAATAGCGACCCGACCGGCATCGGCCAGACCCTGGGCTGGGCCTGGGCATGGCCGGCGAACCGCCGCGTGCTGTACAACCGCGCCTCATGCGACGTGAAGGGCAAGGCTTTCGATCCGACCCGCAAGCTGATCGAGTGGAATGGCACGAACTGGAGCGGGGCCGATATTCCCGACTTCAAGGTCGACGAACCGCCGGAAAACGGCATGGGCCCGTTCATCATGCTGGGCGAGGGCGTGGCGCGCTTCTTTGCGCGTGGCGCCATGGCCGAAGGACCGTTCCCCGAGCATTACGAGCCGTTCGAAAATCCGCTGGGCTACAACCCCATGCATCCGAAAAACCCGCTGGCGACCAGTAATCCGGCCGCGCGCGTGTTCGCCGCTGACCGCAAGCAATTCGGCACGCATGAGGAATATCCGCATGTGGCGACCAGCTACCGCCTGACCGAGCATTTCCATTACTGGACCAAGCATGCACGCTTGAACGCCATCATCCAGCCGCAGCAATTTGTCGAAATCGGCGAAGAACTGGCCAAGAGCATCGGCGTCGTTGCCGGCGGTGAAGTGCGCGTCAGTTCCAAGCGGGGGCACATCATCGCCAAGGCCGTGGTCACCAAGCGCATCAAGGCGTTGATGATCGAGGGCAAGCAGGTGCATACCGTGGGCCTGCCGCTGCACTGGGGCTTTACAGGCGTGGCCAAGCCGGGGTATCTGATTAATACCCTGACGCCGGGCGTGGGGGATGCGAATTCGCAAACGCCGGAATTCAAGTCCTTCCTGGTGAAGGTGGAAAAAGCATGATGGGAGCTCAATAATGGCACTGCAATCCTTAGATATCCGGCGCCTGTCGGCGACCACGGTGACGCCGCCGCAAGCGCGCAGCCCCGTGACCGGCACCGTGGCCAAGCTGATCGATGTGTCGAAATGCATCGGTTGCAAGGCTTGCCAGACGGCGTGCATGGAATGGAACGACTTGCGCGATGAAGTCGGCGAAAACCACGGCACCTATGACAATCCGACGGACTTGACGCCGCAATCGTGGACGGTGATGCGTTTTGCCGAACACGAAAACAATGACGGCAACCTCGAGTGGCTGATCCGCAAGGATGGCTGTATGCACTGCGAGGATCCGGGCTGTTTGAAAGCCTGTCCGGCGCCGGGCGCCATCGTGCAATACACGAACGGCATCGTCGATTTCCACCAGGAAAACTGCATCGGTTGCGGCTACTGCGTGGCCGGCTGTCCTTTCGACGTGCCCCGCATTTCGAAAAAGGACGACCGCGCCTACAAGTGCACCTTGTGCTCGGACCGCGTCGCCGTGGGCCAGGAACCGGCCTGCGTGAAAACCTGCCCGACGGGCGCCATCGTCTTCGGCACCAAGGAAGACATGAAGGTGCATGCGGAAGAGCGCATCGTCGACCTGAAGTCGCGCGGTTTCGACAACGCGGGCTTGTACGATCCGCTGGGCGTGGGCGGCACGCACGTGATGTATGTGCTGCACCATGCCGACAAGCCGAAGCTGTATTCGAACTTGCCGGAACGCCCGCGTATCAGCCCGATGGTGGGCTTCTGGAAGGGCTGGTCCAAGCCGCTGGCCGTGGCCGGCATGGCTGCCACGGCGCTGGCAGGCTTCTTCCATTACACGCGTGTCGGTCCGAACGAAGTGAGCAAGGATGAAGAGCACGAAGCCTTGGAAGAGGCTAAGCGGATCCGGGAGGAACAGCATGAATCACAGTGAACAGCATCGTGAACAGCACGATGGCAAGCTGCGCGATAAGGATGGCAACCCGCTGATCCAGCGCTACGATCCCAACGAGCGCACGAATCACTGGGTGACCGCCATCACCTTCGTCATGCTAGCCTTGTCCGGCCTGGCCATGTTCCATCCCTCGATGGCGTGGCTGGCGAACCTGTTCGGCGGCGGGCAATGGACGCGCATCTTGCATCCGTTCGCCGGCCTGGTGATGTTTGTCTCGTTCGCGATCCTGGTGGTGCGCTTCTGGCACCACAACAAGTTCGAGGACGGCGACAAGCAGTGGCTGAAACAGATGGACGATGTGCTCAACAACCGCGAAGAAAAGCTTCCGAAGATTGGCAAATACAATGCCGGCCAGAAGATCCTGTTCTTCGTGCTGCTCGCTTGCATGGTGGGATTGCTGCTGTCGGGCATCGTGATCTGGCGTGCGTATTTCGCGTTCTATTTCCCGATCGACGTGGTGCGTTTTGCCGCCTTGTTGCATGCCGGTTGTGCTTTTGCCATCATCTGCGCCATCATCGTGCACATTTACGCGGCGCTGTGGGTCAAGGGCTCGATCGGCGCCATGGTGCGCGGCACGGTCACCTACGGCTGGGCGCGCAAGCACCATCCGAAGTGGTTTGAAGCGGTGATGCGCAACAGCAAGGATTAAGCTGCTGCAAGCGATACCCTGCTGCAAGAGCCGGGGCCGGTCCCACGGGATCGGCCCCTTTCTCTTTATCGATTAAAATACTTTTACAGCACAGCCAACTCCGCTGGCTATGCCTTGCTTTTTTTGATGGGAAAACTCCATTGGTACAACGCATTCTTCAACCAGGCGAAATCGAAGGCCTGGACCACAACGCGATACCGCGCCTGCTGCTGCCGCAGCCTGACAGCCTGTTCACGGCGCGCGCCTTGCGCTTGCGAGAGTTGGCGCAAGGCAACATCAAGGGCATCCCCGTCGACGCGGGCATGCAGGGCTACCTGGTGTTGATGGCCGCGCTGGCCGATGCGCAGGCCGCCGTGGTGGGCAAGCTGGCGCCCGGCGCCGTGCCTGCCGCCGATCCCGACGCGCTACGCCGCGCCATCCAGCACCGCATGCCCGTGCTGCCTGTCAGCGGCGCCCGTCCGCCTGTCTGGCGCGACATCTTTGCCAGCCTGCTCGATGAACTGGCTGCCACGGCGGCCAGCCAGCCGGCATTATCCGGCGGCCTGACGCAGGTGCTGGCCCAGCTGCGCGCGCTCGACGCGCAAGCACTCGACGCCTGCGCCGATGCCGTGCTCGATGAAAACGGCGACAACCTCAATCCCATGCACGCGCCGTTCGTCGCGGCCGCGTTGCAAATCCTGTGGTCGGTGTCGGCCAGCGCACTGCGCGCCGCGCGCGTGCCGGACCTGGAAACGGGCACCTTGTGCCCCGTTTGCGGTTCGCATCCCGTCGCCAGCGTGATCCGCATCGGCGGCCAGTCGCAGGGTTATCGCTATCTGCACTGCGGCATCTGCGAAAGCGAATGGCATATGGTGCGCGTGAAGTGCTCGACCTGCGAACAGAATGGCAAAATCGCTTACCAGGGTCTGGACGCGGCCGATGCGGCGCCGTTCGACCCGGTGGCGGCGAAGGACGACAAATTGCCCAACAAGGCGAATGATCCGAAAAAAGTGGCGCGCGCGGAAACCTGCGACGACTGTCATACCTACCGCAAGGTCTTCAACCAGGAACACGATTACAACGTCGAGCCGCTGGCCGACGACCTGGCCAGCCTGATGCTCGACCTGCTGGTGGGCGAAGCGGGCTACCAGCGCGCCAGCGGCAATCCGCTGCTGTGGCTGGGGAAGAACGACGCCAGCGAGGGCCAGCAAGCATGACGACGGGGCAAACCGTGCGCCTGCCGTCGGTTGACCGCATCCTGGGCGACGCGGCTTGCCTTGCGCTGATGGCACACTACGGCCGCGTGCAAACCCTGGCCTGCGCGCGCGCCGTGCTGGCCGAACTGCGCACCGCCATGCTGGCGGGCGCAGTGTGCGAAGAGGGCGCATCGCTTGCCGCCATCGTCGCGCAAATGGCTGAACGGCTGCAATCGCAATCGTGCTCGCAGCTGCGCGCCGTGTTCAACCTGACGGGCACCGTGCTGCACACGAACCTGGGCCGCGCGCTGTTGCCCGACGACGCCGTGCAAGCCGTGGTGGAGGCGCTGCAGTGGCCGATGAACCTGGAATTCGACCTGGAAACGGGCAAGCGGGGCGACCGCGACGACCTGGTAGAGGAACTGCTGCGCGAACTGACGGGAGCCGAAGCGGCCACCATCGTCAACAACAATGCCGCAGCCGTGCTGCTGATGTTGAATACCCTGGCGCAGAATAAAGAGGTGATTGTCTCGCGCGGGGAACTGGTGGAAATCGGCGGTGCCTTCCGCATCCCCGACGTGATGACGCGCGCGGGTGCCGTGCTGCGCGAAGTGGGCAGCACCAACCGCACGCACCTGGCTGATTATGCGAACGGGATCAACGAGCAGACCAGCCTGCTGATGAAGGTTCATTGCAGCAATTACGCGATCACCGGTTTCACGAAAAGCGTGGAGCTCGACGAACTGGTGCCGCTGGCGGAAAAACACGGCGTGCCGACGGCCGTGGACCTGGGCAGCGGCACCCTGGTCGACCTGGCGCAATACGGTCTGCCACATGAAACGACGGTGCGCGAAACCATCGCAGCGGGCGCCGACCTGGTGACCTTCAGCGGCGATAAATTACTGGGCGGCCCGCAATGCGGCGTCATCGTCGGACGCGCCGATTTGATCGCGAAGATCAAGCGCAACCCCCTGAAACGCGCGCTGAGGGTCGGCAAACTCACGCTGGCCGCGCTGGCCCCCGTGCTGCAGCTGTACCGCGCGCCGGACTTGCTGGCCGAGCGACTGACCACCTTGCGCCTGCTGACACGTCCTGCTGCCGCCATGCGCACGCAGGCGGAAACCCTGCTGCCGCTGTTGCAACGCGCGCTGGGCATGCAGTACGTGGTGACGGCTGAAGCCATGAAAAGCCAGATCGGCAGCGGCGCCTTGCCCGTCGATCAGTTGCCCAGTTTTGGTCTGGCCATCCGCAGCGCGCCGGGCTCGCGCCTGAGCAATCCATTGGGAACGCTGGAGCAGCGCCTGCGCGCCTTGCCATGCCCCGTGATCGGGCGCATCGGACAAGATGCCTTGTGGCTGGACTTGCGCTGCCTGGAGGCGGCGCACGAGGCGGCTTTCAGCGCGCAGCTTGACGAGTTGTCCGCATGATCGTCGGCACTGCAGGCCATATCGACCATGGCAAGACGACGCTCACGCGCGCCCTGACGGGCGTGCACACGGACCGCCTGAAGGAAGAACAGGCGCGCGGCATCTCGATTGAACTCGGTTATGCCTACCTGCCGCTGGCGGACGGCACGGTGCTGGGCGTGATCGACGTGCCTGGTCACGAAAAATTCATCCGTACCATGGCTTCCGGCGTGACAGGCATCGACTTTGCCCTGTTGGTGGTGGCGGCCGACGATGGCATCATGCCGCAGACGCACGAGCACCTGGCCATTTTGCAATTGCTGGGGGTGACGCGCGGCGCCGTGGCGCTGACCAAGATCGACCGCGCCGATAGTGCCCGTGTGGCGCAGGTGGAAGCGGATATCGAGGCACTGCTGTCCGACACGCCGCTGGCGGGCAGCCCGATTTTCCCCACTGCCGCCAGCCGCGACAACGATGCCGGCGTGGCCGCCTTGCTGGCGCACTTGACGCAAGTGTCGCGCAGCCTGCCGCAGCGCGACGAGCGGCGCTTGTTCCGCCTCGGCGTGGATCGCGTGTTCACTTTGTCGGGGCAGGGCACCATCGTCACCGGCACGGCGCTGGCCGGCATGGCGAAAGTTGGCGACACCTTGCAGCTGGCGCCCGGCGGCGCAGGCGCGCGCGTGCGCAGCATCCATGCGCAAAACCGCGCGGCCGAGATGGGCATGGCGGGCCAGCGCCTGGCGCTGAACCTGGCCGGCATCGACCGCGAACGCATTGAACGGGGCAACTGGATCGTCGCGCCGGCACTGGCGCAATGCTCGGAGCGCGTCGATGTGGAACTGAGCCTGCTGCCCGACGCCGGCGTGCAACTGAAAGCCTGGTCGCCGCTGCACGTGCATCTGGGCGCGGCGCACCAGTTGGCGCGCGCCGTCATGCTCGATGGCGAGACCCTGTCGCCGGGGCAGACGGGCAGGGTACAGCTGGTGTTCGAGACGCCCATGCACGCCGTGCCCGGCGACCGCTTCGTCGTGCGCAATGCGCAAGCGACGCAAACGGTGGGCGGTGGCATGGTGCTCGACCCGTTCGGTCCCGCGCGCAAGCGCCGCAGCCCGGCCAGGCTTGCCTGGCTGGACGCCCTGGCGGCTTTTGTCGCGCAGGGCGATTATGCGGCCCTGCTGGCGCAAAGCCCGCTGGGTTTGCGCGAGTCGCTGCTGGTGCGCTTGTCGCTGCTGCCGGCGGCCGCCATCGCGCTGCCGCCCGATACGCAGCGCATCGCCCTGCGCGGTGACGATGCCCTGCTGCTGGCGCCGGCGGCGCAGGCAGCACTGGAAGCGCGCGTGCTGGCCGCCCTGGCTGTCTTCCACGCGCGGGCACCCGATGAAGCGGGGCCGGAACTATGGCGCCTGAAACGCATCGTCGACGCCGAGATGGAAGACGCCTTGTGGAGCCACCTGGTCGAAGGCTTGCTGGCGCGCGGCGAACTCCAGGCGCGCGGCGCCAGCCTGCATCTGCCGACGCACAGCGTGGAACTGACGCCGCAGGAGGAAATGGTGGCCGAGCCCTTGCTGGCGGCCTTGCTGCACGGGCGCTTCGAGCCGCCGTGGACACGCGACCTGGCGCGTGACTTCGGCCTGGCCGAGGACGAAACGCGCCGGCTGTTGCGCAAACTTGCCAAGGCCGGTCAGATCAGCCAGGTCGTGCACGACCTGTTTTATCACCAGGCGGCGCTGGCCGAGCTGGCGCAACTGGTACGGGGACTGGCGCAAAAAGCAGAAGAGGACGGCGGTTTGCCGGTGGGCAGTGGCGCCGTCGGCGCCGCCACCTTCCGCGATACCAGCGGTCTGGGCCGCAAGCGGGCGATCCAGGTCTTGGAATTTTTTGACCGCGTCGGTTATACTCGCCGTGTTGGCAATGGGCATCTATTACGCCCGCAGGCGCTGTGGTCCTACACCGCAGTCTTGCCCAACAGCTAAGTACTAACTCAGGCACTGCGGAAAGCACACTCATCCGGTGATGTGGCCGGGCTTCAAACCCGGTGGAGGGCGTCAGACGTTCTCCCGTAGGTTCGACTCCTACTGTTTTCCGCCAGTTACTTTTCCGTCGACCCCTCTCCCTAATGTCGCTCTCATTGCGCTCTCATTGCGCTCTCCCGGCGTTGGCTTGTTGCTACGTTGCCGCAGATTCACACTGCAATAGTAGCCATCAAATCAAGACGTTTTCGTCTGATTGGCATCGCGCATGAAATCAACGAATGCACGCAGCTTTCCGGGCATGTGCTCGCGATGGGGATAGTAGAGATGAAAAGCGTCATCCCATGCCCAGTGCTGACTCAGTATCTGTCGCAGCATGCCCTTGGCTAATTCCTGCTTCGCAAAATCTTCCAGGATGAAAGCGATGCCCTGGCCTTGTATTGCAGCGTCGAGCACGGATCGCATTTCGTCAAAAATAAAGCGCCCTTGAACATCGATTTGCACCATCTGACCGCGATCTTCGAACTTCCAGTCATACAATCTGCCCCCCACGCAATAGCGCTGGCGCAGGCAGTTGTGCTTGAGCAGTTCAGCCATCGTTTGTGGCTCACTGCGCTCGCGGAAATAATCGGGCGCTGCTACCACAATTCTTTTTTGTACTGCTCCCAGTTGTACAGAAATCATGTCATTTTGCAGTTTCCTCCCCATGCGTATGCCGATATCAAAACCGGTGCTGACGATATCGCTCAGTTGATTATCGAGTGATATCTCGACATTAATCAAGGGGAACTGTTCCAGGAACGACGCCATATGGGGCTCGATCAAGATACGGTAGGCAACGTAGGATGAACTGACGCGCAACATGCCCGACGGTTGATCCGTCGTGAGCAAAGCTAGTGACAAGGAGTTTCTGATCAAGGCAAGTGCAGGCGACAATGCCGCGTTCAATGACGCGCCAGCTTCGGTCAGACTGACACTACGTGTAGTGCGATTGAACAGACGCACATTCAGTTGGGCTTCCACGTTTTTGATCGTGCGTGATACCGCAGTCGGCGTGACGCCTATTTCTGCGGCAGCGCGCGCGAAGTTCAAATGCCTGGCGGCAGCCTCGAAGGTCAGCAAACCTGGAAGGTGCAACGGCGGTGAAGGGAGTGCGCGCCCTGCATCCTCAGTGCTGGCCGGAGCTTCTATTATGACTTTTTTGCTCATACTGTATCTCCACCTATGACTATTTACGTCATTATCGCTGATCTGCATACTGATCACATCAAGCAAATCATTCCGGCTACGCCAGCCATCTTTCGAGAAAAGAAGCATGAACAAAATCTTTGAACCCCTGACATTGCGTGGTGTCACCCTGCGCAATCGCTATGCCCTCAGTCCGATGTGCCAGTACACGGCGAAAGACGGCCTGGCCAGTGATTACCACACCATCCACTACGGACGTTTCGCTCTTGGCGGCTTCGGCCTGCTGATGGTCGAGGCGACCGCCGTCTCGCCCGAAGGACGCATCACGCATGGCGACCTGGGCCTGTGGGATGACGCGCACATTGCCGGCCTGGCGCGCATCGCCGCCTTTGCCAAGGCCTATGGTGCCACGCCTGGCATCCAGATAGGCCATGCGGGGCCGAAAGCGAGCATCCAGCGCGCCTTTGAAGGCAACGGCCCCTTGAACGAAATGGACGCGGCGCGCGGTGAGATCCCTTGGGAAGTGGTGTCGCCCAGCGCGCGTCCGGTGGCCGACGGCTGGCTGCTGCCCACAGCCCTCGATGCTAACGGCATCGCCAAGGTCCGTGATGATTTTGTTGCTGCCGCCCGCCGTGCGCTGGAGGCAGGCTTCGATGTACTCGAGCTGCACTATGCGCACGGCTTTCTGCTCAACGCTTTCCTCTCACCGCTGACCAATGATCGCACGGATGAATACGGCGGCAGCTTCGAGAACCGCATCCGCCTGCCTTTGGCAATCGCCCGTGAAGTGCGCGCGGTCTGGCCGCAGGACAAGCCACTGTTCGTGCGCCTGTCGGCGGTCGATGGCAGTAGCAGTGGCTGGACCATTGACGACAGCGTCGCCCTGGCCGAAGCGCTGAAGGCGGTCGGTGTTGACGTCATCGATTGCTCGTCCGGCGGTTTCGGCGTCTATGAATACCCGAACGGCTATGGCTTCCAGGTGCCGTTCGCCGCGCAGATCCGCCGCGAAGCCAATATTGGCACCATGGCCGTCGGCATTATCGTTGATCCGGCGCAGGCCGAAGCCGTCATCGCTTCCGGCCAGGCCGACCTGGTCGCACTGGGCCATGCGGCGCTGCGCGATCCGCACTTCCCCCTGCATGCACAGCAGGCGCTGGGAGCGGCTAACCCGGACGCAGCCTATGCCAACTGGAATGTCCAGGCCGGCTGGTGGCTCGACCACCGTGCCAGCAAGTTGGCACAGTTGGGTGCATGGTCCCCGGCACCGGCTGCTACCGCTTCTACCCGCAAGGATTGAACCCCATGTCGGCCAGGGCGGCCGGTTTTTTAGTATTAACAACCAGGAGTAAAAACATGAGCAAACCGACCTATGTGCAGGACTACCAGGCCATCGTCGAAGTACTGAACAAGTACAACGAAGGCTGCAAGCAAGCCGATAGCAGCATCATGAAACCGGCCTTCAATGAACAGGCAACGATGTTCAGCGTTGATGCCGAAGGCAAGCTGACTGGCGGAGGTATTCAAAATCTGTTCGACGGCATCGACACCGCTTTCCATCCATCGCCTGAAGCTCAGGGGGCAATCGTCAGAGTCGACATCGTCGGCACCGCCGCCAGTGCGCGCATCGACACGAACGATGTTTCTGGTTTCTGCTTTACCGACTTCTTCCACTTGCTGAAAGTTGAAGGCAAGTGGACGGTAGTGAGCAAAATATTCCACACGCACATCGCACCCTGAACTTCCGGTGTGCATTGTTCAGTCCGCGATGAGCATGCATAGCAGATCAGGCCTCCCTTCAAATCTGCTGCCTTCATCAGCAGTTGCAACCGTTATCACGAGTGACTAAATGAAAAAAACCCTCTTCAAGACCTTGTTGTTCGCTGCAATCATTTCTGGCATGGGCGCCACTGCTCAAGCCGCAGACCTGCAAGGCGGCCAGCAAGTTGCCAGTAGCAAGGCCATCAACAAACCCACCTACGTGCAGGACTATCAAGCCATCACGGAGGTACTGAACAAATACATAGACGGCTGCAAACAGGCCAGCAGCACGGTCATGAAGCCAGCCTTCAGTGAAAAAGCCACCATCTTCAGCGTCGATGCCAAGGGCAAGCTGACTGGCGGCTCCATCCAGGAACTGTTTAAGGCTATCGACAACCCGCCATTTCGCCCATCACCTGAAGCGCAAAGCGTGATCGTCAAAATCGATATCGTCGGCACCGCTGCCAGTGCGCGCGTCGACTCCAACGATGTCTCGGGTTTCTCGTTCAGCGACTTTTTCCATCTGCTCAAGGTCGATGGCAAGTGGACCATCGTCAGCAAGATATTTCATACCCACGTCGCGCCCTAAGCGCGGCATTGGTGTTGAACGATGGGCCTGGTAGTAACCGACAAGTCGTTCATGCTGCGTAGCGCTCAAGTAAGAGCCTTTGTTGGAAGAAGCCTTACCGCGTACGCAGCAAGCTTTGTCATTTCGCTTAACGTCACGCCATCGCGTACATGAATCGACATACCTTCCAATAAAGTGTTGAGCACGGCCGCCAGCGATTTGACATCGGTCCTGGCGGGCAACTGGCCGTCCCTGATGCCTTTTTTTAGCCGCTTGCTGAAGTGTGCGATACCTTCTTGCCGCAAGGCTTTCACAGCATCGAAGACCTCGACCGACTCCGCCGACACATTGATGGCGGCCAGCACCACCAGGCAACCGCAGGGTACCTGTGGTGAGAGCAATATCTCGCCAGATTCCTTGAAGAACCGATCAATTGCGCGATGGACGTCCGGCTCATCGGCCATGCGCGCCCACGGCGCATCCCAGTAGGTACGCTCATAAAAATCGACGGCTTCGAGAAATAATTTGGCCTTGTTGCCGAAGGCGGCATACAAACTGGGCGGATTGATGCCCATGGTCGAGCACAACTCGGCCAGCGAGGCCGGTTCGTAGCCACGCCGCCAGAACACATCGAGTGCCCGCACCAGGGCCTCGGCGCGGTCAAAGCCACGCGGCCGGCCCTTGATTCTGGTGGTCGATGGAAGATTTTCAATGCTGGACATCAGGATTACCGCCTCTTTTCAAATCTGCTGCACATAAAACTGCTCGTTGCCGAGTATACCGGCCATCGCCCGGCAACGGCAATGCAAACAGGCCGCCGGGGCGTTCGCCCGGGCGGCCTGGCGTGCCGTGGGGAAGCTTACCAGTCCTGGCGGGTCGGCGAGATGATCAGATCGTTGACGGTCACATTGGCCGGCTGGTCCAGCGCGTAGACTACCGCGCGGCCGATATCTTCCGGCGCAATCGCAATCTTATTGAGTTCTTGCGCCGCCTTGCGGCCCGCCGGATCGGTGACCTTGTCGGCCCACCCCGTGTTGATCACGCCGGGGCTGACAGTGTTGACGCGAATGCCATGCTGGACGCCAAGCTCCTTGTGCATCGATTCCGTCATCGCCTGCACAAAAAATTTCGTGGCGCTGTAGACGCCCGCCGCAGGGCCTACCTGGTGGCCGGCGACCGAATCCATGTTCAGGATCTGTCCGGATTTTTGCGCCAGCATGAATGGCAACACGGCGGCGATCGCGTTCAGATAGCCTTTGACGTTAACATTGATCATCTTTTCCCAGTCGTCGACAGCCAGGTCGGTCCAGTTGGAAAAAAGCATCAGGCCGGCGTTATTGACGAGAATATCGACGGCCCCGAAATGGTCGTGCGCCGATTGCGCCAGGGCCTTCATCTCGGCCGGCTTGGTGACATCGCACACGATGCCGATCGCTTGCCCGCCGGCCGCCGTCAATTCAGCGACGATGGCGTCCAGGCCTACCTGGTCGCGCGCCGCCAGTACGACTTTCGCGCCATGCGCGGCCAGCGCGCGCGCCGATGCCGCACCGATGCCCGACGATGCGCCGGTAATGATGGCAGTTTTGTTGTGAAGATGACTCATGATGTTTCCTTTCGGTTGCATGCCCGGCACCCGCCGGGCACTAAATGGCGATAAATTGCTGGCGAATCAGTTGGCGGCCGTTGGCCAGTCGGTGTAACCCTTGGCGCCGCCGCCGTAGTAGGACTCGCGTGGCGCGATCACCAGCTCGATGCCGGACTGCAGGCGGTGCACCAGGTCGGGATTCGAAATGAACCAGCGCCCGAAGGCAACGGCGTCGATCTTGCCTGCCGCGCGGCGCTGTACCGCCATTTCCAGGTCGTAGTTGTTGTTGCCGATGAATGGGCCTTGGAATTGCGCGCTCAATGCATCGAGGTCGATACCATCCGGCACCTCGCGCGAGGTTGCGGTCGCGCCTTCGACAAAATGCAGATACGCCAGGTTAAAGCGGTTCAGCTCACGGATCAGGTGGCCGTACATGGCCATCACATTGCTGTCCGGCGGCGTGTTGCCTGCATCGGGCGTGACCGGCGACAAGCGGATGCCGACACGCTCGCTACCCCATATCTCGACGATTGCAGCCGTCACTTCCAGCGTCAGGCGCGCGCGGTTTTCGATGCAACCGCCATAGGCGTCAGTCCGGTGGTTGGTGGAGTCGCGAAGGAACTGATCCAGTAGATAGCTGTTCGCCGAATGCACCTCGACGCCATCGAAGCCGGCACGTTTTGCGTTGCGCGCGGCAATCCTGTACTGCTCGATGATGCCCGGGATCTCGGAGGTGTCCAGCGCGCGCGGCATCGATACCGGCACGAAACCCTCGGCGGTGTAGGTGTTGCCTTCAGCCTGGATGGCTGATGGAGCCACGGGAGAGGCGCCATCAGGCTGCAGAGCAACGTTTGAAAAGCGGCCCACGTGCCATAACTGGCTGACGATCTTGCCGCCGGCCGCATGCACGGCATCGGTGACCTTTTTCCAGCCTGCCACCTGCGCGTCGCTCCAGATACCGGGCGTGGCGGCATAGCCGCGTCCCTGCGGCGAGATATTGGTTGCCTCGGCCACGATCAGGCCGGCGCTAGCGCGCTGGGCATAGTACAGCGCATGCATTTCTTCGGGGATGCCTTCCTCGCTATAGCGGCTGCGCGTGACTGGCGCCATCACGATACGGTTGGCAAGTTCGATGGCGCCCATGTTGACGGGCGAAAATAAATCGGTACGGCTGGCGTTATCTTTCATGTGTTTTCCTTGTCTCGACCAGTTAAGGTCGCTGAGCAGTGGCCCGCTTGCGCTGGCCTTCGGTGATAGTGGGTGCCCCGGCAATCCCGCAGGCACAGCTGAATCGAATCGATTGACACGATCTGTAGCAATCACTATATAATACACTTATTCCGTAGCGATTGCTACAGATCTATGCCGGCACATGCCCTGGCAGCGCCGGCCATTCATCCATCACTAAGGAGTAATCCATGTCCCAACCAAGCTATGTGCAGGAATACAGCGCCATCGTCGATGTGCTCAATCAGTACAACGAAGGTGGTAAACAGGCCAACAGCAGCATCATGAAGCCCGCGTTCAGCGAGCAGGCCACCATCTTCGGCGTCACTGCAGACGATCAATTGACGGGCGGTGCCATCCAGGGCTTGTTCGATACCATCGACACGGCATTTCGTCCGTCGCCAGAGGCGCGGGCAGTGATTGCACGCATCGACATCGTCGGCTCGGCCGCCAGCGCCCGCATCGATACCAATGATATTTCCGGCTTCTGCTTTACCGACTTCTTCAACCTGCTGAAAGTGGCAGGCAAGTGGACCGTGGTGAGCAAGATCTATCACACGCATGTCGCACCCTGAATCATCTTTTCTATTGACTAACAAGGAACCATCATGAACAACAATATCAAGGCAGTAGCCACCAGCCAATACGCTGCCGTCATCGCTGTTGCACAACAATATGTCGACGGCTTGCGCGCGGGCAGTATCGAAGGCGTTGCACAAGCCTTCCACCAGGATGCCGTGATGTACGGCTTTACCAATGGCGAACTGCTGGGCGGCCCGATCAGCAAGCTGTTCGATTTCGTCAAGACCAATGGCAGGGCGCCGGACATCACTACACGCCTCGACGTGCTGGCCATCACGCCAACTACCGCCGTGGTGCGCGTGGATATGGAAAAAGACGCCATCGGGGCTGACTACAACGACTACCTGACCCTGATCAAACTGCCCGAAGGATGGAAAGTCATCGCCAAGGTCTACCACCAGTTCGCAGCCTGAACATTTACCTGAGACAGGAGGCCATCATGGCAACAGTCGAATATTGCGCCCTGGTCGAGCATGCGGCAGACGATGTCTGGCGTGTGCTAAAACAATTTGGCCAGATCAGTACCTGGCACCCGGCCATCACGCTCAGTCGCATCGAAGGCGATCTGCCGGATGGCATGGTCGGTTGCATGCGCCACCTGACGCTGGAGAACGGTGCCATCCTGCGCGAAAGACTGCTGTCGGTTGATGACAGCGAGCGCAGGCTGTCGTACCGCTTCGAAGAATCGCCACTGCCGGTGGACAACTATGTCGCGACCATCCGCCTGACGCCAGTGAGCGACCAGGCGACGACGCTGATCGCCTGGAAAGCCACCTTCGATCTGCGCGAGCCGGATCCGCAGCAGCAGCAAACGGCGGCGATACATGCGTTGATCGTTGGCGGGCATCAGAGCTTACAGTCCTATCTGGCAAGGCTCGAACTTAGCTGACGCCAGGACGGCTTGCGGCGCTGACGCGTCCGCAAGCTTTTTTCGTCTCAAGGGCGGGCCATTCCCGCCAAGGAATGTTGCGGTAGTAAAGCCTCTTTTTCCCAGCGCGCGATGACCAGCGGCGCGACGGCATTGCCGAGTACATTGAGGGTCGTCGTGCCACTGTCGATAATCCTGAAAATCCCGGCGATCAGGGCCACGCCTTCCAGCGGCAGTCCGGCCGAGGCTAGCGTGGCGGACAAAATGATGATGGCAAAGCCCGGCACGCCAGCTGCCCCTTTCGACGTCAGCACCATGGTGATCACCAGCATTGCTTGTTGTGTCACCGACAGGTCGATGCCATATAGTTGCGCGATAAAGATGGTCGCCACGCCGAGGAAAATCGCCGCGCCGTCCAGGTTGAAAGCGTAGCCGACCGGCACCACGAAGCTGACGATGCGCCGTGGCACGCCATAGGCTTCCAGTTTTTCCATCAGCTGTGGCATCACGGCGGCGGAGGCCGCGCTGGAAAAGGCCAGTAGCAATTCATCCCTGAAATAGCGTATCAACTTGAAGATGTTTTCGCCGATCAGGTAACAGATGCCGCCCAGCACCACCAGCGCGAACAGCAGCAGCGCCAGGTAAACCACGCCGATCAGCTTTAACAGCGGCAACAGCGACGCGAAGCCGAAACTGCAGACGGTGGCCCCTATCATGCCGAATACGCCGATTGGCGCGTAGGCCATGACGATGCGCACCACCTTGAACATGGTGTCGAGTATGCCTTGCAGCACTGCCACCACCGGTGCGCTCCTGGCCTGCGGCAGGGAATTGAGGGACAGGCCGAACAGCACAGCAAAGAACAGGATGGATAGCAATTTGCCTTCCGCCAGCGCGACGAAAATATTCTCCGGGACGATGTTCTGAAGGATCACCAGCGCGCCTTTGGGCGGCTCCATCTTCATCGTCGTGGCGCCATGGACCATGGAGGAAATATCGGTACCCGTGCCAGGCTGGAACAGGTTGGCCAGCAGCAGACCGACGACGATGGCCAGGCTGGTGATGGCGAAAAAGTAGCCGATTGACTTCATGCCCATGCGGCCGAACGATTTGTTGTCGCCGCCGGCAATGCCAAGCACCATGCAGCAGAACACCAGCGGCACCACCACCATCTTCATCATCTTGATAAAGATATCGCCCAAAGGCTTGAGCACTTGCGAGCTCATCCAGTCCTGGTGCAAGGGATGCGTGTTGAAATACCAGCCGACCAGTATGCCCAGCGCCAGTCCGATGGCGATTTGTACAACCAAAGAAATCCGTTTCATGCCTGTCCCCGTTTTATTGTATGGCAATTGGACACGGGGCGAGACCCGTGCCACCGGTATTACTTGGCGAACAGCTGGTCGATGTTCTGGAAAGCCTTGAACTCCAGGGCGTTACCGCACGGATCAAACAGGAACATGGTGGCCTGCTCACCCACCTGGCCCTTGAAACGGATGTACGGTTCGATGACGAACTTGGTGCCGAAGGTTTTCAGGCGCTCAGCCAATGCCTCCCAGTCACTCCAACTGAGCACGACACCGAAGTGCGGCACCGGCACGTCATGTCCATCGACGGGGTTCGAATGCACGTGTTCCTGGGAGGCTGTCTTGGGGTGTTCATGGATCACCAGTTGATGGCCAAAGAAGTTGTAGTCGACCCATTGCACGCTTGAACGTCCTTCTTCAAGGCCAAAAACATCGCTGTAAAAACGGCGTGCCGCCGGCAAGTCATAGACCGGAATAGCAAGGTGAAAAGGTGAAAGACTCATGCGGAAATCTCCTATTAGTGTTTGATGTATGGCGTGGTTCGGCAATATTTGAGAAAGTCAATGACGCCACTCAAGTATTGTAGAATCTTGCAATGAAAAAAATAATCAATATATTTTTTCCATAAACACAAATAGGATTGATGAATGATACGAGAACTCAAAACCCTGGTGTCGGTCGCGCGCGAGGGCACGTTTGCGGCTGCCGGCGACAAGATCGGCTTGACGCAAGCGGCGGTCAGCGCACAGATGCAGCGTCTGCAGGCGGAACTGGGCTTATCCTTGTTCGACCGCGCGGGGCGCTCCGCTCGGCTCAACAAGATGGGGCATCAGATACTGGAGCAGACCCAGGAGTTGTTACGCCTGTACGACAACCTGGGCTCCGCAAGCGCCGGTGCGCCGGCCGCCAAAGTGACCATGGGCGCGATCGCGTCAGTACAGCGTTCCTTCCTGCCGGACGCCTTGGCCGCGCTGCACCAGCGATTGCCCGATTGCCGCACGCGCGTTTTACCTGGCTTGTCAATGGAGTTGTTGAATATGGTAGACGCGGGCGAGATCGACATGGCGGTCATCATTCGCCCACCTTTCTCACTGCAGAGCGACTTGCGCTGGACCACGCTGGCGCGCGAACCGTTCCGTTTGATCGTGCCACGCGACGTGCCCGGTGATGACTGGGTGGAGTTATTGTCGCAGCAGCCTTTTGTTCGTTATGACCGTGCCTCGTTCGGCGGGCGCCAAGTCGATCGTTTCCTGCGGAAAATGCATCTGCCTTTGCGCGAAGTGTGTGAAGTGGACGAACTCGATGCGATCATCAAGCTCGTGGCCAATCGCGTTGGCGTTGCCTTGCTGCCACAAACTGCTGCCCATCGGCGTTGGCCGGCTGCAATTCGCGTCATCGATCTCGGGGCACACACCTTCCATCGGGATATTGGATTGGTACACCGCGCTCAGGCGAGCCTCAGCGCTCCTGCGCGCATGCTGGTGGATCTGATGGTAAAACTTGTCTGAGCGATCAGCCTCGACTGCAATTAAGATAATTCAGATCAGTTCCTCGGCTTGCTCCTTGCGGGGAATAGCTTCAACAACCATCGGCAGCAAGCCAGATTTTTGACGGTGGCTGATGGGAACACAGACCTCATGACGATTATTCTTGAAGTGCGCAATCAGTCGGAGCATTCGGCAGACGTCAATCCGTAGCCTGGAGTGCAGACCTATATGAGGCTTGCTCGCAACAAGGCCATTCACGCGTATATTGAAATAAGTTTATGACAAGATGCTTGATCTAGCGGCTATTCAAGAGGCTATGAGACGAAAAGTACTGGATGAAAATCCTGAGTTTTTGATACCAATGAGGGGCGATTCAAGTTTCTCTTCTGACGTAACAGCGGGCCGATGGTAACATCGGCTTGAAACCCCTGTAGCAGATGAAAGCAAGCATGAAACAAGCAAGCATGGCATGGCTGCTGGCAGTGGCGCTGCTGATGCCGGCGCTGGCCGCGGCGACAAGTCTGCGCATCGTTGGCGAGCACTTGTCGCCATCGAGCATGATGGAAGGCAACGTCGTCGTGGGACGCGAAACCAGGAAGGTGCGCGAGATTATGGCGCGCGCCGGAATTGCCTACAGTATCGAATTGCTGCCATGGAAGCGCGCGTATGCGCAGGCGCTGCGCGAAGCCGACACCTGCATCTTTTCCACCAGCCGCACGCAAGAGCGCGAAGCACAATTTCGCTGGATCGGCCCGCTCAACGAAGCGGAGTGGATATTGTATGGCCTGGCCGAGCGGCATCTGACGCTGCGCACGCTAGCCGATGCGCGCGGCTTGGTGATCGGCACGGTGCTGGGCGACGCGCGCGACGACTACCTGCGCCAGCGCGGCCTGAGCGTGGCGCCCGTGACGCAGGAGTGGCTCAATCCGCAAAAACTGCTGCTCGGGCGCATCGATCTATGGGCCGTGGGCATGGCGGTGGGCAGCAAGCCGTTTGCCGGCAAGGAGTGGGAGGGCAAAGTGGTGCCGCTGCTGACCTTCAATCGCGTGCAGACTTACCTGGCCTGTAACCTCAAGGTGCCCGAGGCGCAGGTGGCGGCCATGCAGCGCGCGGCAGCCGCCATGCGCCGTGACGGCAGCATGGCGCGCGAACAGCTGCGCTGATTCAATGCATTGATTCAGCTTTCCAGCCACTGGCGCACACAGTTGCGTCCTTCGCGCTTGGCCTGGTACAGGGCCTGGTCGGCATGGCTGTAGGCCGTCTCGAAGGCGGTGCCGGCGCGGTTCCAGCTCAGGCCCACGCTGACGGTGATGGGGCGCGTGATGGGCGCCGCATGGCGCTGGCGGCCGACGCTCTCGCAGATGCGCTGCGCCACCGTCGCCGCGTCGTCGCGCGAGGAGGTGGGCCAGACCACGGAAAACTCTTCACCGCCGACCCGGCCGATGGCCGTTTCTTGTCCCAGCAGTCCCTTCAGGCAGTCGACCACGGCCTGGATCACGCCGTCGCCGGCCGGGTGGCCGAAATCGTCGTTGACTTGCTTGAACAGATCGATGTCGAGCACAATCAGGGCCATGTCGCCCTGCGCCAGGCAGCGCGAGGCATGGTCGATCACGGCGCCGCGGTTCAGGGCACCCGTCAGCGGATCGTGCGTGGCGCGGTACTCGAGCTGGCCGGCCAGGGTTTGCAGTTGGCGATTCAGCAAATGCATGTCGCGCTCGGCGCGGTCGCTGCGGCCGATCAGGCGCCGCGTCTCGCGCATCAGCCGTTCGTAGTGAACGATCAGTTCACCGAACACGCGGCGCTGCGCCTCGCCGCTGGCCTGGACGTCGGCGTGCATGCGGCGCGCGGCAGCCAGCGCCGCCGCTTCCACGGTGAACAGGTCGGGTTCGAGGCTGGACTCGGAGATGGCGGCGCGCATGCCTTAGCTGCCCTGCACCGGATGGTCGCGGAAATCGAGCGCGATAAAGTCCTGCTGCAGCTCCTGGCCGAATTCCAGGATGGTGTCGTCATCCTCGTCGTGATACCAGTTCAGGCGCACCTGGTTGCCTTCCACGGCCGCCTGGTTCAGGGTGTCGAACAGGGTAAACAGCATTTTCGTGCTGGAGCTGTTGAAGTAGGCCAGCGAGACGTTGACGGTGATGGCGCTCTCGCGGCAGCCGTCCAGGTACGTGCGCACGGCGGCGATCAGCGGGCCATAGAAGGCGGCCGCGTTTTCCGGATACGATTCGCCCTTGATCGACAGGGTGTGCTGCTCGAAACGGAAGTCGATTTCGGGCGAACTGGGGGTCGCGGCGATGAACAGTGGTGACGGTAATTGCATATGCTTTCCTGAGTCGGCTCTTTCAAATGATGGCTTTGATGCAGAAGATGGTATGGCCCGGCTCCTGGGGATCCTGGACGAATTCGAATTCCAGCGGCTCGCTGGCGTCGCGCGCCATGGTGAGGAAACCCAGGCCAGCGCCCTTGCTGTCGGCCGGCGTTTCCTCGCGTAGTGCCTTTTTATAGGCGAGGCGGATTTCTTCCATCGTCATGCTATGCAGCGGCTCCAGGCGGGCGCGGATCTGCGCCACGTTGTCGGTCGAGACAGGGTTGGCGCACAGCAGGAAAAAGCTGTCGCCGCGCGTGCCGATGCAAAACGAGCCGCGCCGCATTTGCTGGTCCAGCTGCGCATCGGGCGTCAGGCTGTCGGCGGAATAATGCATGATGTTTTGCGACATCTCGATGAACGAGGAAAAGATGCGCCGTCGCGTGGGCCCCGCTGCGCCGGCCGTGTCGAGGCGCGCCTTGATGGTTTCGGAAATGGCGCTCACCACGTGCTGCGAGAAATAGCCCACGTAAAAAAAGATGATGTTGCGCTTGCGCGCCACATCCCAAAACTCGTTGAATTCTTCGTACAGCACGTTCGTGCTCCTGGCTAGCCGGTGACCCGGTTTCTTGTTGATAAGGTGGCTCGATGGCGCCAAAACTACACGCGGAAACAGAAAAAGGTCAGGTCGTCGCGGCGCGGCTGCGCTCCCTGCCAGGCGGCGCTGTCCTGCAGCAGCGCCGCCGCCACGTCGCCGGCGGGAGAGTCGCGCTGCGCCAGCAACTGCTCGCGCATGCGTCGCTTGCCATAGGCAATGTCGCGCGCGCCACCGATCTGGTCGAGCAAGCCGTCGGTGCTGATGAATAACAGGCTGCCGGCGGGGATGGCTAGCGTCTCGTTGTGCCAGCAGTAGTCGGCCGGCGTATCGACATAGCCCACGCCCATGCGCGCGCCATCGATGGCGCGCACGGCTTCTTCTCCCGGTGCGACCACGTGCAGCGCCAGTTTCGCGCCTGCGAAACGCAGGCTGGCGCTGGCCTCGTCATGGCACAGGAAGGCGCAATCCATGCCGTCGTTCGAACCCGCGTGGCCGTTGCCGCTGCCGGCGCCGTCCTGGCCCAGCAAGGTCTTGATGGCGCGGCTGACGGCGCCGATCAGGGCGGCCGGGTCGCGCGGCCCCAGTTCGCGCAAGGCCTGGCTCAGGGCCGATGAGGCGATCAAGGTCATGAAGGCGCCCGGTACGCCGTGGCCCGTGCAATCGGCAATGGCGGCGAACCAGCCGCCTGCGTGGCGCTCGAAGAAGTAAAAATCGCCGCCGACCACGTCGCGCGGCTGCCACTCCAGGTGGGCGTCGGGCAGGGTGGCGCGCAGTTCCGCATCGGAGGTGCGCAGCAGGGCGCGCTGGATCACGCTGGCGTAGTCGATGCTGTGCATGATTTGCCGGTTCTTTTCCGCCTGCATGGTGGCCACCACGTTCATCAACTGCAAGCCGAAGCCCACGCCGGCCAGCGCGCCATCCTCGGTGATGATGAAGCCGTCGGCCAGCGCCTTTTCGCCCGCTTCCACGGCGCGGAAGGTGAGGTCCTCGATGCTCATGGCACCGTCGACGATCAGCGGTTCCTTGTCCATGAAGGCGATGCAGCTCTTCTTGCCGTACACCTCGTGATAAAAGGGCTTGGACATCTGCGACATGAAGATGTTGCGGCTGATCAAGCCGATGGGCTTTTGCCGCTCCGTGACGGGCAAACTCATCATGTCGCGCCGTTCCGTGAACAGTTCCAGCACGGCGAAATTGCTGGCGTCGGCCTGCACAGATTCCGTGGGTATGCACAGATCAAACGCCACGGAGGTGCGATAACGGGGAAGATGCAATCGAGAAGCGTTGAACTCCACAGCGGTTACCTTTACATGACGATCGGACCCTTGTTGTCGCGACGGCAAGGCGACTGACAAACAGGCAATATCATCATGGTAGCCTTGGAATATGACGGCTTGATTACCAGCTTGTCAAAACCGTATGCAACATGGCTGCATGGCAAGCCGTTGCCGGGCTTACAGGCGTCGGGCCAGTGCCTGGGCCTGTGCCAGCCAGCGCGTGCGTTGCGCTTCGGTAGAATCGAGGATGGGGCCGAAGCTGGCCACTTTGACGGGCTTGACGCCGCAAAATTCCAGCGTCGTCTTGCGCAGCTGGTGGATGCCGGGCATGTGGTAGACCCAGCGGAAATACCAGGGCGGCGTGTCCATCGTCACCAGCAGTTGCGCCGTGCGGCCCTTCAGCAGCTGGGCCGGGAAAGCCTTGCCAGGACGGTACTTGAAGGCAAAGCCGGGCAGGAAGACGCGGTCGACAAAGCCTTTCAGCAGGGCCGGCGCGCCGCCCCACCAGATGGGGTAGGCGAACACCAGATGTTCGGCCCAGCTGATGGCATCCTGTGCCGCCAGCAAGTCCGCTTCCAGCGGCTGCACCTGGCGGTAGCCTTCGTGCAGGATGGGGTCGAAGTCCAGCTGGCCCAGGCGCAGTTCGCGCACGCTGTGGCCTGCGCTGCGGGCCGTGGCGGCGTAGGCCTCGGCCAGGGCGGCGCAGAAACTGTCGCTGGACGGGTGGCCGAGGATGATTAAAATGCGCTTGGGTATCGTCTTGGTCATGATGCAGGCTTTCCAGTAAAGAACAGCTTGCATGCTAAAGCTTGTCCCTAGTGGCAGAGTCAAGCGGCCGTTTGAAGGCGCTGGTGCGCCAGGCAGTCGCGGATTTCCGTGTCGATGTCGGCCAATTGCGCGTCGAGCTGGCGCAGGCGGGCAATATCCTGCTGCACTTGCGCGCGCTTGGCGGCGATATGCCGGGACAGGGCGGCCCAGTCGGTGTCGTCGCCGGCCAGGATGGGTAGCAGTTCGGCCAGGCGGAAACCCAGGGCCTGCGCCTGGCGTATCAGTTTGACTTGCGCCAGGTCTCGCTGCGTGTAGACGCGGTAGGCGCCGGAACGGCGCACGTCGCCCAGCAAGCCCAGCGTTTCATAGTGACGCAAGGCCTTGGGCGAGGTGCCCGCCAGGCGGGCGATTTCTCCGATGTACATGGGTGATCCTTTCTCAAGCTTGAGCGAATCTTACCCCAAGGCACTGGCGCCCAGGCGGCCCAAGCGCCCTCAGGCGCGGCGTGGCGGAATTTTCTTCGCCGTGCACTCGGCGCAGGTGCCGTACAGCGACAGCGCGTGCTCGTGCAGCACGAAGCCTCGCTCGGTGGCGATTTCATTCTGGCGCAGTTCGATGCCTTCGTCGACGAATTCATCGACCTTGCCGCAACCCGTGCAAACCAGGTGATCGTGGTGCTGGCCTTCATTCAGTTCGAAGACGGCGTGGCCCGATTCGAAATGCCGGCGAAACAGAATGCCCGCTTCGGCAAATTGCATCAGCACGCGGTAGATGGTGGCCAGACCCACGTCGATTTTTTCAGCCAGCAAGAGTTTGTAGACATCGTCCGCACTCAGGTGCTTGATCGTGCCTTCTTGAAACAGCTGCAGAATCCGCAAGCGGGGGATGGTCACTTTCAAGCCCGATTCACGCAGTTCCCTCAATATATCCATGTCTCCCATTCCTTTTATGATCGCCTGAGCGTGCGCTTAAGCGTGAGCCTGCATTATATCGCAAATGATAATCATTACTATTCTCATGTGCGTGCTGGACATATTATGCTGCGCGGGCAGGCGGCGATCCAGTGCCATTGGCGCAAGTGGCGATTGCGTGACGGGCAACTTGTGCCAGGGTTATCGTTGAAGATGGAAAGCTGCGCTCAAATCGCTACACTGTGCGGCACGTGATAACAATGAACAATGAACAATGAACAAAGGAAGGGGGCATGGACCGATTTGATGCGATGCGCCTGTTTACGCGCATCGCCGAGTTACGCAGTTTCACGCAGGCGGCGCATGACCTTGGCTATCCGAAGGCGACCGTCACGCATGCGATCAAGCAGCTCGAAGCGCGGCTGTGCTGATCGAATTGGAAATCGGCATGGGCGACCGTCTCGTCGACCTGGTGCGCGAGGGCGTCGATTGCGTGCTGCGCGTGGGTGAATTGAGCGACTCGTCCATGGTGGCGCGTCGGCTGGCGCTGCTGGAACAAATGACGTGCGCCAGCCCCGCCTACCTGGCCGCGCACGGCACGCCGGAGAATCTGGTGCAGCTCGATGGCCACCGCGCCGTGAATTTCTTTTCCGCCCAGACGGGCAAGGTCTGGCCCTTCGATTTCAGGCTGGACGGCCAGCGACACAGCGTGGCCGTGCCGGGCATGGTGTCCGTCAATAACGCCGACGCGTATCACGCCTGCTGCCGCGCAGGCCTGGGCTTGATCCAGGCGCCCCGTTATCACCTGGAGCGGGCGCTGGCCACCGGCGAGCTGGTGGAAGTGTTGGGGGCCATGCGTCCCGACCCCTTGCCCGTGTCCGTGCTGTATCCCCATCACCGTCAATTGTCGCCGCGCGTGCGCGTGTTTGCCGACTGGGTCGCCAGCCTGTTTAAAGGCGTGCATTGACGCGCTGCGGTATTTTCTTGACCTGGGAAAAGAAAAAAATCCCTCTAGTGATGCCATCTAGCACTATTTGATGTGGATCAAAGTTTTTGTTGCACTGCACTCATAGACTTCGCAGCGTTACTTAACGACAGAGGAAAACATAATGAAAACGTCCGCAACTGCAGCAGCAATCGTTTTGGCCGCCATCGGCGCATTTGCCGGTAATGCAATGGCTCAGGAAAGCCCATGGCTGGTGCGCGCGCGCGCCGTGCACATCGACCCGGCCAACAAATCTGCTCCTGTGACTGGCCTCGCCGCAGCTGACCAGATTCATGTCAGCAGCAAGACGATTCCTGAAATCGATATTTCGTACTTCTTCACCCCGAATATCGCTGCCGAGCTGATCCTGACGTATCCGCAAAAGCATGACGTCACCTTGTCGGGCACGAAGATCGGTACCTTCAAGCATTTGCCGCCGACCCTGTCGCTGCAATACCACTTCATGCCTGAAAAACAGTTCAGCCCTTACGTGGGTGCAGGCGTGAATTACACGAATATTTCGGACGTGAAATTGCTGAACGGCGCTGGCCGCCTGGAACATGACAGCTGGGGCTACTCGCTGCAAGCTGGCGTCGACTACAAGCTGGATAAAAACTGGTCCTTGAACTTCGACATCAAGAAAGTGCAGATCCGCAGCGACGTGCTGGCCGGTGGCGCCAAGATCAGCGAAGTCAAGGTTGACCCTATCCTGATCGGCGTAGGCGTCGGCTATCGCTTCTAAGCATGGCATGACAGCGCCCGCGTGGCGCGCAGCATAAAAAAGACGGCCGGGTTTGCACCTGGCCGTCTTTTTGCATTGCCTGCGCCGGTTTATTTTTTCAGCGTCTTTTCCAGCGCCAGCTGGTAGTCCGTCTTTTCGTAGCCGGCCAGGTATTTGTTCGTCGCGTCGAGGAAGGCGCGCGAGCGGTAGGCCGCTTCCAGGTCTTTTACCCATGGCTTGGCCTTGTCGGCCGTGCGGATGGCCACCAGGTTGATGTAGCTGTCCGAGATCTTTTCCACGCTCAGGGCTGACGTCAGCTTCATGCCGGCGGCCAGGGCGAAGTTACCGTTCACGAAAGCGTAGTCGGCGTCCGCCAGCGAGCGTGGCAGCTGCGCCGCTTCCAGCGGCACCAGTTTCAGCTTTTTCGGGTTTTCCAGCACATCGCGTTCGGAAGCGCGCAGCGGATCGACGTTCGGTTTCAGCTTGATCCAGCCCATCTTGGCCAGCATGACCAGCGCGCGCGCCTGGTTGGTCGGGTCGTTCGGCATGGTGATGGTGGCGCCGTTCTTCACTTCGGCCAGGGATTTTTGCTTGCCGCCGTACAGACCGATCGGCATGGTCGGCACGGTGATCAATGGGCTCAATGGCAGCTTGTTATCGGTGGCGAACTTGGTCAGGTAGACGATGTGCTGGAACACGTTGGCATCCAGCGAACCTTCGGCCAGCGCGTAGTTCGGCTGCACGTAGTCGTTGAATTCGACGATCTTGACCTTGTAGCCCTGTTTTTCCAGGATAGGCTTGATGCCCAGCTTCAGCTGGTCCGAATACGGGCCGGAGCTGGTGCCGATGACGAGTTCTTTCGGGTCCTTGGCGTGGGCTGCTGTGGCGAAGGCCAGGCTGGTGGCGGCCAGGAGCAGGGTGCGGCGAATGTGGTTCATGTAGGTCCTTGTTTCTGAATATGAATTAACGTTTGTCGAGACGCTTGGCGACGCGCGTGCCGGCGAACTGGATGGTTTGCACCAGCACGATCAGGATAGCCACGGTGACGACCATGATGTCCGTCTCGAAGCGGTAGTAGCCGTAGCGGATGGCCAGGTCGCCAATGCCGCCGCCGCCCACCACGCCGGCCACGGCCGAATACGAGAGGAAGCTGATCGACAGCACGGTCAGCGCCAGCACCAGGCCGGAGCGCGCTTCGACCAGCAGCACGCGGAAAATGATCTGCATTTCCGACGCGCCCATGGCGTGCGCCGCCTCGATCACGCCGCGCGGCACTTCGCGCAGGTTCTGTTCCACCAGGCGCGCGAGGTAGGGAATGGCGGCGAACGACAGCGGCACGGCAGCTGCCAGCGGGCCAATCGAGGTGCCCGCGATGATGCGCGTAAACGGCGTCAGGGCGACCAGCAAAATGATGAAGGGGAAGCTGCGCACGGTATTTACCAGCCAGCCCAAAATCGTCGACAGCGGACGGTTTTCCAGCGACTGGCCTTCCGAGACGAGGAATAGCACAATGCCCAGCGGGCCGCCGATCAAGATGGCGGCGGTCAATCCTATGCCCAGCATGGTCATGGTCTGGCCCAGCGCCACCCAGATTTCCGGCAGCAGCTTGATGACGTTATTGATCGATTCTTCAAACATGTGTTGCATCCTTCCATGCGGTGGCTTCAAACGCCTCGGTGCCGTAATAAGCCAGCTCGCGTCCCAGCGCTGTCTTGCGCGGGGTGGCCGTGTCGCTCAAATCGAATTGTTCGGCGATGGCGCCGTTTTCCACGACGGCCACGCGGTTGCAGATGGCGCCCAGCACCGACAGCTCATGGCTGACGATGACGATGGTCACTTTCAAGCGCGCATTGATGTCGCGCAAAGTGTCGAGCAGGGCGCGCGTGGTTTCCGCGTCCAGTGCGGACGTCGGCTCGTCGCACAGCAGCACGTCGGGATGGCTGGCCAGGGCGCGCGCAATCGCCACGCGCTGTTTCTGCCCGCCGGACAATTGCGCCGGATAGCTGTGCAACTTGTCGGACAAACCCACGAGCGCCAGGCATTCCTCGACGCGGGCGGCGATTTGCTCGCCCTTGGTCGTGCCATGGATTTTCAAGGGGAAGGCGACGTTGTCGAAGACGCTGGCGTTTTGCAGCAGATTGAATTGCTGGAAAATCATGCCGATGTTCTGGCGCGCGTCGCGCAATTCGCTCTTGCCAAGGCGTGTCAATTCGCGCCCGGCCACAGTAATGGTGCCGCTGTCGGGACGCTCGAGCAGGTTAATCAGGCGCAGCAAGGTGGATTTGCCGGCCCCGCTCTTGCCGATCAGGCCGAAAATATCACCGGGATAGACTTCCAGCGTGACCGATTTGACCGCGTGGAATTGTTCGCCCTTGGGCAGCGCGAAGGTCTTGTTCGCGCCATCGATGCGAATCACCGGCGTACGGTGTGGTGTGGTCATGCAGTGTTTCCTTTTTCATTGGACCGTGACAGGCTTGCTTGCAGGAGCCAAATCGCCCAGCCTGTTACGTCGGTTGCGTAGTATACCTCCGATCGTGTTATTACTCCTACGACAGAATCTTGCTTTGAATATGCAAATAATGTCTATGCGTCTGTTTTCAAGTTGAAAAAGCGGGAAAGTCGCGTTCTCGCCGAATTTAATCGCGTGGATCGGCGTGACGGAGCCGCATCTCGGTGAAAAGTTCGACGCGCCCTGCGCAGGCGTCACGGTATTTTTATGTGAGGTTTGGCTGGCGTGCCGTTTTTTTGACGTGGGCAGCGCCGTTTACTGCCTGCCATTGCCCTCTTCGCGGGCAGATTCTGCTCCGCAGGCGGCTGGGCCTTCGGGACGCCGCAACAGGTAGGTGAGGACGGCGATTTCCATGGTGCCCACCATGGCGATGACCCACCACGGCGGATGGCCCAGGCACATGGCGACAAAGCCGATGGCCATGCCCAGGCAAGCCATGGCCTTGCCGCGCCGCGAGACGGCACGGTGTTCGCGCCACTGGCGCAGCGGCGGACCGAAGCGGGGATGCTGCAGCAGCCAGTGCTCGAGGCGCGGCGACGCGCGGCTGAAGCAGGCCAGGGCGAGGATCAGGAAAATCGTCGTCGGCATGACGGGCAGCATGGCGCCGATGATACCCAGCAGCACCATCAGGGCGCCGGCGGCGGTCCAGGCCCAGCGGCGCAGACGCACGCCGTGCGCTTCGCGCAGGGAGGCCTGGGCGTGCGGCTCCTGCATCAGGTGAAGGCGCCGGCTGTCAGGTCCAGGCTGCGGGACGGGGCGGTGGTGGTGGTGTATGCGTTCACTGTGCTCGTATTGTGGCGGGTGGCCGTCATGGTTTTTCTGCTCTGTTTTCGGCTCTATTATGGATGAATCAAGGCGACGCTGCATGCGTGCCAGGGCCGTGATGATAACAATCCAAAAGAATAATAACAAGAATCATTCTCATTTGATGCAATATCTGAGCACCTGGATAACGCTGGATATTTTTGACAATGCAGACAATAATCGGCAGTAGAAGGCGCTGTCACGTTCAGTATCGCCCTTATTATCGATTTTATCGATGCTAACTAGGCATATTTTGCGTTTTACATCGATCTTCATGCCATGCATAATCCATTGCAACTGAAGCCGGACAATCAGCCGCATGCGCCGTTCGCTTGCAGCTGCTTGCGGTTTTGACATCCTCCACTCCCTATCAGGAATCCATCATGAAAAAACTGCTCGCTTTTATCGCCGCCGCCGGCTTCTCGCTGTCCGCCGTTGCCGCTCCTGAAGTCTACGTCATCGATGGCAGCCACACTTTCCCCCGTTTCGAGTACACCCACATGGGTTTCTCGACGCAGCAAAGCCGTTTCAATAACACCACCGGCAAGGTCACGCTGGACCGCGCCGCCAAGACGGGCGCCGTCGAAGTGCTGATCGACACCAAGTCCGTCGATACGGGTTCGACCCTGTTCAACTCGCACATCCAGGGCGATGGTTTCCTTGAAACGGACAAGTTCCCGGTCGCCACTTACAAATCGACCAAGTTCAATTTTGACGGCGACAAGCTGGCGTCCGTGGATGGCAACCTGACCCTGAAAGGCGTGACCAAGCCAGTCACCCTGACCGTCACCTCGTTTGCCTGCGCACCGCACCCGATGCTGAAGAAAGACGCTTGCGGCGCCAACGCCACGGCCAAGATCAAGCGCTCGGAATTCAACGCCGGCAAATATGCGCCAGCTGTCAGCGATGACGTGACCTTGACGTTTGCCATCGAAGCCATTAAACAATAACTTTGTTGGCTGCATGATAAAAATGGCGGCGGACTTCGGTCCGCCGCCATTTTTTTATCTGCTTGCCCCTGCCATCACGACAAGTGATGCACCTGCTGCTGCCCATACACTGGGGTAGTCAAGCCCTCCATGCGCGCCTTAAGTTGCAGCGACAAGTATTGCGAGTAGTGGCGCGACTGGTGCAGATTACCGCCGTGGAACCACAGGGCTTGCTGCTGCGTAGGCTTCCACATATTGCGCTGTTCGCCTTCCCACGGACCGGGGTCCTTGGTGGTGGCGGAGCCCAGCCCCCATACCTTGCCCACCTTGTTGGCCACCTCGGGCGAGATCAGGTCGGCCGCCCAGCCATTCATGGAGCCGTAGCCGGTGGCATACACCACCAGGTCGGCCGGCAATTCCGTGCCGTCGGACAGTACGATGGAATGGGCTTTCAACTCTTGCACGCCGACGCCGCTTTTCAGCTTGATCTTGCCCTCGGCGACCAGCTCGGAGGCGCCCACGTCGATATAGTAGCCGGAGCCGCGGCGCAGGTATTTCATGAACAGGCCGGAATCGTCATCGCCAAAGTCGAGCATGAAGCCCCGTTCTTCCAGCCGTGCATAAAAGTTCGCATCGCGCTCGCGGATGGCCTTGAAGATGGGCTTCTGGAAGTCGGCCAATATCTTGTACGGAATCGAGGCAAACGTCAGGTCGGCCTTGGCCGTCGTCATGCCGGCCGCCAGCGCCCGTTCCGAGTACAGGTCGCCCAGCGCCAGGTCCATCAGCGAGTCGGACTTGACGATGTGCGTCGACGAGCGCTGCACCATGGTCACGTCCACGCCAGCTTCCCACAGGGCGGCGCAGATATCGTGCGCGGAGTTGTTCGCGCCGACCACCACCACTTTCTTGCCCACGTAGGCGTCCGGCCCCGGATGCTGCGACGAGTGCTGCTGCTCGCCCAAGAATATGTCCATGCCCTTGAACTTCGGCATGTTCGCTTTGCCCGACATGCCGGTCGCCAGCACCAGCTGCTTCGGTTTCAGGGTGACGGGCTGGCCGTCGCGCAGCACCTGCACCGTCCACTCACCGGTGGCGTCATCAAAGCTGGCCGATTCGCAGCTGGTCGAACCCCAGTAATTGAGTTCCATCACCTTGGTGTACATTTCCAGCCAGTCGCCGACCTTGTCCTTGGGTGTGAAGACGGGCCAGTTGTCCGGGAAGGGGATGTAGGGCATGTGGTCGTACCAGACGGGGTCGTGCAGGCACAGCGATTTATAGCGCTTGCGCCAGCTGTCACCGGGACGCGCGTTTTTCTCGATGATGATGGTGGGGACATTGAGCTGGCGCAAGCGCGCACCGAGCGCGATGCCGCCCTGGCCGCCGCCGATAATGAGGCAATAGGGCTGGCGCGCGTAGCCCAGCTCCTTTGCTTCCTGCTCGCGGTTTTCCAGCCAGCTGCTGCGGTCTGTGCGCGCGCCATGTTCGGCGCCCATGGGCCGCCGGCCGCCCTTGGCTTCTTCAAAGCCTTTCAATTCGCTCATGGTGGTGAGCAGGGTCCAGATCTTGCCGTCACGGATGCGGAGGAAGCCCACGCCGCGCGCCACGTTCGTTTCCACCGTGATCCAGCTTTGCAGCACGCCGCCGGCTTCCACTGCATGTTCGCCGTCGGCGATGCGGATGGAGACCGGTTGCACAGGGCCCAGTTGGGCGGCCAGCATGGCGGCGATCTGTTCGCGGCCTTCCAGGGTTTTCAGGTTCCAGGTAAACAGCACCAGGTCGCGCCAGTAGGCGTCCTGTTCGAACAGTTGCGCGGCGCCCGTGCTGTCGCTGGCGCGCAGCGCGCCTTCGAGCTGCTCCAGGATGCAGGCCACGGCCAGGTCGTGCGGGTTGATTTCGGTTTGCATCGTGTCTCCTCCAAGTCTGCTGACTTTATGATGGGATGCGGCTGTGTTGCCGCTGACGATGTTGTAACACTGGCGTTTTGGCGCCGCATCCTGCAGCGCAGCATGGCGGCGCTTGAGACGGAAGTCTCAGTGTGCTTATTGCTTCATTACGCTTCATTGCCGGTGCGGCGCCACAATGTGCAGCTGCTTGAGGCGCCGGTACAGGGTGGCGCGCGAGATGCCCAGCATGGCAGCTGCTTGCAGCGGGCGCCATTTGGCGGCATGCATGGCGTTGACGATGTGCGTGCGCTCGGCCAGCTCCGGCGGCGTGTAGGTCACCGCATTTTGCGCGACGGGCGCCTCGCGTGTGGCGCGCAGGCGCGTGCTGGCCTGGCGCAGCGGCGCGCGCACGCGGGCGTGCAGCCAGGTGCTGCCGCCCGCCAGGCGCAGGGATAGCAGATTGTGCCCCGCGCGCGCATCGAACAGCCGTTCGGCGCGCACTTCCAGCACCTCGGCGACGGGGCGGGGTAGGCCAGCAAGACCCCCGATGACGTCGCGCGCGCAGCGGTTGGCAGCGACGATATTGCCATGTTCGTCGATGGCCAGCAGCATCTCCGGCTGCACTTCCACGAAATGGCGGTTGCGGTGCGCCAGCAGGATGCAGCAATGGCTGTAGGACTTGAGAAAAAAACCGTCCTCGATCAGGGTCGCGCCCTGTCGCACCAACTGCTTGACCAGGCGCTGGCTGTCGCGTGCGTCGGGCGAGCTCAGTGCAGACGCATCGAGCACGCCGATCAAATCGCCGTGCGGCGAAAAAATCGGCGCGGCGCTGCAGGTCAGGCCCGTGAACGCGGCGCGAAAATGGTCGGTCTTGTGCACGGTGATGGCTTCGTGGTCCAGCAGTACGGAGGCGATGCCGCACGTGCCTTCTTCCTCTTCCGACCAGCATGAACCCGGATACAGGCCTGCCTTCTTGAAATCCTTGCGCTGGTCCGTGTCGACCACGTAGTCGATGGTCACGCCGCGCGCATTGGCGAGGATGACGCAGTAGCCTGCTTCGCGCACCATGGCGTGCAGGCGCGGCAGGCACTGGCCCGTGGAGCGCAGGAAGCCTTCCTCGGATTGCTGGATGGCGCGCAGTTCGGCGCCCGTCAGGATGCGCGGCCCTGTGGTGGAGGCGGGGTCGAGCCGGTAGTCGTCCAGCGAGCGCCGGTAGGACGAGGCCAGCCTGGCCGTGTCGGCTCCTGGATTGACGATACGGCCGGCGATCAGGTCGCGCACGCGGTCGATATGGCTGGTCTGGCGGACGTAGGGCATGGCGCTCTCCAGTGTCTCGTGTCTGGTTTTTATGGTGTTTTAGTTTGTAGCACGAAGCACGGGGCAGCGCATCCTGCGCTGCAGCATGGGCGCGCGTGAGACTTTTGTCTCAGTGCTGGGTGCGCACAATAGGATGCTGCAGAACAAGATAAAAAGTTTCTCTGGTAGCATCCATCGCATGAAGCGAGCGCCGTTGCCGGTGCCAGCCACGACAGGAGAACATGTATGAAGACATCGCCACAAACCCGCTGCCTGGCCCTGGTCGCAGCCTGCATGGCACTGGCCGCCGGCGCTCATGCGGCAGCGCCGCTGTCAGCGACCGCCAGCGATCCGGCTGCATTGAAATGGATGCTGGGCGCGCCGCCGCCAGCCGATAAAATCATTCGCTTCGACGATGGCAGCTATTTCAATTTCCCCCAGCTGCGCTGGAGCGTGTCGCACTTCCGCCAGTTGATGCCGACGGTGGAGGTGTCGCGCGGCTTGAGAGCGCCTGTGCCTTTGCCGCGCGCGCTGCGCAAGGATATCGACAGCCTGCGCTTCACGCCTCTGGGTGCGAACGAAACCATGACCTGGGAGCAGTCGCTGGGCGCCAACTACACGGATGGCATCGTCGTGCTGCACCGGGGCCGCATCGTGTATGAACGCTATTTCGGTGTGCTGAAGGAAAGCGGCCAGCATGGCGCCATGTCGGTGACCAAATCCTTGATGGGGACCATCGGCGCGGCCCTGGTGGCCCAAGGCAAGCTCGATCCAGGCAAAAAAGTGGCCGAGTATGTGCCGGAACTGGCCGCGTCAGCGTTTGGCGACGCCACCGTGCACCAGGTGCTGGACATGACCACGGGCCTGAAATTCAGCGAAGATTACGCCGACCCGAAAGCGGAAGTGTGGCAGCACGCGGCGGCCGGCAGCCCGCTGCCCAAGCCCAAGGATTACACCGGGCCGCGCAGCTATTTCGAGTATCTGCAAACGGTGCAGCACGAGGGCAGGCATGGCGAGGCGTTCGGCTACCGCACGGTCAACTCCGACGTGCTGGGCTGGATCATCGCCCGGGTCACGGGGCAGAACGTCAACGCGTATTTGTCCGAGCATATCTGGCAAAAGCTGGGCGCCGAACAGGATGCCTACATGACGGTCGATTCGACCGGCACGCCGTTTGCCGGCGGCGGCTTGAATGCGGGCTTGCGCGACCTGGCCCGCTTCGGCGAGATGCTGCGCAACGATGGTCGCTACAACGGTCAGCAGATTTTGCCCAAGGCGGCTGTCGACGATATCCGCCGCGGCGGCGACAAGCAGCTGTTCGCCAAGGGGGGGTATGATTTGCTCAAGGGCTGGAGCTACCGCGACATGTGGTGGGTCACGCATAACGACCATGGCGCCTACATGGCGCGCGGCGTGTACGGCCAGCGCATCTACATCGACCCGAAGGCGGAAATGGTGATCGTGCGTTTCGCCTCAACGCCGACAGCGGCCAATGCGGCCAACGACCCGACCACCACGCCGGCTTTCGAAGCGCTGGGCAAGCTGCTGCTGGCCAAGCCGAAGTAAGCTGCCGGGCGGGCCCGTGCCAGCCGTGCGGCGGAACGGGCACAACTGCAATACACTGTCCTTTTGTTATCACCGTTGCTTGAATGATCATTCAAGCAAGGTACGCAAGGGGAATGCACCGTGGAAACTAGCCAGCCGGACCAACCGCGCCCGCCGCTCTGGCGGCGCCTGCTGTGGCCGCTCGCCCAGCTAGGCTCGGCCTTCAAACTGACGGGCACGCATCTGCTGCACCACGTGATCGGCGCCAGCCTGATCGCCGCGCTGATGCTGGTGCTGGAAGGTTTTCATGTGCTCGAATGGCTCGATGCGGCCATGCTGCGCGCCAGTGCGGAACAGGGGCAGCTGCTGAACCGGGGCAAGGATCCGGGCGCCGCCTACCGGCCCGGCATCATTGAAATCGATGAGCCCGCGTTCGAACAGGTCTTCGACGAGCGCGAACCGCTGGAACGCACGCGTCTGGAGCAATTGATCGCCAGCGCCGCCGCGCGCGGCAGCAAGGTGCTGGCCATCAACCTGGACTTGGCTCCGGCCGTGTATGAACAGCACAAAGCGGGTGAGCGGCCGTTGGACCGCCTGCTCGACCGGCTGGCCGCCGATGGCCGGCAACTGGTGCTGATCCTGCCCGAACAATCGGACCGGAACGCGAACCTGCCGTGGATACGCGCGCGCTGCGCCGCCGGCATCCATTTTGCCAGCCCGCGGATCCGCGAACGCATGGGCGCCGTCACGCGCATCGAACTGAAAAGCCCCGTGCTGGCGGCCGTGGCTTTCGAGCTGGCGCATGGCGCCGACGAGCAGGAGCAGAAGCAGCCCATGCCGGCCGTCTTGTCGGAGCAAAAGGAAGTGCTGGCGCTGGCCGGTCGCGTGTGCCAGCTGGCGCAGCGCACGGGCAGCGAAAAGGAATTGGCGCGCTGGGCGTTCGAACCCGTCATCCGCGGCGACGCCAAGGAGGCGGCCGAACAGAACGCCGTCACCGCGCCGTTTCACCCGGCCGCCGTGGCGCCGCAATTCCTGAACCCCACGCGCACGCGCGTCAAACTGATCGATGGCCAGGCCGGCGTGGATGCCGGGGCACTGCGCAAGAACGTCGTGTATATCGGCAGCACCTATGACGTGCGCGACCGCTATACGACGGCCGAAGGCGAGCAGGCCAGCTTGCATCTGCATGCGGCCGCCCACACCTCGCTGGGCATCGGCACGGCCGACGTCAACAAATATGCGGTGTTCGTGGCCGATATCGTCATCGGTGTGTTGCTGGGTTGCCTGTTCGGCGGCCTGTGGACCTTGTACGGGCGGGCCGAGCTGGCCATCGACCAGCGCATGGCCGATCACGATTTCAGCCGCCTGCACCGCCTGGGCACCCTGGCGGAATTCTATGGCATTCGCCTGATGCTGGTGCTGGTGTGGGCCTCGCCGTTTGCCATCGGCGCGCTGGCCATTTACCTGTCGCGCGGCTTGCTCGAGCAGGGCTGGTGGGTCAACCCCGGCCCCCTGATCGCCGGCATGTTCCTGCACGCCATGTCGCTGCGCGACGAAGCCCACCATCCGCACGAGGAAGTGCCGGGCCTGTCCGTCTGGGCTCAGCTGCGCCGCACGCATCCGGGCATCGTGCTGGTGCAGGCGCCGCTGGCGCTGGTACTGCTGGTGGTGGCGCTGGTGTAGGGCTGGAAGCCAATCACCCGATCAGCTTCAACCCCGGCGGCAGCGCCTCGCCCAGCATGCGTTTGGTAGCCGCTTCGTCCAGCTGCGTCACTTCACCGACCGTCGCCTGCCACAGGGGCGGGGCGCCTACAGCTTTCAGGCGGGCGAGGATGGTGGCCCGTAGCTCGTCTGCAATGTCGCGCGAGCGGTCGCCCGTCATGCGTGCCAGGTGGGTGGCGGCGAAGGCGGCCGGTTCAATTTTTTTCCAGTCCAGCGCCAGCAGCACGTGCAGCCACCCGGCCACGGTGGCGCTGTCGACCACTTCATGCGCGCTGCCGTGGAAGGGCTGGCGCGCGCCGACTCTGGCCAGCGCCCACAGGGTATTCGTATCCGCCGCTTCGCCTTTCTTGTCGGCCTTTTCCAGCCGCTTGATCAGCCAGGCGCCCACTTCGGCCTTGTAGGCGCCGGGGATGCGCTCCAGCGAGGCGCCCAGGCGCAGCATGTCGTCGTCGCTGCCGTCGACCAAGGTGACGGGGCGGCTGCCGCGCTGCGCTGCATCGGCTTGCAGGTTGAAGGCGAAGTCGTCGAGCAGGCGCAACTGCTGCTGCGTGCTCAAGCCGCCAGCCACGCGACGCCACAGTGTCCACCATTCGGCGCACACCTGGTTGTCCTTGTGATGCTGGACGCCCGTGTCGAACAGGGCCCACAGCTGTTCGATGCGCCATGGGTCGAGCGCATCGCCGTAGCCTGGCCGCAAACAGTAGCCGGCCAGGTTCAGCCAGACACGTTCATGCTCGGCGGAGCGGCGCCGGCCACGGGCGCGCAGCAGGAGGGCATCGAACAGCTGGCGCAGCAATGGCGTATCCCAGCTCTCGCGCCCGCCCAGCCCCCGTTCCAGGTGCTGGCGCAGCTGGCGCACTTCCTTGGTGTCGACCTTTTGCGCCTTGCCGCCGAAGATGCGCTCGATCTTCTCGACCGCTTCCTTGATGCGTGGCGAAACGGCTTGAGCCTCGCCATCGCCTGGCTCTTCCTCGCCACCGCGCAACTGGAATTCCAGCAGCCAGCGCTGGCCGGCATCGGCATCGGCATCGGCATCGGCTTCGGCTTCGGCCACGCAATGCACTTCCAGGGTGCCCACTTCCGTCATGACGGTAGCCAGCTGCACGGTGATGTCACGCTTGTCGCTGGCATCGTGTTTATCGTGCAGCACACTGGCCAGTGGCGGCAGGCGCAGATACTCGCCGGCGCTCAAATCGACGATCTCGCCCAGTTGCGGCGGCGTGCCCGCCTCAAAGAGGGAAGTGGCCAGGTGGAAGCGCACGGGCCGGCCCAGGCGCAGCGCGAACAGCCGTTCCGTGAGGCGGATTTCCTCGCCGCTGGCGCTGCCACGCGGCAGGATGCACACGGCGCGCTTGTCCTTGCCCGCTTCTCCCAGCACGAGGAAATAGCTGCGCGGGGAACCGCCGGCTATGCGCGGCGCCTGGCCACGTCGCGCCAGCGCGTAGGCGACGGCGCCACGCGCCACGGCCACGTCGGGATTATCGTTGTGCAGGATGGTCAGGGGCTGACCCCGCCAGTGCGCCAGGGTTTCTGCCAGGCGTCGCGCCAGCGCGTCGGCGCGGAACACGCCGCCGTTCAGCAGCAAGGTGTCGGGCAGCGCACCCCGCAGTGCCCCTTGATGCTGCTGCAAAAAACTGGCCAGGTGGCGCGTGATGGCCGCGTCCTGCGCATATGGCAGGCCGAATTCGACGATGCCGGCGCGGCCCTTTTTCGCTATTTCGTTGAATTCAACCATCGGGAAAAAGCCGTCGACCACCATGGCCGCCACTTCCTCGCGCGTGATGTCGACGGAACGGCTGCCACCAATCAGGCGAGATCCCGCGCCCAGCAGGGTGACGGTGGCGCTCTCCGGCGCATCGTGCGACAGCAGCAGTTCTTTGGCGGCGCGGCAGCGTTCCATCAGTTGCGACAGCCGCGCGGCCGATAGCTTCATGCCGCCTTCCACGCCTTCCACGCCTGCCGCCATGCGCGTTTCCACCAGGTGGGCCAGCGCCAGGTCCATATTGTCGCCACCGAGTATCAAATGGTTGCCCACGCTGCTGCGCGTGAGCTGGGGTTCGCCATCGATATTGAAGGCCACATCGATCAGGCTGAAATCGGTGGTGCCGCCGCCCACGTCGCAGACTAAAATGCCGCGCGTATTGGCCAGGTCTGCGCGCAGGGTGGCGCGCCGGCGCTGCAAGAAATCGTAGAACGCCGCCTGCGGCTCTTCCACCAGACGCAAGGTGGGCAGCCCCGCCAAGCGGGCCGCTTCCAGGGTGAGTGCGCGCGCACCCTCGTCGAACGAGGCGGGGATGGTCAGCACCAGTTCCTGGTTTTCGAGGGGAGCATGCGGGAAGCGGTGATTCCACGCGGCGCGCACATAGGCGAGGTAGCTGGCGCTGGCCGCCACGGGCGACACCTTGGCCACGTCGGCGTCTGCGCCCCACGGCAGGATGGGCGCCTGGCGGTCCACGTTCGCATGTGATAGCCAGCTCTTCGCGCTGGTGACCAGCCGGCCCGGCACTTGCGCACCGAGCTGGCGCGCCATGGCGCCCAGCACGGGGTGCTCGGTGCTGGTGACATCGCCCTGCGGCCACGGCAGTTGCAGATCGCCCGCCGCCAGTTCGCCGGCAGCGGGGTGGTAGCGCAAGGACGGTAGCAGGGGGCGTGCGCCCACTTCGCCGGGGGCGAGCAGCTGCTCGATGGGGAGCAGCTGTATGCCCGCCTGCGCATCGGCCGCATTTGCATATGCCACCACCGTGTTGGTGGTGCCCAGGTCGATGCCGACCAGCCAGGCCGGCTGCACCTTCGCGCTGCGCATGCTTATTGCTGCGGCGTGCCGCGCACGTCGAATTCCACTTTCCAGCGCTCGGCGCCGTCAGGGGAAACGGCCAGGAGCTCCAGCGTGCCTGCTTCCGTGACGCGCGCATGCAGCTTGACTTGCACCACGTCGCCGGCCTGACGGCCTTCGGCGGACAGCGTCGCCTGGATTTCGCTCAGCTCCTGCAATTCATCGGGACCCCAGAAATCGAGCAAGTCGCCAATCTGGTCGTTGCGCCGCGTGGACGATGCGAAGAAGCGGAAGTGCACGGGCTCGCCCACCACCAGGCCGAATTGCTGGCCAGGCAGTTCCAGTTCGCTGCCTTCTTCCATGCCGAACGGCGCCACACACAGTGCCTGGATCGGCGGTTCCATGCCGGGGATGGCCGGCATGGCCGACTCGATGGCCACGTAGAAGGCACTGGCCGTGCCGCCGCGTATGCGCACGCCATGGCCACGCCGCACGTAGCTGTAATAGGCTGCGCCGCGCGCCACGGCCAGGTCCAGGTCGGCCCCGGCCAGCATGCGCGCCGGTTCCGCGCCTTCCAGGTACAGCCAGTCGTTGACGGTGGACATGATGCGCTGTACCAGCAAGTCCGACTTGAAGACGCCGCCGTTGAACAGCACGGCCGTCGGGTGCAAGAAGCTGGCGCCAGCCGCCTGGCGGCCCGCAAAGCCTTCCAGTTCGGCCGTCGCCGCCACTTGCCGGCCCAAGAACGCCGCCAGGTGGCGCGTGATGGCCGCGTCCTGCGCATATGGCAAGCCCAATTGCGTCAAGCCGGCGCGCGTGCGCACGGCAGGGCGGCTCGATGCTTCCACTTGCGGGAAGAAGCCGTCGAGGATGAAGGTGGACACTTCCGCGCGCGTCAGTTCCGTGCGGATGGAGCCGCCGATCAGTTTCGAGCCACGGCTCGGCACGACAATCGGTGCCACATCGAGGCCGCTGTCGGCCAGCAGGCTTTCCTTGGCGCTGCGGCAGCCGTAAGTGAGTGCGCGCATTTGCCAGGCATCGAGCTGGGTGCCGTTGGCGGCCAGCTTGCGCGCCACCAGGTGGGCCAGGGCCAGGTCCATATTGTCGCCGCCCAGCAGGATGTGTTCGCCCACGGCCACGCGGTGCGGTTCCAGCACGCCGTCGCGTTCGAGCACGGCGATCAGCGAAAAGTCGCTGGTGCCGCCGCCCACGTCGACGACCAGAATGATGTCGCCCGGCCTGACTTCCTTGCGCCAGCGCCCTTCGCTGGTCTGTATCCAGCTGTACAGGGCCGCTTGCGGCTCTTCCAGCAGGGTGAGCGAAGTGTAACCGGCCGCCTGCGCCGCTTCCATCGTCAGCTCGCGCGCGGCCGGATCGAAGGACGCGGGGATGGTCACGGTGATTTCCTGCTGCGCGAACGGCGCTTGCGGGTGGGCGTTGTCCCAGGCCTGGCGCAAGTGTGTCAGGTAGCGCGTGGCGGCCGTGATCGGCGAAATGCGCGCGACTTCGGCCGGCGCGTCGTTCGGCAAAATCGCCGCGCGGCGGTCCACGCCCGGGTGGCACAGCCAGCTTTTCGCGCTGGAGACCAAACGAATCGGCGTGGTGGCGCCGCGGCTGCGGGCCATTTCGCCGACGACGAACGGCGCTTCCGCTTCCTCGGTGACCCAGGGCAGGGCCAGGTCGCCCGCCGCCACTTCATCGGCGTGCGGCAGATACACGAACGATGGCAGCAGCGACAATTCCTCTACCGTGCCCGGCGCCGACAATTGTGGCACTTTCAGCACGCCGTGGCTGGACTTTTCGCCGTCGCTCTCGATCAGGTTCACATATGACAGGGCGCTGTGGGTGGTGCCCAGGTCGATGCCGATGGCGTAGCGCGGGGTAGGGTTGACGGTATCGCTCACAGTTCCACCTCGGCCGGGGCCAGGATGGCGGCGTCGTGCTGCTCGCTCAGTTTCGGCAGACGCACGCTGGCCGCGCGCCAGCCGCGGTGGCTCAGGGTGCCTGTGAATGGGGCCGAGCCGACGACGTTGCCCGTCAGGCGCACGCTGGCCGAGTCAAAGCCTTCCTGCAGGACGATGCGGCTGCCTTCGGCTTCCTGGCGCACGGCCTCGATGGTGAAATACTCGCGCATGACCTTGGCGCAGCCTTCGTGCACCACGCGGGCAGCCGCGCCGATGTCGGCATCGGCATGGCTGCCCAGGTTTTCCTGGGTGAAGTCGATCAATCGCGCTTCGCGTTGCAGCAGGGCCAGCAATTGCAGGGCCGCGTCCGGCGTGGCCTCTTTCAAAATGACGGGCGCGGCGACCGGCGTCGGCACGGGGGCTGGCGCTGGGGCCGGAGCCACTGGCGCCACGGGGGCGGCCTCGGGCAAGGACAGTTTTTCCACGCGGGCTGCATAGGCAGCGTCCGACAGGGTGCTGAAGAAGGCGCCGAAAGCCAGCGGGACGCGGCGCCAGAACGATGGGTGGGACGATGGTGTGCTCATGGGAACTCGTTTCTCTGATCTGTAGGGTGGCGTCGGCGGCGCGCCGGGTGGCGGGGCCGCTTCGCAGGGTAGTGCAAGTGCCGCGCCAATATGGCCGGCTGCGTTTGCCCGCATGATACCAGCTACGGCGTCGGCGCCAAAGTCGCCGCCCCTGTTTCAGCTTGCCTGCGGCGTGGATTTTCTTTGTTCCTGCGCAAGGAAACGTTCGATTTCGGCCTGCTTCGACTAGAATCGCGCATTATCTTTTTGCATGACCTTGATGCCATGTCTACCGACTTTTCTCCCGACTTTTCCATATATCTAGCCAGCAGCACCTACATAGACAGCGACCATCCGGCCGTGCGCGCCAGGGCGGCCGCGCTGGCGGCTGGGGTAGCGGGCGATATGTCGGGCGATGCCGCCATCGCGGCCCGCTGCTTTGCCTTCGTGCGCGACGAGATCGCCCACAGCTGGGACTACCAGCGCAATCCCGTTACCTGCCACGCTTCCGACGTGTTGCAGCATGGCACGGGCTATTGTTATGCGAAGAGCCATCTGCTGGCCGCGCTGCTGCGCGCCAACGGCATTCCTGCCGGCCTGTGCTACCAGCGCCTGGCCGTCGGTGAAGCGGGGCCGCCGTTTTGCCTGCATGGCTTGAATGCCGTGTACTTGCAAGAGTTTGGCTGGTACCGCATCGATGCGCGCGGCAACAAGCCGGGCGTCGCGGCCGCCTTCACGCCACCGCAGGAACAGCTGGCCTTTCCCGTGCTGGCGCCCGAAGAGCGCGATTTGCCGGAAATCTGGCCGGCACCGTTGCCGCAGGTGGTGGCTGCGCTGACCGGCTATGCGACCGTGCAGGACGTGGCGGCGCATTTGCCCGATGTCGAGATGCTTCCGCTTAGCAAATAATCCAAAGAAAGAAATCATGAAAAAAATCTCTATTAGTCTGATTGGCCTGTTGCTGCTGGCCGGTTGCGGCAGCAAGGGCGAGAGCGGCGGGCAATCGAGCGCCGCGCGCCTCGATGGCAAGGAAAAGGGCAGCGAGTTTCTTGCCTACGAACACAATGTCAGCGTCGATACGCACGAGGCGCAAGTGCGGCCCCTGTATGAAAAAGTGGTCGCCGCCTGCAAGGCCGATACGGAAAATGGCTGTTTTCTGCTCGATTCCAGCGTCGACGGCGGCCGTTACGTGCACGCACGCATCAGCATGCGCGCCAAACCGGCCGGCATCAAGAAGCTCGTCGCGCTGGTCGCGGCCGAAGGCGACGTCACCAGCCAGGGTACCAAGGTAGAAGACCTCGGTCGTCCTGTGCTCGACAGCAAGAAACGCCTGGAAATGCTCAAGCAGTACCAGGCGCAGCTGCAAGACCTGGAAAAACGCTCAGGCGCGAACGTCGATGCCTTGATCAAGGTGACCAAGGAACTGGCCACCGTGCAAGTGGAACTGGAGCAGGCGACAGCGGCCAATGCGCTGTTGATGCAGCGCATCGATACGGACTTGCTGAACGTGGCCATCAGCGCCGAAGGCAAGCAATCGTTCTGGCGGCCCGTCAAGCGCGCGCTGGGCAATTTCACGGAAAACCTGTCGCAAGGCGTGGCCAACGCCATCACGGCCATGGCCTACATCCTGCCGTGGCTGATCGCTTTCGTGCTGCTGTTCCCGCTGGGCCGCAAGGGCTGGCGCCGCCTGCGCGGAGTGCCGCGCAAGAATTGATGCGCAACGCTTGATGCACAAGGATTGATACACAACGCTTGATACACAACGCTTGATGCGCCCGGCGCACCGTTTTACGGCAATTTGAAACCTGGCTGCACAGTCCTTGTGCAGCCAGGTTTTTTTTCGTGCGGCGTTGGCAGCGTGCACCATGGCGGACGTCTGCTGGTGCTGGCATGCATTCTGCTTTAACAACATCGTATGCCCAGCTCGACCCCCACGAACCCATCACAGGAGTCTCCATGTCACGACGCATCATCCTGAAAGCGGCCGCCGCCGGCGCACTGGCCCTGGCCACGTCCACTTACCTGCAGGCAGCCCTGGCCGCCGATACCATCAAGGTGGGCATCTTGCACTCCCTGTCGGGCACCATGGCCATTTCCGAAACGTCGCTGAAAGACGTGGCCCTGATGACGATCGCCGAGATCAATGCCAAGGGCGGCGTGCTGGGCAAGAAGCTGGAAGCCGTCGTCGTCGATCCCGCGTCGAACTGGCCTTTGTTTGCGGAAAAAGCGCGCCAGCTGGTGGCGCAAGATAAAGTGTCCGTCGTGTTCGGCTGCTGGACATCCGTGTCGCGCAAGTCGGTTTTGCCGGTGTTCAAGGAACTCAACAGCCTGCTGTTTTATCCGGTGCAATACGAGGGCGAGGAGCTGGAAAAGAATGTGTTTTATACGGGCGCCGCGCCGAACCAGCAGGCGATACCTGCCGTCGAATACCTGATGAGCAAGGATGGCGGCGGCGCCAAGCGCTTCGTGTTGCTGGGCACGGATTATGTGTATCCGCGCACCACCAACAAGATCCTGCGCGCCTTCCTGAAAAGCAAAGGCGTCAAGGATAGCGATATCAGCGAGGTCTACACGCCGTTCGGCCACGCCGACTATCAAACCATCGTCGCCAACATCAAGAAGTTTTCCACGGGCGGCAAGACGGCCGTCATTTCCACCATCAATGGCGATTCGAACGTGCCGTTCTACAAGGAGCTGGGTAATGCGGGCTTGAAAGCCACGGACGTGCCCGTCGTCGCGTTTTCCGTCGGCGAGGAAGAGTTGCGCGGCATCGATACCAAGCCCTTGCTCGGTCATCTGGCGGCCTGGAATTATTTCGAATCCGTCAAGAATCCTGCGAATATGGCCTTCATCAAGCAGTGGAAGGCGTATGCGGTGGCGAAAAAGTTGCCGAACGCGGGTTCCGTGGTGACGAACGACCCCATGGAAGCGACCTATGTCGGCATCCACATGTGGGCGCAAGCGGTGGAAAAAGCCAAGTCGACGGAGACAGACAAGGTGATCGCCGCCATGGCCGGCCAGAGCATGAAAGCACCATCGGGCTTCACCTTGACCATGGACGCGACGAATCACCATTTGCACAAGCCCGTGATGATCGGCGAGATCAAGGCCGATGGGCAATTCAATGTCGTGTGGAAAACCAAGGAAGCAATACGCGCACAGCCGTGGAGCCCGTATATCAAGGGCAATGAGGGTAAGCAAAAGCTGTAAAAGCAACGCCTGCGCCATCGGGCATGCGTCCGGTGGTGCTGACCATCAACGCTTTCCCGGGGTATCAATGAGGCTATTCACATCGCTGCTGGTCTACGCCTGCCTGTGCCTGTCATCCGTGGCGCAGGCCGCCATCCCTCCTGACCTGCTGAAACCGCTGTCCGGCGACGACCCCGACACCAGGGTCGCTGCCGTCGCCCAGATCGCCGCGCTGGCCACACCCGAGGCCGCCCGCGTGCTGCAAGCCTTGCAGGATGACAGCCTGTATGCCACGCCCGATGGCAAGGTGTATATCGTCGACGGCGAGCAAGCCTACGATCCGGCAAGCGGCAAGACTGGTCCGGTGCCGGACGGCATCGATGGCGTGATGGTCAACAACCGCTTGCGCGCGGCCGTGGCGGGTGCCTTGTCGGGCTTGCAGTTGCTGGCGCCGGAACGCAGCGCCCGGCTGGCCGCCGCGCAAGCCTTGCAAAAGGCTGTTGATCCCGCGCAAATCCCCCTGATCCGCACCGCCCTGGGGCGGGAAAGCGATGCTGACATTCAACAGATATTGCAAGTGCTGATCGCCAGCGCCAACCTGCAGGCACCCGATGCCGCCACGCGCAAGCAAGCCGTGCAAGCGCTGGCCGGCAGCAGCGATGCGCGCTTGCTGCCCGTGCTGCAAGCCATGCTGGAAACGGGGTCTGACGGCATGGCTGGCGAGCCCGATGAAGCCGTGCAACTGGCCGCCATCGAGACCATGCGCCAGATCAAGGCAAGAGTGTCGCGCATGGAATTCGCCGGCAATGTGTTCTACGGCATTTCGCTGGGCAGCGTGTTGCTGCTGGCCGCGCTGGGGCTGGCCATCACGTTTGGCTTGATGGGCATCATCAATATGGCGCATGGCGAACTGCTGATGATAGGCGCTTACACGACCTATGTATGCCAGCTGTTTTTCCGCACCTACCTGCCCGGCATGCAGGATGCGTACCTGCTGGCTGCGCTGCCTGCCGCTTTCTTTGTCGCCGGCCTGGTGGGCGTGGTGCTCGAACGCACGGTGATCCGCTGGCTGTATGGGCGGCCACTGGAAACCCTGCTGGCCACCTGGGGTATCAGCCTGATCCTCATGCAGACGGTGCGCACGATCTTTGGCGCGCAAAACGTGGAAGTGGCCAATCCCGCCTGGATGTCGGGCGGCGTCACCGTGCTGGGCGGCCTCGTGCTGCCGTACAACCGGCTGGCCATTATCGCCTTTGCCATCGTCGTGGTGGTGGCCGTGTGGTTGATCCTGAACAAGACGCGCCTGGGCCTGTTCGTGCGGGCCGTTATGCAAAACCGTCGCATGGCCGATTGCGTGGGCGTGGCCACGGGCAGGGTCGACATGCTGACCTTCGGCCTCGGTTCCGGCATCGCGGGGCTGGGCGGCGTGGCCCTGTCGCAACTGGGCAATGTGGGTCCGGACCTGGGGCAAAGCTACATCGTCGATTCCTTCATGGTGGTGGTGCTGGGCGGCGTGGGCCAGCTGGCCGGCACCGTGATCGCCGCGCTGGGCCTGGGCGAAGTGAACAAATTCCTCGAACCGGTGGCGGGGGCCGTGCTGGCGAAGATTGCCATTCTGGTGTTCATCATCATCTTTATCCAGCGCCGGCCGCAGGGCCTGTTTGCCATGAAGGGACGCAGCGTCGAATGATTACCTCACTCCGTGTCAATGAGGGCCTGTTTCCCCGGCCCGTCTGGCTGGCCATTGCCGTTTGTACTGTGCTGGCGGCGCTGTTGCCGATTTTTAATCTGGCGTTTGCCGAAGGGCATGCGCTGCACGTGTCCGCCTACACGGTGGCGCTGGTGGGCAAGTTCATGTGCTACGCGCTGGCCGCGCTGGCGCTGGATCTCGTCTGGGGCTACACGGGTATCCTGTCGCTGGGACACGGCGTGTTCTTTGCCCTTGGCGCGTATGCGCACGGCATGTATCTGATGCGTGCCATTGGCGATCAGGGCCAGTACCACAGCAGCTTGCCCGATTTCATGGTCTTTCTCGACTGGAAAACTTACCCATGGTACTGGGCCTTCACGGAACATTTCTGGTATTGCATGGCCCTCGTCGTGCTGGTGCCGGGCGTGCTTGCCTTCGTGTTTGGCTACTTTGCGTTTCGCTCGCGCATCAAGGGCGTGTATTTTTCCATCATCACGCAAGCGATGACGTATGCCTTCATGCTCTTGTTCTTCCGCAATGACACCGGCTTTGGCGGCAACAACGGTTTCACGGATTTCAAGACCATTCTCGGCCATAGCGTCACGGCGCCCGCCACCCGGGCCGTGCTGTTCCTGTTGACCCTGGCGATCCTGCTAGCGGCGCTGGTGGGGGCGCGCGCCATCGTCCGCTCGAAGCTGGGCCGGGTGCTGCAGGGCGTGCGCGACAGCGAGGCACGCTTGATGTTTCTTGGCTATAACCCGCTGTGGTTCAAGCTCTTTGTGTGGACTTTGTCGGCCATGCTGTGCGGCATCGCCGGCGCCCTGTACGTGCCGCAGGTGGGCATCATCAACCCGTCCGAAATGTCGCCTGCGAACTCCATCGAGATGGTCGTGTGGGTGGCCGTGGGCGGGCGCGGCACCTTGATCGGCCCCATCCTGGGCGCTTTTACCGTCAATGGCTTGAAAAGCTGGTTCACGGCCGCCTTGCCGGAACTGTGGCTGTTCGCGCTGGGCCTGCTGTTCATCGTCGTTACCCTGTTCATGCAGCAAGGCATGCTGGGCGTGTTGAAGAAGCTCAAACGCAAGGCCGTCGTGGCAGAGGAGACAGCATGAGTATCCGCATGTTGCCCGGCATGGCCAGCGCCGAAGCGGGCGCCACCTATTCCCGCGTGAAAGGCGAGGGTGTCGATACGACGCATGGCGCGATTTTGTATCTGGAAGATATCAGCGTGTCGTTCGACGGCTTCAAGGCCATCAACAAGCTGAGCCTTGATATTTCCGTGGGCGAATTGCGCTGCATCATCGGCCCTAACGGGGCGGGCAAGACGACCATGATGGATGTGATCACGGGCAAGACGCGGCCCACATCCGGCACGGCCTGGTTCGGCCAGACCATGAACCTGGCGACCATGACGGAAGCGCAAATCGCCCACGCTGGCATCGGTCGCAAGTTCCAGCGCCCCACCGTATTCGAGCAGCATACGGTGTTCGACAACCTGGAACTGGCGATGAAGATGGACAAGCGCGTGGCACCCACCCTGTTTGCGCGCCTGACGTCGGAGCAGGAAGGCAAGATCGAATCCATATTGCGCTTGATACGCCTCAATGGCCACGAGGCGCGGCCGGCCGGTTTGCTGTCGCATGGGCAAAAGCAGTGGCTGGAAATCGGCATGCTCTTGATGCAGGAGCCGCAGCTGATTGTGCTGGATGAACCGGTGGCCGGCATGTCGGATGCGGAAACGGCGCGCACGGCGGAGCTGCTCAATGAATTGCGCGGCAAGCATTCCATCATGGTTGTCGAGCACGACATGGGTTTCGTCACGGAGATTGCCCAGCAAGGCATCGTCACCGTGCTGCATGAAGGGGCCGTGTTGGCGCAGGGGCGCATGGATGAAGTGCAAGCCGACGAGCGGGTCATCGAAGTCTATCTGGGAAGGTAATCATGCTCGAAGTGCAACAATTAAATCAATACTATGGTTCTTCGCATACCTTGCGCGGCATCAATTTGTCGGCGCGCAAGGGGGAATGCCTGGCCTTGCTGGGGCGCAATGGCGTGGGCAAGACGACCTTATTGAAATGCCTGATGGGCGTGTTGCCCGTGGCGCAGGGCAAGGTGGTGCTCGATGGCCGCGATATCACCAGGCTGGCGCCGCATGCGCGGGCAAAGCTGGGCATGGCATATGTGCCACAGGGGCGCGACATCTTTGCGCGCTTAACGGTCGAGGAAAACTTGCTGATGGGCTTGGCCGTCAAGACGGGCAGGCACGCTACACGCATCGATCCCCAGGTGTATGCGTTGTTTCCGGTATTAAAAGAGATGCTGCAGCGGCGTGGCGGCGACTTGTCCGGCGGACAACAACAGCAGTTGGCCATCGCCCGCGCCTTGCTGGCCGAGCCACGGCTGATCATTTTCGACGAACCGACGGAAGGCATCCAGCCGTCCGTTATCAAGGATATCGGCCGCGTCATTTCCTTGTTGAAACAGCGCGGGGACATGGCCATCGTGCTGTGCGAACAGTATTTCGACTTTGCCCGCGAACTGGCCGACGAATTCATCGTGCTGTCGCGCGGCAGTGTCGTCGCCAGCGGTAAGGCAGAACAGATGGATGGCGACGAGGTGAAGCGCCACCTGGCCGTGTAGGCTTACACCAGCTGCAGCCAGCCCAGCACGGCGCCGGCCCCCAGCAGCCACAATAAATGGAGCTTCGTGCGCCAGATGATGATGCCGGCCACGATGGACAGGCTCCACAAGGGCCAGTCCGTGCGGATGTCGTGATTGGCGCCGCCCAGTATCATGCCGGTGGAAATCAGCAGGGCCACGACGATGGGCGCCATGCCCTGCTTGAAGGCGCGCACGGGGCGCAAGTCGCGGTTGCGGTAGCCCCACTGGGCTGCCACGTAGGTGAGGGTGGTGCTGGGCAGCATGATGCCCACCATGGTCACCAGCACGCCCAGGTACGCGGCCGTGTAGCTGCCCGCATTCATGCCCACGTTCCAGCCCATCAGGGCGACGAACAGCACGTTGGGGCCGGGCGCGGCTTGCGCGATGGCAATTGATTCATTGAATTGCGCCTGTGTCAACCAGCCGTGCTGCTCGACGAGGAAGCGGTGCATTTCGGCAGTGGTGGAAATGGCGCCGCCGATCGACATCAGTGACAGCATCAGGTAGTGGCCGAACAGGTTCAGCCAGTCGCCCGCGCTCAAGACCAGTTGCAAGGGCGGAGTCATGAGGACAGCTTTCGATAGGTTAGCAGGCAGGCTATGCCACCCAGGCCCAGCAGGATGTACAGCAGGGGCCAGCGGAAGATCGCCACCATCAGCACGCCCAGCACGGTGATGGACAAGGTCAGCCACAGGGGCAGCGGATGCTTGACCAGCGCGGCCGCCAGTTTCACGCCCGTGGCGGCGATCATGCCGGCCGAGACGGCCGCCATGCCGCGCAATGCACCCGCCAACTGCGGATTGTCGCCGAAGTGCGTGTACAGCACGCCCAGCAGCAGCACGATGACGAGGGGCACGGCCAGCATGCCGGCCAGCGCCGTCAGCGCGCCGCGCAAGCCGAAATAGCGCCCGCCCACCATCAGCGCCAGGTTGACAACATTCGGCCCCGGCATGATTTGCGCCACGGCCCAGTCTTCCAGGAATTCCTCTTGCGTCAGCCAGCGCTTGCGCTCGACCATTTCGCGCTGGATCACGGCCAGCACGCCGCCGAATCCCTGCAGGGCCAGCCAGGTGAACGAGAAGAACAGGTCGGCCAGCGAGGCGGGTTGCGGGCGGGGCAGGTCGGGCGGGAGGGCGGAAAGGGGGGAGGAGGGCATGGCTGATTATCGCCGTGGCCGATTGCGCTTGTCCATCGCTTTCGGCTCCAGTTGTGCCTGCAAGAAAAAAACCGCGGCTCATGTTTCCCTGCCATTGACATCGAGAGTTTATCAGCAATACTTTATCGACAACATGACCGCTGTTCCTGTCCGCGCTGGCGCAGTTCGCACCGGTATGTCGTCTCCGCCCCTCCTTCCCCCTTCGCAGGAGTTGTTCATCATGCCTAATTCCACAGAAACGCTGCATATGCCCGTCAAAACCGTGATGCTGCATGCCCGGCTCGATCAGAAGATGTCCGATATCGTCAACTTGGGCATCGCCGTGCAGGCTGCCTTCAGTACCTTGTGTGCACTGGAATACCTGAAGTCATACAATGTCTCCCCCGAATTGATCGAGCGCGTGCTGCTGCACCCGGAGCAGCGCCGCCAGACCGTGCACTGAGTGTCCGCACGGCAACTGTGTTGCCGGCAGCCCTAGTTTGATGTTGTCGGATTGATCATTACGGCTCAGTTATGCACAAATGATGGGTTAGCGAAACTGACGAAATAATTTTCTTGTGATTATGTGTGACTTTCTAAGTGCTTGATTTTAATGGTTTTTATTTCTGCTGTTTGATTGAGCAGTTTATTGAAAGCCGCACGGGCTGTGGCTTTGAGGCTTGTCAATAGGTCCTTATCCACAAAGATATCCACAGTCCGTGTGGATATCTGAAAAAGCGCTTAACAATCCGCCACTTAGGAAGTGGGGCCAGCCAGCGCATGCAATCGGGCAGCAAGATGGGACAAAATGGGGCGTGCCAGAAGCCTGTATGCCTATCCAGTGCTCTTGTTTTTATGACTGAAAGTAGCGGCGGACGGTCAGGGCGTGCCGCCGGCCGGTGCCGCTGGCGCGTCCCCGCACTGAGCCAGGGCGGCAGCGAGCTCGGCGACTTGTTGCTGCGCTTCGCGCAAGGTGGCGTAGGTGCGCAGCGAGGCAATCACGGTGGTAAACAATTTGCGCGTGGTCAGGTCGGTCTTGCACCAGAAATCGTTGATATCGTAGTCGATGATGATACGGTGTTCCAGCGCCTGGCCAGGCTGGCCCGTGCGCAGGATGATGCGCACGGCACTGTTGTGCAGGTCTTCGCGGACCTGGCGCGCCACTTGCAGCCCCGCATCTTGGGTTTCCATGATGACATCGAGCAGCACCACGGCGATATCGGGCGTGCTGCGCAGCAGGCTCAGCGCCTCGGCGCCCGAATAGGCGTGCAGAAAGCTCAGCCTGCGACCCTGGAAACTGGCCTGGCTGAGGGCGAATTTGGTCACCACATGCACATCGACGTCATCATCGACAATCAGCACGCGCCATGGCGCCGCGTTGGCGGAGTCTGCCGCCGCGTCTGCCCGCTCGGGTGGCTCGTCGATCAGCCAGTCGGGTTCATCCGCCCCCTTGGCGGTGCTATCGCTATCCATATTCATGCATTTATCCACCGTTGATCGTGCTCGCTCACTCCACACTATGCCAGTCTGCGGGGTTTGTCAAAACAATGCTGTTCAGACAAGACGGCCTGGAGCAAGATTGCAGATGCACAGCAAAATATATTTTCATGGTGGTCGAGTAACTTTGCGCTAGCGCAAAATCATGATTCTAAGTCATTGATTTCATTGAGGTAAAAAAATGCCTGTGAAATCAGCAAATTGTTGAAAGCCGCATCAATACTGGTGTTGCGGCTTGTCAAGAGGGGCTTATCAACAACTTTATCCACAGTTGCTGTGGATATCTAAAAGAGTCGTGCAAAAACCGTGGCTTAGCGCCCGTTCGTGCGGCAGGGTGGAAGCATTCATGCCGCAAGCCCAAGGCCGCCCAGCTGGGCAAAGGCGTGCAGGAAGCGTTGCTTGGCTTCGGCCGGACCCATGGCCTCGATTATACCGGGCAAGGGGGCGATGCCGTCAAGGTAAGCCCAGCGCTCGGCCGAGTGGGGCATCAGGTCGCGCTTTTCCGTGGCCAGCGCGATCAGGTCGGCTCGTTTGATGGGCGCGTAATCGGAAAAATCCAGGCCATAGGTGGCGGCGATGATGGCGCTGACCTTATCTTCCAGCACGGAAAATTCCGGCAACAACACTTTCAGGGGCTTCACCATATCACCCAGGTAGGCTTCTGCCGCGTCATGCAGCAGGGCGGCCAGGCGTAACTGGGGCGGTACCAGCTCGGCGACGATCAGGCTGTGCTGGGCGACCGAGTAAAACACTTGCGTCTGTCCATTGAAGCGGCACTGGTAAGCCAGCCCGTGAGCGATGTCTTCGATGGCGACCTTGTCGATATGCGGGCGCAAGGGATAAAAACGGTTGCCGGAATAGGTCGATACGTAGTCGGTAGTAATCATTTCTGGGTTAGCTCACCTGCTTTGCACGGATGATCCATCCTACACCGGATGGCCGCCACCTGCATTTCGCTTGTACTTTTCTCCTTTCTGCCGAGCCTATGCATCTTGGCAAACCCTTTAATTTATTTCATATCATTCATTGATCTTTCTCATACACTGTAGCAATCTTGTTTGAATGAAACTTAAAGGGGACAGGGCAATGACGGCGCAACCTTCGGCAAGACCTTCGTATATCTATCAGGGCGGTTCGGTGATGATGCACTCGCCGCTGCAATTGAAACAGTCGGAAATGTACGGCTATTTCGTCAGGGGCGATCTGGCGAAACTGCAAGCGACCGTGAATATCACTTTGAACCAGGTGGCGGGCCGCAAGATGACCCTGAAAGCCCTGTCGCCGTATGTGATGCTGACATTTACGCGCGTCAACCATGCGGATTCAAGCAACCCCGTCGACCAGGCCAAGGGCTGGATCACGGAAGTCGACATCGTTACCTGGATCATGGTCGGCGAGATGGATGCGGCGGGCAAGCTCGCGCATATCTATTGGTACCCGTGCCATATTTTTGTCGACGACGCCATGGCCCTGATCAACGGGCGCGAACTGTTCGGCTATCCGAAATACCTGTGCGAATACGACATTCCCGCCGCCGGCAGCGAGCCGCTGCGCTGTTCCGTCGCCGCCAAGGGTTTCCAGCATTTTTCGCCGGAAACCAAACTGGCGCTGCACCCGCTGCTGGAAGTCAATGCCACCGTGCAGACGGGGCAGCACAAGCCCGTCAACAGTTTCCTCGAACTGATCGAGCAAGCCTTTACGGTTTTCCTCTCCATCCCGGATTTCTTTGACATGGACCAGGCCGGCTGGGCCGATATCCTGTCGCTGCTGCGCAAGCCCCGCATCGACCAGATCTTCCTCAAGCAATTCCCCGACAGCGCCGGCGTGAAAGCCGTGTACCAGGCCCTGGTAGCCGCGCCGGCCGAGATCAACCGCCTGCACAGCGCGCGCCTGCTCGGTTATGAATACGAATGCACGCTGCATGCCTTCGACAGCTTTCCGCTGGACCAGACCCTGGGCTTGCAGCTGGGACCGCAGGCGGCGATATTGCCGTTCAATGTGAACTTCGATTTCACGGCCATGCCGGGCGAGGAACTGGTCGACAATTCCCGCATCACCCCGGAAAAGATCGCCATTCTGGGCGGCGGCGTGGCGGCCATGACCACCGCCTATTATCTGACGAAGCAGCCGGGCTGGCAAAACCAGCACGCCATCACCGTCTACCAGCTGGGCTGGCGCCTGGGCGGCAAGGGCGCCAGCGGGCGCAATGCGCAAGTGGGCCAGCGCATCGAGGAACACGGCTTGCACATCTGGTTCGGCTTTTATGCGAACGCCTTCAAAATGATCAAGGAAGCGTACGCCAGCCTGGAGCGTCCGCCCGGCGCCCCGCTGGCCACCTGGCGCGACGCTTTCAAGCAGCACGATTACGTGGCCCTGTCGGAAGACGTCAAGGGCCAGTGGCGCAACTGGTCCATCGTCTTTCCCACCTTGCCGGGCGAGCCGGGCGAGGGTGGCGAAGACATCACCCTGTGGCAGATGGCCATCGCCATGGTGGGCTGGATCGAGCAATGGATACGTCAGATCCGGCAAGTGGCGGACGCCGACGCGCGCATCGAGCGTGCCAGTGCCAGTGCCACCGCGGCGCCAGGCGGGGGCGTGTGGCCGGGTTGGCTGCGCCGCCTGGCCGATGAAGTGGTGGGGCAAGCCGATGAACTGGGCCTCGACGTGGGCCTGTCCGTGGGCGCGCTGGCAGCGCTGGTGGCCGACCTGGCGCCGGACTCCACGCGCCACGACCAGGCCCGCCACCAGCTGCTGGCCAGCACCCTGAACGGCATCCGCGCCTGGCTGCGCCTGCGTTACCGCGCCCTGATCGATGGCGACGATGAATTGCGCCGACTGTTCACCTGCCTGGACCTGGGCATCACCGTCATGAAAGGCATGTTCGAGGATGGCGTGTTCAAGAACGGCTTTGACGTCATCAACGATATCGACTTCCGCGCCTGGCTGAAAAAACATGGCGGCGACGAGCAGTTCAGCGTCAATTCGGCGCCCGTGCGAGGCTTTTACGACCTGGTTTTCGCCTACGAGGGCGGCGATTTTTCCAAGCCGAATATCGAGGCGGGCACCTTGCTGCGCTCGATGGCGCGCATCGGCCTGGCCTACAAGGGCGGCATCATGTTCAAGATGCAGGCCGGCATGGGCGACACGATTTTCACGCCGATGTACGAAGTGCTGAAAAAAAGGGGAGTGGAATTCAAATTCTTCCAGCGCGTGGAAGAACTGGTGCCGGGCGCGGGTGACATCGACAGCATCCACATCACGCAGCAGGTGCAATTGAAGGACCCGGCCGCCGGCTACGCGCCGCTGGTGGATGTCAAAGGCCTGGCATGCTGGCCCAGCGCGCCCGATTACGCGCAGATCGAGCCGGCCCAGGCGGCGCTGCTGCAAGCGCAGGAAGTCAACCTGGAATCGTACTGGAGCGACTGGCCGCAGCAGTACCAGCAAGCGTTCGGCCGCGCGCTGCCCGCCACGGTATTGAAGAAGGGCGTGGATTTCGACAAGGTGGTGTTCGGCATTTCCATCGGCTCGCTGCCCGCCCTGTGCCCGCAATTGCTGGCGCAAAGCCCGGCCCTGCAACTCGCGGCCGAGAAGGTAAAAACGGTGGCCACGCAGGCGTACCAGGTGTGGCTGAACAAAAACCTGGCGCAGATGGGCTGGACCACGCAGCCGAAAGGGCAACAGCCCGTGCTGTCGGCCTTCACTGAGCCGTACGACACGTGGGCGCCCATGGATCAATTATTGGCGCACGAAGACTGGCCGGCGGGGCTGGAACCGAAAAACGTCTCGTATTTTTGCAGCGCTTTTCCCGTCGATAGCTACCCGCCCGTCACCGACACGGGCTTTCCCGCCCGCTGCGCGGCCAGGGCCAAAGAGGGAGCGCTGCACCAGCTGGAGCGCGAGATCGGCGCGCTGTGGCCCGAGGCGGGCGCGCCGGGGGCGTTTCCGTGGCAATGGCTGGTCGACGCGAAGGCTGGCACGGGGCCGGCGCGCTTCGACAGCCAGTACTGGCGCGCCAATGTCGACCCGTCCGAGCGCTACGTGATGTCGGTGGTGGGCAGCACGCAGTACCGGCTGGCCACCGACCAGTCAGGGTTCAGCAACCTGTTCCTCACGGGCGACTGGATCAAGACGGGTTTGAACGCGGGTTGCGTGGAGGCGGCCGTGATGGCCGGCATGCAGACTTCGCGCGCCATGACGGGCTATCCGGCCGTGATCCAGGGCGAGACGGATTTCTAGCGATGTGCTTATCATGGCGTTTCATCGAGTCCTGCGCGAGCGAATCATGCAACGCCTGTTGCTGCTGTGTCTTGTCCTGGTCCACCTGCATGCGGGCGCCGCGCCGGCGGGCGTCATCCTGCTGTGGACCGGCGTGCCGCCCGGTGGCGCGGCGCCCGGGCCGCAGCGCGACAGCGCCAAAGGCTCCATCACGCAGGTCGAGCAACCGTATCTGCTGGTGCACCGCCCGGCGCGTCCGAACGGCACGGCCATTCTGCTGATCAGCGGCGGCGGCTATGCGCATATCGAGGCGGGCAAGGAAAGCGGCCCGGCCGCCAGTTGGCTGCAGGCGCAGGGCATCACGGCGTTTGAACTCGTGTACCGTTTGCCGCGGGAGGGCGGCGGTGTGGCCGCGCCATTCCGGGATGGCCAGCGCGCCATGCGCGTGATCCGCGCGCGGGCGGCCGAATGGGGCATCGATGCGGCGCGCATCGGCATCCTGGGTTTTTCCGCCGGCGCGCACCTGGCCGGCATGACGGCCGTCCAGCCCGATGCAGTCTTGTATGCGCCCGTCGATGCGATGGATGGGGTATCTGCGCGGCCCGACTTTGCCGTGCTGCTGTACCCCGTGCTGACCATGCAGCGGCCATTCGACACGACGCATGCGAAGAAAGAGTTGCTGGGAAGTCAGCCCACGCAGGCGGCGCGCGATGCGCTATCGGTGGAGCGGCACGTCGATGCGCGCACGCCGCCCACATTTATCGCGCAGGCGCTGGACGATCCGGTTGCGCCGCCCGAGAACAGTATATTGATGGCAGCGGCACTGCGCCGCGCGGGCGTGCCTGTCGAGTTGCAGCAGTTCCAGAGCGGCGGCCATGGCTGGGGCCTGGGCAAGCCGGGCAGCGCACCGGCCGTCTGGCCGCAGTTGCTGCTGGCGTGGCTGCAGGTACATGGCTGGATGGCTCAGCCGGCGGGCTGAGCTTCCAGGTCGCGTCGCGCCACCTCCAGCGCCGCCTGCAGCTGCGGCAGGAATGGCTCCACATTATCGAGCTGGCCATTCGAGGCCAGGGTTTCCATCTGGTGGCACAGGCTGTGCAGGGTGGGGCGGCTCAGGTAGCCGGCGCTGCCTTTCAAGGCATGGAAGGCGGCCGCGGCCGCGCTGGCGTTGCCATCGCGCACGGCGTGGCACGCCAGGTCCAGGCGCCGCGGGGCTTCCATCAGGAACGCTTGCGCGATGCGCTGCAAGTGCTGCGGCGACAAGCCTGCCAGCGGCAGGATGTGCACGGGCGCCGTCATGGGATCGGCCGGCGCCGGCGTTTCCGCCTGCGCCGGGATGCTGGCGTCATCCAGGCCGAACTGGCGCGCCAGGGTATCGTCCGCGGTGGGCATGGCCGGTGGCAGTGCGTGGCCGCGCGCCAGCAGCAGGTCGATGATGGCGTCGATTTTCCTGAACAGCAGCGTTTCGTCGACAGGCTTGCTGAGGAAGTCGTCCATGCCGGCGGCCAGGTAGCGTTGCCGGTCATGTTCGCTGGCGTTGGCCGTCAGCGCGAGGATGGGAATCTGCGCGTCGGGAATCGGGAATTGGCCGTTGCCGCCGTTGCGGATCAGGCGCGCGGCCTGTTCGCCATCCATCAGCGGCATGCGGCCATCCATCAGCACGCAGTCGTAGGCGCCCGTGCCCAGCGCATGCAGCGCCAGCTCGCCGTTTTCCACGATGGTCACGTCATGTCCCATGCCTTCCAGCAGGGTGCCGATGATGATCTGGTTGGTGCGCACGTCTTCGGCGCACAGGATGCGCAGGCGGCAGGCATGGCGCGCCTGGCGTGTCGGCCGACGCGCGTCGGCTGCCGGCGCGCTGCCGTCCAGCAACGGCAAGGTGAAATGGAAGCGCGAGCCGATGCCGACACGGCTTTCCACGCCGATCGTGCCTTGCATCAGTTCAACCAGTTCCTTGCAGATGGCCAGGCCCAGGCCGGTGCCGCCGTAGCGGCGCGTGGTGGAATGGTCGGCCTGCTCGAATTTCTGGAACAAACGCGGCAAGGTGTCCGCGTCGATGCCGGGGCCCGTATCGCTGATGATGAAGTCGATGTCGCTGCGGCCATCGCGGCGCGGCGGCGTGCGGGCGCGCCGCACTTCCAGCAGCACTTCGCCATTCGCCGTGAATTTCAGTGCGTTTCCCAGCAGGTTGATGAGGATTTGCCGCAGGCGCGTGGGATCGGCGCGTACGTAGCGCGGCAGGTCCAGCGCCAGTTCGCGGCGCAGCAGCAGGCTCTTGGCGTCGGCCTGGCCCTGCACGATGCCTGCCGCGTCGCCGATCAGCGCCAGCAAGTCGAAGTCCAGCGTTTCCAGGGTCAGCTTGCCCGCGTCGATCTTCGAGAAATCGAGGATGTCATTCAGAATGGTCAATAGCGAGACGCCATTGTGCAGGCCGATGCGCAGGTATTCCTGCGTGCGGCCTTTGACGGACTGGTCGCGCAGGGCGAATTTCAGCATGCCGATCACGCCGGCCAGCGGCGTGCGGATGTCGTGGCTCATGGCCGACAGGAAGTCGATGCGGTGACGGCTGACCACTTCCGCGTGCTCCTTGGCCTTCAGCAGGGCATCGTTGCTGAGGGTCAGCGCCAAGGTCCGTTCCTGCACGCGCTGTTCCAGGTTGTTGCGCAGCAGGCGGATCTGGTCGGCCAGGGCAAAGGCCAGCAGCAAGCCGTCGAGCGTGCCGCCGAGCAAGGTCACCAACTGGGCATTGGCCACCATCGCCGGCATCAGGCCCAGGTTGGCCGGCAAGATGAGGAAGCCGGGCAGCATCAGGGCGACGAAGGCCAGCACGAAGAAGCGCGCCGGCTGGTAGCCGCGGCACCAGACGACGATGCCGCAGATGAGGGCGAGCAGCATCCAGATGCTGATGGCGATGGTGGCCAAGGTGTGCGCATACGACAGGGCGAAGAAGCAGCTGGGCAAGAGCAGCAGGGGCAGCACCAGGTTGACCTTGCTGATGCGATACAGCAGCGGCGAGTAGTCACGCAGGTGCAGGAAATGCGTGTAGAACAGGGTGCTGAAGACGGGCAGCAGGAAAAACGGCACGTAATGCAGTTGCAGCAGGTGCCAGTCGAACAGGTCGGCAAAGACGTGGAAGGTCATGGCCCAGGCCAGGCCATACGTCAGCACGTACAGCGCGTAATAGGCCGAGGCTTTTTCCAGGGTGATGGAAAAGATGAAAAAATTGAACAGGCCCAGCGCCAGCAGGGCGCCAATGGAAGCGACCATCAGGAAGTTTTCCTTGCCCACCAGCTTGCGGTAGTCCTGCTGCGTCGTCACGCCGAACAGGGGCGCGCGCGCGTAATAGGGGCTGGAAAAGCGAATCAGGATGTCATACGTGGCACCCGGCGCCAGCTGCACGTTCCTGCCGTAGTGCAGTAAATACTCGTGCGGGCGCTGGTAGCCCGTCAGCAAGGTGTGCGGCGCCGTGTGCGGTCCGGGGCCATACACGTGCAGGTCGACCAGGTCGATCAGGGTGTCGTTCGGGTCGATGACCCAGGCCGCCACGCTGCTGTCGTTGCGTACCCGCGCATGCAGCCAGTAGGCGCCGCCGAACAGGTCGACCTGGTCGGCCGGGCGCTGGCGCGCCAGCCAGGCGGGCAGGGCGGCGGCATCGGCCGGCGCGGCGTCATTTCCGGCGAAAAACAGTTGCCCGCCGCTGCCCAGGTGCTGGATGCCTTGCTCGCTCAGGGGCAATGTGGATGCCTGCGCCGCGCCCGCCCAGCCCAGCACGCCGAACAGCAGGCCGCACAGAAGCGGCCAGCCGCATAGCCAGGCGCTGACGCGGGAGCAGGAAGCGCGGTGGCGGGATGGGGGCGGGTGGGCTGGCATCGATGAGTGTGGTGATGGTCGCGTGGGAACTGGCGGCAACGCCGTTTGCTGTAGAGTACCCATTTTAATCGACTCTCGGTGACACACGGGCATTCATCTCCTGCCGGCATGGCGCCCGCTCCGGTATCATGGCGCCTTTTGCCTGCGAGTCCTCCATGCTCAGTCCCGACCAGTTCCTGGCCTTCCTTGCCGCCGCCGTCCTCATTACCGCCAGTCCCGGCCCCGACAACCTGATGGTGCTGGGCGTGGGCATGTCGCGCGGGCGCCGTCAGGGCATGGCGTTCGGCCTGGGCTGCGCCCTCGGCTGCCTCACGCACACGCTGCTGGCGACCATCGGCGTGTCGGCCCTGCTGGCCGCCTCGCCCACCGCATTGACCGCGCTGAAAGTGGTTGGCGGCCTGTACCTGGTGTGGCTGGGCATCGGCGCCTTGCGCAGCCGTGGCGGCGCCAGAGTCGATGGCGCGGCGGCCTTGCCCGACGAATCGCTGCTGCGCCTGTTCGGCAAGGGTTTGTTTGCCAACAGTATCAATCCGAAAGTCGTGCTGTTTTTTCTCTCGTTCCTGCCGCAATTCATCGTCGCGGGCCAGGGCAATGCCAGCTGGCAGACGGCGCAGCTGGGCCTGGTCTTCACGGCGCAGGCTTGCGTGCTGTTCGGCCTGCTCGGCTATTTTTCCGGCGCCGTCGGACTGTGGCTCAACCGCCGCCCGCGCGCCGGCCTGTGGCTGGACCGCGTAGCCGGCACCATCTTCATCGGCCTGGGTTTGCGCCTGATCCTCGCGCGCTGACGTCGTGCCGGGCGGTAATGCGGAACGCCAGTTCCATCTGGTCCTGCACGGCCATGGCGCCGCCCAGGATGGCGAACGGCACGATGCCGAAGTCGCTCTGTTTTAACAGCAGGTTGCCGTTGGCTTGCAGGCTGCGCCCATCGGCCGCTAACGCTATCTGCACCGGCAGTTGCAGCGTGCGCGTCACGCCATGCAGGGTGATAGCGGCGTCGAGCACCTCGCCGTTGCCCGCGCGCCGGGCGTCAATGCGCACCCACGGATAACGCTCGGCCTCGAGCACGCGCACCAGCATGTTGTGGCGCGTGCCAGCGATGGCGTCGGCCGACGGCGTCGTCGTCAGGCCGGCCGCCTGGCGCAAGCTTTCTTCATCCACACTCATCTCATCCAACCGGAACTGGAATTGCGCGCGTCCCAGCGCGGGCGCCACCACGCCTTGCAAGGTGCGGCTGGCGATCACGTGGTCATGCCCCAACCGCGCCAGCGCGCCGCCGCGCCGCACGGTGATGGTCAGCAGGGATTCCAGCGGGGCGATGTGCAAGACATGCACGCCCGGCTGCTGCCACAGGGGCGCCTGCATGGCTGGTGCCGTTACTGGCGCGGCTGGCAGCGAGGCGGCGGGCGGCGGGGCGAACGGGGTGCAGGCCGCGAGCAAGGTGCAGGCGTAGGCCAGCAGCGCGCGGCGGTGGGCATGTGGCATCAATGAGGACTCCTGACAAAGGGGTGGCAACGGTGGTGGCGCAGGGCGCGATGCGGCGATAGTAAGCGATCCGGGCACCGGCGCGCTAGCCGGATAGCGTGCGCGGCCGTTTTGCAAGATCAATTCGTCTTGCCGCATGCCCTGTCTTGCAGGGCAGCAGACATGAATGCAGTGAGTTGGTATTCAAGCAGGCGCTGGAAAATGACTCTGCTGCAGCGCAGGATCGAATAATGGAATGCTGATCATGGAAGGGAAATGTGTATTGAAATAATTACTGATAATCAAAATTAATAATTTCTTTTGAAAAACAAACTATGTGTTTGATAGTTTCACATCATTGCATAAATGATAATTTAAATATGATGTCGAGCTAATCAGTATGCGGCAGAAAAGAGAATATCAGCGAAACTACACGATTAATTTGATCAATGTGTTGCGAAATATCAACGAGATAATTTAATTTCTTTGTTGGAAACAAAAAAACCACTGTTGTCGTACGCTTGAACTGTTACTTGTTCATATAATCATGACAAATAAATGTCATTTTTATATTGGTCTGCACCTTGCAGCGGTACATTTCTTAGCGAACAACATGATCAAAACACTCCAGGAAACGGCAGGCCGTTCCGGCCGCCATGCAGCTTTTTTGTCCGCCGGACGCTACATGGGGATGCTGACCGCGATCGTCCACCGCGCCCGCTTGCCTGACCTTTCCAGGTGGCATGTCATACCGCTGCTGCTCGCTTCCTTGCTGCTGGGCGCCACCGCGCCCGCCCGTGCGCAAGTGCTGTGGGAGGATTACCGGGGAATTTCGCGGGTGCCGGCCAATCCCGCCTTGCCCAATTACGACAACAGCTTTAACGCGGGCAGCACGGGTCGCCTGGCCAGTTTGGCGGCGCTGGCTGTCAATCCCGCCGTCAATGCGGCGCGCATGGGCACCTCGCCGCAGCTGGACTGGGCCAATGGCACGCCCGCCAATCCTGCGCAGTTATGCAACCTCGACACGCAGCAAACGTCGGCTGCCTGCCAGGCCTGGATCATGGGTCGCGTGATGTACACGCTGGTGGTGTTTCCGCAGGCGGGCAATTACAAATTCAGCGTCTCGCACGACGATGACGTGAAAGTCGATTTCTCGACCCAGTATTCGACCAATTACCGCAATGCCGTGTACAACGTGCCCGTGGGTAGCGTGGCCGAATATTCGAATAATGAAACGGATTTCCAGAATTTGGCCGGCAATTTCAATAGCGCCACGCCCGGTGGCTGTTATCTGGCCCGCGTCCTGTGGAATAACGTGGGCGGCATCAATTATTTGCACATGCGTTGGACGCGTCCTGACAATGTGACGGAAATTATTCCCGCAGCGCAATTGCGCGACCCCAGCCTGGCCAGTTCCTATGCCAATTGCACCAATAGCAAGACCGACCTGGCCGTCGGCAAGGTGGGCCCGGCGCAGTTCTCTGTCGGCAAGCCCTTGAGCTATACCATGAAAGTGTGGAACCGCGGCCCGGCCCTGAGCACGGGCGCCACTTTCAGCGATGTGCTGCCGGCCAGCTTGAGCAACGTCAGCTGGACGTGCGCCGCCAGTGGCAGCGCTTCCTGCGGCACGAAAACCTCGGGTTCGGGCAGCAACAGCGTCAGCATTACCATGGGCAACCTGCCCGTGAATGCGGCCGTCAGCAACCCCACCACGGGTTCCTACCTGACGGTGACGATCACGGCCACGCCGGGCGACGCCGCCAGTATCGTGAATACGGCCAGTGTGACCGTCTCGCCCAATGAAACGGATAGTGATCTCAGCAACAACAGCAGCAGCAGCATGGCCACGGTCAGGACAAATACCTTGACGGTGCTCAAGGTATTGACGCCCGCCAGCGACAGCGGCCTGTTCATCATGAATGCCAACGGCACGGCGGGCGTGCAGGGCGGCAACGGCGCCACGGCCAGCGCCGTCGTGCGCGCGGGCAACCTTGCAACGTTCGCGGAAAACGCGGGCACGGCCACCATCCTGGCGCAGTACCAGAGCAGCTACAGTTGCGTGCGTACGGATACGGCCGCTGTCATTTCCAGCGGCGCGGCCAACGCGGGTAACTTCACCATGCCCGAGGCGCCCGTCACGTGTACCATCAGCAACCGCCGCCTGCAGGCGGACATGCAAGCCGTCACGACGGTGCCAGCCGGTCCCTACAATGCCGGTGCCCCTGTGACGGTGACGGGCGTGTGCACGAATAACGGCCCCGACAACGCGGCCGCCCCCACCTGCGTGATGAGCGGCTTGCCAGCCGGCGCCACGGCCAGTTGCAGCGCACCCGTGGCGCCCTTCATTCCCGGCTCGCGCATCAATTGCAGCTCCACCTTCAACCTGCCCGCCAGCGGCAGCCTGACGATCACCACGACGGCCGGCGCCACCACGCTGGACCCCATCCCCGCAAATAATGTGGACAGCGATACCCTGGGAATCGTCAGTCCGCTCGTGCGCGTGCAAAAAAGCGTCGACAAGAGCAGCGCCTTCATCGGCGACAGCGTGCAGTGGACCTTGACGGCGAACAATACCGGCACGGGCGCCACCACGGCGGCCCTGACCCTCGTCGATACCCTGCCGGCCAACTTGGCCAGCATCGTCATCACGCCCACGGCGCCCGCGACCTGCGCGCCGCTGGCCGGCAATACCGTCACCTGCACGGTAGCGGCCGGCCTGGCGTCGGGCGGTAGCGCCCAGGTCAGCATCACTGGCGTGCCGACAGCGGCCGGCAATTTCGTCAACAGCGTAGCGCCGTCCGGCGGCAATGGCGCCAGCTGCGCCACGGCCGGCGCCTGCCAGACCACCACTGTCGTCAGCAAGGCGCTGGTGGACGTGACTACCACCCTGAACGGCTTTCCCGGTTCGACGAATGCGGGCGATGCCATCAGCGGCACAGTCACCTATCGCAACATGGGGCCGGGCACTGCCGAGAACGTGACGTACACGCTGCAGTTGCCGCCAGGCTTGACGGGCGTGTCCGTGGGCGGCGTGACAGGCGTGTACAACGCGGGCACGGGCTTCATTACCCTGTCCGGCCTGCCGCCGAATCTGCTGGCCGGGCAGGGCGTCACCTTTAATCTCAGCTATACGCAGCCCGCCTCGAACAGTTCGTTTGTCACCAGCGTGGTCGGCACCTCCTCGGTCGAAGTGGCCAACGACTTGCCGAATACGGCCACCGTGATGGTGCCGGGGCCGAACGTGCGCGTCACCAAGGTGGCCGACAAGCTGACGGCGAATGTGGGCGAGAACATCACGTGGACGATCACTGCCAGCAATACGGGCAATATCGCCAACCAGGGCCTGGTTTCCCTTGCCGATTTGTTGCCGGCCAACTTGGTGGTGACGAGCGTGGTGGCGGCGCCGGGCGTGACGTGCCCGCCGCTGGCCAGCTGGGTGGCGTCGAGCACCCAGACCTGCACCATCGCCGCCGGCCAGCTGGCGGCCCTCAACGGCAGCCGCACCATTACCATCACGGCGCACGCCACGGCGGGCGGCAGCCTGGCGAACCGCATCATGCCGAGCGGACCCGATAATCCGTCTTGCGCCACGGCGGAAAACTGCCGCACGGTCACCTCGATCACCAGCCCCAAGGTGGCGCTGACGAAAACCGTCGACCATGCCAGCATCAATATCGGCGCCAGCCTGACCTGGAGCGTCACGGCGACGAATAGCGGCGATGGCGTGAGCACCGCGCCCATCACGCTGACCGATACCTTGCCGGCCAATCTGGTGGGCTTGAACGTGGCGCTGGTCGGCAGCGCCACCTGCGCCGTACCGGTAGGCAATATCCTCACCTGCACGGTGCCGGCCGGCTTGGCAGCGAACGGCGGCGTCGCCGGCTTCACCGTCACGGCCCAGCCTGCGGCGGCGGGTACCTACAATAACAGCGTCGTGCCGACTGGCGCCGACAATCCTGCGTGCGCCACGACTGCCGGCTGCGCCACCACCAGCACGGTGACCAGCCCCAGCGTGGCCGTGACGAAAGGCGTCGACAAGACCACGGTCAATCTCGGCGACACCATCACGTGGACGCTGAAAGCCATCAACAGCGGCAGCGGCCCGACGAATGGTGCCATTACCCTGACGGACAGCTTGCCCGCGAACGTGGGCGCGCTGCAGATATTGCCCGTGGCGCCCGCCAATTGCGGCGTGCCTGTGGGCAACACCCTGACCTGCACCGTGCCGCCAGGGCTGGGCAGTGGCATGCAGGCGACAGTGCTCATCAAGGCCGTGGCAAATGCGCCCGGCACGGTGGCCAACAGCCTCGTGCCGAGCGGCATCGACAATCCCGCGTGCGCCGCGCCGGCCAATTGCCAGACCACCACCAGCGTCACCAGCCCGAACGTGGCGGTGAAGAAAAGCGTCGACAAGGCCAGCGTCAACGTGGGCGACACCATCACGTGGATCTTAACGGTGAGCAATAGCGGCACGGGCGCCAGCACGGGCATCGTCACGCTGGCCGACACCTTGCCGGCCGGCCTGGCGAACATCGTCGTCAGCCCGCAGGTGCCAGCTAGCTGCGCGCCAGTGGCGGGCCAGAACCTGACCTGCAGCGTGCCGGTCGGCCTGGCACCCGGCGCCTCGGTGAAGGTCATTGTCAGCGCCACTGCCACCCTGGCCGGGGCCGCCGTCAACAGCGTGCTGCCATCGGGGCCAGACAACCCCGCCTGCGTGCTGCCCGGCGACTGCGGCACCACCACCACGGTGGTCAAGCTGCTGGTCGACGTCACCACCACCCTGAACAATTTCCCGCCGAATACCCTGGCGGGCGACACGATTTCCGGCACCGTCACCTACGCCAACGTGGGACCGGGCCCGGCCGAAGGCGTGACATACACTCTGCAGCTGACGCCGGGCTTGAGCAACGTCACCTTGACGGGCGCCGTGGGCAGCTACAATCCCGCCACGGGCGTCGTGACCCTCAGCGGCTTGCCCGCCAGCCTGGCGAATGGCCAGAGCACCAGCTTCAATGTCAGTTATACGCAGCCGGCCGACAACCTGTCGATGGTGACGTCAACCATCGCCACCACCTCGGTGGAGGTGGCGAACCAATTGCCGAACACGGCCATGGCAACCGTGCCCGGCCCCATCATCCGCGTGACGAAACTGGCCGACAAGTCCACGGCCAACGTGGGCGAGACGATCACGTGGACCATCATGGCCACGAATACGGGCAGCTTGGCCAACCTGGGCGTGGTGACCCTGACCGATATCCTGCCCGCCAACGTGGTCGTGCTGTCCGTCACGCCGGGCACCGGCGTCAGCTGTCCGCCACTGGCCAGCTGGCTGGCCAACAGCGCGCAAGCGTGTACCGTCGCGGCCGGCCAGCTGGCTGCCGTGAGTGGCAGCCGCAGCATCGTCATTACAGCCAGGGGCACGGCCGGTGGCAGCCTGGGCAACAAAGTCTTGCCGAGCGGCCCCGATAATCCCGCCTGCGCGCAGGCAGCTTCCTGCCAGACCAGCACCACCATCCTCAGCCCGCAAGTGGCCGTGCATAAAAGCGTCGACAAGAGCAATATCAATGTCGGCGACGCGCTGACCTGGACCATTGCCGTGGCCAATACGGGCACGGGCGCCACCATGGGCGTCATCACCCTGACCGACACCTTGCCGGCCAATCTGACCCTGTGGCAAGTGCTGCCAGCGTCGCCCGCCACCTGTGCGGTGCCGAGCGGCAATCAGCTGGTGTGCTCGATTCCTGCCGGCATGGCTGCAGCTTCCACGCTGAATATCGTCGTCAAGGGCGTGGCTAATGCGGCCGGCGCCTACGTCAATACTGTCGTGCCGAGCGGCCCCGACAATCCCATCTGTCTGCAGCCCGGCGATTGCAGCACGACCAGCACGGCCGTGAAACTGTTGGTCGACGTGACGACTACCCTGAACGGCTTCCCCGGCAGCACGCAAGCGGGCGACATGATCGTCGGCACGGTCAATTTCAGCAATATCGGTCCCGGGCCGGCCGAAGGCGTGACGTACAGCCTGCAGCTGGCGCCCGGACTGGCCGGCGTGAACTTCAGCGGCGTGACAGGCAGCTACAACGCAGGCTCAGGCCTGGTGACCTTCAGCGGCGTGCCGGCCACTTTGGCGCCGGGGCAGGGCTTCAGCTTCCAGCTCAGCTACATCCAGCCGGCCAGCAATCTGTCGACCGTGGTCAGCCGCATTGCCACGACGTCGACAGAAGTGCCGAACGACCAGCCCAACGTGGCGACCGTCACCATGCCCGGCTCCATCATCCTCGTCAGCAAGACGGCCAACAAGGCCGTGGCGAACGTGGGCGAGGAAATTATCTGGACGATTACGGCCAGCAACACGGGCAGCCTGGCCAACCAGGGCGCCGTCATTTTGACGGACTTGCTGCCGGCCAATATCATCGTCACCAATGTGGCGCCCGACAGCGGCGTCACCTGTCCGCCGCTGGCCAGCTGGGTGGCCAACAGCAGCCAGAGTTGCAGCGTGGCCATCGGCCAGTTGGCGGCCGGTAATGGCCAACGCCAGATTGTGCTGACCGGCAAGGCCAGCGCGGGCGGCACCTTGGCCAACCAGGTCATGCCAAGCGGCCCGGACAATCCAGCCTGCTTCCAGGCCAGCAGTTGCAAGACGCAAACCAGCATTACCAGCCCCAGCCTGGCGCTGAGCAAGAGCGTCGACAAGCTAGCCCTGAATATCGGCGACAGCCTGACGTGGACGGTCACCCTGGCCAACAGCGGCACAGGGGCTAGCACGGCCATCGTCACCATCACCGATACCTTGCCGGCCGGCTTGGCGAATATTGTCGTCACGCCCGCCGCGTCCGTCACCTGCGCGCCGCTGGCCGGCAATATCCTTACGTGCAGCGTGCCGGCCGGCCTGGCCGCCGGCGCCAATGCTACGCTGCAAGTGACGGCGCGCGCCGCCGCAGCAGGCAGTCTCGTCAATGGCGTCAGCGCCAGCGGCACGGATAATCCTTTCTGCTTGCAGGCGGGCGACTGCAGCACCACCAGCACTGTCAGCGCGCCCTTGCTGAACGCCAGCAAGAGCGTCGACAAGACGGCGGCCAACGTGGGCGATACCCTCGTGTGGACCTTGACCTTGCGCAATATCGGCAGCGGTCCCAGCACGGCCATCGCCACCCTGGCTGATACCCTGCCTGCGGGCCTGGCGAATGTGCTGGTGACGCCAACGGCACCCGTCACCTGCGCCGCGCCGGCGGGCAATGTCGTCAGCTGCAGCGTGCCTGCCGGCCTTGCCGCCGGCGCCAGCGCCAGTGTGAAACTGAGCGCCACGGCGACCTTGTCGGGCAGCCTCGTCAATACACTGCTGCCGGGAGGGGGGGACAACCCCGTTTGCGCCACCCCGGGCGATTGCCAGACCACCACGGTGGTGTCGAAACTGCTGGTGGACGTGACCACCACCCTGAACGGTTTTCCCGCCAGCAGCAATGCGGGCGACGCCATCCGTGGCGTGGTGACGTTTGCCAACGTGGGTCCTGGCGTGGCGGAAACAATGAGCTACAGCTTGCAGCTGGAAGCGGGCCTGAGCGGCGTTTCCGTCAGCCCCGTCAGCGGCGCGCCCGGCATCAGCGGCGTCTACAACAGCGGCACGGGCCTGTATGTGCTGAGCGGCTTGCCGGCCACCCTGATCAGCGGGCAGAGCGCCAGCTTCAACCTGTTCTACACGCAGCCGGCCAGCAACAGCTCGCGCATCAGCAGCGTGGTGGGCACCAGTTCCACGGAAATTGTCAACGACTTGTCGAATACGGCGACGACGAACTTGCCGGGTCCTGTGATCCGCGCCAGCAAGATGGTCGACAAGGTGAACGCGGCCGTGGGCGACATCCTGACCTGGACCATTACGGCGACGAACACGGGCAACTTGCCGAATCAAAACCCGGTCGTCGTCAGCGATGTGCTGCCTGCCAACATTGTCGTGCTCAGCGTGACGCCTGACGCGGGCGTGAGCTGCCCGCCGGCCGCCAGCTGGACGGCTGGCAGTGTGCAGGCATGCACGGTTGCGGCAGGTCAATTGCTTGCCACCAATGGCAGCCGCAAGGTCGTCATCACGGGCCGCGGCACTGCGGGCGGAAGCCTGTCGAATCGTGTCTTGCCCAGCGGTGGCGACAATCCCGCCTGCGAACAGGCCAGCGCCTGCCAAGCTACGACGGCCCTCGTGGCGCCGCAAGTGACGGTGCGCAAGAGCGTCGACAAGAGCAATGTCAGCGTGGGCGACTTGCTGACCTGGACCATTACTGCCAGCAATGGCGGCACGGGCGCGACCAAATCCGCCATCGTGCTGACCGACAACTTGCCAGCCGGCGTCAGCGGCGTGCAAGTGGTTTCCACACAGCTGGCCACTTGCGCGCCCGTGGCCGGCAATATCGTCACGTGCAGCGTGACGGCCGGCCTGGCGCCGGGTGGACAGGCGCAAGTGGTGCTGCGCGCCACGGCCAGCGCGGCTGGCGTGCTGCAGAACACGGTGTTGCCAAGCGGTCCGGACAATCCTGTCTGCGTGCAGGCGGCGGACTGCAGCACCAGCACCACGGCCATCAAGCTGCTGGTCGACGTGACTACCACCCTGAATGGTTTCCCCGGCAGCACCAGTGCCGGCGACCAGATCAACGGCATCGTCAGCTTCAGCAATGCCGGTCCCGGCACGGCCGAGAACGTGACGTACAGCTTGAAACTGGCACAGGGCCTGATGGGCGTGACCCTGAGCGGCGCGGCCGGCAGCTATGACGCCATCAGCGGCATGCTGACGGTGACGGGCTTGCCCGCCAGCCTGGCGCCCAATGAGCTGCACAGTTTTGGCCTGTCCTACATCCAGCCGGCCAGCAATGTCTCGACCATCGTCAGCCTCATCGCCACCAGCTCGACGGAAGTGCAGTACGACTTGCCGAACACGGCCACGGTAACCATGCCGGGCCCCGTCATTCGCGTCAGCAAGACGGCCAACCGCGGCAGCGCCAACGTGGGCGACAGCATCATCTGGACCATCACCGCCGTCAACAGCGGCGGCGTGGCCAACCAGGGCGTGGTAACCCTGGCAGATATCCTGCCACCGAACCTGACGGTGCTGGCGGTCAATGCCGACGCTGGCGTGACGTGCCCGCCGCTGGCGAACTGGCTGCCGAACAGCGTGCAAAGCTGCAGCATTGCTGCTGGTCAATTGGCTGTCGGTAATGGCACGCGCAGCGTGCGCGTGACGGCCACGGGCACGCTGGAAGGCGTGCTGTCAAACCGCGTGATGCCGAGCGGGCCAGACAATCCAGCTTGCGTGCAGGCGAACAACTGCGAGTCCAGTATCGTGCTAACGGGACCTAAAGTTGCAGTGCGCAAAAGCGTCAACCGCCTCAGCGCCAATGTGGGCGACACCGTCGTGTGGACCATCACGGCCAGCAATACGGGCAGCGGCCCCACGCGCGCCGTCATGACCCTGATCGATACCTTGCCGGCCGGCCTGACGAATGTGGTGCTCACGCCTGTGCGCGCCGCCTGCGCACCCGTGGCCGGCAATGTGCTGAACTGCAGCGTACCTGCCGGCCTGATCGGCAATGGCGGCGAAGCCAGCGTGGAAGTGTCGGCCACCGTTACCCAGGCGGGCACGGCGCTCAACCGCGTCGTGCCTTCCGGGCCCGACGCCCCGCTGTGCCTGGCCCCAAGCGATTGCCAGACCAGCACCAATGTGACCAGCCCCAGCGTGATGGTGAAAAAAGTCGCGGACAAGGCCAACGCCAGCATCGGCGACACCGTCAGCTGGACTATCACGGCCACCAACAGCGGCAGCGGTGCCACCACGGCAACCATTACGCTGACGGACGACTTGGCCGCCAGCCTGACGGAGATCGTCGTCACGCCCGCCGCGCCCACCACTTGCGCGCCGCTGGCCGCGAACAAGCTGGTGTGCACGGTGCCTGCCGGCCTGGCGCCGAACGCCGTGGCCGCCGTCACGCTGAGTGCGAAAGTGGCCGCCAGCGGCACCCTGAGCAACACCATCGTGCCCGCCGGTACCGATTTGCCACGTTGCGCGCAGGCATCTGATTGCATGGCCGTTACGGAGGTGGCCAACCCGGCCGTCGGCGTGGCGCTGGGCGTGGGCAAAGTGACCCAGCTGTCGGCCAAAGTCTTCAATGTGCCGTACACGGTGGTGATCCGCAACGTGGGCAAGGGCGCGGCGCAGAATGTGCAGGCGCTCGACAGCCTGCGCGCCGCCTTCCCTGAACCCGTCACGTGCCGCATCGTCGCGCCACCTGCCGCGCCCGCCATTGGCGGCAGCCGGCAACTGGCCGTCAATCCGGGCTTTACGGGCGGTTGCGGCGGCAACGACTTGCGTTTGCTCAACGGTGATACGGCACTGGGCGAGGGCGAGTTGAGCGTCATCACTTTCAGCGTGGAAATTACGGTGCAGGATACAACTTTGCCGCAGTACAACAACAGCGTGTTTGCCAGCGCGCTGGGCGGCAATCTCGCCAACGCTGGCGGCGTCATCAGCGTGCCACCGGCCCCGGCTGCCGGCGTCATCGCCGCCAACCCAGCCTACACGCCGCCCGTGGGCAGCCTGGTGTTTGACGCTTCCAACAATGGCGGCAGTCATGCGGGCGCCGTGGCCACGGCAGCCGACGTGGCCGCGCTGGCGGAAAAGGTCGATCCCAACCGCAACGGCAATGCCTCGGATACCGTGGGCGGTGTGCCGTTCACGGGCGAAGATACGCCCACGCCCGTGGTGTTGCTGCGCCAGGTGGTCGATGTCATCAAGGCCGTGTCGGCACAGCAGCAAGTTGACGCCAGCAAGTTCGAGATCAGCTACACGGTGCAGGCGGCCAACCGCTATCCTGCAGGCTATCCGACCTCGACCATGGTGCAGGTGGCGGAAAACCTGAGGGCCGTCTTCCCCACGGCCACCAGCGTCACCTTCAAGCCGGGCAGCCTGGCCGTCACGGCGCGGCCCGCCAGCGCCACGGCTTGCGTCGCGAATGGCGACTTCAACGGCGCCACCGTTTTTGGCCTGTTGACTGGCAAGGGCGACTTGCAGCCGCAGGAAAGCTGCAACATCGTTTTCACGGTGCTGGTCGACTTTGGCAGCGTGGCCGCGATTCCCACCGTGCCGCAGCTGAACCAGGTGTATGCGAGCACCATGTTCGGCACGGATGGCGGTGGCATGAACATTGGCCACAGCTACAGCGGCACGGGGACGTCGACGACGCCAGTGGCGCCCGCCAGCGTGCTGGCCCTGGCCAGCTCGGCCGATACCTTGCTGCTGCCGGCCTCGCCTGGCGCCACGCCACCGAGCTTCACCCCCGTGGTGTTCAACACGACGGACAAGCCGATGTTGTTGATCAGCAAGAGCGTCAACAAGACCCAGGCCGAGATCGGCGACAGCCTGCAGTACACGATCGAGGTGAAGAATACGGGCGTGGCGACGGCGTTTGGCGTCAGCGTGCTCGATAAGCTGCCGGCCGGTTTCCGCTACATCGACGGCACCACCACGCGCAACAATGTGGCGCAGCCCGATCCGTCCGGCAAGCCGGGGCCGCAGCTGAGCTTCGAGCTGGAATCGCTGGCGCCGAACGCCAGCGCCAGCTTCCGCTACCGCCTGCGCGTGGGCGTCGGTTCGCTGCAGGGCGACGGCATCAACCGCGCCCAGGCATCGACCACCAACGGCCCACCCTCGAACGAGGCGCGCGCGAAAGTGAAAGTGACGGGCGGCGTGTTCACCACGGATGCCTGCATCGCCGGCAAGGTATTTGTCGACTGCAACAACAATCATGTGCAGGATGCGGAAGAACTGGGCATCCCCGGCGTACGCCTGTATATGGAGGATGGCACGAACTTCACCACGGACGTGGAAGGCAAGTACAGCTATTGCGGCATCACGCCGAATAGCCACGTCATCAAGGTCGATGGTGCAACGTTGCCGCGCGCAAGCCGCATGATGGAAGCGTCGAACCGCAACCTGGGCGATCCGCACAGCCTGTTCCTCGATACCAAGAACGGCGAGTTGCTGCGCGCCGATTTCATCGAAGGCTCGTGCTCGAATCCCGTGCTCGAGCAAGTCAAGGCGCGCCGCGCGCAGGGCGAAGTGCGCAGCGTGGAAAAGGAGGGCAGGGCGGGGCCGGGACTGAGTTTCAGCAGCCAGCCCGCCAGTGCGCCCGCGCAAGCGACGGACAGCGCCAACCAGCCTGTTGTCGCGCCGCGCACCCCCGCCGCCACGCCAGCCACGGGAGGCAGCCATGTGCAATAAGCCTTCATCCCATCACGTGACGCATGCCAATGCTGTTAAAGAGACACAGGCCATGAAGACAACTCTCCCCGCGCCTCGGCGCATGGCCGCCGTACTGGCTTTGCTGGTCTTCCCGGCCGCTAGCCAGGCCCAGATGCCCGTGCCGGACAGCGTGGCTGCGCCATCCTTGTTTGCGGGCAAGGTGGGCCTTGCCGACTATACAATCAACCGGGGCGTGGCGCGCATCGCCGTCGAAACGGACGGGAATGACGTACCGGCCGATGGCCAGAGCCCCGTCAAGGTGACGGTCAGGCTGTATGACGAGCACGGCAAGCCCTTGACGGGCACGGCCTTGCTCACCATCGAGGCCAGCGGCGGGCGCATCTTGTTGCCCGGCGCCCGTACGGATGAACTGGGCCCCGAGCGGCGCGACGTGGACAAGGTCACGCCGGGCACGCAGCTGGCGGTGGAGAATGGTGTAGCGAGCTTCAGCCTGCTGGCCCCGTCCACGCCGCAGGACGTGCTGCTGCGCGTGTCGGCCGGCAGCGTGGCGGCGCAGGGCACGATCAGTTTCCTGCCAGAACTGCGCGACATGCTGGCCGTGGGCTTGATTGACGGCATCATCAGCAAGCGCAGCCTGTCGAGCAGTTCCATTTCACCATCGCGCTTCAACGATGGTTTCGAGCGCGACATACAGCGCTGGAGCCGGGCATTCAACAATGGCAAGGCCAATGTGGCGGGCCGCGCGGCCATGTTCCTGAAGGGAACCATCCGTGGCGACGCCTTGCTGACGGCCGCCTACGATTCGGACAAGGATACGCGCGCGCGCCTCTTGCGCGATGTCAATCCGGAAGAGTTTTATCCCGTCTACGGCGACAGTTCCGTGCGCAACTTCGACGCCCGTTCCAGCGACCGCCTGTACGTGCGCATCGACCAGCAGAAAAGCTATGTGCTGTATGGCGACTTTGCCACTGGCGACGGCTTCAGCCAGATGACGGGCGGCGGCGCCGTGGCCAACTTGCAGCAGAGAAAATTGGGCCAGTACAACCGCACGGCTACGGGCGGGCGCGGCCATTACGAACAGGATGGCATCGTCGCCAATGCCTTCGCCATCAACGATAGCCTGAAGCAAGTGGTCGAGGAATACCGGGCGAATGGCACGTCGGGGCCATTCGCCGTGCGCAACAATAACGCCATCGACAACTCGGAAAAGATCGAGATCGTGGTGCGCGACAAGAACCAGAATGGCAATATCGTGCAAGTGACGCAGCTGCGCCGTTTCGAGGATTACAGCTTCGAGCCGTTCAGCGGGCGCATCCTGTTCAAGCAGGCGATCCCCGCGCTGACGCCGAATGGCGATCCGCAATCGATCCGCATCAGCTATGAGGTTGACCAGGGCGGCGAAAAATTCTGGACCCTGGGCGTGGATGGGCAAGTACAACTGGGCAAGATGGTCTCGCTCGGTGGCTCGGCCGTGGAAGACAAGAATCCCTTGTCGCCGTACAAATTGCACAGTGTCAATGCGGGCTTGCGCTTCGGCGAGCACAGCCTGCTGGTGCTCGAAGTGGCGCGCACCACGTCCACCAGCTACAGCGCGGGCGGCAACATCTACACGACGCCGTCGGGCCAGGCGGGCGAGCTGCGCGATGAAGTCAGCGGCAATGCGGCCCGGGTCGAGCTGCAGCACAAGGATGAGAAGCTGGAAGCGAAAGTCTTCTGGAGCCGCTCCGACAAGGACTTCAACAACACGGCGGCAGGCATCACGGGCGGACGGGGCGAGGCGGGCGTGAAGGCGGGCTACAAGCTCAATCCCGCCGTCACCGTGTATGGCGAGGCCATCCGCAGCGACGAGCGCAGCACGGATGCGCGCCGCGATGCGCAGCGCCTGGGCGTGGCCTGGAATGCCAGCGAACGCTGGCTGCTCGACGTCTCCGTCCAGCACATGAAGGAGAGTGGCGGCATGCCGTCGACGGCCGGCATCGCGCCGAATACCTCGCCGCTGGGCACGGGTCTCAATCCCACGGGCGGCTTCTTTGGCAACGGCACGGCGAACACGGCGATCGACCCCGTCACGGGCGGCAGCATCACCACGTTTGCGCCTATCAATCCCGGCGCGGGTGCAGGCGCGACGGTGCCGCTGGACGCCACCACCGTGCGCCTGGGGGCGCAATACAAGGCCACGGAGCGCTGGACCTTGAATGGCGACGTGGAAAAAAGCATTTCCGACGCGGACCAGCACCGTTACGGCCTGGGTGCGCAATACCAGTTGGCCGAACGCAGCCGGCTGTACGCGCGCTATGAAAACCAGACGGGCCTGGCGTCCGCCTATTCGCTCAATCCGGCCGACCGCAGCACCAGTTTTGTGGCCGGTGCGGATACGGGCTACATGCCGGGCGGTACCGTATTTGGCGAGTACCGCATGCGCGACGCCATGGATTACAGCCTGAGCAACCAGCGCGACTTGCAGCTGGCATCGGGCTTGCGCAACACGTGGAACCTGGGTGAAGGGCTGGCGGCGAACACGAATGTGGAATATCTGAAAGTCATGAACGGCCAGCAACAGCAAGCCGTGGCCGTGGCGGCAGGCTTCGACTATTCGGTCAATCCGCTGTGGCGCGGTTCCGTCAAGCTCGAGTACCGGCGCTTGTTCGACAGCGAAATCGCGCCGGGCGACCAGCGCCAGGATCAATGGCTTAATACCATCGTCTGGGCGCGCAAGCTGAGCCGTGACTGGACTTTGCTTGCACGCAACTACCTGCTGTACACGCGCAACAACGACGACGCCAGTGGTGCGCCCGTGGGTAACGTGCTGCAGGATCGGGCACAGCTGGGCTTTGCCTGGCGGCCCGTGGATGACAACCGTTTCAACGGCCTGGCACGCTACGAGTACAAGACCGTGCGTGACCAATCGCAGATCGATGGCGACAATTACCGCGCGCACATCGTTTCCACGCACCTCGACTACCACCCCAGCCGTCCGTGGTGGTTCACGGGCAGGGTTGCCGCCAAGCACAACAACGACAAGAACTTGCCTGTGGGCCAGGAAAAGTACACGGCGTGGCTGTTTTCCGGGCGCACCGTCTACGACATCAGCAAGCACTGGGACATCGGCGTGCTGGCGGCCGTGATGGGCAGCCCGCAAGGGGGCAGCCGCCAGTGGGCGAACGGCGTCGAAGTGGGCTATCTGCTGGCGCAAAACCTGTGGCTGTCGGCCGGCCACAATTGGTCGGGCTTTTCCGACCGCGACCTGACGGGCGCCGACTACACGGCGCGCGGAGCGTATTTGCGCCTGCGCTTCAAGTTCGATGAAAACCTGTTCAAAGGCAAAGACGCCACCATCAACCGTACCCTGGCCCGGCCATGAAAACTACCATGACTCCCTCACTGATACCGACGATGACACCGATGATGACCCCCATGATGAAACTGATACCGCTGGCCAGCCTGCTGGCCATGGGCCTGGCCCAGGCGGCCACGCCGACCCTGCCAACGGCGCCGCTGGCCATGCCCCAGCTGCGCATCAGCGACCAGGCCGTCTCTGCCGACCAGCAGGCTTACCGCCTGCTGCAGGAGCGCATCAAAAAGCTCAACAATGGCGGCGTGCGCGTGGGCGACTATTACCTGTCCAAGGCGCAATGCTGGCTCGACGTGTCTTTCCACGAATACACGCGCAACGACCGCTCGGCCTTCCCTCTGCAGGCGTTACAGGAATCGGCCAAGATCGTTGCCGCGCTGGAAGACGGCAGCATGCCCAATCCCGGCGACGCCACGCCGCTGGTGAACGACGCCACGCGCCTGCGCGACGATCTGTGGGCCAGCTTTGGCAAGCTGCGCGAGTCGCCGGGCTTCGCCTGTGCGGCGCAAAAGGTGGCGTGCGGCGAAGTGGAGTTGGTGCATGCTGGCAACGAATACAAGCAGCAGGGCTGGCGCCACGCGAACCCGTATGTGCAGCTGGCCGAGGATGCGCAGGCGGCAGGCCAGTCCGCCGTAGCGGCGTGCCCGGCCGACAAGCCGAAGCGGGAACCGCAGCCGGAAATCCTGCCGCCGCGCATCGCGCATGAACGCGTCACGCTGGACATGGATGCCTTGTTCCGCTTCGACAAGGCGGGCGCGGCCGACATGTTGCCGCAGGGCGTAGAGAAAATCCGCGCACTGGCGGAGCGCCTGAAGCAGGGCTATGTGCAGATCGATACGCTGTCCGTGACGGGTCACACGGACCGCCTGGGTACGGACAGCTATAACCAGGCCCTGTCCGAGCGGCGTGCGTTGACGGTGAAACAGTTGCTGCGCGAGCAAGGCATCGCCAATGTCATCAGCGCCTATGGCAAGGGCAAGGCGCAGCCGCTCGTCGCCTGCGAGAAGGTGACGCCGCGCGCCGCGCTGATCGCCTGTTTGCAGCCGAACCGCCGGGTGGAAATTGAATTGACGGGTGTCAAGCGTTCAGTGAAAGAGGACGGCGCACCTTAGCGCTACGTCATAAGCCGGTCATATGCCGCTGCTATGATGCTTTTGTTGGCACACAGCATGCGGTGCGCAGGTCACTACGTTCCGGGAGCGATAGGATGCAGGCATGACTCAACAGCTTAGCCGGTGAGCTCAACCATCGGCACCAGACATGTAAAATTTGTTTTTTAATAATGATCGCAGGGTGAGGCAGGGAAATGCAGGGATCGGGCAGGGATTTAATGAAGTCCTAAGCCTGACTCAACGAAGGGCTGGCATAGTGGATACATGGCGCACGGAAACCCCGGGCGCAGGGTTGCCGGACACCTCAATGACCGGCACGATTTCCACTTTTTCATGTGTTTTCCTGCTTTATCCCTGCGCTCTGAAACAGCGTTTCAACCGGCTACCGCAATCTGCGAAGCCGGTTTTTTTTGCCTGTTTTTTCTTCCTCCCGGCGCGGCGGCGCCGGGAATCCAGCCTAGCCTGCCTGTTTCGCCAGCCACGCATCGACCGCCGGCAGGCGCTCGGCGCGTACCTTGATGCGGTACTTGATGCCGGCTACGGAACTGTCGGCGTCGCCGCGCGCGCTGGCCGGCAGGTGCGCTTGCGCGTATGCTTCCAGCTTGGCGATCATGTCCGGCTGCGCCGAACCGGCCGCCAGGCGTGGGAAGTAGCGGCTGCGCGAGCTAGCGTCGATGCGCGCATTGACTTGCTCCAGGTGCGCCAGCGCGAAGTCGAAGGCCAGTTCCGGATGCCGGCGCGAAACGCGCGAGATCATGGCCGGGCTGTTGGTTACGCCCGGTTCCTCCGTCAGCGCCAGCGCCAGCGCACGCTGCGCCAGGGCCGCATCGTCGGTCGAGGCCAGCAAGTCGTACAGTTGGTTCTTGACCAGCGGCGTCTTTTCCTGCTGCGCCCTGGCGTGCAATTGCTCCCAAGTGGCGGCGTCCGCATGCTGCGCCACCACGCCCAGGATGGTGCGGCGCAGCGGCGCGGGCATGGCGGCCGCATTTTGCTCACCGGCCTGCTCGCTGGCCGCGTAGCGGCGGCGCGCCTCTAGCAGCACGCCGGGCTCGCCCATGTCGCCGAGGATGGAAATCAGGCGTCCGCGCAGGGTCGCCACGCTCGATGCCTCGCCCGCGCGCGCCTCCCAGCCCGTCTGCGCCATCATCGGCGCCAGGCGCGCCATGGCAAAGCGGCCGAAAGCCTGCTGGCGCGCTTTGCTTTCCACGCTGTCGCCCGCATATTGCTCATACAGACCGTTCAGCGAGGCGGCCACCCGGCCCAGCACTTGCGGATCGGCCGACAGCTGCGTGGCCTTTACCAGTTCCAGGAAGCCGGCCGGGTCTTGCAGGCCCGCCATGCCCAGCGACTGGCTGTCTGCCAGCAAGCCCAGCTGGTCGATCGGCGCCAGGCGCGCGAAGCTGCCCGCCAGCGCGCGCGTGTTGGCGGGAGCGTACAGGGTGCGGTAGTAGCCGCTCTGGCCCGCATTCACCAGCAGGGCGCCGCAGCCGGGCACGTTCAGGGTGGCCTTGCCATTCTTGAGCACCACCTTGGCCAGCTTGCCGTTGCCGACCGTCGAAGCGATCACCGGCACTTTCCACGACAGCGGCTTCTTGTCCGGCTGGTCCTTGGAAAATTCCGTCTGCGTCAGGCTCACGCGCGTGCTGCCCTTCCTGCACACGGCTTGGCCCACCGTAATCATCGGCACGCCCGGTTGCAGGGTGAAATCATGGGCGATGGCGCTGACAGGCTTGCCGGCGGCGGCATCGACTTCGCGCCACAGGTCGTCGGATACCGTATTGCCATACGCATGCTTGCGCATGTAGCTGCGCACGGCCTTGCGCCAGGTATCGGCGCCCACGTACGCTTCGAGCATGCGGATCACCGCTTCGCCCTTCTGGTAGGTGATGCCGTCGAAGGCCTGGCTGGCTTGTTCCACGGTGGCGATGCGCTGCACCACCGGATGCGTGGTGCGCAACGCGTCCTGGCTCATGGCCGATTCGCGCCCGCCCACGTTGGACAGGGCCGTGTTCCACTCCGGGTGCAGACGCTCCGTGGTGCGGCTTTCCATCCACGACGCAAAACCTTCGTTGAGCCACAGGTCGTCCCACCAGCGCATGGTGACCAGGTCGCCGAACCACTGGTGCGCCATTTCATGCGAGAGGGTGGTGTAAATATTTTCCTTGTCGGACTGGGTCGAGATTGCCGGATCCAGCAGCAGGCCGTATTCGAAGGTGAAGACGGCGCCCCAGTTTTCCATGGCGCCGAAGAACTGGCTGCGGCCCGGCGCGGCGATGTTGTCGAGCTTGGGCAGCGGGTAGCGCACGCCGAAATAATCGTTGTATTCGCGCAGCAGCGCGGCCGATTCGTCGAGCGCGAAGCGGCTTTGCGCCAGCGCGCCTTTCTTCGTGATGACGCCCACTTCGGTGCCGTCGGCCATTGCCGTGGCGCGCTCGAAGTCGCCCAGGCCAAAGAACAGCAGATAGGTCGACATGCGCGGCGTGGTGGCGAAATACACGTGCTTCATGCCATTGCCCAGGTCTTCGCTGCTGGCAATGGGCATGTTACCGACGGCCATCTGGTTGCTCGGCACGATCACGTCCAGCGCGAAGGTGGCCTTGTAGTCCGGCTCATCCCACGATGGCAGCATGCTGCGCGCATCCGAATTTTCGAATTGCGTGTACAGCGCCCGCTGGCGCCCTTGCGGCGTGTCGTAGTCGAGCGAGAACAGGCCCGTCGCCTGCGTGCCGATCTTGCCGCTGTAGTCGATGCGCAACAGGTACTCGCCCTTGGCCAGCGGCTCGGCAAAATGCACGCTGGCCGTCTGCTTGTCCGCATCGAACTCGATCTTGCGCGTCACCTGCTTGCTGCCGCCTGCGCCTTCGATGGCGGCGGCGGTAAACGCCAGGTTCAGGGCATTGAAGGTGATGCTGGCCGTTGGCGTGTCGACGGCCACCTTGATGGCGGCTTCGCCCTTGAAGGTGGAGGCGGCGGCGTCCGGCGTGATCGACAGGATATAGTGCAAAGGCGTGACGCCGCGCGGCAGCTGCGTGGTGGTGCCAAGGGCGTGGCTGGCCGACGCGTATTTGGCGGCGGGGGCGGCGTGGCCCGTGTTGAAAGCGGTGGCGGCGGTCATTGCCAGGACGGCGGCGGCCAGTTGGCTGCGGCGGAAACGCGGAGTCGGAATGCGATGCATGGTATGCCCTTGGTTCATGAGTAAAACGCCCGCCAGTCGGATAGACTGCGAGCGTTGATGGCGGTAGCGGGACATCGCTGGAACTGAAAGCCAGCGTTCCCGTACAGCAATCTAAGGTGAAACAGGGGTAAAGTCAACGCGCCAGGAGTGCCGCAGCATGACGGTGCGCTGGTATGATGGGCGCCTGACTGCATTGCCATAGGCTGGTGCCGCAGCTGATGGTCAACCACCATCCACCACCATAACAAGACGAGACCTGCACATGAAACTGACTATCAGCCCCCGCACGCCCAATCCGCGCCGCGTCACCATGTTCATCGCCGAGAAGGGCATCACCGGCATCGAGGAAGTGGCGCTTGACCTGATGGCGGGCCAGCACCGCGATCCCGCCTTCCTGGTGAAAAACCCGCTGGGCCGCGTGCCCGTGCTGGAGCTGGCGGACGGGCGCGTGCTGACCGAGACGCGCGCCATCTGCACCTACCTGGAAGGCTTGCAGCCGCAGCCCAACCTGATGGGCGAAGGTTTCGAGGAACGCGCCTTCATTGAAATGGCTGACCGTCGCGTGGAACTGCATCTGTTCAGTGCCGCCGCCAACTGGGTGCGCCATGGCCATCCGGCCCTGGTGGCGCTGGAAAACCCGCAGTTTCCCGACTTCGCCACGGCGCAGGCGGGCAAGCTACGCGAAACGGCGCAATGGCTGGACCAGGTGCTGGCCCAGCAGCCGTACATCGCCGGCGACCGGTTTACGATTGCCGACATCACGGCTTTCTGCGCGCTGGAATTTGCGCGCGGCCTGATGAAGTACCGGCCGGGCGCGGAAGGGCTGCAACACTTGCAGGCCTACCGCGACCGCATCGCCGAACGCCCCAGCGCGCAGGCGAAGTAAGGGCCGAATGCAGAACGCCTGCGCCGGAATCCGGTGCAGGCGTTCTTCTTTGCCAGGTGCCGTCAGGCCGGGTTTACTTCAACAGCCTTACTTCAGCAGCCTTACTTCAGCTGCTCCAGCAGGAAGGTGTAGGTCAGCGCCCACATCAGCGCCTGCTGGTCGTTGTTGGCGGCGCCCGCATGGCCGCCTTCCGTGTTTTCCCAGTACAGCACGTCGTGGCCTTGCTCTTCCATCTTGGCCACCATCTTGCGCGCATGGCCAGGGTGGACGCGGTCGTCGCGCGTCGAGGTGGTCAACAGCACGCGCGGATATTTCTTGTCCTTGAAGACGTTCTGGTACGGCGAGTACTTGCTGATGTAAGCCCATTGTTCCGGCACGTCCGGGTCGCCGTACTCTCCCATCCACGAGGCGCCCGCCAGCAGCTTGTTATAGCGGCGCATGTCGAGCAGCGGCACCTGGCTGACGACGGCGTTGAACAGGTCGGGCCGCTGCACCAGCACGGCGCCCGTCAACAGGCCTCCATTGCTGCCACCCATGATGCCCAGGTGGCGCGGACTGGTGACCTTGCGCTTGATCAAATCCTGCGCCACCGAGATGAAATCGTCATACGCGCGCTGGCGGTTTTCCTTCAGCGCCGCCTGGTGCCAGCGCGGGCCGAATTCGCCGCCGCCACGGATATTGGCCAGCACATACACGCCGCCCTTTTCCAGCCACGCCACGCCCGTGGTGCCGCTGTAGCTTGGTTTCAGCGACACTTCGAAGCCGCCGTAGCCATACAGCACGGTGGGGTTGCTGCCGTCGAACTTCGTCTTCTTGCCCATGATGGCGAAATACGGCACTTTGGTGCCATCCTTCGACGTCGATTCGAATTGCTCCACCTTGTACGGCGCCGCGTCGAAGTAAGCTGGCAGCGACTTGATTTTTGTCCGCTTGTCGCTTTGCGCCGTGGCCAGGTACAGGGTGGTCGGGTTGAGGAAGTCCGTCACCGTCAGGAAGTACTGGTCCGTGTCGACCGGGTCGAGCGCGCTGACGGCCAGGGTGCCCAGTTTCGGCGCATCGACGGCGCGGCGCTGCCACTTGCCGTTCACGTGGCGCAGTTCTGTCAGGCGGTTCTTGACCTTGTCCAGGGTCGTCACGAGGATGGCCGACTTGGTCGGTGTGACATTGTCCAGTGAAGACGTGGCCGTGGGCGCGTACAGCACTTCGAGCTCCTGCTTGCCCTGCATGAAGGCATTGAAGTCCGTCGCCAGCAACGAGCCTTGCAGGTAGGTCTTGCCGTTCACTTTCCAATCCGAGCGCAAGGTGATGATCAATTGATCGCGCACAGTAAACACGGTGGCGTCGTCCGGTTTCGGCACTTTCTTCAGGCTTGCGCCGTCGCGCAAAAAGGTTTCGCCACTGTAGAAATCGATTTGCCGCTCGATGAACTGGTGTTCGTGGCCGGGCGTGAAGTCCTTGTAGGCGCCGGCGCTCAGGTCGTCGGGTTTCGCTTCATACAGCGTGTGCGCCTGCGCCAGCGGCGTGCCGCGCCGCCACTCCTTGATGATGCGCGGGTAGCCCGAGCTGGTCATGGTGCCGGGGCCGAAATCGGTGGAGACGAACAGGGTGTCCTGGTCGATCCAGCTGGCGCTGCCCTTCGCTTCCGGCAGGATGAAGCCGCCGTCGACAAAGGTGCGTTTCGCCACGTCGTATTCGCGCACCACCTTGGCGTCACCGCCGCCGCGCGACAGGGAAATGAGGCAGCGTTCGCCCTTCGGATACAGACAGGAGGCGCCGCCCCAGACCCAGTTTTCATTCTCGCCAGCGGCCAGCTGGTCGAGGTCGATCACGGTTTCCCAGGTCGGTTCGGCTTGCTGGTACTGCGCCAGGGTAGTGCGGCGCCAGATGCCGCGCACATGCTGGGCGTCGCGCCAGAAATTGTAGTAAAACTCGCCTTCCTTGCTAACGTAGGGAATGCGTTCCTTCGAATTGAGGATGGTTTTCAGGCGCGCCTGCAGGGCCGGGAAGCCGGGCCGGGCTTCCAATTCTTTGGTGGTGACGGCATTGTGCTGTTTGACCCAGGCCAGCGGCTTGTCGCCGAGGACTTCTTCCAGCCACAGGTGGGGATCGGCGGGAGACGTGGACGCGGCGGGCGTGGGTGCCTGTGCATGGGCGATGCCCGCTGCGGCCAGGCCGAGCAGCATGCTGCTGGCGAAGGTACGATATGACGACATAGAGGGTTCCTGGTTGGTCCGATGGAGGCCGCGTTGCAGGCAAAACGGCGCACCTATGGTGCCATGGATTGCTGGGAGGAACCAGTGTCTATGGACGACTACTTAAAAAATAATTGCTTTTCAAATATTGTTTGCTGGAATGGACGCAGGCCGCAGAATCTGCGGTGTGTTGCGCCTTTCAAGATACGCCAGGCCCGATCAGGGAGGTTACGCTGAGCCGCGTCTTTTCAACATCGCCGCCGTCTAGGTGATAAATCCACAATGCATCATTGTCGCGGCTGTCGATAAACAGGATGCGCGTGTTTTCCTCGCCGATGGCCAGGCAAGCCGCCAGCTCGGCAAGACTGAACGGTGCTGCCTGCTTTGATCCTGTTCCCCCCACTTGTGCCAGGGCCTGCGCAAAGCCTGCCAGCTGCCTGACTGCCAGATATCGTGTTCCATCCACATCGACCTCTTTGCACAGCGCATCCAGGCGGTACAGTGTGAAGTGATCTTCATCCTTGAAAATCGCCACGTCGGGACGTGACTTTCCGCTGTTGAGGTGATCGAGATAGGCCTGGGGCAGGGCCACTTTTTCCTTCGCCAGCAATTTTTCCAGCTGCTTGTTGCTTTTCTTCGCTACCCTGGCGGCCTTGGGTGCGACCGCCTCGCAAGCCTGCGCTGTCCAGGCGACTGGATTGAACTGGAATATCCTTGAACATACGGGACAGTGCAGGAACATGAAGGTCATGCTCTTGCCAAGGGCCGATTTCAGAAAATCGCCATCGGCTGCATCGAGTGCGTTACTGTCAAAATGATGGCCGCAGGCGTCGTGGTAGGGGCAAGTGATGTCTGTCATGGTCAGATTGGTGTGGCATTGAAGTAGTGTTCCATGCGCAAAGCGATCTCCTCTTTTTCTTGCGGATAAGATGCCTTGGGGTTTCTTTCCCAGTAGGCAATGCCTTCGTTCAAGGCCCATAAGGCTTTTTCATGATTGCCAGCCATCAGATAAAAATCGCAGGCCCTGGCATGCGAGCCTTGCGCTTGGACAAAGGGCAGGGGCGCATTTTCCCAGTTGGACCGCAGGCATGCTCTTCGTTATGGCGGTTGGCCTGAAAATGGATGGCCTGGACGAATTCGTTCTGCGTGCGCTTGACGGTTAGCTGGCTTGGCGAGAACTTGAAGCCCGCTGCGGTCAGCGGCTCCAGCAAGAACGCTTCAATATTGGCGATGATCAGCGCTTTTGGCTTCATTGCGTTTCCTGGCATGGGTCGGTTGCGCCGCCTTGCTGTCAAAACGGCGCTGCCATGTTGCCATAGATCAGTGCCAGCGTACGCTGCGGCGGGCAATCGTGCGAGGAGACCTGCTTTTTTGGCTATTTTTCCTGCACGACTCCGGGCGCAGCGTGGTGGCCAGGCAGCCTGGCCACTACCTTGATTTCGAACTGGAAACCATACAGCCATGTCACGCCAACGGCCGTGACCGTCGGGTACGGCGCATGGCCCCAATATCCGGCCTGCACGATATCCCAGATGCGCTGGAAGTTCGATTGCGGGTCGACGATAAAGATGGTCACATCCTGCACGTCGCCGAAGGTGCAGCCGGCGGCCTGCAAGATGGCGTTCAGGTTGTCGAACGCGCGCCGGACCTGGGCCTCGAGCCCGGGTTCTGGCGTGCCGTCTTCGCGGCTGCCGACCTGTCCCGACACGAACAACAAGCCGTTGGCGCGCACGGCCGGGGAATAGCGGTTCTGTTCATACAGGGCTTGGCGGCCCGGAGGGAATACGGCGTCGCGTTTGTTGATTTCCGAGTTCATTGAGTGCTCCTTGGTCTTGCAGCGAAGTTGCTGCATGGAGAACACTGTAATCATCGTTCGCCTGCGGATAAAGCGGCAAGATCGGCCTAGACTATTTGTATAATCAAAACAATCGGGTGGAGGAGGTGTGGATGGACAGGTTTGATGCGATGAAGGCGTTCGTGCGGGTGGTCGAGACGGGCAGTTTTACGCGGGCGGCCGCGACCTTGCACATGAGCCGCACCACGGTGACGCAGCTGGTGCAGCAGCTGGAGGCGCGGCTGCGCCTGAAACTGCTGAACCGCACCACGCGCAAGATCAATGTGACGGCCGATGGCGCCGCCTACTACGAGCGCATCGTGCAGGTGCTCGATACCCTGGAAGAAATCGAAACGAGCTTGCCGCATGCCGCCGCCTTGCCGCGGGGCCATTTGCGGGTGGACGTGCCCAGCCCGCTCGCCGCTTTGCTGCTGGTGCCGGCGCTGCCCAGGTTTCATGCGCTGTATCCCGACATTGTGCTCGACATGGGCGCCAGCGACCGCATTGTCGACGTGATCGCCGACAATGTCGATTGCGTGATACGCGGCGGTGACATCACCGACCAGTCGCTGATGGCGCGCAAGCTCGCCGACTTGCCACTGGGCGTGTATGCGGCGCCGGCCTACCTGCAACGGGTAGGGACCCCCTTGCATCCGCTGGAATTGCAGGATAGCGCGCACCGTATCGTGCGTTTTCGTTGGACCCGCAGCGGCAATGGCTTTCCATATGTAATGCACCACGAGGGCCGGAGCATCAAGATCCATGGCCAGTACGTGCTGTCGATCGACGATGGCAACGCCTACCTGGCGGCCGGGGTGGCGGGGCTGGGCGTGCTGTGGCTGCCTGATTATATGGCGCGGCCGCACGTGGCCAGGGGCGAGCTGCTGCCGCTGTTCGACGCATGGACGGTCGACGCCATGCCGCTCTATCTCGCCTATCCCCCTAACCGCCATGTCAGCAAGAAACTGCGCGTCTTTATCGACTGGGTGGCCGAACTGATGGCCCAGCATTCCGCCCGCCCTGTCACCATCACGGCAGCTGATTGACCCACACCGGCGCGGACCAGACGACGTTGCCGTCATCCTGCGTCAGCCGCGCGTAAAAGAAATGCGGGCCGGGCGCGGGCGTGAGGGTGACCTCGGCCTGATCCGACACTTGTGTGACGGAGCCGTTGCTTCCCGGCACACCGTGGAAAATGGCGACGGCGGCCGCTTGCCGCCCCGCGCTGTTGCTGAAACTGATGACCAGGTGCAAAGGACCGCTATTCTCGAAGCGCTCGCCCATCAACTTGCCATTGGCAGTAAACAGTAACTGCGCATGCTTGTCCATGGTGGCAAACACGCGGCGCGCGCGCAGCGCTGCGAGGAAACTGTCGCGTGAAACGGGCATGCTGGCGGTCGGGCTGGCCACCAGCACGGCCGTGCGGTTGCCGTAGGCCGCGCCCCAGTTGGCGCAATGGTTGTCCTGGTTGCTGCTGAATGCCACATGATAGCCGGCGGCCAGCGCCCGGTTGCAAGCCGCTTCATAGTTGCTGCGCCGCGTCTCCGTTTCCTGGTCGTTGGTGGAAAAGGCGGACGTGTTCACGACTTCGCACAGCATCATGGCCGCGTCGCCGTCCGGTGTGTAGCCCAGCGGCTGGCCGTTGACGAGAAACTGACCCGCCGACGCAGGGTGGTTGAACTGGCCGATCCAGCCCCGTTCGCGCATCAGCGCGTACAGGCCCGCGTAATCGCCCTTCGGCGTTTCCAGATCGGCCAGCAATTCGCCGCTGGCATTTCTTTCCCAGCCCAGCAACTGCTCGCTATTGACAATGTTCAGATGGCCGCCTTTGTTGATGACGCCCCATTCCATGCCGTACAGGGCCAGGAAGCCCGGGTGGGCGGCCGTATAGGCAGCCGCTTCGGCCAGCCCCGTCTGGTACAGGGCTTTTGCTTCGGCAGGGTTGGCAAGTGCATTCGTCCCATCGGAGCCGTCGTACATATGGTTGTGCTCGGAGGTCAGCAGGGCGTCGAGCCCATGTTGCTGCGCATACCTATACGCATCGATGGGGCCGTAGGGCGCCGTTTGCGGTTCCTGCGCGCCACGGCAAGCGTCGAGCGCCGCGCCGCCGTCGCTGTGGCGCGTCTGGCTGTGCAGGTTGGCGTAGACGATGCGGTAGCCGGGCTGGCCTTCCAGGCTGGACAGTTGTTGCAGGCCCGCCTGGAAGGCGGGCACTCTGGGTGCCGTGCTTGCGCCCCGCTGCACCTGAATGTGCCATTGTTGTTCCACTTGCGCCTCCTGCGGCGTGCCGGCGTCCGCCACGGCCAGCAGGCGCAGCTGGTACAAGCCGTCCGGCACCAGCACGCGCCGCTCGCGCGCATCGGCGTCGGCGCGGCCATCCCAGGGCAAGGCCAAGCTTACGCCGACGGCCCCCAGCTGTTCGCTTCCCGACCAGCGCCGTAGCACGGCGCCTTGCGGCCCCGGACCGGACAGCGTCAGCGTCCAGCGCACCGCATGGGTGCGGCCGCCGTCGGGATAATCGAGGCGGACCAGAAATGTGCGTGACTGCGAGATGCGTGACTGTGAGGTGCGCGTCCGCGTGGCAGTATCAGCGCGCACGGCGCGGAAGGGCGCGACGACGGTGGCATCGAGTTCGCTGTGTTCCTTCGGCTCTTGCGCGGCGGCAGTGTTGCTCCACGTAAGGAGTAACACGCCAGCGCACACGCAAGCCAGCCAGGGTGGCCAAGGTGACCAAGGTAAGCGTAAACGGCGGCTCAGTGTCTTGACCATCGTGGCCTCCCGTGACTGCTTGAGATGGTAGTTAGACAAGAGATGCGACGTGCTGGTTCCCGCATGCACCAGCAAGTGGCGCGCTTGCACCGTGAGGTGCCATGATCTGGCGCAAAGCAGGTGCGAATGGCGCTGTGTGCCCCTCAAGATAGCTGGCACGGCGCTTGCTAAACAGAAGGTACGGATCAACGGCGATCCCCTGAATAAACGCACAACGGTCCAACGACGGACCACATGGACAACGGCGTCCGCCCAGGCTGATCTTGCATCGGCGGGGCGGGCGCCGTTTTTGTTTGCATTTTTGTTATTTTCGGGATACTTCGGGAACCAATCATGGCCAGCCAAAAAGCAACGCGCATCGCGCTCTTCTCCCTCGCCACGCCGCCCATGCGGGCATTCCACCTGACGTGGATGGCATTTTTCGTGTGTTTCTTCGCCTGGTTCGCCTGCGCTCCACTGATGCCTGTCATCAAGGGCGAGTTCGGGCTTTCCCTTGCGCAAGTGGCGAATATCAATATCGCGGCCGTCGCCATCACCATCCTCGTGCGCCTGATCGTGGGGCCATTGTGCGACCGCTACGGCCCGCGCAAGACGTATACGGGCTTGCTGCTGCTGGGCGCCATTCCCGTGCTGGGCGTGGCGGCCTCGCAAAGCTATGAAAGCTTTTTGTTTTTCCGCCTGGGCATCGGCGCCGTCGGCGCCAGCTTTGTCATTACGCAATATCACACCTCCGTGATGTTCGCGCCCCGCGTGGTGGGGACGGCGAATGCGGCTGCCGCCGGCTGGGGCAATGCGGGCGGCGGGGCGGCGCAGGCGCTGATGCCGCTGTTGCTCGGTGCTGTAGTAATGCTGGGCGTGTCCGAATCGCTGGGCTGGCGTGTCGCCTTGCTGGTGCCGGGCGTGCTGATGCTGGTGATGGCCGTGCTGTACTGGCGCTATACGCAGGATTGTCCTGAAGGAAATTATTCGGACTTGCGCGCTGCCGGCACGGCCATCGAAGGTGGCAAAGGTGGTGGCAAAGGCGGCGGCTGGGACAGCTTCAAGGCGGCCAGTTCCAACTATCGCGTGTGGCTGCTGTTCGTCACCTACGGCGCCTGCTTCGGCATCGAGATTTTCATTCACAACATCGCCGCCGTGTACTACGTCGACCATTTCGGCCTGTCTTTGAAATCGGCCGGTCTGGCCGCCGGCAGCTTCGGCTTGCTGGCCCTGTTTGCCCGCGCCCTGGGCGGCTGGATGTCCGACAAACTGGCCCTGCGCGGCAACCTGAACAGCCGTGTGACCCTGCTGTTCATGCTGATGATCGGTGAAGGCGTCGGCTTGCTGTGGTTTGCCAAAGTCGATAGCGTCACGTACGCCGTGATCGCCATGCTGGTCTTCGGCCTGTTCACCCACATGGCTTGCGGCGCCACGTATGCGCTGGTGCCCTTCATCGACAGCAAGGCATTGGGCGGCGTGGCCGGGATCATCGGCGCGGGCGGCAACGTGGGCGCCGTGGCGGCCGGCTTCCTGATGAAGGGCACGGGCGACATCCGCCAGACCCTGATCATCTTGAGCGCGCTGGTGGTGATCTCGGCCCTGTGCGCCATCGCCGCCCGTTTCACAGGTCTGGCGGCCGAACCGAACATGGCCGCGGCCTGAGGAGACAAGCATGAACCTCCCCTTAAACATCGTCGTCCTTGGCCATGGCATGGTCGGGCACAAATTCCTCGAACGCCTGGCGTTGGAAAATGCGCCGCACCTGCATGTCACCGTGCTGTGCGAAGAGCCGCGCCCCGCCTACGACCGCGTGCACCTGTCCGAATTTTTCAGCGGTAAATCGGCGGAAGACCTGTCCTTGGTGGCGCCCGGCTTTTTCGACAAGGGCAACGTCGTCCTGAAACTCAATGCGCGCGCCGTATCCATCGACCGCGCGGCGAAAACCGTCATCGCCAGCACGGGCGAAGTGCTGGCCTACGATAAGTTGGTGTTCGCCACCGGCTCCACGCCGTTCGTGCCACCGCTTCCGGGCAAGGAGCGTAATGGCTGCTTCGTCTACCGCACCATCGAAGACCTGGAAGCCATGCTGGCCTGGGGCGCCAAGTCCACCACGGGCGTGGTGATCGGCGGGGGACTCTTGGGCCTCGAATGCGCGAAGGCCTTGCGCGATTTGAAGCTGGACACCCACGTGGTGGAATTCGCGCCGCGCCTGATGGCCGTGCAAGTCGATGAAGGCGGCGCGCGTGTCTTGCGCCGCAAGATCGAGGAACTGGGCGTGACCGTGCACACGCAAAAGAATACGCTGGCTATTGTCGATGGTGTAGCGGCCACGCACCGCATGCAGTTCGCCGACGGCAGCCACCTGGAAGCGGACATGATCGTCTTCTCGGCCGGCATCCGCCCGCGTGACGAGCTGGCGCGCGCCTGCGGCCTGGACGTGGGACCACGCGGCGGCATCGCCATCGACGACAGCTGCGTCACGTCCGACCCGGATATTTATGCGATCGGCGAATGCGCGCTGTGGGGCGGCTTGATCTTTGGCCTGGTGGCGCCCGGCTATGAAATGGCGCGCATTTGCGCGCGCCACGTGCTGCAGGAGGAGGGCGAAGCGTCATTCAAGGGCGCCGACATGAGCACCAAGCTCAAACTGATGGGCGTGGACGTGGCCAGCCTGGGCGACCCGCACGGCAATGCGCCCGGTAGCCGTTCCTACCAGTTCATGGACGAACGCAAGCAGATCTACAAGAAGATCGTCGTCTCCGATTGCGGCAAATACCTGCTGGGCGGCGTGATGGTGGGCGACGCCAGCGAGTACGGCACCTTGCTGCAGATGATGCTGAATAAGATCGAGCTGCCGGCATCCCCCGAATTCCTGATCCTGCCACAGGCTGACGGCCAGCAAAAGGCGGGCCTGGGCGTGGACGCCTTGCCCGAGTCGGCGCAAATTTGCTCGTGCAACGATGTCTCAAAAGGCGCGCTGTGCGCGGCTGTCGCCGAGGGCGCCACCACCATCGGCGCATTAAAATCCTGCACAAAAGCCGGCACTGCGTGTGGCGGCTGCGTGCCGCTGGTGACGCAGATCATGAAGGCGGAAATGCAGAAGCAGGGGCTGGCCGTCAACAACCACGTGTGCGAACACTTTGCGTACTCGCGCCAGGAATTGCACCATCTGGTGCGCGTGGGCAAAATCCGCAGCTTCGGCGCGCTCTTGGGCGCGCATGGACAAGGTCTCGGTTGCGACGTGTGCAAGCCCGTGGCGGCGAATATCTTGGCCTCGTGCTGGAACGATTTCGTGCTGTCGCCCGTGCACGCCAGCCTGCAGGACAGTAACGATTATTTCCTTGGCAATATCCAGAAGGATGGCACGTATTCCGTCGTGCCGCGCATGCCGGGCGGCGAAGTGACGGCCGATGGCTTGATCGCCGTGGGCATGGTGGCGAAAAAGTACGGTTTATATACCAAGATCACGGGTGGCCAGCGGGTCGACCTGTTCGGCGCGCGCGTCGATCAATTGCCGGCCATATGGGAAGAACTGATCGCGGCCGGCTTCGAGTCGGGCCACGCCTACGGCAAATCCTTGCGCACGGTCAAATCATGCGTCGGTTCCACCTGGTGCCGCTATGGCGTGGCCGACAGCGTGGGCTTTGCCATTCAGCTGGAAAACCGCTACAAGGGCTTGCGCACGCCGCACAAGATCAAGTTTGGCGTCTCCGGCTGCACGCGTGAATGCGCCGAGGCGCAGGGCAAGGATATCGGCCTGATCGCCACGGAAAAGGGCTGGAATCTGTACGTGTGCGGCAATGGCGGCATGAAGCCGCGCCATGCGGAACTGCTGGCGTCAGACCTCGATGAAGCGACCCTGGTGCGTTATGTCGACCGCTTCCTGATGTTTTACGTGCGCACGGCCGACCGCTTGCAGCGCACCAGCGTGTGGCGCGACAACCTGGAAGGGGGCCTCGACTACCTGAAGGCAGTCGTCGTGGCCGACCGCCTGGGCATCGCCCACGAGCTGGAAGCGGACATGCAGCACGTGGTCGACACCTATGCCTGCGAGTGGAAGGAAGCGGTCTCCAACCCCGCCGTGCGCCAGCGTTTCCGCCACTTCGTCAACAGCGAGAAAAACGATGAAAACGTGGTGTTCGTGGAAGAGCGGGGCCAGATTCGGCCCGCCACGCTTGACGAGCGCCGCAGCACCGTGATCCCCATCCTTGCCGTGGAGGCTTGAGCCATGAATGCCATGAATGAACTGCCCGGCACCATCAATGACGCCAACTGGCTGTCCATCTGCCCGCTAGCCGACATCGTGCCCGACACGGGCGTGTGTGCGCTGCTGGGTGGACGTCACGTGGCCGTGTTTCGCGTCGGCGATGCGGCGCCGCGCGTATACGCCATCGACAATGTCGACCCGAATGCGGGCGCTTCCGTGCTGTCGCGGGGGCTGGTGGGCAGCATCGGCGAGCGCGTCGTCGTCGCCTCGCCCATCTACAAGCAGCACTTTGACCTGGCCAGCGGCGAATGTCTGGAAGCGCCCGAGCACTCGGTGACCACCTGGCCCGCGCGCGTGGCCGACGGTCTCGTATGGGTGGCCATATGAACCTGCCAGCCAAGGCAACTGCGCGCCCCTCGCTCGTGGTGGTCGGCAACGGCATGGCCGGCATGCGCACGGTCGAGGAATTGCTCAAACTCGCCCCCGACCTGTACGACATCACCGTGTTCGGCGCCGAGCCGCACGGCAACTACAACCGCATTTTGCTGTCTCCCGTGCTGGCCGGCGAAAAGACGGTGGACGACATCATGCTGCACACGCGCGACTGGTATGCGCAAAACGGCATCACCCTGCACGCGGGCGACCCCGTGGTGCGTATCGACCGCAAGGCGCGCAAGGTAGTGGCGTTGTCGGGCATCGCGGTGCGCTACGACCGCCTGCTGCTGGCCACCGGTTCCACGCCGTTCATCGTGCCCGTGCCGGGCCACGCGCTGCCCGGCGTGATCGGTTTTCGTGATATCAGCGACGTCGACACCATGCTGCAGGCGGCGCGCACGCACCGCCACGCGGTGGTTATCGGCGGCGGATTGTTGGGCCTGGAAGCGGCCAACGGCTTGCAGCGCCAGGGCATGGACGTCACCGTCGTGCACATGAGCGGCGCCCTGATGAACCAGCAGCTGGACGCACCCGCATCCTGCCTGCTGAAAACGGCGCTGGAAGCGCGCGGCCTGCGTTTCCTGATGCACGCGCAAACCAGCGAAATCACGGGAACGCACAGGGTGGAAGGCGTGCGTTTTCTTGACGGCAGCAGCATTCCCGCCGACCTGGTGGTGATGACGGCCGGCGTGCGGCCGAACATCGCCCTGGCGCAGGCGGCCGGCCTGCACTGCGAACGGGCCATCGTCGTCGATGACTGCCTGCAAAGTTATGACCCGCGCGTGTATGCGGTAGGCGAATGCGTGCAGCACCGGCGCGCCACCTTCGGCCTGGTGGCGCCCATCTGGGAACAGGCGCGCGTGTGCGGCGCGCACCTGGCAGGCGCCGGGCACCGACGCTATGTGCAGCAGGCCAGCGCCACCAAATTGAAAGTGACGGGCATCGACCTGTACTCGGCCGGCGACATCATCGGCGGCGAAGGCAGCGAAGACCTGGTGCTGCGCGATCCGCGCCGCGGCGTCTACAAGCGCCTGGTGGTGCAGGGCAACCGCCTGGCCGGCGCCGTGCTGTATGGCGACGTGCAGGACGGTCCCTGGTATTTCGACCTGATCCAGCAGCGCCGCGATATCAGCACGCTGCGCTCCCACTTGTTGTTTGGCCAGGCCCTGTGCGGCCAGGCCGCCTGATAGCGACCAACAGGATACGCCCATGACCACGTGCACGCCCGTAAAAACCACTTGCCCGTATTGTGGCGTCGGCTGCGGCGTGGAAGCGACACGCCTGCCCGACGGCGCCATCCGCATCGCCGGCGATAGCAGCCACCCGGCCAACCTGGGGCGTCTGTGCGTAAAAGGCTCGGCGCTGGGCGATACCCTGGGGCCAGAGAATCGCCTGCTGCAGCCGCAGGTGCGCGTCGATGGCGTCCTGCAGCGCGCTTCCTGGGATGCTGCGCTGGACAAGGTGGCTGGCGGCTTGCGCGCCATCATCGCTGAACACGGCCCCGACGCCGTGGCCCTGTATGTTTCGGGACAGTTGCTGACGGAAGACTATTACATCGCCAATAAATTCATGAAGGGCTATGTGGGCAGCGCGAATATCGACACCAATTCGCGCCTGTGCATGTCGTCGGCCGTGGCGGGCCACAAGCGCGCGTTTGGCGAGGATATCGTGCCGGGCTGCTATGAAGACCTGGAACTGGCAGACATGATCGTATTGGTCGGTTCGAACACGGCCTGGTGTCATCCCATCCTGTTCCAGCGCATCGCGCGCCTCAAGGAAAGCCGGCCCGAAGTCAAACTGGTGGTGATCGACCCGCGCCGCACGGCCACCTGCGAGCTGGCCGATTTGCACCTGCCGGTGAAGCCCGGCACGGACGTGTGGCTGTTCAACGGCTTGCTGTGCTACCTGGCGCAGGAAGGCGTGATCGCCGGCGATTTCGTCACGCAGCACAGTTCCGGGCTGGACGAGGCGCTGGCGGCCGCTCATGTGGACTGCGGCGATCCGCTGCAGGTGGCGCGCATCTGCAAGGTAGATCCGCATGCCTTGTTGGCGTTTTACCAGGCATTTGCCGCCACGCGCAAGGTCGTCACGGCCTTTTCGCAGGGAGTGAACCAGTCGTCTTCCGGCACGGACAAGGTCAATAGCATCATCAACTGCCACCTTGCAACGGGCCGCATCGGCCAGCCCGGCATGGGGCCGTTTTCGCTGACGGGCCAGCCGAACGCCATGGGCGGACGCGAAGTGGGCGGCCTGGCAAACATGCTGGCGGCGCACCTGGAACTGGACAAGCCGCTGCACCGGGACACCGTGCAGACGTTCTGGGATGCGCCCCGCATCGCCAGCAAACCTGGCTTGAAGGCCGTGGAACTGTTCCACGCAATCGAAGCGGGCAAGGTCAAGGCCGTGTGGATCATCGCCACCAATCCGCTGGTCAGCATGCCGGACGCCGAGCAGGTGCGCCGCGCGCTGGGCAAGTGCGAGCTGGTGGTGGTATCGGACATCAGCGCCGAATCGGACACGAATGCCCATGCCGACGTGCTGCTGCCGGCGTTGGGCTGGGGCGAGAAAGATGGCACGGTGACCAATTCCGAGCGCCGCATCTCGCGCCAGCGCGCCTTTTTGCTGGCACCCGGCGCGGCGCGTGCCGACTGGGACGTGCTGTGCGACGTGGCGCGGCGCATGGGTTATGCCGGTTTTGATTTCACGTCGCCGCAGGCCATCTTCGACGAGCACGCGCGCCTGTCCACCTTCCGCAATGTGGGTGAGCTGGCGCGCCTGTTCAATCTGGCGGGCCTGGACAAGCTGGATGCGGCGCAATACGACGCCCTGGCGCCGCAGCAGTGGCCGCAGGGCCGGGCGCGCCTGTTCGGCGACGGCCGCTTCGCGCATGCGGACGGGCGCGCGCGTTTCGTGCCCACTGCGCCACGCGCGCCGCGCAACGCGCCCGACGAAGATTATCCGCTCATCTTGAACACGGGCAGGGTGCGCGACCAGTGGCACACGATGACGCGCACGGGCAAGGCCGCCAAACTGTCGGGCCATGTCGCCGAAGCGTTCATCGACATCCACCCGCAAGATGCGCTGCTGTACAGCGTGCGCGAAGGCGAGCTGGCGCGCGTTTCCAGCGCCTGGGGCGCGATGGTGGCGCGGGTCGTGCATGGCGGCGGCATCGCGCGCGGCCAGGTCTTCGTGCCGATTCACTGGAGCGGCGCGAATGCCTCCGACGCACGCGTGGGCGCCGTCGTCAATCCGGTCGTCGACCCCGTTTCGGGCGAGCCCGAATTCAAGCACACACCCGTGCGTATCGAGCAGTTCCGCGTGCATTGGCATGCGTTTGTCCTGAGTCGCACGCCGCTGGAACTTGACGGCGTGGCGCACTGGACGCGCATCCAGGGCGAGCAGTTCCTGCGCTACGAGCTGGCCGGCCGCCAGCGCATCGAAGACCTGGGCGCCTGGGCGCGCACGCTGCTCGGCGTGGCGGACCCGGATGCCGACTGGCTCGATTATGCGGACGCCAGCGCCGGCGTGTACCGCGCCGTGCACCTTGATGAGGGGCGCATCGCGCAATGCGTGTATGTCTCGCCCCGTCCCGACCTGCCGTCGCGCAGCTGGCTGGCCAGCCTGTTTGCGCATGCGCAAATGGATGCGGCGGACCGCGCTGGCGTGCTGCTGGGCCAGCCGATCGGCAAGGGCGTCGATGCCGGTCCCACCGTGTGTTCGTGCTTTGGCGTGGGTCGCAACACCATCTGCGCCGCCATCGTGGAACAGAAGCTGACGACGACGGCGCAGGTGACGGCCTGCGTCAAGGCGGGCGGCAATTGCGGCTCCTGCGTGCCCGAGATACGACAGTTGCTGTTTGAGGCGCGCAGCGCGGCCTGATAATCTGTCCTTTCCTGCGCGGCTTTGTTATATTGCCAGCTCTATAATAGAGAGGCAGTGTAATGACAGCAGGACAACACGACACGGTCTGGCTGACGGGCTTGAGTGGCGCCGGCAAATCCAGCATCGCCGATGCGCTGGCGCGCCAGCTCAAGGCGCAGGGCCGCACCGTGGCGCTGCTCGACGGTGACCAGCTGCGCCATGGCTTGAACCGCGACCTGGGTTTTACGCCGGAAGACCGGCATGAAAACATCCGCCGCGCGGCCGAAGTGGCGCGCCTGATGAACGCCGCGGGCCTGATCGTCATCGCCGCTTTCATTTCGCCCTACCGCGCCGACCGTGCCATGGCCGCCGCCATCATCGGCGCGGCGCATTTCATCGAGGTCCATGTCAGCACGCCGCTGGCCGAATGCGAGGCGCGCGATCCCAAGGGCTTGTATGCGAAGGCGCGGGCGGGGCAACTGGCGCAATTTACGGGCATTTCCGCGCCTTATGAAGCGCCTCTGGCTGCCGCGCTGACCCTGGACACGGGCACGCTGACGCTGGAAGAATCGGTCGAGCGTCTGTGCCGGCATTTGCAGCAGCGGTTGTGATGGCGTCGTGGCGATGCGTATGAGATTGCGCAAACTGCTGCGCCTGCCGGCCAGCCTGAAGGCGCGCATGAGCGTGGTCGTCTTCCTGCTCGTGCTGGCCGCAGTGGCATCGCTGGCGCTGGCCACCCTGAGCGTGGCCGAGCGCGGCATGCGCGACGTGACGGGGCACCAGCAGTACGTATCGCTGGCCAGCGCCGCCGTCTTCATCGATGAAGAACTTGATGCGAAGCGCAATGTGCTGCGCGCGATGGCAGACAGTCTGTCGGCCAGCGGCGCGCGCGATGACGCCAGCCTGCAGCGCTTCCTGGCCGCGCAAACGGTGCTGGGCAAGGAGTTTTATACGGCCGGCGTGGTTGGTGTCGACGGGGCCGTGCTGGCCAGCGTGAGTCCCTTCAAGCCGCAGGCGGGGCTGAACCTGAAAGGTCGTCCCTATTTCGAACAGACGCTGGCGACCCGGCGCTCGGTGATTTCCGCGCCGCTCAACGGCAGCATTTCCGGCATGCCCATCGTGGTGGTGACGCAACCGGTGTTCGATGCGCAGGGCGCCGTGCGCTATGTGCTGGCCGCCAGCGTGAATCTGCGCCAGCCCGATTTCCTGGGGCGCCTTGGCGCGCTCAAGCCGGGCGCGGGCGGCTATCTGTACATCATGACCAGCGAAGGCGTCATCGTCGAGCATCCCGACAAGTCGCGCATCATGCAGCATATCGAAGCGCATGGCCCCATCAGCGAACCGACGCGGCGCGCCATGCAGGGCTTCGAGGGTTGGCTGACAGGCACCACCACGCAAGGCGTCGATGCCTTGTTCGCCTACCATCGCATCGCCGCCACGGGCTGGATACTGGCCTCGGTCTATCCGATGAATGGAGCGTTCGCGCCATTGCATGCGATGCGCAGCAAGATATTGCTGGCCGCCGTGTTGCTGGCGGTGCTGGCGGGACTGGCCGGCTGGCGCGTGGTGCTGCGCTTGCTGCAGCCACTCGAGCGCATGCGCCGCCAGGTGCGCCAGATCCGCCGCCAGCGCCTGGGCATCGAGGCATTGCAAATCGAGCGGCGCGACGAGATCGGCGACTTGAGCCGCGATTTTTACTCGCTGGTGGCCGAGCGCGAAATCGCCGAGGCGCAGACGCGCGACAGCGAGCGGCGCTTGAAGCTGCTGACCGACCATGTACCCGTGGTAATCGTCTACATCGACCGCGAGCACCGCTACCAGTTCATCAACGCCACGTTTGAAAAATGGTTCGGCCGGTCGCGCAAGGAAAGCATGATGCAGTCGATACGCGACGTGCTGGGCGAGGAAGCCTACCAGCTGCGCGAGGAGTACCTGCAGCGCGCCTTCGCGGGCGAGGAGGTCGAATATGAGTTCACCATCGATGGCGAGAGGGAGTCGGGCCGGCGCGCCTTCCAGACCAGCTACGTGCCCGATGTGGGCGAGAGCGGCACGGTGGAAGGCGTGTATGGCCTGATCCACGAAATCACCAAGACCAAGGCGGAGCACACGGCGCTGCAGTTTGCCGCCGCCACCGACACGCTGACGGGCATCGCCAACCGCCGCCGCTTCGACGAACAGATGGCGCAAAGCATGCAGCGTACGCGTGCCGCGCGCGCGCCGATGGCGCTGGCCTATCTCGATATCGACCGCTTCAAGGCCATCAACGACAGCCTGGGCCACCATGCCGGCGACGAAGTGCTGAAGGAATTCGCCGCGCGCCTGGTGCGCAGCGTACGCGCCAGCGACCTGGTGGCGCGCCTGGCCGGCGATGAATTCGTGATCATTCTCGAAGGTGTGAACAGCGCGGCCGAAGTGCGCCAGATCGGCGCAAAGATCATCGACGCCATCCGTCAACCCTTCGAGCTGAGCAGCGGCCCGCTGCCGGTGACGACCAGCATCGGCATCGCCATCTTCCGCGAAGGCACGCTGACGCCGGCGCAGTTGCTGGACTTGGCGGACCAGGCCCTGTATGCCGCCAAGAGGCAGGGCCGCGATGGCGTGGCGCTGCTCGAGGCGGCGCCGTAACCGGAGTTACAGGGTGGCGCTCCAGTGGTCGAGCTGCTGCATGGTGGCCGTGACGCCGCCGCAGACGATGACCAGCACATTGCGGTAAGGTGCCAGTTGCGGCACCTTGCCGTAAACTGCCGCCAGCGCCGCGCCGCAGGCCGGTTCCACCACCAGGCGCTGGTCGGTAATGAAACGCTGGCAGGCATCGACGGCGGCCCGGTCCGAGACCACCACGCTGTGCAGCAGGCGCGTCTGGCTGATGGCGTAGGCTTGCGCGCACACCTGGCGCGCGGCCAGCGAGGTGGCGATGCTGCTCACGGCGGGCAGGGCCACGTGTTCGCACGCGGCCACGGCGGCGGACAGCGAGGCCGCGCCTTCGGTTTCCACGGCCACCAGGGCCACGTCGTCCCAGCCGTTGCGCTGCAAGCCTTCGGCCACGCCGGCCAGCAGGCCGCCGCCGCCCACCGACAGCACCACCGCGTCCGGTTTCATGCCGGCGCCGGCTACTTCATCGATCATGCCGGCATGGCCCTGCCACAGCAGCGGGTCGTCGAATGGATGCAGGAAAGCATCTTGCGGCGTGAGCATAGCTTGCGCCAGCGCGTTGGCTTCTTGCCAGGCGGCGCCGTGCACGATGACTTCGGCGCCTTCCTGCGCGATCAGGGCCCTGGCCCGCGCGCTGGTCGTTTCCGGCACCACGACGATGACGGGAATGCCCAGGCGGCGTCCCGCATAAGCCACGGCGATGCCGGCATTGCCGCCGGAAGAAGAGATGAAACGGCTGGCGCCGCGCCGCGCGTATTCTTCGCAGGCGAGACCGATGCCGCGGATCTTGAAGGAGCCGGGCGGCTGCAAGGCTTCGAGCTTGAGCCAGATGGCGCGGTCGCTGTGCAGGCTCAGGGCGCGCGAGTTGAGCAGAGGGGTTTCGATGTGCAGGGCCATGCGTGTTCCTGGTAGACGGTCAGGCCAGCATCATAGCCGAAGCGCCCGTGCCACCGTCTCACCCTTGCCGCAAGCTGCCCCTGTTAATTCAAGGGCGCACTTTTGAGCTGATGCGTGCGCGCCACTTCTTTCATCGCCTCGAGCAGGTCGTCGCGCAGCTGGCGTGGCAGTTTGCCGAAGAATTCCTCGTCGTTCTGGTCGGCCATCTCGGCCAGCACGGGCACCAGCGCTTCGCCTTCCGTGGTCAATTCGATCGAGTGCTGGCGGCGGTCGGCCAGCAGGATCGACTTGCTGACCATGCCCTTGCTTTCCAGGCGGTCGATCAGCTTCGACACGGCACCCTTGCTCATGCCGGACACTTGCGCCAACACCGTGGGCGAGGTGCAGCCCAGGCGGAACATTTCGCGCAGCACCACCCATTCGGACACCGTCACGCCGTTGGCCTCGGCTTTTTTCTGGAAGCTGTGGGAAACGTGGTTGGACACGAAACGCAGCCAGTAGCCGAGATGGGCTTCCAGCTCGCTGACGGGAACGCTGTTGGGATGGGCGGCTTGCGTGGCGGCCGTTTCAAAATTATGGCTCATTTTTCTTCCTTCACTGGGCGGCGTTACCGGCATGGTCAAGGCCTTCACGCTTGCTGTCGAGTGGTTTGTTTGGGAACAATTATCGTGCTTGAGGTACTTCTAACACTGTTTTCACAGGAAATCATTTACCGGTAAAGAGTTTTTCCTTTTTTTCTTGCTCTGGATAGATAAAAAGCAATATCAAGCAAATAATTGTATTGCCGGAGAGGAAGATTAAAAAAATAACTCATGTTGCATCAATGGTAACATGATTTTTGCCGAATTGATAAATATTTCAACTGCGATTGATGTCGAATGGCACATGCCTGAAACGGCGCCCATCAGCTGAACCGTTCCACCAGAAAATCGACGAAGCTGCGCAACTTGGGCGAGCGGTAGCGGTCCGGCAGGTAGACCACGCTCAAGGGGCGGCTGGGCAGTGTATGCGTGGGAAACAGCTGGACCAGGCGGCCCGCCCGCACGTCCGTTTCAAGCAGGAAGGTCGGTTGCAGCACGATGCCCATGCCATGCAATGCGGCAACGCGCAGCGCCTGGCCGTGGTTGACTTGCAATCGACCCGAGACGGGCACGCTGCATACGTCGTCCTGGCGGCCCGTCAGGCGCCAGTGCGCCAGTGCGGCGGGCGAGAAGGACAGGCATTCGTGCTGGCTCAGGTCGGCCGGCTGGCGCGGCGTTCCCTTGCGCGCCAGGTAGTCGGGCGAGGCGCAGATCATCAGCCGGTAGGGCGCCAGCGGCCTGGCGATCAGCGATGAATCGGGCAATCGGCCGATACGGATGGCGGCCTCGAAGCCTTCCTCCACCAGATCGATCACGCGGTCGCTCAGGGCCACATCGATGCTCACCTCGGGATAGCGCTCCAGGTACACGGCCATGGCGGGCATCAGCGCTTCCGCGCCGAAGGTGAGGGGCGCCGTGATGCGCAACTTGCCGGCGGGCGCCAGTTGCAGGTTTTGCGCCTGGACATCGGTTTCGGCCACCAGCCTGAGGATTTCCTTGCAGCGCGCATAGTAATCCTCGCCGAAGGCGGTCAGGTGCTGGCGCCGGGTGGTCCGCTGGAGCAGTTGCATGCCCAGGCGTTTTTCCAGCGTCCGCAGGTGGTTGCCGGCCATCGTCGCGGAGATCCCGCAGGCGGCCGCGGCAGCGCTCAGACTGCCTTTCTCAACGGCCAGTATGTACACCTTCATGCTGTCGAGCAAATCCATTGGTAATCCTCAGTGTCAAATCATTGAATCAAGCCATAGTTTATCTATTAATGATTTTAAATGACACTGATGTTTTACCCGCCAGCGTGCGGCCACCCTGACACACATCGCCTGAGAACAGATCATGAAAGCCATACAACTGACCGCTCCTTCCCTCACCGCGTTTCGCCCGACCGAGCTGCCCGAGCCGCAGGCCGGCCGGGGCGAGGTGCTGCTGCGCCTGCGCGCCGCCACGCTGAACTTCCTGGATGTGGCCATTGCGACGGGCAATTTTGCCGGCGCGGCCTTTCCGCTGATTCCCGTCGCCGACGGCGCGGGCGAAGTGGCGGCGCTGGGCGAGGGCGTCAGCGGCCTGGCCGTCGGCGACCGCGTCATTCCGCACTTCATGCCGCAATGGCAGGGCGGCGACATCACGCCGCACAACGTGGGCGCAATGCGCGGCGTCACCTTGCCGGGCTCGCTGGCCGAGTACGTGGCCGTCCCCGCTGCCAGCCTGGTCGCCTTGCCGGCCCACCTTGATTTCGTCCAGGGCGCGGCGTTGCCCATCGCGGCGACGACGGCCTGGAATGCCGTGCGTTCGGCGCCAGTGCGCCCCGGATCGGTGGTGTTGTTGTTGGGAACGGGCGGCGTCAGCCTGTTTGCCTTGCAGTTCGCCAAGGCGTCGGGCGCCACGGTAATCCTGGCGTCGTCCAGCGATGAAAAGCTGGAACGGGCGCGCCAGTTGGGCGCCGATCACTTGATCAACTACCGGGCCACGCCCGCCTGGGATGCGGAAGTGCTGAAGCTGACCGCTGGGCGGGGTGCCGACCTGGTGGTCGAGACGGTGGGCGGCGCCACCATCGTGCGCTCGCTCAACGCGGCGGCGGTGGGTGGCACGGTCTTCACCGTGGGTTTTGTGGGCGGCACGGCCGCCAGCATCGACTTGCTGCCCGTCATCGTCAAGGCCTTGCGCATCGTCGGCAACAACACCGGTTCCGTGGCCGACCTGGCGCAGGCGGCCCAGGCCATCGCCGCACATGGCATCGTGCCCGTCATCGACCGCGTGTTCAGCATCGACGACACAGCCGCGGCGTATGCGGAGCTGGCTGCCGGCGGGCGCCACTTCGGCAAGCTTGCCATCGCGCACTGAGCCGGGGATGCCCTGTCTTGCCCGGTGATGGCGCGCGCCACCAGCCGTGGAACGCTCGGCGTCAGGCGGCCACCACCACCTTCACGCCCGCTTCGCGCAATACTTCGGCAAAGCGTGCCGGCGGCGGCGCGTCCGTAAACAGGATGTCGACTTGCGCCAGGTCGGCCAGGCGCACCAGCGCCTTGCGGCCGAATTTATGCTGGTCTGCCACCAGCCACACTTCGCGCGACTGCTCGATGATGGCTTGCGCCACTTTTACTTCGCGCGCATCGAAGTCGCGCAAGCTGCCGTCTTCGTCGATGCTGGAAATGCCGATGATGCCGATGTCGACCTTGAACTGGCGGATGAAGTCGATGGTCGCTTCGCCCACGATGCCGCGGTCGCGCCCGCGCACCACGCCGCCGGCCACGATGACTTCGCAGGCGGCGTTGTCGGCCAGGATGGCGGCCACGTTCAGGTTGTTCGTCACCACGTGCAAGCCCGTGTGCTGTCCCAGCGCGCGCGCCACTTCCTCGGTGGTGGTGCCGATATTGATCAGGAGCGAACAGCCATGCGGCACTTGCGCCGCCACGGCGGTGGCGATGCGCCGCTTGGCTTCGCTGTTGAATACTTGGCGCTGGTTGTAATCGATGTTTTCCACGGAGGAGGGCAAGCCCACGCCGCCGTGATAGCGGGCCAGCAGGCGCGCTTCCTCCATCTGTTTGACGTCGCGCCGCACGGTTTGCGGCGTGACGTCAAGTTGCTGGGCCAACTCCTCGACCGACATGGTGACTTTCTGGCGCACCACTTCAAGCAAGCGGCGCTGGCGGGGATTCAAATTCATGGGCGTGTCTCTTTAAAATTCCACAAACGAAAAAAATCGAACAAATGTGGGTAAAAACATGTTGCTATAAGTTCGATTTGTGGCGTAATCTCATTCATATTGCATTCGTATGACATCCGTATTGATCTTAACCACAGTCGCCGGGTGTGCCTAGTCTTTCTTGGTTGCCTGTGCTTGATAACGATGGAGTCCCGATGGCCTCAATACAGCAGGAAATCGACGCAGCGGTGGCGCCTGCGATGGAATGCGACCTGCTGGTGGTGGGCGGCGGCATCAATGGCGCCGGCATCGCGCGCGACGCGGCCGGGCGGGGCTTGTCCGTAGTGCTGTGCGAAAAGGACGACCTGGCAGCTCACACCTCATCGGCTTCCACCAAGCTGATACACGGCGGCCTGCGCTACCTCGAATACTATGAATTCGGCCTCGTGCGCAAGGCGCTGATCGAGCGCGAAGTGCTGCTGCGCTCGGCGCCGCACATTATGTGGCCGCTGCGCTTCGTTATGCCGCATGCGCAGGGACAGCGCCCGGCCTGGCTGATACGTGCCGGCCTGTTCCTCTACGACCTGCTGGCGAAGCGGGAAATCCTGCCAGCCTCGCACGGCATCGACCTTGAGCGCCACGCGGCGGGAAAACCGTTAAAACCCGAATTCAAGCGCGGCTTCGTGTATTCCGATGGCTGGGTCGACGATGCGCGCCTGGTCGTGCTCAATGCCATCGACGCGGCGGACAAGGGCGCGCACGTGCTGACGCAGACGCGCTGCACGGCGCTCGTGCGCCAGGGCGGGCGTGAGGACGCTTCCTGGCTGGCCACCCTGCAGCACGCCAGCGGCAGGCAGACGCTGGTGCGGGCGCGCAGCGTCGTCAATGCGGCGGGACCGTGGACGGCCGAATTCCTGCAACAGGCGGCGCCCGGCGGACAGGGCCGGCATTTGCGCCTGATCAAGGGTAGCCACATCGTCGTTAAGCGCCTGTTCGCGCATGATCATGCCTATATCTTCCAGCATCCGGACGGACGCATTGTGTTTGCCATTCCGTATGAGCACGATTTCACGCTGATCGGCACCACCGATCTCGACTACCACGGCGAACGTGGCAAGGTGGAAATCGATGACGAGGAAATGCGTTACTTGTGCGAGCTTTCCAGTTACTATTTCAGCAAGCCCGTCGTGCCTGCCGACGTGGTCTGGGCGTATGCGGGCGTGCGTCCGCTGGTGGAAGACGCGGCGGCTGACGCCAAGGCTGTCACGCGCGATTACCGCTTCGAGCTGGACCAGGAAGGTGCGCCGCTGCTGAGTGTTTTCGGCGGCAAGATCACTACCTTCCGCAAGCTGGCAGAGGAAGCGCTCGATGTGCTCGAACCGTTGCTGGTGCCCGAGCCAGGCAAGAGGCGACGGGCCTGGACAGCCAACGCCTGCCTGCCAGGCGGCGATCTGTTCGGCAGCACGCCGCAAAACCGGTCCGTGCGCGAGTTCGGCCAGTTCGTGCAAGGCTTGCAGCGCGAATATGCGTGGTTGCCGGCGGCGCTGGTGGCGCGCTATGCGCGCGCTTACGGCACGCGCATCCATGTGCTGCTCGATGGGCGGACGGACGTGGCGGCCATGGGCGAGGAAATCGCCGCCGGCCTGTACGCGGCGGAAGTCGCATATGTGCGGCGCCATGAATGGGCCGTCAGCGCGGCCGACATTTTGTGGCGGCGCTCCAAGCTGGGCTTGCACCTGCCGCGCGAGACGGCGGCCAGGCTCGATACCTGGTTGTTGCAGCATCCGTTGCTGCCGTAAGAAGAACACAGAATACGTTGGCGACCGCGCTCCGCAGAGGGTGTGGCGAAGAATAAGAAACCATCACTGGAGGAGAAGCGCGTGCAACTGGTACTGGACATGATTAGCAGGAAACAGGGGGCTGATGACTTTTTATATCCGATGTCGCTGGCGTTGGTGCCGGGCGCCATCAACGTCTTGCTGGGCACCACGCGTGCCGGCAAGACGACCTTGATGCGCGTGATGGCGGGTCTGGACAAGCCCAGCGGGGGCACCGTCACGGCCGATGGCGTGGACGTGACGGGCGTGCCCGTCAGCCGTCGCAACCTGGCCATGGTGTACCAGCAATTCATTAATTATCCGGCCTTCACCGTGTACGACAATATCGCCTCGCCCTTGCGCTTGCGCAAGGTGCCGGAGGAGCAGATCCGCGCGAAAGTACTGGCGCTGGCCGAGCGCCTGCATATCACGCCGTATCTGCAGCGTACGCCCGGCGAACTCTCGGGCGGCCAGCAGCAGCGCACGGCGCTGGGGCGCGCGCTGATCAAGGATGCCTCTCTGTTGCTGCTCGATGAGCCGCTCGTCAATCTCGACTACAAACTGCGTGAGGAATTGCGCCGCGAATTGACGGAACTGTTTTCCAGCGGTAGCACGACGGTCGTGTACGCTACTACGGAACCGCTGGAAGCGCTGCAACTGGGCGGCCATGTGGCCGTGCTGCACGAGGGACGCTTGCTGCAGCAGGGACCGACGCTCGACGTCTTCAACGCGCCCAACTCCATCGCCGTGGCGCGCACCTTCAGCGATCCGCCGATCAACCTGATCCCCGCGCGCGTGGATGCGCAGGGCGTGGCGCAGGCGGCCGATGGCCTGGCGATTCACTTGAGCGGCGAACAGCGCGCCAGCCTGGGCGACAGCACGGAGGTGATCCTCGGCGTGCGCGCCCACAGCCTGCATCTGTCGCCGCAGTCCGATGGCGACGTGGCCATCGCGGCGCAGGTGGATCTGGCGGAAATCAGCGGCTCGGAAACGTATGTGCATGCGCGCCGCGGCGAGCTGGCCCTGGTGGCACAACTCGGTGGCGTGCACCAGCTGGAGATCGGCAGCGCCTGCACCGTGTATTGCCAGCCGCATGCCTTGCTGATTTTCGCAGACGACGGCGGCCTGTTGTTTGCCCCTGTGCAAGGAGGAGTGTGACATGGCGCGCATCGAACTGCTCGACCTGGCCCACGCCTACAAGCCGAACCCGACGGCACCCGCCGACTATGCGCTGCGGCCCATGAGCATGCAATGGCATGACGGCGGCGCGTATGCCTTGCTGGGGCCGTCCGGCTGCGGCAAGACGACCTTGCTCAATATCATCTCCGGCCTGGTGAAACCGTCGCATGGCAAGGTGCTGTTCGACGGCAAGGATGTGACGCAACTGCCCACCGAAGCGAGGAATATCGCGCAAGTGTTCCAGTTTCCCGTCATCTACGACACCATGACCGTGCACGACAACCTGGCCTTTCCGCTGCGCAATCGCGGCTGGAAAGAGATCGAAGTGAAAAAACGCGTGCAGCAGGTGGCGCAGATGCTGGAGTTGACGGACGACCTGAAATTGCGCGCCAGCGGCTTGTCCGTGGACGCCAAGCAAAAGATTTCGCTGGGTCGGGGCCTCGTGCGCCCCGACGTGGCGGCCGTGCTGTTCGATGAACCGTTGACGGTGATCGACCCGCACTTGAAATGGCTGTTGCGCCGGAAACTCAAGGAAATCCACCACGAACTCAAATTGTCCCTGATCTACGTCACGCATGACCAGGTGGAAGCGTTGACCTTTGCCGACCAGGTGGTCGTCATGACGCAGGGCGAAGTGGTGCAGACGGGCAGCGCGCAAGCGCTGTTCGAGGAGCCGGAACACACGTTTGTCGGCTATTTCATCGGCAATCCGGGCATGAACTTGCTCGATTGCACCCTGGACGATGGCGGAGCGAGGGTGGCGGGACAGGCACTGGCCGTGTCCGCTGCCGCCCGCGCGGCCCTGGCTGGCGCGCGGGGCAAGATCACGCTGGGCGTGCGGCCTGAATTCGTCGAATGCCTGACGGTGGGCAAGGGAGGTGAAGGTGGCGACCATTGCCTGGACGCCACGGTGACGGCCGTGCGCAACATGGGCACGCATTACCTGGCGCAATTCCAGCTGGGCGGCGCGACGGTGGCGGCCAAGCTGCGCGCCATCGATGCGGTAGCGGGAGAGACCGTGCGGCTGCGCTTTCCGCCGCAACGTACCCTTTTCTATGTCAACGATAAGCGGGTGGCCTGATGATACATAACGGTAAAACCGATAACAACCGCCGCGCCTGGCTATTGATCCTGCCCGTGCTGCTGTGCGTGGCTTTTTCCGCCATCCTGCCCCTGATGACAGTGGTGAACTATTCCGTGCAGGATATTCTGAGCCCCACGCAAAAGGTGTTTGTGGGCACCGAATGGTTCCGCATGGTCATGCTCGACGGCGACTTGCACAGCGCCTTGCTGCGCCAGCTGCTATTTTCCGGCTCCGTGCTGGCGATCCAGATTCCGCTGGGCATTTTGATCGCCCTGTGCATGCCTGCCGATGGCTGGAAAGCCTCGCTGGCGCTGGTACTGATCGCGCTGCCACTGCTGATTCCCTGGAACGTGGTGGGCACGATCTGGCAAATCTTTGGCCGCGGCGACATCGGCCTGATGGGCTATACCCTGAATCAATTGGGTTTTGATTACAACTACAACGGCAATTCGCTCGACGCCTGGCTGACGGTGATGGTGATGGATATCTGGCACTGGACGCCCCTGGTGGTGCTGCTGTGCTATGCGGGCTTGCGCGCCATTCCCGACGCGTATTACCAGGCGGCGCGCATCGACGGCGCCTCGCGCCTGGCCGTGTTCCGCTACATCCAGTTGCCGAAACTGCGCAATGTGCTGATGATCGCCGTCTTGCTGCGCTTCATGGACAGTTTCATGATCTACACGGAACCGTTCGTGCTGACGGGCGGCGGACCGGGCAATGCGACCACCTTTTTGTCGCAATACCTGACGCAAAAGGCCGTGGGCCAGTTCGACCTGGGGCCGGCTTCCGCGTTTTCCCTGATTTACTTCCTGATCATCCTGCTGTTCTGCTTTGTGCTGTACACGTGGATGCAGCGCGTCGGCACGGGAGACCAGAAATGATGCACAAGAAAATGAGCAGTGCCATCCTGGTCGTCTTTTTGCTGGCCTCCCTGTTGCCCATCTACTGGATGCTCAACATGTCGCTCAAGACCAACGAGGAAATCGTCGGCGTGCTGAGCCTGTGGCCCGAGCACCTGACGTTCGCTAACTACAAAACCATCTTTACGGACCCATCGTGGTACAGCGGTTACATCAATTCCATGATTTACGTGGCCTTGAATATGGTGATGTCGGTGACGGTGGCCTTGCCGGCCGCGTATGCCTTTTCGCGCTACAACTTCGTGGGCGACAAGCATCTGTTCTTCTGGCTGCTGACCAACCGCATGACGCCGCCCGCCGTCTTCCTCGTACCCTTCTTCCAGCTGTATTCAACGGTGGGCTTGATGGATACGCATCTGGCCGTGGCGCTGGCGCACATGGTCTTCAACGTGCCGCTGGCCGTGTGGATACTGGAAGGTTTCATGTCCGGCGTACCCAAGGAAATCGACGAGACGGCGTATATCGACGGCTACAGCTTCCCGCGCTTTTTCATCCGCATCTTCTTGCCGATGATCAAGTCGGGTGTGGGCGTGACGGCTTTCTTCTGTTTCATGTTCAGCTGGGTGGAGCTGCTGCTGGCGCGCACCTTGACATCCGTCAATGCCAAGCCGATTGCCGCCACCATGACGCGTACGGTCTCGGCGGCCGGCATGGACTGGGGCGTGCTGGCGGCCGCAGGGGTGCTGACCATCGTGCCCGGCGCGCTGGTGATCTGGTTCGTACGGCATTACATAGCCAAGGGTTTTGCGATGGGGAGGGTGTGACATGGAAAATACCGATAGCACAGCCAGCCTGTTCGGCTGGATGGCCTGGACGCCTGAAGTGGCCATCTTTTTCATTTGCATCGGCTTGATGTTGGCAGGCATGACGGTGTGGCAAATCCGTTCACCCAGCATAGAACGCAAGGGCTTCTTGCCCATGCCGACGACGCGCGGCGACCGCCTGTTCATCGGCTTGCTCACGGCCGCGTATGTCAATCTGGCCTGGGCGGGGTTGACGGAAATGCAGCAGGCGATTGGTGCTGCCATCAGTTTTGTGTTGTTGGTAATTGTGATGCGTTGGGGATAGCCGGCTTGCCGGTGTTGATGGGTGCCGTACCGCCAGCAGGCGGCCGGTAAAAACTATAAAAGGAGATTCACGATGAAATTGAAGTTCACGGTCTTTGCGGCTGCGGCCATGCTCGTGTCGAATGCGGCCCTGGCCGACGCCAAACAGGCGCAAACCTGGATCGACAAGGAATTCCAACCATCCAGCCTGAGCAAGCAGCAACAGCTTGCTGAAATGAAATGGTTCATCGATGCGGCGGCCAAGCTGAAAGCCAAGGGCATCAAGGAAATTTCCGTGGTCTCGGAAACCATTGACACCCACGTCTACGAATCGAAGACCCTGGCCAAGGCTTTCGAGGAAATCACGGGCATCAAGGTGCGCCACGACATCATCCAGGAAGGCGACGTGGTGGAAAAGCTGCAGACGTCGATGCAGTCCGGCAAGAGCATCTATGACGGCTGGATTTCCGATTCCGACCTGATCGGCACGCACTACCGCTACGGCGCCGTCGAACCGTTGTCCGACTACATGGCCGCCAAGGGCAAGGAATTCACGAATCCCGGCCTGGACTTGAAAGATTTCATCGGCATCAGCTTTACCACGGCGCCGGACGGCAAGGTGTACCAGTTGCCCGACCAGCAATTTGCCAACCTGTACTGGTTCCGCGCCGACTGGTTCGCGCGCAAGGATTTGCAAGCCAAGTTCAAGGCCAAGTATGGCTACGAGCTGGGCGTGCCGCAAAACTGGTCCGCTTATGAAGACATCGCCGATTTCTTCACGAATGACGTGAAGGAACTGGACGGCAAGAAAGTCTATGGTCACATGGATTATGGCAAGAAAGATCCGTCGTTGGGCTGGCGCTTCACCGATGCCTGGCTGTCGATGGCTGGCGCTGCCGACAAGGGCATTCCCAACGGCATGCCGGTCGACGAGTGGGGCATCAAGGTAGCGGCCGACAAATGCACGCCCGTGGGCGCATCCGTGTCGCGCGGCGGCGCCACCAATTCGCCGGCGGCCGTCTTTGCGCTGACGAAATATATCGACTGGATGAAGAAATACGCGCCGCCGCAAGCGAACGGCATGAATTTCTCGGAATCGGGTCCCGTGCCGGCGCAGGGCGAAATCGCCCAGCAGATCTTTTGGTACACGGCATTTACGGCCGGCATGACGAAACCGGGCTTGCCGGTGGTTAATAAAGACGGCACGCCGAAATGGCGCATGGCGCCGTCGCCGCATGGCCCGTACTGGAAAGAGGGCATGCAGAATGGCTATCAGGACGTGGGCTCGTGGTTCCTGTTCAAGTCCACGCCGGACGACCGCAAGGCCGCCGCCTGGCTGTATGCGCAGTTCGTCACCTCGAAAACCGTGTCGCTGAAGAAATCCATCGTCGGCCTGACCTTCATCCGCGATTCCGACATCCGCCACGATTACTTCACGAAACACGCGAACGAATACGGCGGCTTGATCGAGTTCTACCGCAGCCCCGCCCGCGTGGCGTGGACGCCGACGGGCAACAACGTGCCCGACTATCCGAAGCTGGCGCAACTGTGGTGGAAAAACGTGGCCACGGCCATCACGGCGGAAAAAACGCCGCAGGCCGCCATGGATAACCTGGCCGAGGAAATGGACCAGGTCATGGCCCGCTTGCAGCGGGCGGGCATGAAGGCGTGCGCGCCCAAGCTCAATGCCAAGGGCGACCCGAACCAGTATCTGTCGGACCAGCACGCCCCATGGAAAAAGCTGGCAAATGAAAAGCCGAAGGGTGAAACGATTGCCTACGACAAGCTGCTGCAAGCTTGGAAAGAAGGCAAGGTAAGGTAGTCGTGTAAACTTCTGCCGCCGCTTTCCCCGGGCACGGGCGTTCGCCCGTGCCTCTTCACTGTATAGACGTAGTAGTGACCATGACCAAATACATACTTGCTTTAGACCAGGGCACCACCAGTTCGCGCGCCATCCTGTTCGACCATGCGGGCCGGCCGCACGCCAGCGCGCAGCGCGAATTCCGCCAGATTTTCCCCCAGCCGGGCTGGGTCGAGCACCACGCGGGTGAAATCTGGGCTTCGCAAGAGGGCGTGCTGCAGCAGGTGCTGCGCGACAGCGGCGTGGCCGCTTCCGACGTGGCTGCCATCGGCGTGACCAACCAGCGTGAAACGACGGTGCTGTGGGACCGCGCCACGGGCGAGCCTGTCGCCAACGCCATCGTCTGGCAAGACCGGAGAAATGCGGCTTACTGCGCACAACTGGTCGAACAGGGCAAGGCGGACTTGATTCAGCGCAAGACGGGTCTCGTGCTGGATGCCTATTTTTCCGCCACCAAATTGAAATGGCTGCTCGACAACGTGCCCGGCGCCCGCGCGCGTGCCGAGCGCGGCGAGCTGGCCTTCGGCACCGTCGACAGTTGGCTGATCTACAAGATGAGCGGCGCCCACTTGACGGACACGAGCAATGCGGCGCGCACCATGCTGTTCAATATTCACACTTTGCAATGGGATACGGACCTGCTGGCGCTGCTCGACATTCCCGCCTCCCTGCTGCCCGACGTCGTGCCATCGAGCGGCGTGGCCGCCCACACGCATGCGGCACTGCTAGGCGTCTCCGTGCCGATTGCCGGCATTGCGGGCGATCAGCAGGCGGCTACCTTCGGCCAGGCCTGTTTGAAACCGGGCATGGCGAAAAATACCTATGGCACGGGCTGCTTCATGCTGATGAACGTGGGCAAGCGCCCCTTGCCCTCGAAAAATCGCTTGTTGACGACGGTGGGCTGGAGCCTGGGCCCGGGATCGGATAAAACTGACTATTTGCTCGAAGGCAGCGCCTTTATCGCTGGCGCGGCCGTGCAATGGATGCGCGACGGCATCGGCATCATCCGCGACTCGTCTGAAGTGGAAGCGCTGGCCACCAGCGTGCCCGATTCGGGCGGCCTGGTCTTCGTGCCCGCATTCGCGGGCCTCGGTGCGCCGTACTGGGATCCGTACGCGCGCGGCACCCTGATCGGCATCACGCGTGGCACGGGCAAGGCGCACATCGCGCGCGCGGCGCTCGAAGGCGTGGCCTACCAGAACGTGGACGTCTTGTCCGCCATGCAGGATGACGCGGGCATTGCGCTATCCGAATTGCGCGTCGATGGCGGCGCGGCCCGCAACGACATGCTGATGCAATTCCAGGCCGACATTCTGAACGTGCCCGTGGTGCGCCCCGTGGTGACGGAAACGACAGCCCTGGGCGCCGCCTACTTGGCGGGCCTGGCCGTGGGTTTCTGGGAATCGCAGGAGGAAATCGCCGCTCAATGGCAGGTAGGGCGGCGTTTCGAGCCGAAGATGGCCTCCGACGAGCGTCTGACGCGGCTGCATAAATGGCAGCGGGCAGTGGAGCGCTCGCGCGACTGGAGCGAATAAGCGGAGATCAGGGCCGCGCGAAATACACGGCGTAGCCCACCGTTTCGCGCGGCACCGAATACAGGTCGCGCAGTTCAAAATAGGGTGCGTGCACGTTGCCGCTGACGGCTATGCCGGCCCGCGCCAAAGCCAGCCGGAAGCGCGGTACGTGAAAGTATTGCGTGGCGACCATGGCCGTGTGCCAGCCATGCTGGCGCATCAAGACCGCCGCGTTGCGCGCCGTGGCGTCCGTGGTCCAGCCTTGATTATCCTCAAGGATGGCGCTGGCCGGCACGCCGCGCGACTGCAGGTAGCGGGCCATCGACGCGGCCTCGTCAAAACCTTCCTTGCCCGTGGCCCCGCTGACGAGGATGTGTGGGGCGCGGTGCGCCTGGAACTGCTTGAGCGCTACGTCGAGCCGCGCCTGCAGGCGGGGGCTGGGCGTGCCGTCCGGCATGATCGTATTGCCCGGCACGACGATCACATCGGCGGGGGCTTCCTTGTCGTTGAGTCCCGCCAGCACCAGGGCGGCGGTGGCCAGCAGGAAAACACTGACAGCGCTTGAACCCAGCACAGTTATTTTTCGCATGTTTCATCATCAAGTAGAGAATGGACGCATGATACCCGTCCATTCCTGCCAGCGTCAGTTCGCCTGCGCCTTACGCGCGCGCTGGTTCGACAGATAAATATTGTCCTTTTCCAGCGGCTTGCCTTCGCGTACGGCATCGAGCCAGGCCTGCGTGCTGGCGACGGCGGCGAAATTCGAATGAAACACGCTGCTGAAGACGCGGTGAATTTCCTCGGCGCTGGCCGTTCCGCCCGCATTGGCGTAGGACAGGGTGCCGCTGGCATCCTGCAGGAATTCGACCTGCAAGCCGTCGTGCGCGGCGTGGTAGATGGTGGCGGCGTCGCAGTTGTGCGTCATGTAGCCGATCACGCTCAGGGTATCGATGCCGTGGCTGTCCAGCCAGGCGCGCAAATCCGTGCCCGCAAACGCGCTGCCCATACTCTTGTTGATGCGGTGGTCGGCGGCGAAAGCGGCCACTTGTGGGTGCAACTGCCAGCCGTCGCTACCCTTGGCAAAGATGGGCGAATCTTCCGGTGCATCGTGCTGCACGACGATCACGGGCACGCCGGCAGTGCGAGCGGCAGCCATGGCCTGAACGATGTTGGGCAGTGAAATGTCGACGGACGGATATTCGATGGGCATGTCGCCCGTGAAATATTCATTTTGTACATCGATGACGAGCAAGGCGCGGCGTGGCGCGGTGGAGGCTTGGGTGGACATGGATTCTCCTGGAACGGTTGAAAGAGGAAGGACTTCCTCGATAACGCCATTGTCAGGCCAGGCATTGCAAACAAAAAGTGGCCTGAAGGCCGATATGAGATAAAATCGGGCCATGCTGACTATTCCTGCGTCCTCGTCCTCCTCCTCCTCCTCCTTGAGCGTGGCCGTGATCGCCTTCGACGGCATGACGCCATTTCACCTGTCTGTGCCTTGCCTCGTGTTTGGTGCCCAGACGGGCGAGGCCGATCTGCCGCCTTTTTACGTGCGCGTGTGCGCCGCCGATCCCGCACCCCTGCGCACGGCGGCTGGCTTCGGCATCATGCCCGAGTTCGGGCTGGAAGGATTGGAGGGGGCCGATATCGTCATCATGCCGGCCTGGCACGACGATTGCCGCGACGCGCCGGCGCCGTTGATCGAGGCGCTGCAGGCGGCCAGCCGGCGCGGTGCGCGCATGGTGGGCTTGTGCCTGGGCGCGTTTCCCCTGGCGCAGGCGGGCTTGTTGAATGGCAAGAGCGCGGCCACGCATTGGGGCATGGCGGACCGGCTGGCGGCCCGTTATCCCAAGGTCAGGGTGGACCGGGAAGTGCTATACGTGGATGATGGCGGAGTACTCACGTCGGCCGGTGTGGCGGCCGGCCTCGATTGCTGTTTGTACCTGCTGCGCCAGTTGGCGGGCGCCGAGGTGGCCAACCGGGTGGCGCGCCGGCTGCTGGTGGCGCCGCATCGCCAGGGCGGACAGGCGCAATTCATTGAGCGCCCGCTGCCCGTGTCCGGCAGCGAAGGGCGCTTTGCCGACGTGCTCGCCTGTGTGACGGCCAACCTGGGCCAGGCGCACAGCATCGACGCCCTGGCCGAGCGGGCCGCCATGAGCCGGCGCAATTTTACGCGCCACTTCCGCCAAGCGACGGGCACGTCCTTTAAACAATGGCTGCTGAACCAGCGCCTGGCGCATGCGCAAGGCCTGCTGGAAAAAAGCGCGGCCTCGATCGATGTCGTGGCGCAAGAGGCCGGCTTCGGCACGGCCCTGTCGCTGCGCCAGCATTTCCGCGCCAGCCTGCAGACGTCGCCTTCTGCGTATCGCAAGCTGTTCCGGCAGCAACTAATCCATGCCCGACAACCATAGCGCTGCAGGGTCGCGGCTGCCCTGGGGCAGCTTCGCGCTGACGGCGACTTGCCGCGCAATGAAGGCGGCCGGCTCGAAGGCGTAGCGTTCCTGGAACGAGACGGTTTCCGCGCTCATCAGCTCGGCATACGTCTGCATCAGGGTCGAGGCGGAAACATGGTTGCCTTGCTCCAGATAGGTGGTTATGGCGGCCAGCAGCACGGGATAATCGGCATTTTCCTTGTTGCCGCCAAAGTTGAACGACAACTGCCCGCAGGCGCGCCGGATGGGGTCAAGTTCCCCATCCGGCACCGCCTGCGTGCGCAGCCATTGCAAGGCTTTCAACGGCGGGCCGCCAAAGGACGGTGGCGATATGATTGCCTGGATGGCCGACGATCGGTTCGAACGCTTCGCGGCCGATGGGCCAGTACGGGCCGAAGGTGTCGCCATTGCCCAGCGCGCCTTCGAAGAAGGGGCTGAAGCCGAGGGGCGGATAGAGCGTGTCGTGCCGCCAATCCTTGTCCATTGAGATCTGCGCGAGGCTTGCGGGTAATTGCATGGGGGCACCGGAAGAGAAAGCGCCAGTGTAGAGCAAGAGGACGCGGCGGGCGCGTCCGCATGGCTTGCTTGTGCGACCTACTTGCGCGGCTCGTGTATCCGGAATTTCCTGACGATGCCCGCCTGGTCGAACATGACGGCCACTTCGCGCGTGCCTTTTTCGCCCAGCAGGGGGATCAAACGCGTCACGCTGGGCGTTTGCAACTGGTTCTTGTAGACCCAGACTTCATAGCCTGGGTCAAAGCTGACCACGGTGGCGTTGCCCAACGCCGCGTCGAGGTCGAGGCGGGTGGTCTTGCCCACTGTGATGTTCTGGTAGATGGCGCCGTTGGCCGGCGCGCGGTTGACCTTGTATTCACTGGCGGTGCACATGGCCACGGCCAGGCCCGCGAGGCAGGAAAATGCCAGTTTTATCAATGTGTTCATACGGACTCCCAGTGTGCATCACTGCTTCCAATCTCAGAGGGGACGGGCGTGATGTCAGGAGGGGAGTGTGCTTGTGTCGCCACGAATGTGCTACAAAATTATACAAAGACGCACAAAACGATGCCGCCAGTACCGGCAGCCGGTACCTTCAGCGAGTCTGCAGCACGTCGGTCGAGAGTGCCAGGGTTTCCTTGATTTCTTCCATCACCACATAGCTTTTCGATTGCGCTGCGCCCGGCAGCTGCAACAGCATGTCGCCCAACAGCTTGCGGTACTCGGCCATTTCATGGATGCGCGCCTTGATCAGGTAATCGAAGTCGCCCGACACCAGATGGCACTCCTGTACCTCGGGAATTTGCAACACTTCGCGGCGGAATTGCTCGAAGGCGGACGCCGACTTCTGATTCAGCGTAATCTCTACAAAGACGAGCAGCTTGGCGCCCAGCGCGGCCGGGTTGACCTTCGCATGGTAGCCCGTGATGACGCCGTCGCGCTCCATGCGCTTGACCCGCTCGATGCAAGGCGTGATGGACAGGCCCACCTGTTCGCCCAGGTCTTTCATTGAGATGCGGCCATCCTGTTGCAGGATGCGCAGGATGTGACGGTCCAGCTTGTCGAGGCCACGTGCCGATTCTTTAAGGATTCTCATGATTTATTGCTGAATATCTCGATTTATACGTGAACAAATACTGGCTCTTTCCCAATATGATAGCGGTTAATCTGGCAATAGCCATAAATATAATTGAGGAAACTATGCGTATTGTGATTCTGGGTAGCGGCGTCATCGGCGTCACCAGTGCTTACTATCTGGCCAAGGCAGGACATGAGGTGACCGTCATCGACCGCCAGCCTGGCCCGGCACTGGAAACCAGCTTCGCGAATGCGGGGCAAATCTCGCCCGGCTACGCTTCGCCATGGGCCGCGCCCGGCATTCCCTTGAAAGCCGTGAAGTGGATGATGCAGCGCCACGCGCCTCTGGCCATCTCGCTCGACGGCAGCGCCGCCCAGTTGAAATGGATGTGGCAGATGTTGCGTAATTGCACGCCGGAAGCGTATGCCGTGAACAAGGAACGCATGGTGCGCCTGGCCGAATACAGCCGCGATTGCTTCAAGGTGCTGCGCGCCGAGGCGGGCATCACGTATGAAGGCCGCCAGCAAGGCACGATGCAATTGTTCCGCACCGAAAAGCAATACAACGACGCCGCGAAAGATATCGAAGTGTTGAAAGACGCTGGCGTACCGTACGAAGTGCTGCAGCGCAACGAGCTGTCGCGCGCCGAACCGGCCCTGGAAGGTGTCAAGGACAAGCTGTTCGGCGGCTTGCGCCTGCCCAACGATGAAACGGGCGATTGCCAACTGTTTACCACCCGCCTGTCCGAGATGGCCGTGGCGCTGGGCGTGAAGTTCCGTTATGGCGTATCGATTGACGCCTTGCTGACGCAGGGCGATGAAATCGCTGGCGTGCAATGCGGCGCGGAAATCGTCAAGGCCGATTCCTATGTGGTGGCACTCGGTTCCTACTCAACCGGCTTCATGAAGCCGCTGCTGGACATTCCCGTGTATCCGCTGAAGGGTTACTCGATCACCGTGCCCATCGTCAACGCGGCCAAGGCGCCCGTGTCGACCATCCTCGATGAAACCTACAAGATTGCCGTGACGCGTTTCGACGACCGCATTCGCGTGGGCGGCATGGCGGAAATCGCCGGCTACAACCTGAACCTGAACCCGCGCCGCCGCGAAACCCTGGAAATGGTCGTCAATGACCTGTTCCCCGGCGGCGGCAACACGGCCGAGGCCACGTTCTGGACGGGCTTGCGCCCGATGACGCCGGACGGCACGCCGATTGTCGGCCGCACGCCGCTGCGCAACCTGTTCCTGAACACGGGTCACGGTACGCTGGGCTGGACCATGTCCTGCGGTTCGGCGCAATTGCTGGCCGACCTGATGTCGTCGAAACAGCCGGCCATCCTGGCAGACGACCTGTCCGTCAGCCGCTACAGCGGCGCGCAGCGCGGCGGCAAACTGCAATACGCGGGAGCCTGAGATGGCGGGAAGCATGCCTCCCAAGGAACGTAGCGGTGCCATCCTGACGGTGGACTTGGACGCCGTGCGCGCCAACTACCGGTTGCTGCGCGACAAGGCGCATCCGGCCGCCTGCTCGGCCGTGGTGAAGTCCGACGCGTATGGCCTCGGCGCCGCACAAGTCGGCGCGGCCCTGTATGAAGAGGGGTGCCGCCATTTCTTTGTAGCGCACCTGGAAGAGGGCATCAGCCTGCGCCCGCACGTGGCGCCGGATGCGGAGATCTTCGTGCTGCACGGCCCACCCGTCGATACGGAAAGCGAATTCACGGCCCACGGCTTGACCCCCGTGCTCAACAGCGAGCCGCAGGTGGCGGGCTGGCGCCGGCATGCAACAGCGCTGGGCACCACCCTGAACGCCATCGTGCAGGTCGACAGCGGCATGTCGCGCATGGGCCTGTCGCCGCAGGAAATCGATGGTTGGCTGCTTGACACACACTTTCTCGATGGCATCAAAGTACGCTACATCATGAGCCACCTGGCTTGCGCCGACGAGCGGAGCAACCCCATGAATGGCGAGCAGCTGGCCCGTTTCATCGCCATCCGCGCCCGTTTGCCGCAGTACCGCGCCAGCCTGGCCAATTCCTCGGGCATCTTCCTGTCGCCCGACTATCACTTTGACCTGGTGCGCCCCGGTGCTGCCCTGTACGGCATCGCGCCACAGGGCGACGCGCCCAATCCCCTGCAATCGGTGGTGCGCCTGCAAGGAAAAGTGCTGCAAACGCGCACGATAGCCGCCGGCGACCACGTGGGCTATAGCCGCCGCTACACGGCCAGCGAGCCGCGCCAGGTGGCCACCGTTTCCGTCGGCTATGCTGATGGCTGGCTGCGCAGCATGAGCAACCAGGGACTGGCCGTCGTCGATGGCGTGAAAGTGCCGCAGATCGGCGCCATCTCGATGGATTCCATCACGCTGGACGTGAGCGCCATTGCCCAGGAACGCGTGGTGCCAGGCAGCCTGGTCGACCTGATTTGCGCCGAACACCCGGTCGACGCTGTGGCGGCCATGGCCAACACCATCGGCTATGAAGTGTTGACCAACCTGGGCGGGCGTTATTACCGCGAATATAGAGGCCTGGCTCAATCCGCACGCTAGCGCGCGAAACCGATGATTGTGTGGCAAGATAGCTCTGGCGTGAGCTTCACTTCAGGGCTTTTTTCAACCATCATCGGGGATTTCTATGAGTCAATATAACGTTGCGATCATCGTCGGCAGCCTGCGTAAGGATTCCTTCAACCGCAAGCTGGCCGACGCCATCATACAGCTGGCGCCGCCCGAGTTTTCTTTTCAACATATCGACATCGGCGACTTGCCCCTGTACAACCAGGACGACGATGGCGCGCAGGCCGAGCAGGTGCTGCGCCTGAAGTCGGACATTTCCGCTTCGCAAGCCTTGCTCTTCCTCACCCCCGAATACAACCGCTCCATCCCCGGCGTGCTGAAAAACGCTCTCGACCACGGTTCGCGCCCGTATGGCCAGAGCGTGTGGGGCGGCAAGCCGGGCGCCGTGCTCGGTGTTTCCGTGGGTGCCACGGGCACGGCGCTGGCGCAGCAGCATTTGCGCAATGTGCTGGCCTACCTGGACGTGCCCCTGCTGGGCCAGCCCGAAATGTTTATCCAAGCCAAGGACGGCCTGTTTGACGAGCATGGCGGCATCGGCCCGGCCAGCCTGGGCTTCTTCCAGGGCTGGATGCAGCGTTATGTGGACTGGGTCAGGAAGCACGCCATCCACGCTTGATGCAGATCAAGGCGGCAGCGCCCTGCGTTGCCGCTTGTACACATTCTTTGCCCATGGCTGCCAACATTTCAATATTGGCACGGGTGTCTCGGTATAATGCGCCTTTTCTTTAGCGCAACACTTCCCCTTCATCCAATTTTTGCCGACGCCATGTGGACTAAACCTGTTCCGCGCATGAATTTGCGCCGTTTGATCGTGCTTGTGGCCTTTGCCAGCGCCCTGGTATCGCTGGCCAATACGTTTTACGCCAGCTACAGCGTGCAGCGCCAGTTGCTGATTGATACCACCCTGGAAGCGAACCAGGCATATGCGAGCAAGCTGGCCAGCACGGCCGAGGATTTCCTGCAGTCGGCGCGCCAGCAGCTCGCTTACAGTGCCGGTGGCCTGCCTGCGCGCATGGGCGACGACGCCTGGCTGACGGACGAGGCGCAGCGGCTGCGCCTGCAAACCAACAGCTTCAATTCCGTGCTCGTCGTCGATGCCCAGGGCAAGGTGCTGGGCGTGTCGCCGGAAACACTGGCCCTCAAGCACCGCACGCTCGATTCGGTCGGCGCCTTGCAGGCGCTGCGCGAGCGGCGCCCGCTAGTGACGCAGCCGTACATGTCCTCGGCCGGCAACCTGGTGGTCTTCATTTCGCATCCCATCGTCGCCGAGGATGGCCGCTACCTCGGTTATGTAGGCGGCAGCATCTACCTGAAACAGAAAAACATTCTGTACACCATGCTGGGTCAGCATTACTACCGCGACGGCTCCTACCTGTACGTGGTGGACCAGAAGCGGCGCCTGCTATACCACCCGGACCCTGAGCGCCTGGGCGTCCTGGCCGGCGGTAATGAAGTGATCGATGCCATCATCGCGCAGCAGGGCGGCGGCAGCCGGCGCATGCACAACAGCCTGGGAGTGGACATGCTGGCTGGCTACGCCGTCATGCCGTCGACGGGCTGGGGCATCGTGGCGCAGCGTCCGACGGCCATGACGCTGGCCCCGTTGGACCAGCTGATGGCCAATACGGTGTGGCATTCGCTGCCGATCGCCTTGCTGAGCCTGCCATTCATCTGGTGGCTGGCCAGCCTGATTTCACGGCCCCTGGTGCAGCTGGCCGAGGGCGCGCGGCGCATGGATGCACCCGGCACGGCAGAGCACATCGCCGCCATCCGCTCGTGGTATGTGGAAGCGGCGCAGATCAAGAAAGCCTTGCTGAAAGGCCTGGCGCTGCTGCAAAACAAGATCGGCAAGCTGAAGACCGACGTGCAGACGGACCCGCTGACGGGCTTGTCGAACCGGCGCGGCATGGCGGCGGCGCTGGACGATTGGCAGGCGCAGGCGCGGCCCTTTTCTGTGATCGCCATCGATATCGACCATTTCAAGCAAGTCAATGACCGCTGGGGCCATGCCGTGGGCGACGACGTCATCCGGCGCCTGGCACAGCTGATGCGCGCCTGTTCGCGCGATGCCGACGTGCTGTGCCGCAATGGCGGCGATGAATTCATCATGCTGCTGCCCGACGCCGACCTCGACGTGGCCATGCAGGTGGCCGAACGCCTGCGCGCCAAGGTGGCCGCCGCCGTGATTCCCGGCGCGGGCGCCATCACGGTCTCGCTGGGCGTGGTCTCGTCGTCGCATGGGGAGCGCAGCACGGACGCGGTGCTGCTGGCGGCCGACGCGGCCCTGTATGTGGCCAAGGAAAGTGGACGCAACCGCGTGGGCCTAGCCGAGCCCGCCTGAGGTGCTTTGCGCCGGACCGGTTTGATCTTGTCATTCGGAAAACGTCAAACTGATCTTATGTTTTCTCCCGATTCTGAGTCTGTTATGTTTTACTGCAAAAGCCTAGAGTGGAGGCCTGGGTAAAACAGACGTCACACGTCGGGAAGGCAACACATGTTAGGGCTTACGGCACTGGAACTGGCACGCGTCCAGTTCGGCTTCACCATCTCATTCCACATCATTTTTCCTGCGATCACCATCGGCCTGGCCAGTTACCTGACGGTGCTGGAGGCGGTGTGGCTGCGCACGCGCGACGATGTGTACCGCGACCTGTACCACTTCTGGTCGAAGATTTTCGCCGTCAACTTCGGCATGGGCGTCGTTTCCGGCCTCGTCATGGCTTACCAGTTCGGCACCAACTGGAGTTTCTTTTCCGATTACGCGGGCAGCATCACGGGGCCGCTGCTGGCGTATGAAGTGCTGACGGCCTTTTTCCTGGAAGCGGGTTTTCTCGGCGTGATGCTGTTCGGCTGGCACCGCGTGGGACCCGGCCTGCACATGTTAGCCACCGCCATGGTGGCGCTGGGCACACTGATCTCGGCCACCTGGATCATTGCCTCGAACAGCTGGATGCAGACGCCGCAAGGCCATGAAATCGTCGACGGGAGGATCGTGCCTGTGGACTGGCTGGCCGTCATCTTCAACCCCTCCTTCCCGTACCGCTTGCTGCACATGAGCGTGGCCGCCTTCCTCGCCACGGCCCTGCTGGTGGTGGCGTCGGCCGCCTGGCATTTGCTGCGCGGCAATGACAATGCGGCGCTTCGCAAGATGATGAGCATGGGCTTGTCCATGCTGCTGATCGTCGCGCCCATCCAGGCCGTGATCGGCGACCTGCATGGCTTGAATACCCTGGAGCACCAGCCGGCCAAGCTGGCTGCCATGGAAGGCCACTGGGAAAACACGGGCAACGAGGGCACGCCGCTGATCCTGTTCGGCTGGCCCGACATGCAGCGCGAGGAAACCCTGTACAAGGTGGAAATCCCCCGCCTGGGCGGCCTGATCCTGGCGCACGACTGGAATGGCACGATTCCCGCCCTGAAGGAATTCGCTCCGCGCGACCGGCCCAATTCTCCCGTCGTGTTCTGGTCCTTCCGCATCATGGCGGGACTGGGCATGCTGATGATCGCGCTGGGCATCTGGGGCGCGTGGCTGCGCTGGCGCGGCACCCTGTGGCGTTCGCGCCTCTTCTTGCGCTGCGCCCTGTGGATGGGGCCGAGCGGCTTGCTGGCCATGCTGGCCGGCTGGTACACCACCGAGATCGGCCGCCAGCCGTGGACCGTGTACGGCTTGCTGCGCACCGAAGACGCCGTCTCAGCGCATGGCGCCACGCAGCTGGGCATCACTCTGGTGTTGTTCATCGTCATTTATTTTGCCGTCTTCGGCACGGGCATCGGCTACCTGCTGCGTTTGATCCGCGTGGGGCCGCAGCCGCACGAGGGCGAGCGCGTCGAGCATGGCGGGCCGGGCCAGGAACGCACACCCGCGCGGCCCATCTCGGCCGCGCATCTTGAAGAACAAGCGCAAGGAGGATATTCGCATGGGCATTGATCTGCCATTGATTTGGGCCATCATTATTTTGTTCAGCATCATGATGTACGTGGTGATGGATGGCTTCGACCTGGGCCTCGGCATCCTGTATCCGTTTTTCCAGGAAAAGGGCGAGCGCGACGTGATGATGAATACGGTCGCGCCCGTCTGGGATGGCAATGAAACCTGGCTGGTGCTGGGCGGCGCCGGCATGCTGGCCGCCTTTCCGCTTGCCTATTCGGTGGTGCTGAGCGCCTGCTATCTGCCGCTCAGTTTCATGTTGATGGGCCTGATCTTCCGCGGCGTGGCCTTCGAATTCCGCTTCAAGGCGCGCGAGCACGAGCGCCATGTGTGGGACAAGGCATTTATCTGCGGCTCGGTGGCGGCCGCCTTTTTCCAGGGCGTGACTTTGGGCGCCTACATCCAGGGCATGCCGGTGGAGGGCCGCAGCTATGCGGGCGGCGCGCTGGACTGGCTCACGCCGTTCTCGCTGTTCACGGGCGCGGGGCTGGTGGTGGCGTATGCCTTGCTGGGCAGCACCTGGTTGATCATGAAGACGCAGGGCAGCCTGCAGGCGCGCGCTTGCCGCATCACGCGCGTGCTCGTGTGGCTGCTGTTGGGCGTGATCGCCGTCATCAGCGTGTGGACGCCGCTGGTCGATCCGGCCATCGCCGCGCGCTGGTTTGCGCTACCACAACTTGTGGGGTTCCTGCCCGTGCCGCTGCTGGTGCTGGGCGCGGGCTGGCTGCTGCTGCGGTCCCTGAGGCAGGGGCGGCAGGTGGCGCCGTTCCTGTGCACCTTGGCGCTCGTCTTCCTCGGCTATACGGGCCTGGGCATCAGCGTGTGGCCGCATATCATCCCGCCATCGGTCTCGATATGGGACGCCTCGTCGCCGCCGCAAAGCCAGGGCTTTACGCTGGTGGGGGCGCTGTTCATCATTCCCGTCATCCTGATGTATACGGTGTGGTCATATTATGTGTTTCGTGGCAAAGTCCGGCCGGAAGATGGATATCACTGATGAAACAATTTGAACAGGGACAACAAGCATGGTGGAAACGACTGGCCTGGATGGCCGGCCTCTGGCTGGTGAGCGTGGCCACCCTGGGCTTGGCGGCGTGGGTGATGCGCCTGTTGATGCGGGCGGCGGGGATGGGCAGTTGATGGCGCAGGTATCCGGTATCCGCTGCGAGGTCGGTCGCCAGTTGCACCCGCTGGCCTTCCTTGGCTGCCGCGAACTCAACTACGGCCAGCGCAGCGCGCTGCCGCTGCACCCGTTCCGCCTGAGCGTGCCGGAAGCGGCGCTGGCGGGCCTGCTCGACGCATCCTTCAACAGTTTCCTGCAGACTTGCCGCGAAGACGACCTGCAGTACGAGGAAAGCGACTTGCCCGAACTCAAGGAAGCGGGCTACCCGGACATCACGGCCATGCTGGCGGGCCACCGGCCGCTGTTGGCCGGGATGTTGGTCGACTTCATGATCGGCGACTTGTTGGCCGCCATCGGGCGGGCCAGCGGCTACCGGCCACCGCGTGCGCGCCACTGGGGCGATGTGGAGGCGGCCGACGACCGCGCCTATTTCACCGTCAATGAAGTGCAGCAAGTGTCGTTTGACTATGGTCAGGTCCTGTTCGACGGGCAGGGCTATTACGGCGTGTACGTCATCTGGCTGACGCACGGCCGGCGAGCTTGAATAGGGACTTGACCTTCCTTGTGTGGGAAGGTTTATAGTGCAGTCATGAACCGTGCCTTTTTCCGCTTTCTCGCCCGCTCGCTGCTCTGGCTGCTGGCCGTCACGCTGCCCTTGCAGGGCTTTGCGTCGGCCATGCGCAGCTGCTGCGTGGACGAGCTGGCGGTAGCGGTCACCGTCACCGCTGTAGCAATGGATGCACCCCAGTGCCACGATATGGCCGACATGCAAATGGCGGACCAGCCGGTGCAGATGAACATGGCCATGGACGATGGCGGCGCCACGCACCATGGCCACGATTGCAGCAACCATGGCGCGTGCACGGTGGGCGCCACGGCGCCGCCCGGCATGTCCGCCTTGCACGCCTTGACCTTGCGCGCGCCGCCACCGGTGCTGGCGCCCGATTCCCTGTTCGCCGGGCATATCCCGTCCGGACCAGAACGTCCCCCGAGAAGCACGCACTCCGTCTGACCGCCCGTTGAACCTGGCGGTGCCGCCGTCCCGCGTCCCTGCACGTCGTAGCGGCTGCGCCAGTGTTCCAGCCCGCCATACCCTTTCCTTCAAGGAATACCATGAAACACCTGTTCAGCCTCGCGCTGGCCGTGCTGCCGCTGGCCGCCAGTGCCGCCAGCCCGGCCGCATCGACGCCAGCCCCATCCGCCCCGCAAGACGTGCAAGCGCCCGTGCCGGCGACCACCTACCGCTCCGCCTTCGCCGGCTACCGTCACGCCGCCGAAGACGAGGCCACGCCCGATCAGACCTGGCGTGCCGTCAACGAGAAAGTCGGCAAGGCCGGCGGCCACATGATGAAGATGGAGGGCCACAAGATGGATGGCCACAAGATGCCAACGGATAAGCCCAGTCCCAAGCCGGCCGCCCAGCCCGCCCAGCCCGCCCAGCAACACCAGCATGAAGGACACTGACATGGCCCGTTTCACAAAATCAACCTGCCTGACGCCGCTGGCGCTGGCCGCCGTCTTGCTGCTCAGCGGTTGCGCCAGCTTCAGCCCCGATGGCGGCATGCAGACCGTATCCGCGCTGGCCGACGCCCGCACGGGTGCCCCCGCTGCGCTGGCGGACAAGGGCGGCGAGGAAAAATTGGCTACCTTGCTGGCTCAACCCCTGGATGCCGACAGCGCCGTGCGCATCGCCCTGATGAATAACCATGGCATGAAAGTGGCGCTGGCCGAACTGGGCGCGTCCGAGGCGGACCTGGTGCAAGCGGGGCGCTTGCGCAATCCCGGCCTGTCGTTCGGCCGCTCGCATGGCAGCCACGGCAATGAAATCGACCGCGGCGTCAGCTTCGACCTGGCCGGCCTGCTGACCATGCCGATGCGCGTGAACATCGAGCGGGGCCGTTTCGAGCAAGCCAAGCTGCAGGCAGCCATCAGCGCCGTGCAACTGGCGTCTGACACGCGCCGCGCGTATTTCAATGCCGTGGCCGCCGTGCAAACGGAAGCGTTCATGCAGCGGGCGCTGGTATCGGCCGAGGCGGGCGCCGAACTGGCCACGCGCTTGCAGCAGGCGGGCAACTGGAGCCGCCTCGACCAGGCGCGCCAGCAAGTGTTTTATGCGGACGCTGTCGGCGACTTGGCGCGTGCGCGCCATCAAGTTACTGCCACGCGCGAGCACCTGACGCGCTTGCTGGGCCTGTGGGGCAAGCAGACGGCCTTTACTTTACCGCCGCGCCTGCCCGACTTGCCGGCCACGGCGGCTGAGGCGGGCAATATCGAGGCGCAGGCGATGGAGCAGCGCCTCGACGTGCAAAAAGCGAAACTCGACGCGCATGCCACGGCCGACGCGCTGGGCCTGGCGAAGGTGACGGGTTTCATCAATGTGCTCGACTTGGGTTATACCAACAAGAGCAGCAGCGAGGCGCCGCGCGAGAACGGCTATGCGGTGTCTCTCGAATTGCCCCTGTTCGACTGGGGCGCGGCGCGCAATACCAAGGCGCAAGCCTTGTATGAGCAATCGCTGCAGCGCACGGCGGGCACGGCGGTGCGGGCACGCTCCGAAGTGCGCGAGGCGTATTCCAGCTACCGCACGGCGTATGACCTGGCGCGCCACTACCGCGATGAAGTCGTGCCGCTGCGCAAGACGATCTCGCATGAAGTATTGCTGCGTTACAACGGTATGCTGGCCAGCGTGTTCGAGCTGCTGGCTGACGCGCGCGAGCAGGTTGCCAGCGTGAACAGCGCCATCGAGACCCAGCGCGATTTTTGGATCGCCCAAACAGCATTGCAATCGGCCATCAATGGCAGCGGCCCTGCCGACAAGGAATAATGATGATTACACGTAGAAATTTTTTCATGAATGCGGGCGCTGTCGCCCTGAGCGCGGCGGCAGTCAGCCGCGTCGGCGCGGCATCGTTGCCCGAAGCCGTCAGCATGGCCGGCGCGGACACCAAGGCGCCGCCACCGCCGCCGAACGGGCGGCCATTCAACCCTGTCGTCACCCTGAATGGCTGGTCCTTGCCTTGGCGCATGAACAACAACGTCAAGGAATTCCACCTGGTGGCCGAACCTGTCGTGCGCGAACTGGCGCCCGGCATGCAAGCCAACCTGTGGGGTTACAACGGCCAGTCGCCCGGTCCCACCATCGAAGTGGTGGAGGGCGACCGGGTGCGCATTTTCGTGACGAACAAGTTGCCGGAACACACCAGCGTGCACTGGCATGGACAGCGCTTGCCCAATGGCATGGATGGCGTCACGGGCCTGACCCAGCCGGGCATTCCTCCCGGCAAGACCTTCGTGTATGAATTCGTGGCCAAGCGGCCCGGCACCTTCATGTACCACCCGCATGCCGATGAAATGACGCAGATGGCCATGGGCATGATGGGTTTTTGGGTGACGCACCCGAAAGACCCGAATTTCATGAAGGTGGACCGCGATTTCGTCTTCTTGCTGAGCAACTACGACATCGATCCCGGCAGCTACACGCCGAAGATCATGACCATGACGGATTTTAATTTGTTCACCTTCAACAGCCGCGTCTTCCCCGGCATCGATCCGATGGTCGTGCGCCAGGGCGACAAGGTGCGCGTGCGGGTGGGCAATCTGACCATGACGAACCACCCGATCCACATGCATGGCCATGAATTCGAGGTGACGGGCACGGATGGCGGCTGGACGCGCCCGGAATCGCGCTGGCCCGAGGTCACCACGGACGTGGCCGTGGGGCAGATGCGCGCCGTGGAGTTCACCGCCACCGACCTGGGCGACTGGGCTTTCCACTGCCACAAGTCGCATCACACGATGAATGCCATGGGGCATGACGTGCCCACCATGATCGGCGTCGACCACCAGGGTGTGGCCGCAAAGATCAACCAGCTTGTGCCCGGCTACATGGTGATGGGCGAACGGGGCATGGCCGACATGGGCGAGATGCAGATGCCGATCCCCGACAACACCTTGCCGATGATGGCCGGCGACGGCCCTTTCGGCGCCATCGGCATGGGCGGCATGTTTACCACGGTGAAGGTGCGCAAGGACCAGAAACCGGGCGACTACCGCGACCCGGGCTGGTACAAGCACCCGGCCGGCAGCGTTGCCTATGAATGGACGGGCGCCTTGCCGGAACCTGTGCGCGGCCAGGGCAAGGGCAAACCGGCGGCCAAGGCTGGCGTGGAAATGACGGTGCGTAAGCCGGCCGGCCACAGCGGGCATTAAGACGGTTTATTGGTGCTGAGCATCGCAACGGCTTGCCTAGCATGGCAAGTCGTTTTGCATGTTGTTCCACATCAAGGAATTATTGTTCGGTGACAATCCGAGCATTTTTTCCCGTGTTTTTTCTTTATATTCAAGCCAGTACGCTCCAGTTGCATCGAGTATCGGCCAGTCTAGGGGAGAAATCATGTTGAACCGGATGAAGGTGGGAACGCGCTTGCTGGCGGCTTTTTTCTCTGTCGCGCTAATGGGGGCCATCGTGGCCGGCATCGGCATCTTCAACATGGGCAAGATCGATACCATGGCGGGGCAGATGTACAACTATGAATTGCTGGGCTTGTCGTACATCAAGGAAGCCAATATCGCCTTGATCAAGGTGGGCCGCGCGCGCAGCAATTTCTTGTTGGCCACGACCGCCGAGGAACGCGCCACGCGCCAGGCCGACATCGCCAAATTCCTCGAGTTGAATAAAAGCTACCTTTCCAAGGCGCAACCGCTGTTCGTCACGCCGGCGGCCAAGGAGCTGTTTGCCCGCTTTGCCGCTGTCGAAGCCGAGTACGTTGCCACCATGCAGCAGGCGCTGACCTTGGCCGCGGGCGAGCCGCTGGCCCAGCGCAGCGCGCAATTGGTCGAACTGCTCAACAAGACGCGCCAGCATGCCGACGAACTCGATGGTGTGCTGGATAAACTCTCGCTGCAAAAAGAAGAGCGCGCCAAGGCGGCTGCCGAGCAGGCGTCCGGCGTGTATCAGGCCAGCCGCAGCTTCATGATCGCGCTGGTGCTGGGCAGCGTGGCGGCTGGCTTGGCGCTGGGGGCGCTGATCACGCGCGGCTTGACGCGCCAGTTGGGCGGCGAACCGGCGTATGCCGTCAAGATCGCCGGCGCCATCGCCGAGGGCGACCTCACCGTGGATATTCGCACGGCCAGCCACGACAGCGCCAGCTTGCTGTTCGCCATGAAAACCATGCGCGACAAGCTGGTGGGCATCGTCAGCCAGGTGCGTTCGGGCACGGACACCATCAACACGGCATCGGGCGAAATCGCCCAGGGCAACCTGGATTTGTCGTCGCGCACGGAAGAGCAGGCCAGTTCGCTGGAAGAAACGGCGTCGTCAATGGAGCAGCTGACGTCGGCCGTGCGCCAGAACGCGGACAATGCGCGCCAGGCCAATGCGCTGGCCGGCGCCGCCTCCGAGGTGGCCGGCAAGGGCGGCGCCGTGGTGGGGCAAGTGGTGCAGACGATGGAATCGATCAATGCGTCCTCGCGCAAGATCGTCGACATCATCAGCGTCATCGACAGCATCGCCTTCCAGACCAACATTTTGGCATTGAACGCGGCCGTGGAAGCGGCCAGGGCGGGCGAGGAGGGGCGCGGATTTGCCGTCGTGGCATCCGAAGTGCGCAACCTGGCACAGCGCTCTGCCAGTGCTGCCAAGGAAATCAAGACCCTGATCGGCGACTCCGTCGAGCAAGTGGAAATCGGTTCCAAACTCGTGCATGACGCGGGCAAGACGATGGACGAAGTGGTCGCCAGCGTACGCCAGGTGGCCGACATCATGCAGGAAATCACGGCCGCCAGCGCCGAGCAGAGCGCCGGCATCGAGCAAGTCAACCAGGCCGTGCTGCAAATGGACCAGGTGACGCAGCAGAACGCGGCCCTGGTGGAGGAGGCGGCGGCTGCCGCCGAATCGCTGCAAGATCAGGCGCAGACCTTGACGGAACTGGTGGGCGTGTTCCGCCTGCATGCCCAGGCGCAACAGCTGGCCGTGGCGCCAGCCAGTAATGTCACGCCGCTGCGTCGGCCTGCTGTATCTGCCAGGCAGGGCGTGCGGCGCCTGGCCTGAACCCGGCTGGCTCGGGCGTAGTTGGCGCGGCGGTGGTAGGCTGTTGGTATTGCGCGTGTGCCACTTCCGGGTTCTCCATGACTGCTCCTTGCTTGCCGTTGCTGTGTTTCTCTCTGCTATCCCTGGCGCCAGTGGCGCAGGCGCAGGAGGCTGATCCCGTCCTGCCTTACCGGCCTTCCGTGGCCAGTCCTGCCCAGCTGCCCGTGCCGGGCCAGCTGGAATTCGAGGCCGGTGGCCTGCTGTCGAAAACGGACGACACGCGCCGCGCCAGCCTGCCATACACGTTTAAACTGGCGTTCACGCCCGAATGGGGCGTGCTGCTCGAAGGCGAGGGTTTTGTGCGCACGCGCGATGAAACGGGCCGGCGCGAGACGGGCGTGGGCGACACGACGGTCGTGCTCAAACGTGCCTTTGTCCTCGACAGTGCCACAGCGCTGGGTCTGGAAATCGGTTGGAAGTTGCCGACAGCCAAGGATGCCATCGGCAGCGGCAAGAGCGATGTCACGCTGAACGGCATTGTCAGCCGCGACCTGGGCGCCGTGCACGTGGATGCCAATTTGAACGCCACGCGCCTGGGGGCCTCCGATCCTGGCACGGGCAGGGTACAAACGGGCTGGGCGGCCTCCTTTTCCATGCCCGTCAGCGACCGCTGGGGCGCCACGGCGGAAGTATCGGGCACGCGTTTGCGCGGCGCAGCGGCCACGACGCAGTTGCTGCTGGCGGCCACTTACAGTCCCACGCCACGGCTGACCATCGATGTCGGCATGGCGCGCGGCTTGACGGCGGCGTCGCCGGACTGGTCCCTGTTCAGCGGCCTGGTCGTGCCTTTGGGCAAGCTGTGGTGAGTTTGCCACGGCTTTCCTTATGTGTCCTTGCGAACAAACTAGCTGGCGCACAAGGTCTACAATCCACGCATAACCTATAAAAGGAGTGCCCCATGAAAACCCTCATTCTCGCCGCTGTCTTGCTGTCTGCCGCCACTGCCGCTGTTGCCCAGGTCGGCGTATCGGTCAGCATCGGCCAGCCCGGCTTTTACGGACGCATCGACGTGGGCGACTATCCTGCGCCGCAATTGATCTATGCCCAGCCTGTCATCGTGCAGCGTCCGCAATACTATTCAGCCCGCCCCATCTATTTGCGCGTGCCACCCGGCCATGCGAAACACTGGTCCAAGCACTGCCGCAAGTATAATGCCTGTAACCAAGAAGTCTATTTTGTCCAGGATAGCTGGTATAACAACCAATATGCACCCCGTTACCGTCAGCAGCATGGCGAGCATGACCGTCCCGATTACGGCGACCGCGGCCGTTATGACAACAAGCACGACAAGCACTTTGACAAGCATGATGACAAGCGCGACAAGCGGGATGAGAAGCGTGATGACAAGCGCGACAAGCATGACAACAAGCATGACAACAAGCCAGGCAAAGGCCATGGCAATGGCAACGGGCACAGGGATTAACAAGCAGGAGGATCATTGCATAGTAAAATCGTTATCGTAGGTGGCGGTGCAGGCGGCTTGGAGCTGGCCTGCAAACTCAGCCGCAAGCTCGGCGCCGGTCAGGTGACCCTGGTCGACAGCCGCTTGTACCATATCTGGAAGCCGTCGCTGCATGAGGTGGCGGCCGGCACCCTGGACATTCATCAAGAGGGCCTGTCGTACCAGATGCTGGCGCATGACAATGGTTTTACCTATGTCTATGGCCCTTTGATCGCGCTCGACGCGGCCTCGAACAGCCTCACCGTGGGCGCCATCGCCACCGACAAGGATGAGCAATTGCTGCCGCAACGGCACATCCACTACGACCAGCTGGTGCTGGCCGTGGGCAGCACCTCGAATTACTTCGGCGTGCCCGGTGCCAAGGAAAACACGATTTCCCTGAATGCCACGGAAGACGCCGAACGTTTCCGCTTGACGCTGTTGAAACTGCTGGCCATGGCCGAGCAGCGCCAGGGCGATGCGGGTCATCCCGGTGTCGACATCGTCATCATTGGTGGCGGCGCCACGGGCGTGGAGCTGGCGGCCGAATTGCGCGAAGCGAGCGGCGTGTATGCCGCGTACGGTTTCCAGAATCTCAACGCCATCAAGGATGTGCGCATCACCCTGCTCGAAGGGGCGCCGCGCATTCTGGCGCCGCTGCCCGAGCGCGTCTCCATTGCCGCCTCGAAACTGCTGCACAAGCATGGCATCACCGTGGTGACCGATACGCGCGTCACCACGATCGAAGCGGACAAGGTGACGGTGGCCAGCGGTACCAGCTATGCGGCCGACATCTGCGTGTGGGCCGCCGGCATTCGCGCGCCGGAGTTCCTGTCGACTTTGGGTTTGCCGACCAACCGCGCCGGCCAGCTGGAAGTGACGGGCATGCTCAATGTGCAGGGCCATGCGAACATTTTCGCGCTGGGCGATTGCGCCGCCTGCATGGGGCCGGACGGCAAGCTGGTGCCGCCGCGCGCCCAGGCTGCCCACCAGCAAGCCGATTACCTGCTGAAAACGTTCCTGCTGCAAGCCAAGGGCAAGCCGCAGCAAACCAGGCCGTACGAGTATCTGGACTACGGTTCGCTCGTGTCGTTTGGCCGCACCACCTCGGTCGGCACCCTGATGGGTTCCCTGAAGGGCCTGAGCTGGTTCGTGGAAGGCTTCGTGGCCCGCATGATGTACGTCAGCCTGCACCTGATGCACCACAACGCCGTGCTGGGCAGCGTGCGCACGGCCGTTATGGCCATGGGCCGCTTCCTGATCAAGCGCAGCTCGCCCCAGGTCAAGCTGCATTGATCAAGCGGCACCAAGCGCTTTGCGGCGGATCAAACAAGGGGCCTTGCGGCCCCTTTTTATTTGCTGCGCGCGAGGGGCGCCGCTTCGCAACGGCCCCGCGTCATGGGGAAATCGATGGTGGTGAGCTTGCCTTTCATGGTGCCGGTGATGCTTGCATGCAAGATGCGTTCGCTGTCGTGGCGGTAGATGATGCGGCTGGGGAAGTCATTGTCCAGGTTGGCAAAGATGAATTCATTCGGCTTGTCCTGGCGCAGCAGATTGAAGATCACGGGTGGCTGGCCCGACGGCTGCACGATGTAGGCCAGCTGGCCCGGCTCGGTGAGGCGGATTTGCACGAATTCAAAGGCTGTCGTCTTGCCGCCCTTGACGGTGCGGCTGGTGCCGAGGAGGGTGCCGCCGGCGGCCGTGCTCCATTGCTCTCCGGAACCTGGTTCGGCGCCATCGACATTCCAGCAGCCGGCCAGCCAGGCCAGCTTGTCCACCGTTTCCGGCGGCGGCACGGTTCTCGCGGCGGCCTGGGCGGCGCCCATGGCCAGCAGCGCTGCCAGCAGGGTGGGGATGAGTCGTTGCATGAGGTCTCCTGTCGTCGAATCGTTCGGCGGGGCAGGGTGCTCCGGCGGTGTTCTGGCTTGGTACTGCTGGTAAGGACTATTCTTTCGGATTTATGCGCGGCAAGACGACGGTCAGGGCGGTGCCGCCTGGCGGGTTGGCCGTCAGACTCAGGCTGCCGCCCAGGTAGTGGACGCGCTCGCGCACGGAGCGCAGGCCGTGCTTGCTCATTTCGACGGGTTCGCTGGCTGGCAAGCCGCCGCCGTTATCCTTGACGGTCATCATCAGTGCTTCGTCATTGTCGTCGATGATGATGTCCACCTGCGTGGCATGGGCGTGCGTGGCGATGTTGCTGAGCGCTTCTTCCAGGGTGCGCAGCAGGGCCACGCCCACGTTGCGCGGGCAAATCAGTTCATCTTCGGGCAAGCTGCAGCGCACGGTGATCTTGTGCTGTTCGGCAAATTGCGCGGCCAGTTCACCCAGCGCCACATTCACGCCGAGAAATTCCAGCTTGTCGTTCCACAGTTTCATCTGCATTTGCCGATTGGTTTCAATGACATTCAACAGCAATTGCTTCATGGTCGCCGCACGGTCGAGCAAGGCCGCTTCCTGCGGCATTTTTTGCGTCAGCAGCGACAAGTGCATGGTCAGTGCCGTCAGCGAGGAGCCCAGGCTGTCGTGCAACTGGCGCGACAGGGCGCGCCGTTCATTGTCCCAACTGGTGTTGACATGACCGAGCAACTCGCTGAGATCGGCGGCGCGTTCCGCATCGGCCTGGGCCGTTTCCTTGTTCGGATCTATTTGTGCGGACATAGCGCCCCGTGAATGGTGAAAGGTGGACCAAATTCAAGTGGTGGATCATACATGAGGATTTCATCGCAGGGCGCATGGATGAAAAATTTCTGTCTTTTCGGCAATTTTGATCTCCTTCCATCATTTTTATATACTAGGCAAGATTATCGTTTGCGCCAGGGGGCACCGTTCCTGTCGTTACGTACGGCTGCGCACATACCGGGGCGCCGCGCGCTGCCATAGTGGGGTCATGCATTCTCCCCATGCAGCACAGCCGCCATGCGGCGCAGGGTGCAGCACCGGCCCGCTTACCGAAACGAAAGGACATGCCATGAATATCGATACCATCGTCGACCAGGAATATGCCGACAAAAGCTTCCGCGACATCGTCAATGCCCCCATCAGCGCCCTGCGCGGCGTCAGCGCCAAGGATGCCAAGGCCTTGCAGCAAGCGTTTGGCGTGAACACCGTGCGCGAACTGTCCAACCTCAATTTCGTCAAATGGGCCAGTGCGCTGGCCATCCTGGCCGATGAAGAGGGCATGAGCGGCGAAGAGCGGGCCAAGGAAGAGCTGCTCGACGACGCCGTGGAAATGACCTTCCCCGCCAGCGACCCGATTTCCGTCGATGCCGGCATCACGCGCATCGAAGTGGCGCCGGACACCGTGAATGCGCAAACGGACCACCAGCATGCGGGCCAGCATGAAGTGACGGCAGGCAAGAAATAAAGTGTTGCTACAATAAAAAAACCGGCTGGCCGTGATGGCTTGCCGGTTTTTTTACGCGCCGCGCGCAGTCATCATTCAAGCGATCGAGGGGATGCTGCTTTTCTGCATACTCACCTGTGACACGATAACTTCGTGGGGGGAGCAGCAAAAGCGGTTCTTGCCGGCGCGCTTGGCTTCATACAGGGCCGTGTCGGCCGCACCCAGCAGGGACTCGACAGTACTGGCGTCGTCCGGGTAGATGGCGATACCGATGCTGGTCGACAGGCGCAAGGTCAGGTCATTGATGAAATACGGTTCTGAAATGACTTCAATCAGCTTGGCGGCCGGTTCGCGCGCGTCGCCCTTGCCGGCCAGGTTGCCCAGCACGATGACGAATTCGTCGCCGCCGATGCGCGCCACCGTATCTTCCTTGCGCGACGCGCCCACCAGTCGGGCCGCCACCATTTTCAGGATGTCATCGCCATAGCCATGGCCGTAACTGTCGTTAATGGCCTTGAAACCGTCCAGGTCCAGGTACAAGATGGCCGACTTGCCGCGGCTGCGGGCCGATTGCAACAGGGTATGCTCGATGCGGTCTTCCAGCAGGCGCCGGTTCGGCAGACCCGTCAGGGGGTCGTGCAGCGCCAGTTCCTGCTGCTGCTTGCTGTATTGCGCCAGTTCCTTGTACAGCAGGCGCACTTCCAGCATGTTGTGGATGCGTTTGTGCACTTCCATCAGGTCGAACGGTTTGCTGATGAAGTCGCGCGCACCCGCTTCCAGGGCGGCGATCTTGAAACTCGGTTGTGCCGTCAGGGCCAGCACGGGCAGGTAGCCGCCATGCTCGATTTCCTTCAAGCCTTTCATGACCTGGAAGCCGTTCAGCTCTGGCATTTGCAGATCCAGCAAAATCAAGTCGTAGCAATGTTCCCGGTGCAGAGGGCAGACCTGAGCCGGACGCATGGTGGCCGTGACATTGGTATAGCCGGCATCGCGCAGGATTTCCAGCATCAGGTCGACATTGTCGGGCGAATCGTCGACGACCAAAATTTTGGCTTTCAAAATCTCATCTTGGCTGGGCATGTAGGGTCTCGGTTAATACGGTCTATGCAACGCTGGCTTCTACCGCTGATGATCGGCTGACGGCGGTGGGAAATATAGTAGCGCCTTGCAACAAGATAGGGCGCACAACAGCGCTTGAACTCGCTTCTGCCACTGATGGCAGCCAAGGCTGCCTGTTTCCTGCCTGCCGTGCAGGTGCGCTTCTGCATTTCAGTGTAGCAAACTTCAGCTTAGTTGCTTGTAGGACAGTGCCGCGTCTGCAAGTAGGAAGGCCAACCCACAAAAATAGTCATTTTATTCTGCACTATGTATTTCTTTGCATTATCTTTTTAAGGGCGGGGCGATGATGCGCGTCGCGGCAAGTTGCGCCACGGCCGCCACCAATTCGGCCGGGTCCAGCGGTTTCGAGACCCAGGCCTGGAAGCCGCTGGCCAGCGCCCGCTGGCGATCCTGCGGGTGCGCAAACGCCGTCAACGCCAGCGCGGGCAGCCGGGCGGCATCCGGGGAAGCGTGCGCGCGGATGTGCGCCAGCAAGTCGAAACCGTCGGCATCGGGCATGCCGATGTCGCTGACCAGCACGTGGGGCTGCAGCTGCTCCAGCAGTTGCAGCGCTTGCGCCACGCTGGCGGCGCCATGCACTTCGGCGTGGTTGTCGCGCAGGATGCGTGCCGTCAGTTCGCGCGCATCGGCCTCGTCATCGACCAGCAACACCCTGACGCCGCGCAAGTCAGGGCGGACGGACGGGGTGCTGTCCGGCTGGCGCGCGGCAGCGGCCGGCGTGTCCAGGGGCAGGCGCACGGTGAAACTGGCACCTTGCATGTCGCCGGCGCTGCTGGCCGTGACCGTGCCGCCATGCTGCTCGACCAGGTGCTTGACGATCGCCAGCCCCAGCCCCAGGCCGCCATGCCGACGCGTGGTGGAGGCGTCGGCCTGACGGAAGCGGTCGAATACGTGGGGCAGGAAGTCTTTCTTGATGCCCACGCCGTTGTCGGCCACCGTGATGGCCAGACGGGTGGTCTCGCGGCGCACGCCGATATCGACCCGTCCCCCTTGCGGCGTGAACTTCAGGGCATTCGACAGCAGGTTCCAGATCACTTGCTGGATACGGCCGGGGTCGGCCGTGATGTTGCCCGCATCGCTGGCGATGCTGCTGTGGATGGCGATGTGCTTGGCGTCGGCCGCCGGGCGCAGGGTTTCGATGGCCGAGGCAATGACGCTGGCGGGCGCGAGGGTTTGCAGGTCGAGCAGCACCTTGTCGGAGGTAATGCGGCTCATGTCGAGCAAGTCTTCGATCAGTTGCGCCTGCGCGCGCGCATTGCGTTCGATGCTTTGCAGGCCACGGTGCAGGTCGGCCTGGTCCCGCGTGCCGCGCCGCAGCACCTGGGCCCAGCCCAGGATGGCCGACAGCGGCGTGCGCAGTTCGTGCGACAGGGTAGCGAGAAAATCATCTTTCAGCTGATTCGTGTGCTCGGCCTCGGCGCGCGCCTCGCGTTCGCTGTCGAGCAGCACCTTGCGCTCGTCGGCGGCACGCGTGGCGGCTGCGTACAAGCGTGTATTGTCGAGCGCGATGGCGGCCTGGGCCGTAATGGCCGAGACGATGCGTTCGCTGCGCGCGTCGAACATGCCCGTCTGCGGATGGCCCAGCAGCAAGCGCCCCAGCAACAGACCCGAGCGCGAGCTGACGGGCAGGCTCAGGCAACTGCGCAGCGGCGGCGCGCCGTCGGCGCTGGCGTCGGGCACGGTCAGCAAGTCGTTCTGGCGCATGGCCGGTCCCTGGCGCAGTTCCACGGCAATGGCATCGGCCTGGTGCAGGCTGATGCCGTTGACGGCGCGTGCCGTGGGCAGGGCGCCCGGGTTGTCGTGGATATCACCCGCATGGTCATAATAAAAGGCGCCGAAGCGCGCGCCGCTGATGCGCGTGGCCGCATCGACGGTTTCCTGCAGCAGGGCCGGCAAGTCGAGCGTGCCGGCCAGGGCCGTGCCCGTGTTATTGAGCAATTCCAGTACGCGCGTCTCGTCGCGCAAGGCTTCCTGCGCGTGCTTGACCTGGTCGACGTCGGTGCTCGTGCCAAGCCAGCGCAGCAGCTGGCCATCCCGGTCGCGCACGGGGTTGGCGCGCGTCAGGAACCAGCGGTACTGGCCGTCGGCGCCGCGGATGGGAAATTCCATTTCGAAGGGCGTGCCATCGCGCAGGGCGGCCTTCCAGCCTTGCAGCATGGGTGTCAGGTGCCGCGCGTCATAGGCGATGCTCCAGCCCTCGCCCGCCATCTGTTCCGCGCGGGTGCCCGTGTAGTCGTGCCAGCGCTGGTTGTACCAGGCAATGGTGCCGTCGAAGCTGGCGATCCAGGCCAGTTGCGGGAGGGAATTGGCCAGCGCGCGCAAGTTTTCCTCGCTCTGGCGCAAGCTTTCCTCGGCCGCCTTGCGCTGGCTGATGTCCTGGATATATGTGGTCAAGCCTTCGCTGGACGGGAAGATGCGCACTTCCAGCCAGCGGCCCAGTGGCCGATACAGCAACTCGAAACTGCCGCTGTGCTGCTGCGCCATGGCGCGCCGGTACGGCTCTTCCAGTTGCGTGCCCTGCAAGCCGGGGCAGGCTTGCCACAGGCTGTTGCCTGCCAGCTGGCTGCCGGGCGGACGCTGCGGCGCGAGCATGTCGGCACCGCGCGTATTGATGTAGCGGATAGTCCAGTCGTGGTCGAGCAGGCAAAAGCCGTCGGTAATGTTTTCCAGTAAGTTGGCCACGCGCTCGTCTGACAGGCTCAGCGGCGCTGATGGGGGTAGCAGATCTTGCTTGCGGTCATGCTTAGCCATCGGAAATCCTGCAACGGTGAGTCTGCCGCACAGGCTGTTGCCCCGTCGGGCCGCCATCGCTAAGCTCAGTTAGTGGGGCATGATGGCACCGCCTGCCGTCATGCATGAGAGGAGGCACAAGCGCCCCTGTCTGGCTGGTATTGTAGCCCCAAGCGGCGCGCCGCCACCGCACGCTTGCGTGCCGCCTGCAGATAGCACTGGACAGGCGGGAAGGCAGTCCCTATAATCCCGCTTCTTTCGAGACAGCAACTTCTCGATGCGCTGGACGGCACTGTGAAAGCAAGTCTGTCCAACGATGAAAGGCGTAGGCTTTTCGGCAGTGAAAAGAGGCTTGGTGGTGCGGGGCGGTATTCTGCAAAATCAGCTAAGCGATTGAAAAATCGAACTTTTCAAAGCGAAATGAATACGCTATAATGTTTGCCTGCGCGGCTGTAGCTCAGCTGGATAGAGTACTTGGCTACGAACCAAGGGGTCGTGGGTTCAATTCCTGCCAGCCGCACCAGAATACTAAAAATCAGACTTTGACTGGTTTTGTTGTAAAAAGTTTTGCCTCCATGCCGTATTGGAGCTGTTGTAGAAGTTTTGCGGCTGTAGCTCAGCTGGATAGAGTACTTGGCTACGAACCAAGGGGTCGTGGGTTCAATTCCTGCCAGCCGCACCAGTATTACCGGAACGGAGTTCGCTTCGTTTTGATGAAAGTTTCAAGCTTCGCGCCGTCCGGCGAAGTGTGTCAAAGTTTGCGGCTGTAGCTCAGCTGGATAGAGTACTTGGCTACGAACCAAGGGGTCGTGGGTTCAATTCCTGCCAGCCGCACCAGTATCAGCAGTAGTGAAAAAAACCCGGAAAGTTCACTTTCCGGGTTTTTTTTCGTCCTGACGGCAGGTGGGGCAGGGGCCATGCTGGTGGCCTGGGCAATTGTGAAATATCCGCACCACGCCCTTTGCCATTCTGCAAAGCCCTGCTATAATCTTGTCTTAGGCGGCTGTAGCTCAGTTGGATAGAGTACTTGGCTACGAACCAAGGGGTCGTGGGTTCAATTCCTGCCAGCCGCACCAGAATATTGGGGGTCAGATTGTAAAATCTGATCCCCTTTTTCGTTTCCGAATGGTTTTACGCTGCACCTGTGGCGCCGCGCCGGTATTGCAGGCGAAATGCGCGCGGCGTGACTTGCCTGGCGGCGCGGAACTGGCGGTTGAAATGCGCCAGGTTGCGGTAACCCGCCTCTTGCGCGATGACGGCGATGGCCAGGTTGCTTTCGATCAGCTGTTGGCAGGCGCGGCCGATGCGCAGCCGCGCCAGGTACTCGCCCGGCGTGCAATGCGCGTGGCGCTTGAAACAGCGGTGGAAGGCGCCCAGCGACAGGGCCGCCCGCTGCGCCAACGTCTCCAGTGCAATCTCTTCCCGGAAATGTGCGTGCATGAAATCGAATACGACCTTCATTCGCTGTTGCTGCGCATCGGCATGCATCGGCGCCAGCGCTTCCGAGGCCAGCGGTTGGGCGGCTCCATCGCCCGCCAGGTCCAGCAGCACGTCGAGTAGCAGCGGCAGGCGTTGCGGCGCGGGCAGGGCCTGCAATTGCAGCAGTTTGGCCGCGCTGCGCGCGCTCGTTGCCGACGAAAAGTGCAGGGCCGGCCCCGCGCGGGCCGCCAGTTGCCGCAAGCCGTGCAATTCGGGAAAACAGGCCGCCAGTTGTTCCAGCCACTCCAGCGAAAACCACACGACGACGGCCAGCATGGGCTGCGCGCTGTCGATGCGCTCGCTGGCCGACCACGTGTGCGGCAAATTCGGCCCCAACAATACCAGGTCGCCCGGTTCGAAATCGCCCAAGTGGTCGCCGATGTAGCGTTGTCCCCGGGCATTCACCGTCAGGGTCAGCTCGAACTGCGGGTGGTAATGCCAGATGAAGGGAATGGTATCGAGTTCGCGCCACAGCAAGCCCCAGGAGTGGCCGGCGGGTATCGTGACTTGTTCGAATAAAGGCGTCATTATGACGTTTTGAGGGTGCGAATAGTCAGGATAGTATCAGTATTAGCCGCTCGGCGCGCATTTCAGCTGCCCGTGCCATTGCACAATCTGTCTCACACCAACACAGGAGACAGCGATGCAAAACCAGGTTCAGCATGTCAACCCGCAATACGGCGAAGGCCGTCCCGGCAACCCGTCCGTGGCCTACACGGAACAAACCCAGTTGCGCGACATCCAAAAACAGCTGCCGCTGCGCGTGCTGTCCGCCAGCGATTTCTTGCACTGGCAAACCTACGGCTACGTGATCGTCAAGGATGCGGTGGCGCCCGAGCAGGTGCGCCGCACAACAGATTTCCTGTGGGAATTCCAGGGACTCGACCAGAACGACCCCGCCACCTGGAACCGGGACCAGCTGCGCGAGCACGCCATGCAGGAACTCAACGGTTCCGGCATGGTCGAGGCCTATCACCACCAGACCCTGTGGGATAACCGCCAGACGCAGCGCGTGGTTGACGCCTTTGTCGATATCTGGGACCGTGTAGACCTGTGGGTGACCATTGACCGCGCCAACCTGAACACGCCGAACAAGGGCAAGCGCAAGTTTGGCGGCTTCATCCACTGGGATGCCGATACCACGCTCGACCCGCTACCCGTCAATGTGCAAGGCGTGCTGGCCCTGTCCGACACTTCGTCCGAGAGCGGCGGTTTTCAATGTTATCCAGAACTGTTCAACAACTTGCTGGCATGGCGCGCACAAGCGCCCAAGGAGCGCAACCCGTGGCAGCCGGACCTGACGACGGTGCCGTACCCGATGGAATTCATCGCCATGAAGAAAGGGGAGTTGTTGATCTTTAACAGCCTGCTGGCGCACGGCATCCGTCCGAACACCTCCACCGACCAGGTGCGTTTGGCGCAATACATATCCTTCACGCCCGCGCAGGGAGACAAGCTAGCCTTGCGCGACTGGCGCGTGCAAAGCTGGCGCGAACGCAGCGCGCCGCAAGGCTACGCATTTCCCGGCGACCCCGAGGAAAAGGAAAAGCTGCGTTATCCGCAAGCGCGCCTGAGCGAACTGGGCGAGAAGATCCTCGGCGCGCGCGGCTGGTAAGCGTGGTGCCAGATCCGGTGGCATTGCCTGCCGGATAGACAATTGCGGGTAAATGCACGATCATGGTCCGACTTGCCATCGACCGAGGAAACGCATGAGTATCATCACCTGCATCGAAGACTTGCGCGTGCTGGCCCAGAAACGGGTACCGCGCATGTTTTACGACTACGCCGACTCCGGTTCCTGGACGGAATCGACGTACCGCGCCAACAACAGCGATTTTGCCAAAATCAAATTCCGCCAGCGCGTGGCTGTCAATCTGGAAAACCGCAGTCTGGCTTCGACCATGGTGGGCCAGCACGTGTCGATGCCGGTGGCCCTTTCGCCCACGGGCTTGACGGGCATGCAGCATGCGGATGGTGAAATCCTCGCGGCCCAGGCCGCCGAGCGCTTCGGCGTGCCGTTCACCCTGTCGACCATGAGCATTTGCTCGATCGAGGACGTGGCGGCGAACACGAGCAAACCGTTCTGGTTCCAGCTGTACGTGATGAAGGACCGCGAATTCATCAACCGCCTGATCGACCGCGCCAAGGCGGCCAAATGCGGCGCGCTGGTGCTGACCCTGGATTTACAAGTGCTGGGCCAGCGCCACAAGGACTTGCGCAACGGCCTGTCGGCGCCGCCGAAATTGACGATTCCCAACATCCTCAACATGGCCACCAAGCCGCGCTGGGTGGCGGGCATGCTGGGCACGAAACGGCGCGGCTTCGGCAACATCGTCGGCCACGCCACGTCCGTCTCCGACATGTCATCGTTGTCGGCCTGGACGCAGCAGCAGTTCGATCTGAGCCTGTCGTGGGCGGACGTGGAATGGATCAAGCAGCGCTGGGGCGGCAAGCTGATCATCAAAGGCATCATGGACCCGGAAGACGCGCGCCTGGCCGTCAACAGCGGCGCCGACGCACTGATCGTCTCGAACCACGGCGGGCGCCAGCTCGACGGCGCTCAATCGTCGATCGAAGCCTTGCCTGCCATCGTCGACGCCGTCGGCAGCCAGATCGAAGTGCACATGGATGGCGGCATTCGCTCGGGCCAGGACGTGCTCAAGGCCGTGGCCCTGGGCGCGAAAGGCGTCTACATCGGCCGCCCATTTTTATACGGCCTGGGCGCCATGGGCGGCCCGGGCGTGACGCGCTGCCTGGACATCATCCGCAATGAACTCGACTTGACGATGGCCTTTTGCGGCTTGCGCGACTTGCAGCATGTGGATAAAAAAATCCTGCTACCGGGAACGTTTTAAGCGGCCACGCGCACGACATGAAAACCTTCGGCCGCTGAAGGCGGCACGAAGTGGCGCGTGATGGCGTCAAAATCAGCATCGCTGGTGGAGAACGGGTGCAATCCGCTGGCATTGCGCTGGCGCGAGCGCGCCTTGCATTCCTCGTCCGACACGTCCAGGTAATGCAGCACGTGCTGCGTGCCCGCCTGCTGGAACAGTTCGCGCATCCAGGCGCGGCTGGCCGGCGTATTTGCGGGAAAATCCAGCACGACGGACGCGCCCGCCTGCAGCATCTGCAAGCACAAGGGGGCGATGGCCGCGCGCAGCCGCGCCGCGCATGCCACGTAGTCGGCCAGGCTGGCGATCTGGCCCGGATACAGCTGCGCCAGCAAGCTGTCTTCGCTGATGTGCACGGTCTGCGCCGCGCTGGCTAGCCGGACGCTTAAGGTGGATTTTCCGGACGCGATCTTGCGGCACACCAGGTGCATGATGGGGGAGTCGTTGGTGCTGGAAGTAGAAAACATGGTCGCTCGCTCAGATGGGGGAAACATAGCCTGCGAGACGTCTTGACCAGTTGTAGCATACCAAAGCCGCCTTGCAGGCGGCTTTGGCAATCACACTCTTGCTAAGCCACCATCGTTGGAATGGCGGCAATAATCGATGGCAGGGGCGGGAATGGCGATTGCATGGGACAGGGATGCCATGCGGCCGATGGCGTTGTCAATTGTCCTGTTCGAATAACTGCCGGTATTGTGTATAGGGTTCGAGTCCCATGCTGGCGCGGCGCTGATCCAGCCGCTGCGGATCGTGGATGGGGAAGGGGACCGTCTTGCCGGTGCTATCCGTGCGGAACTGGCTGCCGTACAGCTGCGGCTGATTGTCGTTACACAGGTCGCGGTCGATCGCCAGTGCCAGCTTCGATGGCGTGATCTCTCCCCGTGCCGCTGCTGCGCGCATCAGCGGCACGCTGCTTCTCAGAAAATGTTCCGAGCCGTGCTGGGCAATCAGCCAGGCGCTGCCCGCTGCCTTGTAGCCCACCATTGTTTGCGTGGGCCAGCCCTTGCTAGCGATGATTTGCTGCAAGCGTTGCTCGCGTGCGCCATCCGTGGCCAGCATGCGCTGGCGTGTGGCCAGGTCCGGCCCCGTTGGCGGGAATCCCGCGCGCAGTGCTTGGTCTTCCTGTTCCATGGTCCGCAATTCGGCTGCCAGCGTCGCTTCGGGCACTGCCGTCGGATACAGCAGGAAGTCCAGCGCGCCCGCCGTGGCTGCGCTGAAGATGAGCTTGGGTTCCGCTTCCCAGTCGGGCGATTGCAGGAGCAGTGCCAGTGTGGCGCCTTCTGGTACATCAATGCGGTAGCGGCCATTCTCGACCGTGCCATGTATTTGCGGCTCGCCGTGCATGCGCTCGGCAACGATGGTGATGGCTGGCGGCAACGGTGGGCCGTTGCTGCGGATGGCGCCGCGCAGTTCGAAGGCGCCCGCATGGACGCTCCAGCACAGCAGGATGGCGAAGGTCAGGCGTGGCATGGGAGTCCGTTCAAGAATGGGGGATGTCGAACAAGGTCCAGGTTTCACGGAACGTGGCCGCATCGAGCGGCTGCGCATGCGGGTCGTCGGGCTGGAACAGGCCACCGATCAGCATATCCTGGATGGCGCCCGTGAAACCGCCATACGCGGCGCGGCCCCACGGGCGTCGCGTGCGGGCAAAGACGACGGCGTCTTGCCGCGCGGCCAGTTGCGTCAAGGATTGCCGCAAGGCGGCGGCTGCATCGGGACCCATGTCCGTGGCGATGGCGCACACCAGGCGCTGGCCGAATTGCAGGGGCTTGCCGGCCCGTCCCAGCAGCGATTCATTGGCCAGGGCGAGGAACAAATCGGGTGCCTGGTCGTCCTTTTCGCAGGTCGTCCACGATGGCGCCCACGCTTCCAGGCTCATGAAACGTGCATCTACCGTCTCCGCCGTGTGCGTCCACTTCGCGTGCGATTTATCGTCCCAGCCCAGGCGGCCAAAGGCAATCGGTTTGCCCTTGGGATTGTATTGATGGCTGCGCACGCCGGTCTTGCCCCGCGTTCCCGCTCGCGCCACGATAGCATCGAGGCTGGCGGCAAAAGGTGCCCATTGCGCCGCCTCCCACAGCGGTGCTGCATCGGGCGCGGCCAGCAGCAGGAACACTTCGTAATCATGGGAAAAAAACGCCATGCGGATTCCCTATGGTTGTAGTTGAGATATGACCGCCCTCTGGCTGGGGCGCAGCAGGTAGATGCCGTACAGGCACAAGGGCAGCACGGCCAGCAGGGCGATATATGGCAGGATGGACACGCCATACTCGGCCGGGTTCGGCAAGGTGGCCGTCACCAGCGCGTAGTCCCACAGGCCATGCACGAGCACCATGGGCCATACCGAACGCGTGCGCAGGCGGATGGCTGCATAGCCGATGCCCTGCAGCGTGGCGGCCACCGCTTGCCACAGGGCGCCGCTGACGTCGCCCGTTGCCAGGCCGTTGGCCGTATGGGCCAGGCCGAACAGCGCCGAGGACATCAACACGGCGGGCCAGACGGCATACCGGTCGAGCATGCCCTGTAGCAAGATGGCGCGGAACATCAGTTCTTCCGAGATGGCCACCAGCGCCGCATTGCACGCCACGATCAGTAGCACACGGGGCTGCGGCCAGCCGCCCGCCCAGGCCAGCAACAGCATCAGCAGCGCATACAGCAGCGGTGGCCAGACCAGCCACAGCGTTTTCAGCGGCGGCGCGCGCATGCCCGCCGCGCGGCGCCGGCTTGAGGCCAGCAGCAGCGCCAGTGCGAACAGTGCGGCCAGCGCCCACGACAGGCCGATACGGCCGGTGACGGCGGCGCCCGGCAAGGCGTAGCCGGCGGATTCCAGCCAGCGGCCGCCCAAGCTCAGGCACAGCCAGACGGCCAGTGCGCCGATGGCGAGCGGCATGGTGAGGTGGATTCTAGGGATGGGCATGGTCGGCTTCGGTGTGTGCTGCGTCTTTTATGGCGTGCATAAGCGGAGCATGAAGTTGTATCAATGATATGGGGAAAAATATTGCCATGGTACATTAAAGGCACCGCCACAAAATTGCCACATCGTTATTTTGCATGGAATAATGAGTATTCGTCCGTTTGCCGCCAGACTGGAGCGCCATGACCTACAGCAAGACCATCACCACTGAACGATTGATTCTGCGCAAGCCGCAGCCATCGGATGAAGCGGCGCAATTCGCCATGCATGCGGATCCCGAAGTGATGCGCTATTTCAGCGAACCGCCGTGGACCGATGCCGGCCGCGCGGCGCGCCAGATTGCCGAAGACCTTGCCGCTTTCGAAAACGAAGAGTTCTTCCGCTTCGCCGTCGAGCTGAAGGCGACGGGTGAATATCTGGGCAGCTGCAGCCTGTTTTCCGAGCACCGCCAGAACCGCCGCGCCGAGATCGGCTATGCGCTGGGCCGTCCATACTGGGGCAAGGGCTATATGCACGAAGCCTTGTGTGCGCTGCTGGAATTCGCCTTCGTCGAGCGCGACCTGAACCGCCTGGAAGCCGATATCGACCCGCTCAATGCCGGTTCGGCCAGCGCCCTCGAGCGCCAGGGCTTCAACAAGGAAGGCTTTTTGCCCGAACGCTGGATCGTCGGCGGCCAGGTCAGCGATTCAGCCCTGTACGGTTTGCTACGGCGCGAGTGGGAAGCGCGGCGCAAGGGCGCCGCGTGAGTCATTGCAGAAGCGAACGATGAAACCGCCTGACTTGCCCTGTTCCACCCATCCACTGGTGACCTTGCGCCACCTGGAACGTACCGACGCGCCCGCCTGGTACGCGTATCTGGCCGACCCCGCCGTCATTGAACACACGAGCTGGGACTTGCGTTGCATCGACGATCTGCAGGTCAATTTCGATGATTACGCATCGGCCGCGGCGTCTTCGCCCATGCGACTGGCCGTCGTGCTGCGCGACGGCGGCCAACTGGTGGGGACCATCGGCTTGAATGCCATTTCCCCCCAGCATCGCACGGCAGAGATCGCCTACGACCTGGCGCCCGCTGTATGGGGGCAGGGCGTGGCCACGGCCGTCGTAAACGCTGTCGTGGACTGGGGCTTCCAGCGCCTCGGCCTCCTGCGCATCCAGGCGACTGTGCTGGAGAGCAATGAAGGTTCGATCCGCGTGCTCGATCGCTGCGATTTTGAACGGGAAGGCTATCTGCGCTGCTACCGGCAAGTCCGTAGAAGATCCGGCAACTTCTGGCTATATGCGCGCATTGCCGATGTTCCATGAGCACGCCTCCCTTGAGCATCCTGCTGGTGGAAGACCACCTGGCCATCGCGCGCCAAGTACTCGACTTTCTCGACGGCTTGGGCTGGCAGACGGACCATGCTGGCACGGGGGCGCTGGCGGTGCAATTGGCCACGAGCAACAGCTATGACGTGGTGCTGCTGGACCTGAACTTGCCCGACATCGATGGCTTGCAAGTGTGCCGCGCCATCAAGGCGGGGGCGCCCAGCAATGTGCCGATCTTGATGCTGACGGCGCGCGATGCGTATGAAGACAAGGCGCGGGGCTTTCGCGATGGCGCCGACGATTACCTGACCAAGCCGTTCGACTTGCGCGAACTGGCCTTGCGCTGCGAAGCGCTGGCGCGCCGGCAGCAGTTGCACATGCACCAGGAAATGCGCGTGGGGCCCTTCACCTTGCAGACGCGCGCAGGGCGCGCCCTGTATGGCGATGCGGCGCTGCCGCTGACGCAGACGGGCTTTAAAATCTTGCTGCTGCTGTGCCGCGAACATCCGCACGCCGTATCGCGCTCGGCCTTGCTGCAGCAGTTGTGGGGTAGCCGGCCGCCCGATAGCGATGCCCTCAAATCGCATATCTACGCGCTGCGCAAGCAGCTGGAGTTGCTTGGCGGGGCTGGTGCGGCAGGCGTGCTGGTGACCATACCGCAGCTGGGCTACCGCCTTGCCTTCGACGCGGCGGCCTGCGATGGCTAAGTCGATTCGCCGCCGCCTGTTCGCGGCCCTGGCCGGTTTCACCGTCCTGCTGTGCCTATGTTACACGGGCTTGGCGCTGGTGATTGCCTACGTGACGGAAGACATGCTGGTGCAGCGCCTGCTCGAGCGCGAGGCGGCGGCCGTCAGCATGCGCTTGCGCCAGCACGGCAAGCTGACGCCGTCTGGCAGCGACCTCATCACGGTTTATGGCAGCTACCTTGCATTGCCTCAAGCGGTGCGTGAGAAGATGCCTGCATCGGCCCCGCGCGCGGAAGTGTTTACCACGACTGGCCAGCATTATCACGTGCTGGCGCTGGACCTCGTTGCCGCGGGCCAGTCGCGGCGCGCGTATTTGCTGGCCGACGTGGCGCCCGTGCTGGTGGTGTCGCGCCTGGTGCCGCAAGTGGGCGGCGTCGTGCTGGGCGTGGCGCTGGCGCTGATCGGCCTGGCCCTGCTGCTGGCCTACTGGCTGGCGCGGCGTCTCGTGCAGCCCTTGCAGCGCCTGGCGCAGGAGGCGCGCCAGCTGGCGCCCGGCAGCGCCGTCCATTTCAGCGAGCGCGACCGGCCAGACGAGATCGGTTTCCTGGCGCGCCGCCTGGAAACCACCTTTGCCGACCTGCAGGCGGTCTTGCAGCGCGAACAGTCCTTCGCGCGCGACGTCAGCCACGAACTGCGCACGCCGCTGACCTTGATGCACAACACCCTGGCGCTGGCCGGGGCGCAGCCCTTGGGCGTGCAAGAGCGGGCGCAGCTGGAGCAGGGCGTCGACGACATGCGCGCCACCATCGAAGTGTTGTTCGCACTGGCGCGGGCCGAGCAGCTGCCCGGCGAGTTGGTGGAGTTGCGCGGCTGCATAGAGCAATGCCTGTTACGCCTGCTTGACGATTTTGCATGGGATGCCGACTTGCTGACCCTGGCGCTGCCCGAGCGGCTGGATGTGGCCGGCAACGGGCAGCTGGTCATGTTGCTCATCAATAATTGCCTGGCCAATGCCCTGTTCCATGGCGGCGCCGATTGCCGCCTCAGCATTACGTTTGCGCAAGGCTGCCTGAGCATCGTCAATACGCTGCGGGCGGGGCAGCCGCGGCGCGTCCAGGGTTTTGCGCACGGCCAGAACCTGCTGCTGCGCCTGGCCCAGGCCATGCGCTGGGAGATTGCTTTCCACCCCGGCGCGACGCAGTACCGCGTCGCCATCATGCTGGCGCAACAAGCATAAAGACGCTGGATTTCACCGCGATTTCACCTGACCCTGCTTATGCTGGCTGCTCTTTTATTCTGAAGGGAAGCCCATGAAAATTGCCATCAAGCTGTTGATCCTGTGCAGCCTGTCCACGCCCGTGCTGGCCCAGGTGCAATCGCTGCAGCACAAGGAGGAAAAACGCCGCTACATCGTCTACACGCCCGCCGCCTATGATAAAGCGCCGCAGCAGGCGTTTCCCGTCGTCTTCAATTTCCATGGCGGCGGCATGAGCATGGCGGAACAAATGCTGTACACGCAGATGAACGGGGCTGCCGAGCGGCACCAGTTCATCGTTGTGTATCCGCAAGGCATCAAGCAAGACTGGAATGTGGGCTTCGGCATGGATTACCTGGCGGGCACGGACGACATCGGTTTTACGCAAGCCATGTTGAGTAAGCTCAAGCAGGACTACCGCATCGATGACAAGCGCGTGTATGCCACGGGCTTGTCGCGCGGCGGTTTCTTTGCCCTGCGCCTGGCGGCCGAGCTGCCCCAATACTTTGCTGCCGTCGCCTCGGTGGGCGCGCCCATGCCGGAACCGGTACAGCAGCATCACCAGAAGACGGACAAGGTCGGTATGCTGTTGATACAGGGGACAGCGGACAAGGTGGTGCTGTTTGAGGGCAAGGCTGCCAGCTACCTGTCGGCCGAAGACACGTTCGGCTACTGGCGCAGGCACAACGGCATCGAAGGCGTCATGCCGCAGCCGCGCCTGATGCCTGGCCCTGCTGGCGACGTCACGCAGGTCAGCTGGCGGGAGCAGGGGAGTGGTGCTGGCGGCGCCAGCGTGGCCTTGATCCGCGTCGAGGAAGGCGGTCACACGTGGCCCGGCGCCGATGCCTTCAATATCGGACTGCCCATCGGCAAGACCACGCGCGCCATCGATGCGAATGAGGTTATTTGGGAATTTTTCAGCCGCCATCGGCGCTGACGCCATGCTAGGATGGCGTTCATCGCTGCAGTGCTATGCGGCAAATGAAGGGAGCATGGTGGCAATCTCAGAAGCAGGTATCGCGGCCATGGCCGAGGCGATCTTCGCCAAGCCCGGCGCGGCCGTGGCGCAAGCGTATTCGGCGCCGGAGCATGAGACGCTGCATTTTCACTCGCCCGAAGAACTGTGCGGGTATGCAGTCGGGCTGGAGGCCGAAGGCGCCAGCGAGGTGCTCCTGGCCATGCATTACCCGGACATAGGCGGATACTTTGCCCCGCGCCGTAGCGCCCTCGACCCGGCCAAGTGCTGCGGCCTCAGCTACCGCCATGTGTGCGAAGGCTGGGGCGTCATCCGCGTGTATCTGCGCTTGTCCAGCGGCAAGGGCCAGTCATGAAGGACTTGATGCCCATCCATCCCGCCACCATCTTTTGCCGTTCCCTGGCGCAGCTTTCCGCCATGCTCGACAAGACCGGCACCGCGCCGCAGATGCTGGCGGCGCGTTTGCACCCGGACATGCTGCCGTTCGCCCAGCAAGTGCGCGCGGCCGTGAGCTTTTCCCTGCGCGGCTGCTGTCCGCTGGCGGGGCTGGACGTGGCCGATTTCAGTACCGCCGCCAGCCTGCAGGAACAGATCGCGCAGACCATGCGCTACCTCAAGGACATTCCCGCAGAGTGCTTTGACGGGCCGCCCGGACGCATCTGCCGCGACCGCGCCGGCTTCGCCGACATCGCGCTGCCGGCCGATGCCTATTTGAATTTGTACATTCTGCCGAATTTCTATTTTCACTTCAGCATGGCGTATGCGATTGCGCGCAGTGCAGGCGCGGCCATCGGCAAGGGTGATTTCGACGGTTATCACTTGTATGCGCCGGGATTCAGCTTCGAGCGGCCCGCCGCGCCGTAGTGCCTACAAGCCCGCGTCTTTCCACGAAGCCAGTCCCAGCCGCTTCAGCAGCCGGCCCGACAGCCCGCAACTCCAGCAACTGATCTGGATTTGCCGCTGCCGCTCTTGGTTCGCATGCCAGGCTTGTTCTGCGTAATCGAGCAGGGCCTCGCTGAGCGGGGACGCGTCGGCCACGGGCGGCAGCCGGCTCATCAGTTCGAACACGCCATGGGGCACCTGCTTGATCTGCAGCAAGCCCGTCAGCACTGCGCGCAGCACGGCGCCGTCGATGGCGCCGCAGGCTTGCGTGTAGCGCTGTTGCCAGAACAGGCTGCGCGTCTGCCACAGGGCCAGCAGCGCAGGCACGTCGGCGCACTGCAGTTGCCCGATCAGCGCATCCGCCTCGAGGAACAGGTCGAGGCGGTCGTATTCATCGTCGTCGCTGCACAGCAGTTCATCGAGTTCGTTCAGCAGGCTCATGCCACCACATTCACCGGCGCACCCCGTTCAAACGCTTCCACGTTGCCGATCAAGATGTCGGCCAGCGTTTGCATGGCTTCCCCGCTGGCCCAGGCCGTGTGCGGCGTAAGGATGAAGTTGGGCAGGCGTAAATTCAACAGCGGGTTGTCGGGCAGGGGCGGCTCCTTGGATAGCACGTCGAAACCGGCGCCGGCGATCACGCCACGGGTCAGCGCCTCGGCCAGCGCCGCTTCATCGACCAGGCCGCCCCGCGCCGTGTTGATCAGGAGGGCTGTCGGCCGCATGCGCGCCAGTTCCTTGGCGCCAAGGATATTGCGCGTCTTGTCCGTCAGCGGCAGGTGCAGGCTGAGCACGTCGGAAGTGGCCAGCAATTCATCGAACGTCACTTGCGTCACGCCCTCCTCATCGATGGGAGAACGGTTGTGCACGATGACGTGCATGCCGAAGGCGCGGCCCAGTTGCGCCACGGACTTGCCCAGCGCGCCATAGCCGAGCAAACCAAGGCGGCTGCCGGCCAGGTCGCGGATCGGGTGGCCGAACAGGCAGAAGCGGTCCGATGCCTGCCACAGACCCGCTTCCACGTCCGCCCGGTAGGCGACCAGCTGGCGGCGCAGAGCCAGCATCAGCGCCAGCGTATGCTCGGGCACGGTGGCGCGCGCATAGTCGCGGATATTCGCCACCACGATGCCCCGTTCGCGGCAGGCGGCCAGGTCGAGGATATCCGTGCCGGTGGCGGCAACGGCGATCATTTTCAAGTCGGGCAGCTGGGCCAGCTCGGCCGCGCGCAGCGGCACTTTATTCGTGATGACGATGCTGGCGCCTTGCAGGCGGGACACCGTCAGCTCGCTGCCCTTGGTGTGTGGATACTCTTCCCAGTTGTGCGCGAAGGCGGGCGGGCGCACGGTGGCGATCAGGCTGTCGCGGTCGAGAAAGACGATGCGGTGCGGGTGCGGGGATGTGCTTGTTGCGGTCATGGCTGTGCCTCGGTCTGGGTGGCGCGCGCGCTGGGAAGACTGCTCTTGCCCTTCAGTTGCGTAGCCGGGTGGTTGATAAACATGTCGGCGACCCATTCGACGAACACGCGCACCTTGGCGGACAAATGGCGGTTGGGCGGATAGATCACGTGGATGGGCAGCGGGTCGGATTCCCATTCGCCGAGCAATTCCACCATTTTGCCCTGTTCTATCAGCGGCGCAAGCATGAAATGCGTCATTTGCACGATGCCCAGGCCGGCCAGGCCGGCTGCCGTGTAGGCGTTCGAGTCGTTCAAGGCGATATGGCTGGGCATGGCGATCTGGATGCGTTCGCCGGCGCGCGTGAAATCCCATTCAAACGTTTTACCCGTTTTGGCGGAGAAAAAATTCACGCCGCGGTGGCGCGGCAAATCGTTCGGATGCAGCGGCGTGCCGTGGTGCGCCAGGTAGCCTGGTGCGGCGCACGTCATGAAGTGCAGCACGCCGACCCGGCGCGCGATCAGGTTCAGGTCGCCCAATTCGCCGCCGCGCACGGCGCAATCGACCCCTTCCTCGATCAGGTCGACGGGTCGGTCGCTGCAACCGAGTTCCAGCGAGATGTCCGGGTAGCGGGCAAAAAAATCGGGCAGGGCGGGGATGATCAGTTCGCTGGCCAGGGCCGTGGGGGCATCCACGCGCAACCGTCCGCTGGGGCTTAGGCGCGTGCGCGACAGCGATTCCTCGGCCTCGCGCACGTCGGACAGGATGCGCACGCAGCGTTCGTAATACGCGGCGCCGTCGGAGGTGATGCTGACATGGCGCGTGGTGCGGTTGAGCAATTTAACCGACAGGCTCGCTTCCAGCGACTGGATCAGGGTCGATACGGTGGCTTTCGGCAACTGCATGTTTTCCGCCGCGCGCGTAAAGCCGCCCGCATCGACGACTTGGATGAAAACTTCCATGGCTTGCAGCTTGTTCACTTGATTTCCTATCACTTTATGCCAGATTATTCAGAATCCTGAACAATCAATTCGTCATTGCACTCTTTATCAGATTGTAGATCAAGTCTATAGTTGTTGTACTGCAGCATAAATGTGATGCCGCAGGAAGTTCACGGGAGAAAAATCATGGGTCATCGGAATGGAATCTTTGCACTGCTCGCTCTGGCTATGAGCTCGCTTGCTTTGGCCGCGATGGTATCGACGGATGCGTACTCGATGGCGGCGCAAAGCGAAGCCAGCGGTTATAGCGCCCTGACCCATGAAGTGGGCGGCGTCGCCCTATTGTGCCTGAACGACACGGTGCTCGATGTTGCGGTGCAGCCGGTGGTGGCGCAATGAGCTTTGCCGAGACCGCAGCCGAGCTGGCACCTGGCCAGGCGCTGAAGATACGCGACATCCAGGTGCAGGGGGCGCAGGATGCGCTCGCCGCGCGCGTCTACACGGCTGGCGTGCCGGGCGCCAAGCAGTCCAGCCTGATCGTCTTCTTCCATGGCGGCGGCTTTGTCGACGGCGACCTGGACGACGCGGATGACTTCCTGCGCTGCCTCGTGCTGAGCAACCCGGACCACGTGGTGCTGGCCGCGAACTACACGCTGGCGAAGGTGCGGCCATTCCCCGCCGCCGTGGAAGACGCGCATGCCGTGCTGCTGTGGGCAAAAAAGAACAAGTCCAAGCTGGGCTGGACGGGCAAGCAGATGGTAGTGTCGGGCATCGAAGCGGGCGCCAACCTGGCCGCCGTGTGCGCCATGATGTCGCGCGACCGGGGCGGACCGCCCCTCGCGGGCCAGGTGCTGATCATGCCCATGCTCGACCCCGGCCTGTCGACCTGTTCGATGCGCCACTTGCCGACCTGTCCGGACCTGGCGGAAGTGGCGGACCAATGCGCCGCCGCCTACCGTGGCTACTTGCCGAATGCCGCTGACCGTACCCATCCGTACGCCTCGCCATTGCAGTCGAGCCGCCTGAAGAACCTGCCGCCGGCGCTCATCCTGTCCAGCGAAGATGACCCATTGCGCGACGAGGCTGAACAATACGGCAGCAAATTGATCGCCTGCGGCATCAAGACCACCGTGCGGCGCATGGCCGCCGCGCCGCTGCAAGACGCGACCGCCCGCAATGAGTGCGCCTGCAAGGTGCAGGTATTGAGCGAAATTGCCAGCTTTGTCGCTGGACTGGGGCAGGAGCCTGAGTCATGACGCCGCCTTCTGCGGCGCTGTAAAAAATTACACCAACTAGTTTACTTTTTGATTTTCGGTTGCTACACTACGCAGTGTAGTTCCCATCTTGTCTGCGTTGTGCGCTCGCACAGCCAGCTTCGTCGTCCCCGTCCGCTTTTAAGCAGCTGGCGGCCTGTTTACCTTTGATCGAGCGCCGTCGGGCGCCATGGCACCACCATACGCTGCAGTTTCCACTTTTAGTTGGCTTGCTTCCTGCCGTCCATACCATTAGAAATTTTCATAAAACAGGGAAATAAAATGAAAAACGTTCAACAATTTTCCACCTTGGGTACCTTACTCAAGCCCATGGCCGCTTCGCTCGCGCTGGCAGGACTGGTGGCCGTGAGCCTGGCTGGCTGCGATTCGGCCAACAGCAAGGTGCCCGACGCGCCAGCGGCCGGTGGCCCGCCTATCTCGGCCGCCACCGTCATTGAAAAACAGATCACGGAAACCCAGGAATTCTCGGGCCGCCTGGAAGCGATCGAGCGCGTGGAAATCCGCTCGCGCGTCGGCGGCTTCATCACGGCCGTCAACTTCAAGCCGGGCAGCGAAGTGAAGAAGGGCGAGGTGTTGTTCGTCATCGATCCGCGCCCATTCCAGGCAGAAGTGTCGCGCGCCGAAGGCACGGCCGCCTCGGCCCGCGCCAAGGCGGAACTGGCCAAGCTGGAATTGTCGCGCGCTGAAAAGCTGCTGGCCGAAAAAGCCATCGCCCAGCGAGAATTCGATGAAAAGGCTTCGGGCTTGAAAGAGCTGGACGCGAACGCCCGCTCGGCGCAAGCCGCATATGAAGCGGCCAAGCTGAACTTGTCGTACACGCAGGTGCAGGCACCGATCAGCGGCCGTGTCAGCAAGGCGGAAATCACCGTCGGCAACCTGATCGACGCTTCCGCCATCTTGACTTCGGTGGTGTCGACGGACCGCATCTACGCCAGCTTCGACGGCGATGAAGATACGTATCTGCGCGTGGCCGGCACGGCGCAAAAGGGCACGCCCGTCACCGTCAAGGTGGGCCTGGCCAACGAAACGGGCTTCCCGCATGAAGGCAAGCTGGAATTCGTCGACAACCAGCTCGACCCTGCCACGGGCAGCGTGCGCATGCGCGCCACCTTCGCCAATGCCGAGCGCCAGCTGGTGCCCGGCCTGTTCGCGCGCATCCAGCTCGACGGCGGCAACGGCCCGCAGGCGCAAAGCACGGCCCTCTTGATCAGCGATCGCGCAGTCGGCACGGATCAAAGCCGCAAATACGTGTACGTGGTGGGTGCCGACAACAAGGCTGAATACCGCGCCGTCAAGCTGGGCCCGAACTCGGACGGCTTGCGCGTGGTGCGCGAAGGCTTGAAAGCGGGCGAGAAAGTCGTCGTCAACGGCTTGCAGCGTGTGCGCCCCGGCGCGCCGGTGACGCCGCAGATGGTGGCCATGGATTTTGACCCGACCGCGCCGGTCGCCCCTGCGAAACCTGAAGCAGCCAAGATCGCCGCCAAAGCAGCATCGACTTCCAAGGAATAAACATGAATTTTTCCCGCTTTTTCATCGACAAGCCGATTTTCGCGGCGGTGCTGTCGATAGTCATATTCGTGGCCGGGCTGCTGTCGATATTCGGCCTGCCCATCTCCGAGTATCCCGACGTCGTGCCGCCATCCGTGGTGGTGCGCGCGCAATATCCGGGCGCCAACCCGAAAGTGATCGCTGAAACCGTGGCCGCGCCGCTCGAAGAGCAGATCAACGGCGTCGAGAACATGCTGTACATGTCCTCGCAAAATACGTCCGATGGTTCGATGATGCTGACCGTGACCTTCAAGATCGGCACCAACGTCGAGCAAGCCGAGACGCAGGTGCAGAACCGCGTGCAGCGCGCCTTGCCGCGCCTGCCCGAGGAAGTGCGCCAGATCGGCGTGACGACCGTCAAGTCTTCGCCCAATCTGACCATGGTGGTGCACCTGGTCTCGCCGAACAAGCGCTATGACGACATGTATCTGCGTAACTACGCGGTGCTGAACGTCAAGGACCAGCTGGCCCGTTTGTCCGGCATGGGCGACATCCAGATCTTCGGCGCCGGCGACTACGCCATGCGCATCTGGCTCGATCCGCAAAAAGTGGCGGCGCGCGGCATGACGGCCAATGACGTCGTCGACGCCATCCGCGAGCAGAACGTGCAGGTGGCGGCCGGCGTGATCGGCGCTTCGCCGGCGAAGAACTCGGACTTCCAGCTGACCGTCAATACCCAGGGCCGTCTGCAGACGCCCGAGGAATTTGGCGCCATCATCGTGCGCACCAATGCCGACGGCGCCGTGACGCACCTGAAGGACGTGGCACGCGTGGAAATGGGCGCCAACAGCTACTCGCTGCGTTCGCTGCTGAACAATAATCCGGCCGTCGGCATGGGTATTTTCGAGGCACCGAATGCCAACGCGCTGCAATTGTCGTCCGACGTGCGCGCCAAGATGGACGAACTGAAAAAAGACTTCCCGCAAGGCGTGGAATACCGCATCGAGTACGACCCCACGCAGTTCGTGCGCTCGTCCATCGAAGCGGTGATCCATACCCTGTTGGAGGCCATCGCCCTGGTGGTGCTGGTGGTGATCATCTTCCTGCAAACCTGGCGCGCATCGATCATTCCACTGCTGGCCGTCCCCGTGTCGATTGTCGGTACCTTTGCCGTGATGCTGGGCTTTGGCTTCTCGATCAACACGCTGTCGCTGTTCGGCCTCGTGCTGGCCATCGGTATCGTCGTCGATGACGCCATCGTGGTGGTGGAAAACGTCGAGCGCAACATCGAGGAAGGCTTGTCGCCGCGCGACGCCACCATCCAGGCCATGAAAGAGGTCAGCGGTCCTATCGTCGCCATCGCCCTGGTGCTGTGCGCCGTGTTCGTGCCGATCGCCTTCGTGCCAGGCCTGTCGGGCGAGTTCTACCGCCAGTTCGCGCTGACCATCGCCATTTCGACCGTGATCTCCGCTTTCAGCTCGCTGACCCTGGCGCCAGCCCTGTCGGCCGCGCTGCTGCGTCCGCACGATGCGCCGAAAGACGCGCTGACGCGTGGCATGGACATGGTCTTCGGCCGCTTCTTTGCCTGGTTCAACCGCTTCTTCGGCCGCGCTTCGCACCGCTATGAAGCGGGTGTGACGGGTGTATTGGGTCGCAAGAGCGCCTCGCTGGGCGTGTATGCGCTGCTGGTCGTCGCCGCCATCTTCACCTTCAAGTCCGTGCCGGCCGGCTTCGTGCCAGCGCAGGACAAGCAATACCTGGTGGGCTTTGCGCAATTACCTGACGCCGCCTCGCTGGATCGCACGGAAGATGTCGTGCGCCGCATGTCCGACGTCATCAAGTCGGTGCCTGGCGTTGAATCGACCATCGCCTTCCCCGGCCTGTCGATCAACGACTTTACCAATGCGCCGAACGCCGGCATCGTCTTCGCCACGCTGAAGCCGTTCGATGAACGCACCACCAAGGAATTGTCGGGCGGCGCCATCGCGGCCGAGATCAACAAGCGCCTGGGCGGTATCCAGGACGCCTTCATCATGGTCTTCCCGCCACCGCCGGTCAACGGCCTGGGCACCATCGGCGGCTTCAAGATGATGATCGAAGATCGCGGCAACCTCGGTTACGACGCGCTGTACAACGCCACCCAGGCACTGGCCGCGAAAGCGTACCAGACGCCGGAACTGGCGGGCGTGTTCTCGGGCTACCAGATCAACGTGCCGCAGCTGTTTGCCGACGTCGACCGCGTTAAAGCCAAGCAGATGGGCGTGCAGCTGCAAACGATTTACCAGACCTTGCAGATCAACCTCGGTTCGCTGTACGTGAACGACTTCAACCAGTTTGGCCGCACCTACCAGGTGCGCGTGCAAGCCGATGCCGCGTTCCGTTCGCATGCCCAGGATATCGCGCAGCTGAAAGTGCGTAATAACAAGGGCGAGATGATTCCCCTGTCGTCGCTGATGCGCGTCAAGGATAGCTATGGTCCGGACCGCGTGCAGCGCTACAACGCCTATGCCGCAGCCGATTTCAACGGCGGCGCCGCACCTGGCGTGTCGAGCGGTCAGGCGCAAGTCGCGCTGGAACGCATCGCCAAGGAAGTGCTGCCGCAAGGGATTTCGTATGAATGGACGGAGCTGACCTACCAGGACATCTTGTCCGGCAATACGATGATTTATGTGTTTCCGCTGTGCGTGCTGCTGGTGTTCCTGGTGCTGGCCGCCCAGTACGAAAGCTGGACCCTGCCGCTGGCCGTGATCCTGATCGTGCCGATGTCGATCCTCTGCGCGCTCCTTGGCGTGAAACTGACCGGTGGCGACAACAATGTGTTCACCCAGATCGCGCTGTTCGTGCTGGTGGGGTTGGCGTCGAAGAATGCGATTCTGATTGTGGAATTCGCCCGCGAACTGGAAGGGCATGGCCGCAGCGTCGTGCAAGCGGCGCTGGAAGCGTGCCGCCTGCGTTTGCGTCCGATTCTGATGACGTCGATCGCCTTCATCATGGGCGTGGTACCCCTGGTGTTCTCGCACGGCGCAGGTTCGGAAATGCGCCATGCCATGGGCGTGGCGGTGTTTGCCGGCATGCTGGGCGTGACCTTCTTCGGCCTGTTCCTGACGCCCGTGTTCTACGTACTGCTGCGCACCCTGGCGCAGCGTTTTGAGAAAAAACCAGCCGCCGCTGCCGCCAAGCCTGTCGCCGCGCCAGCACTGGACCTGGAAGGAGATATATATTGAAAACCAAGGAAATTATCTGGCGTGTCAAGCCTGTGCTGACCGCCATGGCAGCGGCCGTGCTGCTGGCCGCCTGCGCGGCGCCGGAGTTTAAGCAGCCGCAGATCGAGACGCCGACGGCGTTCAAAGAAGCGCAAACCTTGCCGGCCGTGCAGACGGCGGCCGATGGCACGCGCTGGAAGCAGGGCCAGACGGGTATGGCCGAGCGCCAGGCGCGCGGCGAATGGTGGCTGGCGTTCAATGATCCGGCTTTGACCAGCTTGATCAATGAAGCCACGCAGGCGAATGCCAACCTGGCTGTCGCCGCCGCCCGCGTCAAGCAGGCGAGGGCGATTGCCGGCATCGCCGAAGCGGACCGCATCCCGCAAGTGGGCGTGAACGTGGGCGGCCAGCGCAACCGCGCTTCCGCCGTGTCGCTCGGCGTGCCGAACGGCGCGCCCGTGGCGGCCACGAATGTCTACCAGGCCAACCTGACGGCCAGCTACGAAGTCGATTTGTTCGGCAGAGTGGCGTCGAATGTCAGCGCCTCGCGCAGCGATGCGCTGGCCGTGGAAGCGACCTACCGCTCGGTGTTGCTGTCGCTGCAGGCCGACGTGGCGCAGACCTACTTCCAGCTGCGCGCCACGGATGCCGAACTGGCGACATTGGCCCAGACGGTGCGCCTGCGCGAGGAAAGCGTGCATGTGAACCAGCGCCGCTATGACCTAGGCGACATCGGCGAATTCGACCTGTCGCGTGCCCGCACGGAGCTGTCGACCGTGCGCGCCGAAGCCATCGGCCTGCAGCGCCAGCGCGCCACCGGCGAGCATGCGCTGGCGGTACTGCTGGGCAAACCGGCCGCCAGTTTCACGGCGACCGTCAACCCGCTGCAAGATAGCGGCTTCCTGCCCGTGATCCCGGCCGGCATGCCGTCGTCCCTGCTGGAACGCCGTCCCGACATCGCGTCGGCGCAGCGCACCATGGAAGCGTCGAATGCGCGCATCGGCGTGGCGAAATCGGCCATGTTCCCGGCCCTGACGCTGAACGCCTCCGGTGGAGGCGCATCCGATACCTTCTCGGATATCTTCAAGTGGAGCAGCCGCTCCTGGCTGCTGGGCGCCCTGATGTCGATGCCCATCATTGACGGCGGACGTAATAAAGCTGCCGTGAGTCGCAGCGAAGCGCAGCTGGAAGAATCGGTGGCGACGTATCGCCAGAGTGTGCTGGTGGCCTTCGCCGAGGTGGAAGACAACCTGGCCGGCTTGCGCATCCTGTCGGGCCAGACGCAGCAGATCGACGAAGCCGTTGTTTCGGCGCGCCGCTCGGCCGACCTGGCGCAAAAGCTGTACGACGCGGGCCGTTCCAGCTACCTGGACTTGCTCGACGCGCAGCGCAACCTGGCGTCCATCGAGCGCAACGCCGTGCAGCTGCGTGGCAACCGCGCCGTTACCACGGTGGCGCTGATCCGCGCCCTGGGCGGCGGCTGGGGCGAGACGGAGCCGCAGGTGGCGGCCAACTAGTTTCCCGGCACCGCGGGCTGGAGTATCCGGCCCGCGGCAAGGGATGCATATCGGGAACGGCGTCGTGCGCTTGCACGACGCCGTTTTTTTGTTTTCTGCAAGTTGAATCCGTTTGCGGAAAGGCCGCGTAAGTACTCCTGCAATCATGCAAACGCAGTCATCCAGGAGATATCATCATGCGCACCTTCGTTCCCGCAGCACTGTTTGTCACTTCCATGCTGGCCGCCAGCGCCCCGTTTGCCGCCGATATGACGACCATGGTGGGTGGCCAAAGCATGTATCCGTCCAAGGACATCGTCGATAACGCCGTCAATTCGGCCGACCACACGACCCTGGTGGCTGCCGTCAAGGCGGCAGGCCTGGTCGATACCTTGAAAGGCAAGGGGCCATTTACCGTGTTCGCGCCGACGAATGCGGCGTTTGGCAAGTTGCCGGCCGGCACCGTCGAGACCCTGGTCAAACCAGAAAGCAAGGCGACGCTGACGAAAATCCTCACTTATCACGTGGTGCCCGGCAAATACGACTTCAAGGCGCTGGCCCGTGAAATCAAGATGCACAATGGTAAAGCCAGCTTGCCCACGGCCAGCGGGGGCAAGCTGATGTTCGCCATGAACGGCATGCACAACATCGTGGTGATGGATGAGGGCGGCAATAGCGCCAACATCAGCACCTATGATGTGTATCAATCGAATGGTGTGATCAATGTCATTGACACGGTGCTGATGCCGAAATAAGCAGAAAAAAAAGCAGACGAAAAAAAAGACAGGGAAAACCCTGTCTTTTTGCTTTGTGCGGCCTTGATTACTTGGCTGGCGCTGCTGCCGGCGCGGAAGCTGCCGCCGGAGTTGCTGGCGTTGCCGCTGCTGCTTTCTTCGCCTTGTGATGCTTGGCTTTCTTGTGCGTCGCAGGCTTGACGGCGGCTGCCGGTGCTTCGGCCTTGGCGACAGGGGCGACGACAGGAACCGGTGCCACCGGAGCGACTGGTGCGACAGCTGGCGTCTGGGCGAAAGCGGCGGTGGCGAACAGGCTGGCGATCAGCGTGGCGCTCAGGTTAAAAATATTTTTTTGCATGATGAGATCCTTGGTGTTTTTTCCAGTGAATGCAGTGGGAATGAATTACTTCGCTGGAGCCGCTTCGGCGGTGGCCGATGCCAGCTTTTCGTCAGCCTTGGCCTTGGTTTTCTTGGCCTTGTGGTGCGCCTTGGCTTTCGTGGTGGCTGCTTCCGCTTTGGCGCTGGCCACGTCCGTCTTGGCGGCGACGACTGCCTTGGCTTCTTTTGCATCGGCTTTCACGACGGCTTGCGCTTCCTTGGCGTCGGCTTTCACGACAGCTTTGGTGTGGGCCGCTTCCACTTTGGCAGGAACCGAGGCTGCTGCGGTGGCATGCGCTGCAGGAGCTGCGGGCGTTTGCGCAAAGGCAGCAGTGGCGAACAGGCCGGCGATCAGGGTAACAATTGCTTTTTTCATGGTGCAGTCCTCGGTGGTGGTTTGTCTGGTATGTCTGTGGGTGTCGGGATGATTCCCGTGTCACTGAGCATAAAACGCGCCCCCGGACGCTTGCGTTGACGGTCATTACAAACGCTTACATCTGCCTTGCATCGGCCTTCAGGATGGCTTTCAGGATATCTTCCGAGCGGTGCTGTCCATAACCCTTGCCATACGCGCTGGAAGCCACGCTCACGACCATGCGGCGCGCGGGGATCACATAGATCTTGTTGCCGCCATTGCCCGAGGCGAAATGCACGACAAGCTTCCGGCCCCCGATGTCCTGCGTCTTCGCGTACCAGAAATAGCCGTAGCTGTCCGCGTAGCGGTCCACGGCGCCGATGGCCACGCGCGGCGCCAGCGCGGCTTGCAGCCAGGCCGTGTCGATCACGCGCCGTCCATCGACCATGCCCTCGTCAAGCACCATCTGGCCAATCTTTGCCGTGTCGCGCGCGCGCAGCGACAGATTGCCCTGGCCTTTCGGGTGCTTGGCCACGTCGCGGCCCCAGCGCCAACGGGTAATGCCCAGTGGCGCGAACAACACCTTGGCGGCATAGCCTTCCAGGTCGGCGCCGCTGGCGTTTTCCACCACGCGCCCCGCGATGTACGAGCCCAGCGAGTTGTAGCGGTAGGTGCTGCCCGGTGCCGTGGCTGCCGGCACGCCACGCACGAATGCGGCGGGGTCGGACGCCTCATCGAGCTTGTCTTCATTGCCCGGCGAGTGTTCGTCTTCGTCAAAGGCGGCCAGGCCCGACCGCATGGTCAGCAAGTCGTCGAGCACCACCTTGCCTGCGGGGCTGCCAGCGACTTCGGGCCAATAGTCGCCCACCGTTTTTGTTGTCGCCAGCTGGCCCCGCGCCACGGCCGCGCCTGCCAGCAGCGCGGTGATGCTCTTGCCTGCCGAACGGATGTCGTGCAGGGTATCGGCCGTCTCGCCGTTGTAATAGCGTTCGGCTACGATGGCGCCATCGCGCAGCACGACGACGGCGCGCAAGTCGCCATGGCTGTCGTGGTCCTGGGCTTGCAGGACTTGATCGAGCGAGGAATGGGGAGTGTCCTGCGCCAGGACGGTGCAGGACAGGAGCAGGGTGCTCAGGAATGACAGGGACAGGCGGCGCATGGACAGCTTTCGTGGCGATGGTCGGATTGCCAGTGTCGCCCAACTGCGCCGTCTTGTGGTGTCTTGCGCCGTCTATTTGCTGAAGTTTGCATGAAGCGGCGGTGCCGCCTTGCCGGCTTGTCCGGCGCGGGCACGGCGCTTGCGCAGCCAGATAATCAAGCCTGTCGCGCTCAGCATGGCCACCACCAGGCCCATGGCGGAAATCAGGATGCGTCCCGGCAGGCCCAGGATGCGTCCCGAATGCAGGGGAAATTGGGCCTGCAGGAAGATGTCGCCCGCGCTGCCCGTGCCGGGCACCACGCCGCCGGCCGGCTTGCCGTCGCGGCCATTGAAATACAGCCACGCATTGCCCAGGCCACCATCGCCATGGTCGTTGTCCGCCTCAAAGAAGCCCACGCCATACAGGCCGTAGCTTGACGAGTAAAACACGCCGCCGGCCGGCAGTGTCCAGCCTCGCCTTGCCGCTTCCGCTTTCGCCAGGGCCAGCACCTGTTCGCGCGTCAGCAGCGGCTCGATGGGGTTGTCGGGCGATTGCGGCGTGCGGTTGTCGAAGGCGTTCGGGCTGAGCGTGGAAAACTTCGCCACCAGGGGGCGCATCACTTGGGTTTGCAGATTCATCGACACGGAGGTGATGGCCAATACCAGCAGCAGCAACCAGACCCACACGCCGCCCGAGCGGTGCAGATCGAAATTCAGCTTGTGGCCCCCTTCGCGCCAGCGGAAGGCCAGGGACTTGCGCCAGCTGCGCCAGTTCGGAAACGACAAATACAGGGCAATGCCGCAGTCAAAGACCCACACGATGCCGATGATGCCCATGAACCAGACGCCCAGTTCGATGCCCCAGCCATCGGGAATGTGCATGGTGTAATGCAGTTTATACAGGAAGGGTAGCAGGTTTTCGCGCGTCAGCGAAACCACGCCCCACTGACGCGTGCCTTGAATGGCGCCCGTGACCGGGTCGACGGCCACCTGGTTGAAGCCCGGTTCAAACGGCTTGCCGGTGGACGGGTCGGGCCGGCCTTCCACCGAGATCAGCGCCGTGTGGCCAGGCTCGATCGCCGTGAGCGTGTAATTGACGCGCAGGCGCGAATCGTGCGCCTCAAGCTGGCGCGCCAGCTCCAGCCCCGATTTTGCGGAACCTGCATCGGCGGTGCTGGCGGCGTGAAACAGCTGCGGATTGAGCCAGGCATCGAGCTCGTGATCCCACGAGATCACGGCGCCCGTCAGGCCGGAAAGGAACAGGAAGAGCGCCACCGCCAGGCCAAACCAGCGGTGTAGAACGACCATGGGAGGACGCAGTCGCATGGCGGCTCCCTAGTATTTCCAGCTCAGGGTGGCGCTGCCATTGCGGCCGGCCGCGTACAGCGATTGGGTCCAGTACAGGCTGGTCAAATGTTTCTTGTCCGTCACATTGTTCAGGTTCAGCGACAGGCTGACGTTGCGGCTGATGTTGTAGCTGGCCATCAGGCCCAGTTGCGCATACGCGCCCTGGTGCAGGGTCGTGCCGTCATCGACCTTGTTGTAAATGGCGTCCTGCCAGGTGAGGCTGGCGCCCACCTTGAGTGTCGGCACCGCCGGCACGTGATAGGTGGTGGCCAGGTGGAACTGCTTGCGCGGGATGAAGGTGCGCGCATCCTGTCCAGCGTCGCCCTTGAGGCGCAGCTGCGAATAACCGGCGTTCGCCTGCCAGCCTTTCGCCAGTTCGCCCGAGGCATCGAGCTCGAAACCCTGCGATTCCGAATCGACGCCTTTGTAGAAGGTCTTGAAGTCGGGCGTGGTGCCGGCCGCTTCGGCCACATTCTTCTGGCGCGTCTTGAACAGGGTGCCGGACAGGTTCAGGCGGCCGTCGAACCATTCGCTTTTCAGGCCCGCTTCCAGGCTCTTGCCGGTGGCGGCGGCCAGCGTCTGGCCCTTGCTGTCGATGCTGCTTTGCGGGTTGAAGATTTCCGTGTAGCTGCCGTAAGCCGACACATGGCGGTCGATGTCATACACCAGGCCCACGTAGGGCGTGGTGTCGCTTTGCGACTTGGCCTGGCTAACGCCATACGCGCTGCCCGTGCTGTCGGCCTTGACGGTATTCACGCCTGCCAGCAGTTTGGCATTGTCGGCCAGGTTGAAGCGGGCTGCCAGGTAGGCGTTCTTGCGTTCGTCCTTGTAGTTGCTGCCGTTGGTCGAGGCGTCGAACAGCGGTTCAGGGTAGGAGCCGTCGAACGCCGTACCGTTCGGCAGGGCCGTGCCGATGCCGCGGCCATAGTAGGAGATATCGTCGAGCGTGGATTTCGACCAGGCCAGTCCCATACTGAGGTCATGCTGGCGGCCGGCCAGCGTGAACTTGCCCGTGGCGGCGATATCGAGCAGGCGCTGCTTGTTGGTCGAGCCGTAGCGCGAAGGGTAGCTGAACAAGCCGTCGCCCGTGACCTTGTCCGGGGTGCCGTAGACGTAGAACAGTTTTGAATCGGAGGTGGAGCGGTTGTAGGTGGCGGTGGCGCTCACGCGCCAGTCGTCATTGAACTGATGCGCCAGTTCGGCAAAAGTGCTGTTGTTGAGGATGCCCCAGCGCGACCAGTTGGCCGAGGTCGACGTGGAAATCGGATAGTTTGTTGGCGTGCCGTCCGTGTAGGCGATGGGCAGGGCGCCCCACATGCCGCCCCTGGCCAGGCTGTTCTGGTAGCTGTGGCCCACGGCCAGGCTGGTGTCCGGTGTCAGTTTCGCTTCAACGATGGCGTAGGCGACATCCTTGCGCGGCGAGTAGCGGTCCAGGTGGGAGTCGCCCTCCTGGTGGGCGACGACGAAGCGCGCCGCCACCATGCCATCGTCGCTGAGCGGCGTGGAAACATCAGCGTCGAGGCGGCGTGTATTCCAGGAGCCGAGCGTGACGCCGGCGGAAGCGGCCAGGCCTGGGGTGGGGCGTTTGCGCATGAAATTGACAGTGGCCGACGGATTACCGGTCGAGGAAATCAGGCCGTTCGCGCCGCGGACGATGTCGACGCGCTCGAACAGCGCTGTATCGAGGTCGCCCATCACATTGCCGAAGACGAAAGGAATGCCCACGCCGTCGAACTGGAAGTTGGTGATGTCATAGCCGCGCGCCGTGTAATAACTGCGGTCCGTTTCCACCGCTTCCACCGTCACGCCCGTGGTCTGTGCCAGCACCTTGCTGGCGTTATCGAGCCTGAAATCATCCATTTGCGCGCGCGTGACCACGGAAACCGCTTGTGGCGTCTCGCGCAGCGACAGGTCGAACTTGCTGGCCGAAGTGCTTTTGCGCGCCGTGTAGGCGTTCGCATCGCTGCTGCCAGTCACGGTAATGGTTTGCATCACTGGAGCATCGTCGCCAGCACCATCGGCTGGTGTGCTATCGGCGCCATGCGCGATACCGGCACCGAGCGCCAGTGATATGGCCAGAGCCAGTGGGCGCAATGACAGCGCAGTGAGGGTGGACGGTACGGTAGAAGGGGCGGTACGACCTGGCATTGAAACGGCTCCTGAATTAAAGATGAGAATGAGAATAATTCTCAATTCTATTGGAGCGCACACCAGAATGGGAAATTTTTGTGATTGAGAAGCGTTGTTTTATTACATCTTTACATGGTTTTACTTTGGAGTGTCCTGGTTGTCGTCGTGATTGTCAGTCATGCACATGCCCCAGCGACGCGTGTAGCCGTTCGCAATATCGCCAGGTTTGTAGCGGCGTCGATCGCTTAGCGAAGTCAATAGGACACGTTTGCATCCTTGCGTATCGCCGCCAGTGATGGCGCACGCAGCCAGACTACTTGCTGGGCAGGCAGACGCCGGGGCGGATGCTCGTTGCGTCGTTGCGTCGGTGTGTCGGTGTGTTGTATGGCCTGTTCAATCCACTCGACCTGCAAATGTTCCCCTAGTCGGCGCCAGTCAGGGGCCTCAAAGTGGTTTGCCAGGAAATGGAGAGTGTCGTCGAGCATAGCCACATAGCTTTACAGCTGGCCCGGGCGTTTACTAGTCTCACAATAAAAATGCCGTCCAGTCTTAACTGAACGGCATTACAGCCGAAGCTGTCTTTTCGCTGGAAGCGACAGCGCTTATTTTGCCGGTGTGGCGGCAACTGCTGCGTCTGCTTTAGCGGCGTCCGCTTTCACCTTGGCTTTGTTTGCCTTGTGATGAGCCTTGGCCTTGGTGGCTTTCGCATCGGCCTTGGCGCTGGCCACGTCGGCTTTCGCATCGGCGACGACGGCGGCTTCTTTGGCATCGGCTTTCACGACTGCCTTGGTTTCCTTGGCTTCTGCCTTGACCACGGCTTTCGTGTGGGTCGCTTCCGCCTTGGCGGGAACCGATGCTGCCGGGGCGGCAGGGGTTTGAGCGAAGGCTACGGTAGCGAACAGGCTGGCGACGAGGGTGGCGATAACTTTTTTCATTTTATTTTCCTGGCGAGTGATAAACGATGCGGTGTCGATGATTACTTGGCGGCTGCCGGTGCTGCTTCAGCGGTGGCCGAAGCCAGTTTTGCATCGGCCTTGGCTTTCGTGTGCTTGGCCTTGTGATGGGCCTTGGCTTTGCGTGCCGTTGCTTCCGTTTTTGCGCTGGCCACTTCCGTTTTCGCGGCGACGACAGCTTTCGCTTCTTTTGCATCCGCTTTCACGACGGCTTGCGCTTCCTTGGCATCGGCTTTCACGACGGCCTTGGTGTGGGCCGCTTCCACTTTGGCGGGCGCTGCCGACGCTGCTGGCGCAGCAGAGGACTGGGCAAAAGCAGCAGTAGCGAACAAGCCGGCGATCAGGGTGGCGATTACGTTTTTCATGGAGCAGTCCTTAGTGGTGGTTTGTCTGGTATGTCTGTTGGTGGCGGGATGATTCCCGTGTCACTGAGCATAAAACGCGCCCTGACAGGTTATGGTTGACTTTGTTTACACTTGCTTACAATTAGGTGATTTAAGCGACGTTAGTTAGGGAAGGCGGCATGAAAATGCAAAAAGACAGCTGAAGCTGTCTTTTTGCATCGCGCATCCGGCAATCGTGCGTCGCTGATTACTTGGCTGCTGCGGTCGCTTCAACCTTGTCTTCGGCGGCTTTTGCTTTGGCTTTATTGGCTTTGTGATGGGCTTTGGCCTTGGTGGCTTTGGCGTCGGCCTTGGCGCTGGCAACATCGGCTTTCGCATCGGCTGCGACGACCGCTTCTTTCGCATCGGCTTTCACGACGGCCTTGGTTTCCTTGGCTTCTGCTTTTACCACTTCCTTGGTGTGCTTGGCTTCGGCCTTGGCAGGAACGGCTGGCGTTTGAGCAAAGGCTGCGGTAGCGAACAAGCCGGCGATCAGAGTAGCGGTCAAGTTGACAATGCGTTTTTTCATGGTGCAGTTCCTCGAGAAGTGGGGTTGTAGTTCAGGAGATGCATTTCCCCTGTCACTGAGGCAAGAACGCGGCGGGCGGCAATAGCGTTGACAGCGATTCGGGCTCATTACAAACACTTACATTTGTTGGGGCAGACACTCTGTTAGCTGGCGTACCGCGCCGCAGCTGGTAGCAGCCTAGACTCGATGCCATCGTCACCGCATGGGTCCGCCATGAAAGCCGCCCTGAAAAGCTATCAAGCCAAGCGCAATTTTTCTGTCACGCCCGAGCCTGGAGGTGGCGGCGAGGACGCGAGCGACGTGCTCACCTTCGTCATCCAGAAGCACTGGGCCAGCCGTCTGCACTATGATTTTCGCCTGGAACTCGATGGCTCGCTGAAAAGCTGGGCCGTGCCGAAAGGGCCCAGCTACGATCCACACGACAAGCGCATGGCCGTGCAAGTGGAAGACCATCCCATAGCTTACGCCAGTTTTGAAGGCACGATCCCCGAAAAACAGTATGGCGCGGGCAAGGTCATCATCTGGGACCGGGGGACATGGCAAGCGCAGGCGGCCACGCCGGACGCGCGCGCGGCGCTGGTGGCCGGTGAGCTGAAATTCACCCTGCATGGCCACAAGATGCAGGGCAACTGGGTACTGGTGCGCATGAAAGGCAAGGGAGATAAACGTAGCGAAAAGCAGCCGGCCTGGCTGCTGATCAAGGAAAAAGACGAATATGCCCGGTCCGCCGTCGAGTTTTCCGTCGTCGATGAGCAGCCCGACAGCGTCAAGAGCCAGGCCATGCCCAGGCGCAAGAGTGTGGACCAGGCGGTAGCGCCAGCCGTCAGGCTGCCCGCCACCCTGTCGCCGCAGCTGGCCACCCTGGCTGACGCGCCGCCGCCAGACCCGCAGGAATGGCTGTTCGAGGTGAAATTCGACGGTTACCGCCTGCTCGCGCGTTGCGATGGTGAACAGGTCAGCTTGATCACCCGCAATGGCAATGACTGGACGGCCAAATTGCCGAAGCTGCGGCAGGCGCTGGAAACGCTGGGCTTGCCGCCAGGCTGGTATGACGGTGAAATCGTCGTCAACGATGCCAGTGGCCACCCTGATTTTGGCGCCTTGCAGCGCGCGTTCGATGCGGAAACCACCAGCGACATCGTGTATTACCTGTTCGACGTGGCGTATTTCGATGGCCACGATGTACGGGGCCAGCCGGTCGAGGCGCGCAGGGCATTGCTGGAACAGCTGCTGCAGAGTTTGCCTGCCTCGCCGCTGGTGCGCTTCAGCGCTGCGCTCGATGCAGCGCCGCAGCAGTTGCTGGCCCACGCTTGCCGCCTGGGGCTGGAAGGGGTGATCGGCAAGCGGCGCGGCTCGCCCTACGTCACGCGGCGCTCCGGCGATTGGATCAAGCTCAAATGCGGGCTGCGCCAGGAATTCCTCATCGGCGGCTATACGGCGCCGCAGGGTGCACGTGAAGGCATCGGTTCACTGTTGCTGGGCGTGCATGATGCGCACGGGGATTTGCGTTATGCAGGCAATGTGGGCAGCGGCTTTGACGATGCCACCTTGCGCGACTTGCGGCGCCGCCTGGACGCGCTGGCCATCGGGACGAGTCCGTTTGCGGGCAAGGCGGGCGGCGTGCGCCATCCCCTGTGGGTCGAGCCGCAGCTGGTGGCCGAAGTGAGTTTTGCGCAATGGACCAGTGGCGGCGCCGTTCGCCATGCCGTGTTTCACGGCTTGCGCGAGGACAAAAAGCCGGCCGCCATCGTGCGCGAGCGGGCGCAGCGGATCGACAGGGAGACGACGATGCACAATACATCCACGCCGGACGGCGTCTTGCCGGCCAGTTTCAAGGTCAGCCATGCGGACAGGGTGATCGACAAGGACAGCGGCGCCAGGAAGATCGACCTGGTGCGCTACTACGCGCTGGTGGGCAAGCTGATGCTCGTGCATTTACGGGGCCGGCCCGTGTCGCTGGTGCGCGCGCCGGCCGGCGTGGGCGGCGAGCTGTTTTTCCAGAAACATGCTGATACCTCGACCATGCCGGGCGTCAAACAGCTCGATCCCGGTCTCGATCCCGAGCATGCCGCCATGCTGGAAGTGGCCAGCGTACAGGGCTTGTTGTCTGCGGCGCAATGGAATGTGGTGGAATTTCATACGCAAAATGCGCTGGCCAGCGCCTACGACACGCCGAACCGCATGGTGTTCGACCTGGACCCGGGCAAGGGCGTGGCCTGGGCCGCGATCCGCGAAGCGGCCGTGCTGCTGCGCGCCTTCCTGACGGAACTGGGGCTGCCCGCCTGGCTGAAAACCAGCGGCGGCAAGGGCTTGCATGTGGTCGTGCCGATCCGCCCGAAATACGACTGGGACACGGTGAAAGCGTTCTCGCAAGCCATCGTGGCGCACATGGCGCAACTGATTCCCCAGCGCTTTGTCTTGAAAAGCGGGCCGAGCAACCGCGTCGGCAAGATTTTCATCGATTATTTGCGTAACGGACGGGGCGCTACCACCGTGTGCGCGTGGTCGGTCCGCACGCGTTCGGGGCTGGGCATTTCCGTGCCGCTGGCCTGGCAGGAACTCGACAAGCTGAAGGCGGGCGATCAATGGAAAGTGGGGAATGTCCACAGCCGCCTCGACGTGGGCAACGCGCCATGGGATGGCTATGCGCGCAGCGCGAAGGGCCTCGATACGGCGATGAAAAAGCTGGCCTTTACTCCTCCCGCTTGAACGGCGGGACGACGCGCGCCAGTTGGGTTGTTCAGGCCGCCTTGCGCCCGGCGGGCGCCGGCTTGCGAGCTGCCGCTGCGCGCTTGCGGATTGGCGCGGCGGGTATTTTTTTGCCCAGGCTTTGCTGCAGCAGGGCGACCAGGTCGATCACATTGCTGGCATGCTCTTCTTCCCGCGCGGGCGCGGGCGGCGTGATGGTTTTGGTCTGCTTGGCCTTGATTTTCTTTTTGACCAGTGCCAGCACGTCTTCGCGGTAACTGTCGTGGTATTGCGCCGGTTCCCACGTTTCGCTCATGCCTTCTACCAGCGACATGGCCATCTTGAGTTCTTTGTCGGAAATGCCAGCCGCCTTCAGGGTGTTGCCGGGCAAGTCCAGGTCATCCGTGGGGCGGATTTCATCGGCGTAGCGCAGGGTGTTGAGCACGATGGCGTTGCCGACGCACACAAGCGCGCACAAATGCTGCTTGGTGCGCATGACCACGCTGGCGATACCCACTTTCTTGGCTTTGCGTAAGGTCTCGCGCAGCAATGCATAGACTTTCTCGCCGCCCTTGGCGGGCAGCAAATAATACGGGTGCTCGTAACAGGTCAGCGGCACCTCGGCCGCATCCACAAAGGTGAAGATGGCTATGGTTTGCGTGGCCTTCACATTCGCCTGCCTTAAATCTTCCTCTGACAGCACCACGTACTCATCCGTTTTGTATTCATAGCCTTTGATGATGTCGTCCCACTCGACTTCTTTGCCCGTCCGCTTGTTGTAGCGCTTGTAGCCGATGGGCGCGAAGTCGCGCCGGTCCAGCATGGATAAATCCAGTTCATGGTCGAGACTGGCTGAAATCAGCTCGACGGGGATATGCACGAGGCCGAAGCTGATGGCGCCTTTCCACAATGCACGCGCCATGGCTTAGTTCCCCACGCTGCCGGTGACGGGCAGGATGATGCCCGTGATGTAGCTGGAACAGGCGGGCGAGGCCAAAAAGACGTAGGCGGGCGACAATTCCTCGGGCTGGGCCGGGCGGCGCATGTCCGTGTCCGCGCCGAATTTCTGGATGTCCTCGGGCGATTTGTCGGCCGGGTTGAGGGGCGTCCAGACGGGACCGGGTGCGATGGCGTTGACGCGGATGCCCTTGTCGAGCAGGTTGCCGGCCAGCGCCATGGTGAAGGCATGGATGGCCCCCTTGGTGGTGGAATAGTCGAGCAAGTGCTTTGAGCCTTGCAAACCAGTCACGGACCCCGTGTTGATGATGCAGGCGCCCCGCTGCAAATGGGGCAGCACGGCCTTGGCCATGTGAAAGTAGCCGTAGACATTGGTTTTCATGGTGAAGTCGAAGCGTTCCTCGCTCAGGTCCAGCAAGGACTCCGCGTGTTCCTGGAAGGCGGCGTTATTCACCAGTATGTCGATATGCGTGAACTTGTCCATCACCTGGCTGACGGCTTGCTGGCAAAAACCCTGCTCGCGCACATCGCCGGGAATCAGGAGGCAGCTTTGGCCCTCCGCTTCCACGTAGCGGCGGGTTTCGTTCGCGTCGGCGTGCTCGTTCAAGTAAATGATGGCGACATCCGCCCCTTCGCGCGCGTACAGCACGGCTACGGCGCGGCCAATGCCCGAATCGCCGCCCGTGATGATGGCCACCATGCCGGCCAGCTTGCCGCTGCCGCAGTAGTCGGGCGCCAGGAAGCGGGGTTTCAATTGCATCTGCGCTTCGATGCCGGGTTTGTCCAGGTGCTGGGCGGGCAGGGGAGGGACGGGCTGGCTGCGGTTGCCCGTCTGCACGGGGGAATTGCTGTCCCGTTTGCTTGTTGCTGTGGCATCGCGGCCATCCTGCTCTTGCTGGATACTGCGCTGCAAGTTACCGGCGGACTGGTCCTTGTTCTCGTTCATGCTGGCCTCCGTGGAAACGAAAGTCCAGTATCGGCGCGGCACCCGCATCCAACGGTGCGCTTGCTAACAGAGTGGCGCAAACAGGCGTTATTTACATGATGATTGACATAATTGCGGGAGTGCAGCACGAAAGTGAGCAGGGAACAGGCGGCGCTGAACCGCGAACGCATCGTCGACGTGGCCGCCAGCTTGTTCCGCAAATAAGGCTATGACAAGGCTATGACCGCATCGGCGTGTCTGACCTGATGAAGAATGCAAGCCTCACGCATGGCGGCTTCTATGGTCATTTCGCGTCCAAGGAAGACTTGATGATCGCGGCGTGCCAGCATGCCTTGCATCAGTGGCAGGAAGGCTGGCGGGTGAAGGTTGCCAGCGACCCGCACCCGCGCTGCCCGCCATTATCGACAATTATCTGACCACCAGGCACCGCGTCGATGCGGCGCGCAGAGGCCCTGTCGGCAGAAATCCTCGCTGCCGTGACGGCGTAATTACTGTCAGACTGAGCACTGCAGCCAAGTATCCCCTGTCAGCCGGCCTCGTCGCATGATAGGCTTCGGTTTTCAGATTTTGGGATCATCCATGCTGCTCTGGCTCAGGCAATACCGGCGTCCTCTGTTGGCCGGAGACATCACTGCCGGTATCGTTGTCGCCATGATGATGGTGCCGCAAGGCATGGCCTACGCGCTGGTGGCCGGCTTGCCGCCCGTGGTGGGCATCTATGCCAGCATCTTGCCGCCCGTGCTGTACGCCTTGTTCGGCAGCAGCATGACGCAATCGGTGGGCCCCATGGCCATCGTCTCGCTGATGACGGCCGCCGCCCTGGCGCCGCTGGCCGACCCCGGTTCTTCCTTATACATCGTCCTGGCCGCCCAGCTGGCCTTCATCAGCGGCCTGGTCCTGCTGCTGTGCGGCGTGCTGCGCCTGGGCTTCATGGCCAGTTTCCTGTCGCGCCCCGTGATTAGCGGCTTCAGCAATGGCGCCGCGATCTTGATCATCTGGGGGCAAATTACGCCCTTGCTGGGCGCCACTTGGCCCCACTGGCACGCGCCCAGCCTGATCCTCGGCCTGTCCGGCTTGCTGTTCCTGTGGCTGGCCAAGCGCTACGCGTCGCGCCTGCTGCAGCGCTGCGGCTTGAACAAGGTGGCGGCCGACGTGGGTGCGCGCCTGGCGCCCATGGCGCTGGTGCTGGCCGGCATCGCGCTCGTCGCTTATGGTGGTCTGGAAGCGATGGGCGTGCAGATGACGGGCCATGTGCCCAGCGGCTTGCCGGGCCTGAACCTGGCCACCTCAAGCGTCCATTGGCGCACCCTGCTGTCGCCGGCGCTGCTGATCGCCTTCATCATTTTCCTGATGAGCATGTCCGCCGCCCAGACCCTGGCGCAAAAACGCGGCGAAAAACTGCAGACCAACCGCGAACTGCTGGGTCTGGGCGCGGCCAACGTGGCCAGCGCGCTGTCGGGCGGCTTTCCCGTCACCGGTTCCATCTCGCGCTCGGCTGTCAATTTCCAGGCGGGCGCCAACACGCCGCTGGCCAGCATCATCACGGCGGGCTTGCTGGCGCTGGCGCTGGTGACGCCCACGGGCTGGCTGGCCCTGCTGCCGCTGCCCGTGCTGGCGGCCACCATCATCTTTGCCGTCAGCAGCCTGCTGGACTGGGATACCTTGACACTGTCGTGGCGCTACGACCGCAGCGATGCGCTGGCCCTGCTCGCGACCACGGCCGGCGTGCTGGTGCTGGGCGTGGAGGCGGGCGTGGTGATCGGTGTGCTGCTGTCGATGGGCACCTTGATCTGGCGCGCTAGCCGTCCGCATATCGCCGTGCTGGGGCGTATCCCGAATAGCGAGCACTTCCGCAACGTGGAGCGCTACGAAGCGCAAACTCTGCCCGACGTCTTGCTGTTGCGCATCGATGCGGGCTTGTTCTTTGGCAATGTGGAAGCCGTCACCGAGCGCGTCGAGGACGAATTGCGCGGCCATCCGACGGCGCGCCACCTAGTGTTGGTGCTGTCGGCCGTCAACCAGATCGACAGTACGGCCTTGCTGGGCTTGATCGAACTCAATAGCGCGCTGGCCAAGCGCGGCATCAGTCTGAACCTGGCCGAAGTGAAGGGCCCCGTGATGGACCGCTTGCGCCAGAGTAGCCTGCTGCAAGACCTTAGCGGCAAGCTGTACCTGAGCACGGCGCTGGCGACTGCCGACTTAAGTGGAGTAAACACATGAGCATGGAACTGAATCTGCATGGCGAATCGCGCGTGATCGATAGCCTCCTTGCGCTGGAACAGGCGCTGCAGGAAGCGCGTGCGCTGGCGCAATGCGAATTGTGGCTGACCAATGCCACGGAAGCGGAACAAGGGCCGGCCCTGTGCATGCTGCGCAATGGCGGCAATGCCTGGCTGATGTATCTGTCGGGGCAGGATGACTCGAGTTTTCATACACTGGGCGACGAGGAGGCAGACGGCGCCTGCAGCTACCTGTTGGCCAATGGCCAGGTGGACGAGTATCCCGAAGCATGGTGCGTGGAGGTGGAACACTGCCAGCGTGCCTTTGTCGCGTTTTTCAGGACGGGCGGCGCACAGCCGGCCACCATCGCGTGGGAGGCGGATTGAGATGGCGCAAACCACGCAAACCATCATCGCCGATATCGACCGGAATTTGCTGGCCGCGCCGGAGGGCAGTACAGCTTTGCTCACGCTGCATGCCATCTTGCTGCACGAACTGCGTCCGGCCACGCAGGAAGGCCCGCTGGAAGGCCCGTTGGAAGGCGTGATACTGGACGCCCTCGACATGGTGACGGGCTGGTGTACACCGCAGCTGCGGGTATGGGACGGGGTAGGGGACGACCATGCATCCTGAAAAGTTCAAGCAGGTGGCGGGGCTGCCGTCCGCCGAACGCCATGCCTACTTTGTGCGCAAGGTGGCTGATACGCAGCAAGTGTGGGGTTTGTACCATGCAGGCTGGGCCACGGCGCAAGTCGACGGCAAGGTCGCCATCCCATTCTGGCCGGAAGCGGCCTTTGCGCAGGCGTGCGCCGGTGGCGACTGGATGGATTTCCGGCCGCGCGCCATCGCGCTCGACGATTTCCTGACCAAGTGGCTGCCCGGCATGGCGGGCAATGATCAATTGGCTTCCGTGTTTGCCGTGCCGCAAGGCAGCGCCAGCGTCGTGGCGCCGGCTGACCTGCTTGCCGACCTGCGAGAGGAAGTCAGACAGTATGAATAATCAGGAAGAACGCCTCGACGCCTGGTACGACGGCTCGGCCATCTGCCTGATCGCCGTCGGTGCGCACGGCGACCCGCTGGACCTGGGCGGCGACGAAGTGCGCGCCTTGATAGCGAAGCTGCAGCAATGCCTGGCCGAGTCCGAAGCTGCTGCGACGGGCGACTGATGGCTCAGGCGGCCGCCAGCGCCTTTTCCATTGCCACGCAGGCCAGGCTGATGCCGCTGGGATGCGCATACGCTTCCTCGCGCAAGGCCGTAAAACCAGCCGCAGTGTAAAACGGCACCGCGTTCAGCGATGCGGACAGGTGCAGGCGGCCGATGCCGCGCCCGCGCGCCAGTTGCTCCAGCGCCGCCAGCAGGTGCTTGCCGATGCCCAGACCCGCGCGCGCGGGATCGACAAACACCGCGTCCACTTCGTGTTTAATGACGTCCAGCATGGCGTAGCCGGCGATGGCCTGGTCCTGCATCGCGACAATGCCGCCGCCCGCAGACAGCATGGTGGCATACGCAGGCGGCACGGGCGAAGCCGTCCACACGGCGATCTGTTCCGGCGCATAGTGCGTGGCACAACTGACGCGCACGGCCACCGTGCGCAGGGCCCACAGGGCGGCGATATCGGCGGGCAGGGCAGGGCGCAGGGTGATGGGCATGGAAGCTCCGGGCAAAAGGACCATGCTAGCGCAATGGCTTGCATGGCGCCAGCATGAGTGCATGCCACGTTGGTCCAGCCATCACTGCGCTGGCTTGTCCGGATCGATGTAGTACGAGCCCGGCGGCGCTCCCGGCACTTTCACCCGGAATTTCAGGCCGGACAGCAGCTTGTCCCATAAGGCGATCGCCTCCTCGTCGGTCAGCGACGCGGCCTCGGCGGCGCCGACCATGTTATGGGCGACTTTGGTGTACATGGATGCCTCCAGCACAGATGGATTCGCGATGTCTTTCGGCTTGCCTACCAATGCCCATTCGAAATCATGTACGCCATCGGCACGCCGTATCAGCGACTCTTCGCCTTTCCAGTGTTGAACAGTGCGCTTGCCTTCGCGTAGCAAGGTGCGCTTGGGGTAGTTGTTGCCTTGAATTTTTTTTGCGTCTTGTATGCGATGGAGTAGTGATAGTTCTCCACGCAACCTTGACTCAAATTCTTCCGGTGGGTAGTCACCGTATGCATCTTTATTTGAGCTGATGGAGAAAGTAACATCTGGCAAGCTGGGTAAATAAATACCTACGTCGTCTATTTCTTGATATTTATACTGATTTTCGCTCATGAATCCGTGTTCTACGCAGAGGCCTGGCATGGTTGGAACCTCTTCAGTAGCACGCAAGCGTAGACTTTTTGCTTGAATGAGCTGTCTTTCTGCAGTTGCTCTTTCGGTGTCGCCATTACCTACAGCATCGCCTATGGAAAATATGAAATCCCCTTTGTTGATTAACGTTCGGTAAATTATAAAATTGGCTTCTTTGGCTGAGCTGCTATTGTAGTATCGAAGTTGCCAACTGTTTTCTATTGGGCCATTGTAATTGTAAATAATTTCAGGGGAGATGTTCAAGGATCGTATCTTTTTTAAATCAATTTCTGCCTGGTGTTTTAAATTACCCGGGCCTCCTTTAAATAAATCCACTGCCGAATTTCCGACTATTAATTCTGCTTCGCTCGGTAGATTTAACAGGTATCTGCCAAAGCATATATTTTTTGTCTTCTGGAATAAGGTTTCTATTCTTTTTCTTTGAATGCTGTTTTTGTTCATTTCTTTTGCCTCATGTATTTTGTGCGGCTCAATCTCATTTGCCTCTGTTTGGATCGATAGAATATAAATGATGAATATAAGGACTTTTTTATAATTTTGCATACTCATTCCCATTTTGCTGTTTTTGCAATTTGTACAATTGAGTAAAGCATAGATGCTAGAACATGTGGATTAGTATAGCTATTTTGATGTTCATATCCAGTTCCAGCTTTCTCTCCATGGACAAATTTTTTTCCAGGTATGTGTTTTGCTGAACGATCCGATGGGACGGTTTCATCGCCAGCGGAATTTGCTGGTTGTAATTTTAGCTTCAAAACACGTGTTCCAGCCTGTATAGTAAGGTTGCCTTTTGCATCATCAGTCAGTAGCCTCCATTTATTTGGCGGGGGCGTTGTATTTTCTTGGCTGGCTGATTTTTTTATTTCCAAACCTTCAATGACTTTGAACGTTATTTCCCCATAGCTTAGGAACTCTTTTGATGCGCAATAGCTTGCATATGTATTTGGATGAAATATTTTCTCTATTTCCTTTAATAAGGCAGAGGCATCTTTCAATCGTTGCATGACATTGTCGATGCCTCCTCCTTTGTTAAGTGGAATATTTGCCGGGTTCACCCACGAAGGATTTATTAGCCTCCACCAGGCATTCGCAGGTTGCAGGTAAATACCCTCCAGCGCACTCTCCTTATCTCGTGGCCAACTCCAAAGCAATTTATCACTTGCGTCAACAACTTTGATCCACTCTTGACCATATGCCATGCCGGGCATCATCTCTAGAGGAGCTGGCGTATTTGCAAGAATTGCTGTGGCATGTTCGCCGTCAATGGCAAGAACTTGGGCTGCGAGAGTATTTAATGGGCCACTCTTTTCTTGAAAACCGAAACGCATGCGTTTATATGCACTGGCAGCGCCTAAGGTAGGCATCACGTTATGATATATTCCAAGTATTTTTACATCCTTGTCATTAAGCATATTTCCATATCTAGGATGCATCAAGGCTCTGGCGAGCAAACCTCCCATACTATGCGTGACGAGAATGACCTCGCCGCATTTGAAGCCGCATCTCTGATAACCTTTTACTATGCCGCGTATGCGTTCGGCAATAACAGCGGAAGAAATGGCATTGCTCTGTAGGAAGTTGTATCCCAACGCATGAACCGGATACCAACATGGAGCAATCTTTAGCATGTCAGAATTGTCAATTGGTACTCCGGAAGAACCACCAAATTCTTTTGGATCTTTTATCAGAAGCTTGGCAATCGGTGGGTAGGCTTGTTGGCCAAATGAATATCTACCAGTTTGTTGATCGGAAGGATCAATTTTCCAATGAGGTAAAACTTGCCCTTTTCTTGTTATATTATTCATGAAAAATTCTGTCTTTTTAAGCATTTCTCCATAGGCACCGGCGAAAAGAACTTCACTCCATCCGCGCCACCGTGCAATATGTGCTGGCGTTTCACGTACCTCACGGGGAATAAATCTTCCCGTTACTCCAGGTTTCTGAATAGAATCTACTTGTGAATTTTTTTTAGGGCTAACAGAAATCAATGGTGGAACTCCAAGGAAATCGTCAGGAACATTATTGTGGCGTACGTCGGATCCTTTGGTGATATCACCACCTGGAAAGAAGCGCTCATTTTCAATTGAATATTGATAGTACTCAACTTCAGTTTCATTCGGATCAAAAGCCAATTGTCGTTCCCTGGGGGACGCACTCCTGAACCAACCACCTAGACCGCTACCGGTTGCAACCGCCAAATTTCCAGATTTGTCTACCATATCATCAGGCCTCCATGATCTGTTATCTGGTCGCTTCATATCATCTTGACGTTTTTTTGTCATTCTTAAGTTACTACCCATAACACCCGGTAGAAATATGATTGGTATTATTTTCCTGGGCGGAATAGTTACGTCATGACGAATCGTATCTATTATTTCAGTCATATTGACGGTGTATTCAGCCCATCCTCCAACACTCTGCCGAAACTCACCTTGGTGATTGCCGTGTTCATTCAGATCCGTATCGTCATTCATGGAAGTTCTCCCTTGTAGCGTATTGTGTAGCTATCCATGCCGTCCCCTTTCTGTACTGGGGTAAGTCCACCACTGCTACTCTTTTCACTGATTCTGTGGCCATCTTCGCGTATTAACTCAAAAGCTATATCGGGGGCGGGTGTGCCATCGACTTCCAACAGCCGGACGGCCTGATCAAAACGGGTTACTGGCCTCTCATTAAATTCCTGCGACACGCTCTTCGGCGCCAAGGTTTCCAGGTTGCCGTTGAAGAGCACTGGGGAAGAGGTGAAGAACTGCACCTTGTCGCTGATTTCCAGCATGTGCTTGGCGCCGTGCAGGCGGACACCTTTCTTGCCCTTGATGTTGACCCAGTCCGCTTCGCTGATCAGCGACAGCACTTTCTGGGCAATGATTTCCACTTCGTCGCTGTGCGCCTGGATGGAGACCTTGCCGCTGGCGGCGATCAGCTTCATGCCGGCCTTGTGCACGAACAGGCTGAAGCTCTTGGCGATGCTGGCGAACATGCTGTCGCCGCTGGCGAGTGAAATATGCTTGCTGCTGGAGAGCGCCACATGCTCGCTCGCGGCCAGATGGATAGATTGTGCCGTGCTCAGTTCGATGCCGGCCGGGCTGGTCAGCAGCAAATGCGGTTCGGACAGCTCCGGAAAATCGCCGGCGCTCCCCTTGATAGCGGCGTTTTGTTGCTGGATGGACTCGGCGACGGCGCCCTGTTGTGCTGCGCTGTCTTGCGCACCCGCGTCGACGGCCATGCCGGCCAAGTCTTGCTGCAGTTGACGTGCTTGCGCCAGGCGGGCCTGTGTTTCGTCGAGTTGCTTGACGGAGCCGCCGCCTGCCGGCGTTTCTGTGGTGATCAGCATGCCTTTGGTAGCGCGCAGTGCACCCCAGGCGTTACTGGCCAATTCAAAGCCTACGCCGCGCGCTTCCTTGCGGCCGGCATTGTCGTCGATGCGGGTGATGTTGCCCAATGAAAGCCGGCTGTCCTGGTGCTCGCTGCGCAGCTGTGCCTGGATCGCGCCCTTGGTATCGTCGAGTACAAGGTGGTTGGCGCCGCGGGCGCCCAGTTCGCGGCTGCGCAAGCCGGACAGGGCGCGCTGCTGCGGCAGTTGCCATGGGGGGAGGTTCGCACTGTTGTAGACCACGCCGATGACGATGGGGTGGTCGATATTGCCATCCTGGAATTGCACGACGACTTCCTGCCCCACGCGCGGCAAGGCGATTTGCCCCATTTGCGGCCCCGCCATTGGCATCATGACCCGTATCCAAGGCGAGCTGCGTTCATCGAATTCACCCAGGCGGTCCCAGTGAAATTGCAGGCGGATGCGTCCCAGTGCATCGGTATGGATTTCCTCCCCGACCGGCCCGACCACCAGCGCCGTCTGCACGCCGGCAACGATGCATGGCGTGCTGTTGTAGCCACGGCCCGGCCGCCAACGGATGTCCCGGCGCACGCACACCATAGTGTTGACATAGTGGGAAGGTGCGCTGGGGCCGACCTGATAATTATTGCTGGCGCTATGCACCACTGACAGGATCAGGTATTCGCGTTCGGCGATACTGTCAGGGCGCTCCTGGCCAGGCTGGCAGCATTTTTCTTCGGCGCTGAAATGTCCATCGAGCCGGAAGCAAAGGCCAGGCTGTGCGTCACGATGATTGCCGGCCGCTTCGAAGTACTGGCGCAGATGGTCGCTTTCTTCCATGCGCCGCTGTGCGAGAGCTTCTCCATCATCGACATTCTTATAGCCATAAGCGCCCGTGTTTTCATACAGTTCGTGGGCAAATACATCACCCTGACGATTCAGGGAGTAGCCGCTGGCAAGGCGTGGCTGTGGATTTTTATAGTCGAAACTGGCCAAGGTCAGCTGCCCGGAGCCGAGCCGGCGCACGGCTTGCCACTGTTGCAAGCCATCATCTTCCATGGAACCCGATTCGGAATGGAAACGCATGGCGCCGTCGCCAGATGCTGTGGCGATCATGTCCGCCAAGGTGCTATTGTCTGCAAGCCATAAGGTATGGCCATCGGCGCGGTGCTCGTACCAGTAATGCCAGCCCAGCGCTTCCCAGCGCCGGTGCAGGTGGTTGTAATCGGTTTCATTATGCTGGTTGGCGCAGGTGATCTGCGGATCGTCGCCATGGATGCTGGTTTTCCAGTCGCGCTGCCCGTAGTGCGCAAACGTCGTTACGGTCAGCTGCATCACGCTTTGGCCATGGAAGCACACATTGTCCTGGCGCAGCCGGGCGAAAGCCAGCCATGGTTGCAGCACCACCCGATACCACGCAAAGCCGCCATCGGCGCGCAGCAGGCAAAATTCGCCCACATAGCCGTTAAAGTGGCGCAGCGTGCCATCGTCGCGCACCATTGAAATGGTCACCATGCGGCCCATCATGGCCTTCAGCGCAATATGCGCATCATCGGATAGCAATTCGGCCTCGAAACGGAAGTCGCGCGATACCTCTTCTCTGGCGGTCAGTGAGTTGACCAGCAAGATGGCCCCGGCCGGTCCATCTTCATGGGGGAAATCGATCTTCAGCAGGCGCCGTTCTTGCGCGGCGAGGTCGAAGGCCGAAAGTGCCGCCTGGATGCTTGCATGCATAGCCTGCCTCCGCTATAACGATGTGATCAGGTGTGCGCCGCAGGCGGTGGCATCGCCGTCATAGGCGTACGGCTTGCCCATATGTTTTGCGCCGGCGCCATCGGGCGTGATCGGAAAGCTGCCCTTGCACTTGGGGCAGAAGGTTGTGTCATCGGCCAGCGCCGCGGTTTTTCCCATCACTGTGGTGCCAGACGATGCACTGGTGACCTTGCCGCCATGATCGGTTGCGTCTCCTAGCCGGATGACGCCGCGTCCCGCATGTTTCATGCTTGCCTCGCTTTCCATGTATGCATTGCTTCAAGCCAGTTGCAGCAAATAACGCACTTCGGCGCCGCCTACCTTGCCTTGTGCTGTCTGCAGAAACGTCGTCCAGCCAAGGCGCCGTCTTTCTGACGGATTGGAACTCAGAAGCAGGGGGGTAATGCATGGCGGACTCAATATCAGCCGCACTTCATACTGCAAGTCTGGTACGCCAAACAGCGCCAGCATTTTTGCCAGTGCCGCCGCGCCTGTGCTGCGCGGCAGGAAGCGTTCTAGGCCGGCGGGATCCAGCGGCCCGATATGCAGGCAGACGCGCATGTCGCGGCGCCAAAGCCGCAGGCCAACGGTTGCGCCGCGCGCCAGGGTAAAGTTGACACTGCCTAGCAGGCTGCGCCGATTTTTTTCTAGATAGTCCCAGCCACCGACAAATTGTTGCAGGGAGACGGGTACACCGCAGTACTCAGCCAGCACGGGGCCAATCGCTTGCGCGGAGACGGGACGGCAGCGCAGCTGACCCGCGTACCAGGCCGCCACGTCTTGCGTCACGGCATCAGGTTCGGCGCTCGCCGGCAGTGCAGTGCGCCGCACGCCAGCCAGTGCCAGCAGCAAAGGCAATTGTGCATCTTTTGCCTGGGTCTGGAGCGTGGATTCCAGTCGATACTTTTCCCACGCCTGGTAATACAGCACGACCATGCGGTGTGAAAAGATATCAAGGAAGGCCGAGACGCCAGCGTCTTTGCTCGACAAGCGGTAGGCGGCAATGCGTTCTGTGTGGTGCAGGGGCAAGGTGCCGCCGACGCCCATAAAACGCATGAACGTCGGTATCAAAATCAGTTGTTCATTGTCGTCGAGCGAGAGCTGTTCAATTTCACTGGCGGGAAAACTCAAGGACAGGCTGTTCTTGAAGCGCAACACCTGCTTGAAGGCTTGCGCATGGGATACATTCTGGCTACGTAGCCAGCACAGCAGAATACGCACCGCCTGCACGAACTGGTAGCGGTACGGCTCGGCCAGCAAGTGGTGCATTACACCAGATTCTGCAGTCCGCTTCTTGATTTGCATCGGATCAGCTCCTCTCCGCTTTGCAATGACAGCACCACCAGTTCGATGAAACTGTTGATTTGCACATACAGCCCAAGAAAGTGATCGATCACCTGCACAAACAGGTGCATGCCGCTGCCGACGAATGCTTCCTCGTCCAGCGTGATGCGCACCTCCACGCCATGCGCCAACGAGGTGCCGCGCTTGTGTCGCAGCCATGTCGTGGTCGGCGAGTGCGCCAGCGCGACGATGCCGTTGATCTGGCGTTGCGAGGTGGCCGTTTGGGACAAGTCGTAGAGTGTCAGCATTTCGCGCAGCGCCGGCAGACCTTCCTGCACCAGCGCGTGATGATTCAGCGCCAGGTGCGAAATCAGGCGCCAGTGCAGGCCCGCGCCCGGTGAAAAGCGCCGCAGCTGGCTGGGGCGTCGCAGCATGTGCAGTGCAGGTCCGCCGCCGCACGGTTGCAAGTCTCCTTGCGGCTGGCCGTATTTGAGCGCAAGGGGAAGATCGCGGTTACTGCATGTCAGCGACAGCGATAAGCTGGCCTTTTCATGGATCAAGGGATTGAAGTCACTATCGACCAGCGTGATTTTCTTTTCGTGACCAGGACTGTTGATGGCCAAATTCGTATCGTGGCGTACGACCCAGTAATGGCCCTGTTGCGCCGCACCTTCACCATGGCGCAGGCTGTACAGCGGGCGAAATTCGGTCAGCGTGCTGTCGCCGCCGCGTTGGCGCAGCAAACGCACCGCGTCGACGGAGACGACTTCGTAACCATGCGCGTGGGTGGCATGGGCCAGCACGGAGTAGTCGGTTTTCTGCCGGGTGATGGCGATCGGCACGCCTTCCTGGCGGAAGAGATTGACCGCCGGACTACAGCCTAGCCTCAAGTTTTCGCTGGAAATGCTGGATAACATGCGCGCCGTAGCGGAATCGGGTCGCAAACCGGCCATGCACAGATGCAGGGTGAAGCGCTGGCACCCGGACGGCAGGGCAGCACTCAGCGCAGCGATATCGAGGTCAAAGAAATTGAATTTTTCCGGATACGCAAAGTACTCGCTCAGGATGCGGTAGGCCGGCTGCGAACGAGCACCGAAAGGTATCAAGGCATCCGTGTCGGCGAAGCCGACGGGTGTCAAAGGCACGGCGGGCAAGACAAACCATTGCACCGCGTCGATAGACACAAAAGCGCAGACTGTCTGCAGGAACAAGGCATCGCGCAATGCGGCGGAAAAAGAAGCTTCGGCATCGATGAAAACGCGCAGCGATGCTGGCGCCGCATCGAGATGCCGGATGCTGATGTTCAGCGAGGAACTGGCCGATGCTGGCAGGCGTACGCCTGGCGGCGCCTTGATCATGGCATCGAAAACCGCACTTTCCAGCACCGTTGCTCCTGTCGTCATCGCGTAGATCGTCTTGAAACGGCAGCGCACGCCGCGCACAGGCGTTGCATCCATGTCACTGCCTGCTGGCAGGTGCAATACGCCCGCTCCAGCCGCCGGGGCGGATTGGTGCACGATCGTGCACGATGGAAAGGGGCGCAGATAATGTGGGAACAAGGCTTCGAACAAGGCTTCGGTAAATTGCGGATAGTCGTCATCGAGTCGTTTTGAGATGCGTGCCGCCAGCATGGCCACCGATTCGATCAAGTGTTCGATGTGCGGATCTTCGCAAGACTCGCCGGACATGTGCAATTTGCCGGCGATTCTCGGATAGCGTTCGGCAAACTCACGGCAATGTCGCCGCAGCATCACCAATTCGCGTTCGAAATACGGCAGCAAGTCCTCCATCTCTCTTTTCCTGTGTCATTGTGGCGGAATGGCCAGTATCCGAGCGTTTGCTCAGAGGTAAATTGCGTTTGCGCAAATAATTGAACAAGGTTGCTGCGCAACATCAAAGACTTCCAAGCTGGCCACATCAGACTGGCAAGGCAGCAAGATTCCAACGGTCAACATGGAGAACGCAATGACATTGCCATCCAAATTACTGTGGTCCGAGGGGCTGGCTATCGGTCCCCAGCAATTTCAGCAGCTGGACCGCTACCATGAAGCGCGTTTGCAACGTCTGGCCTCGTTGATTAATCCCCATTTATGGGGTGTGCATGGCGTCAGCTGGAATGCGGATGCATTGGCTAACAATAGCCTGCGGGCGGACAACATGTCGCTCGTCTTTCAGGATGGAGAACTGTTTGAAGCGCCGCTTGGCGATGTATTGCCCAGTGCGGTTGATTTGTCCAAGCTGCCTTCCGGCGAACATAGTTTTACTTTTTATGCCGCACTGCCCATGTTGCAGGCACATGGCGGCAATGTGAGCTCTGCAGGCGCGCGCTATGTCCAGGCGGATATCGAAACCCCGGATTTGTACAGCGAGGCAGTCAGCATAGACGTGGCTTACCTGAAGAAACGCGTGTATCTGCTGTCGCAGCTGGATCCTCTGAATGATTACCTTGCCATCCCGGTGATCCGTCTGTACCGGGCTGGCAATGGCAGCTTTGAAATCGATGCCTCCTTCATTCCGCCTGGCCTGACCATCAGCGCCGAGTCCTCGCTGCAGAAGATGCTCGATTCGCTGATCGACCGCATGGGCGCGAAAATTGAGGCGCTGTACAGCCGCCATCGTCAACCCGGTAATCACACGGTGGAATTTCATGGCGGCGATGTTTCCTCGTTCTGGATGCTCAATACATTAAGCACGGCCAGCGCCACGCTCAGTCATTGCGCCAGTTACCGGCGCCACCATCCCGTGTATTTGTTTGAAAAATTGATGACATTGGCTGGTGGCTTGATGACGTTTTCTAAAAAATACACACTGAGCGACTTGCCGGCTTATTGTCACGCTGATGCGGCTCCCGGTTTCGGCAAGCTCGATGGCATCATTCGCGACCTGATCGACACTGTGCTCCTGTCGCGTTACTTCCCGATTGCGCTGTCCAATGACATGCAACAAAACACCCACTATCACGGTGTGCTCGATGCCACGCGGATTGACCGTCAGACCGAACTCTTTCTTGCGGTAAACGCTGATATGCCGGGGCTGGAACTGGTCGCCACGGTGCCCTTGCAATTCAAAATTTCGTCTCCGGACACTATCGAACTATTACTGAACCGGGCACTTCCGGGTGCCGAGTTGCGCCACATGGCACAGGTTCCTGCTGAAGTGCCGGTACGGCCCAATACGTATTACTTTTCGATTGATGACAAGGGCAGTATTTATGACAGCATGATCAAAGCCCAGGCGATTGCGATTTATGTGCCGTCTGGCATAAAAGGGCTGAAGCTAGAATTGTTCGGTATCAGCGGCACCGCCGCGTAACGATGGTTGGCGTTGCGAGTGGGTGCATTGTGAAAAGATTGCCCTAAGGAATAGACTTGTCCCTGCAGTTGACGTTATCATGTTTTTGTAAGTGTCGGTGGCTGATCCGTCAGTGCATAGTTGAAACATGGTGACAGGCGGGAGTGAGCATGGGCATGGGCATGGCAAATGATGCGTGATGTGCCGGGCGGCTTGCGGGCTGGCGGCGGGATGGGCAGGGCAGCGGTGCGCCGCTGCTGCCGCGCATTGCTGCTGGCGTTCTGTGCCGCCGCAGCCCCTGCGGCTTTGCCCGCATCGTCGCCCGCCGCCGCCGCCGAGCCGCCGCACCAGGGCCAGCGCGTGCTGTTTCTTAACGCCTACGACTATGGCCGCGCCGGCGTGGAATCGTACACGCGCACCTATGTGGCAGCGATGGTGGCTGCGGGCTTGGCCAACGAAGACATTATGGTTGAGCACCTCAACCTGAATACCCAGGGCGACCCGGCGCTGCGCAACGAGATGCGTGATTTGTTGCTTTTAAGATACACTCAGATGATGGGGCGCAAAGCCGACCTGATCATCGCCATGCAGCAGCCGGCGCTCGATTTCCTGTTGTCGGATCTGGCGCCGCTGGCGCGCGGCGTGCCCGTGTTGGCGATTAACACCTCGGGCATGGCCTTGCCGGCCGGCAGCCCGGTTGCCATCTGGCAGCAAAAGGCGAATGTCGATTTTCCCGGTACCCTGGCGCAAGCCATGGCACTGTTTCCGGAGACCAAAACCATCGTCCTGGCCGTCGGCGTCAGCGAGGCCGACCAGGTCTTGAAGCGCAGCATGCAGCAGGCGGCGCTGGCGTGGCAGGGCAAGGTGGCCATGCGCTATCTCGATAACCTGACCCTGGAGCAGATGCGCTCTGTGGTGGCGCACTGGCCCGCTGATAGCGTGCTGGTGGCGGGCAATGTCAACCGCGACGTGGACGGTAACGTCGCCACGCCCGTGCAGTTTTCCGTGCAGCTGGCGCGGCTGGCCAATGTGCCCACCTTTGGCATGTACAACGCGACGGTCGGCAAGGGCATCCTGGGCGGCTCCATCCTGCACATCGAACAGGCCGCGCAGCAGGTGGCGCAGATGTCGCTGGCCGTGCTGGCGGGCAAGGTGCCTGCCGCTCCGGGCGCCTTGTTGCCGCCGGCCCGCCCGGTGCCCATGTATGACTGGGAACAGCTGCAGCGCTGGGATGTGGACATCAGCCTGCTGCCGCCGCACACGCTATTCTTTAACCGGCCGCCGCAACTGTGGCATGAACACCGCGTCGCCGTGCTGCTGGTGGGCGGCGTCTTCATCGTGATGGCTGGCTTGCTAAGCGCCTTGCTGCTGCAGCGGCGGCGCCTGCGCCGCGCCGAGAGCGAGGCGCGCGAGAGCGAGCAGCGCTTCCGCATTTTGGTCGAACATGCGCCGGAAGCCATTCTGGTGTACGACCTGGACCTGGACCGCTTCGTCGACGCCAACAGCAGCGCGCAGCGCATGCTGGGCCTGTCGCGCGCGGCGCTGCTGGCATGCGGGCCCTTCGACCTGTATAGCGGCAAGCAGCCCGATGGCCTGCCGCTGGGGCTGATGATGGAAGAGCATCTGCGCCGCGCCATGCAGGGCGAGCCTGTCCTGGTGGAGCGCAATGTGCGACGTGCCGACGGCAGCATTTTCCCCTGCGAAGTACGGCTGGTCAAATTGCCCATGGAAGGGCGGCGCCTGGTGCGCAGCGGCATCGTCGATATTTCCGAGCGCAAGCATAGCGAGCAGGAATTGCTCGGCTACCGCGACCACCTGGAGGAACTGGTGCAGCAGCGCACGGCGGCCCTGTCGGTGGCCGTCACCGAGGCCGAATCGGCGAATCGCGCGAAAAGCGTCTTCCTGGCCAACATGAGTCACGAATTGCGCACGCCGCTCAATTCCGTGATCGGGTTTTCGCAGATGATGGCCGATTCGAGCAGCATGTTCGAGGAAGAAAAGCATAACCTGGCGATCATCAACCGCGCCGGTCATCATTTGCTGACCTTGATCAACGACATCCTCGAATTGTCGAAAATCGAGGCGGGCCGCATGCAGTTGCAAACGGGACCCGTCGACTTGAATGGCTTGCTCGACGAAGTCCTCGAGATGGTGCGCATGCGTTCGAGCGACCAGGGCATCGCGCTGCAGCTTGAACGTTCCGGCGTGCCGCCGCTGGTGCGCCTCGATGGCGCCAAGCTGCGCCAGGTGCTCCTGAATCTGCTGTCGAACGCGCTCAAGTTCATCGAGCAAGGCAGCGTGACCTTGTCGCTGGCGTGCCAGGCGGCAGACCATGGGCAAATGGCGCTGGCGTTTGCCGTGCGCGATACGGGCAGCGGCATCGCGGAAGCGGACCTGGAACGCATCTTTGAGCCGTTCGTGCAGGCCGACAGCGCGGTGGCGCAGGCTGGCACGGGATTGGGGCTGACTATTTCGCGCGAATTCGTGCGCCTGATGGGCGGCGAGCTGCGCGTCGATTCCACGCTGGGAGCCGGTTCCGTATTCCGTTTCGACCTGCGCGCGCCGGTGCTGCAGCGGCCGGCCATCGCGGCGCTGGCGCCGGGCCGCGTGGCGCGCCTGCCGCCGGGCCAGCGCGGGCGCATGGTGCTGCTGGTCGATGATGACGACAACTGCCGCAAGCTGCTGGCCGGCTTGCTGGCGCCGCTGGGTTTCCAGCTGCAGGAAGCGGCAGGCGGCGCGCAGGCGCAAGCCATGCTGGCGGCGCAGCGCTACGACATGGTGCTGAGCGACTGGCGCATGCCTGACATGGATGGCCTGGCGCTGACGCGCTGGCTGCGCGCGCAGCCGGCGCTGGTGCAGCCGCGCCTGGTGATCATGACCGCCTCCGCCTTCGAGGAAGAAAAGCAGGAGGCGCTGGCGGCTGGCGCCGACGGCTTCCTGCGCAAACCGATCGAGCAGGAACATCTGTTTGCCATGCTGGAGCAGCAACTGGGCGTGCGCTTCCAGCGCGCCGCCGCCGCGCCGCCGCGTGTGCTGGCGGCGGCCTTTGACTTGCAGCAGGCGCTGGGCCAGCTGGGCGCAGCCGAACGTCAGGCGCTGCTCGAATCCGTGCAAGCCCTCGATTTGCGGCGCAGCGCCATCGTGCTGGCCGGCGTTTCCACCAGCCTGCCGCAGCTGTCCGCGCATATCGCCGCCATGCTGGAACAGCACCAGTACCAGCCGCTGTGCGCCTTGCTGGCGCAGCTGGCCAGCGAACCGCAGGGCGAAGACGCATGACTTTTCACTCGCCCAAGGGCGCCCGTCTGGGCAGCGTATCCATCGTGCTGGCCGTCAGCGTGGCGCTGACCTGTGTCGTCACTGCGCTGCTGCTGGTGTTTGCCGTGCTGTTTTACCAGTCCGAACGCGAGCAGCGCTTGCAGCAGTTGCATCGCAGCCTGGCCGTCAGCGCGGACCAGTTGGCCGTGGCCATCGAACTGCCCTTGTGGAACCTGGATGAAAAGCAGATGCAGGCCATCATGCGCAGCATGCTGGGCAAGCGCGATCTGGTGGCCAGTTCCCTCACGCCGGGCATCGGCAAGGAGGCGCTGGTCCTGCGCCGCAATGCCGACGGCGCCATCGACAGCCTCTCCGCGCTGTCGGCCGAACCGGGCTGGCTGGTGCAGCGGCGTCCCGTGACGATGGGTGGACAAGTCATCGGCAGCGTTGCCGTGTATGCGACGCCGGCCCTGCTGCACGCGCAGCTGCGGCAGCGCGCGTTGGGCATCGGCGCCATGATCGTGGCGCTCGACGTGATCCTGGTGGCCAGCATCTGGCTGCTCATGTGGTGTCTGATGCTCAAGCCCCTGAAGGCCATCGGCCAGTACGCCGCGGGCGTCAAGGCGGGGCAGGGCGAAGCGTTCGGCACGCCGCCGCAAGCGTGGTTCCTGGGCGAGTTGCGCACCCTGTACCGTTCCATCCGCGACATGGTGGCGCTGCTCGACAGCCGCTACCGCGCCTTGCAACGCAGCGAGGAGCGCGTGCAGATGGCGACCGGCGCGGCCAGCATCGGCATCTGGGACTGGAATGTCAGCAGCGATGCATTGCAGTGGGACGAGCAGATGTATGCGCAGTTCAAGGCCGATGCGACCAGCAGCATGGCGCCGGCGGCCATCTGGCGCGCGGCGCTGGTGCCGGACGACGTGCCGGCCACCAAGGCGGCCCTGCGCGCCGCGCTGAGCGCCGGCCTGGCGTTCACGCACGAGTACCGCATCCTGTGGCCCGATGGCGCCATCCGCTACATCAAGGCCGATGCCGTGATCTTCCGCGACGGGCGGGGCCAGCCCATGCGCATGGTGGGCTCCAACTACGACATCACGGCGCATCGCGAGGCCGAACTGGAACTGCTGCGCCACCGCCATCATCTGGAAGAACTGGTGGCCGAGCGCACGAGCGCCTTGTCGGTGGCCGTCAGCCAGGCGCAGGCGGCGAACCGCGCCAAGAGCACCTTCCTGGCTAACATGAGCCATGAACTGCGCACGCCCTTGAATTCCGTGATCGGCTTTTCGCGCCTGATGGCCGCCTCGCCCAATATGCAGGACGATGAAAAGCGCAACCTGGCCATCATCCACCGCTCCGGCAACCATTTGCTCACCCTGATCAATGAAATCCTCGAACTGTCGAAGGGCGAGGCGGGACGCTTGCAGGCGCAGACGGCCGTAGTGGCGCTGGCGCCCTTGTTGCAGGAAGTGATGGACATGCTGGGCATGCGCGCCGAGCAGCAGGGACTGGCCCTGCGCCTCGATTGCGCGGACCTGCCGCCGGCTGTGCTGCTCGACGCGACGCGCTTGCGCCAAGTGCTACTGAACCTGATGTCGAACGCCGTCAAGTTTGCCGGCAGCGGCGAGGTCACCTTGCGGGTGCGCGGCGAGCGGCGCGATGACGCCACGTGGCGCCTGTCGTTCGCCGTCAGCGACACGGGCATCGGCATCGCCCCGGAGGACCAGCAGCGCATCTTCGAACCGTTCGTGCAGGCCGACAGCATGGGACCGAAGGATGGCACGGGCCTGGGGCTGGCCATCTCGCGCGAATTCGTGCAGTTGATGAAAGGCGAACTGACGCTGGAATCGGCGCCGGGGCAGGGTGCCATCTTCCGTTTCAGCATACCCGCGCAGGCGGCGCAGGCGCCATTGCAGGCTCCCGCGCCACCGGCCGTGCCGGCGCAGGCGGCAGTGCCACCGGCACTGCAGGCGCAAGACTTGCTGCTGCTGGCCGGGGATCAGCGCGCCGCCTTGCTGGTGGCGCTGCGCGAATTGAACCTGGCCAGGGTGGCGCAGCTGCTGGCAACCCTGCCGGCGGCGGCAGCGCCGTTGCTGGCGCCGCTGCAGGCCATGCTCGACCAGCACCAGTACCGTCAGCTGTGCGTCTTGCTGGAGAGCGAGGGCGCGCTGGCACCTACCTGAAAGTGTGGACTGACAACATCGAATTCGATGAAAAGAGGACTAAGTGCCGCGCATGGATGGTGCTAAATTGCAATAAAGATTATGATGATAGTACGTAGTTCATCGCAAAGAAATGTCTTGTCCAGCGTGGCAACGGACCGCCGCGCCTCATCCAAAGCTGAGAGAACTGCTACATGCACCGCGATTTTTCGGAAGTAAATTCGAAGGGCGAAGTACTGATCGTTGAAGATACGCCGGCTTCGCTAAAGTTGTTGAGCGATTTGCTGGGTGGCGCCGGCTATGCGGTGCGCCAGGCGCCGAACGGTGAACTGGCCCTGTGGACGGCCCAGGCGCGCCCGCCCGAGCTGATTTTGCTCGACGTGCGCATGCCGGGCCTCGACGGCTTTGAAGTCTGCCGCCGCCTGAAGGAGATACCGTCCTTGCGCCAGGTGCCGGTGATCTTCCTGTCGGCCCAGTACGATACGGACGACAAGGTGCGCGGCTTTGCGCTGGGCGCCGTCGATTTTATCGCCAAGCCCTTCCAGGCCGAGGAAATCCTGGCCCGCACCGATGCGCACGTGCGCCTGGCGCGGGCGCAGCTGCAACTGGCGCAGGAGCGCGCCAACCTGGAACGGCGCGTGGCCGAACGCACGGCCGAACTGGCGCAGGTGGCCAGCACCCTGGCGCGCGAAGTGCAGATCCGCCGCGGCAATGAAGAATTGCTGCGCCTGTCGGGCCAGGTCTTCGAAGCCACCCAGGACGCCATTTTGATCACGGATCCGGCCGGCGTCATCGTCACGGCCAATCCCGCTTTTACACGCATCACCGGCTATGCGGCGCAGGAAGTGGTGGGCACGGATATCATGCGCCTGCATGCCGAGCACACGGGCGAAGCGGTGCTGCTGGCCATGCGCCAGGGCTTGCGCAGCAGCGGCTGCTGGTCGGGCGAGGTGCAAACGCGGCGCAAGAGCGGCGACACCTATCCCTGTTTGCTCAGCGTGTCCACCGTGCATGGCCCGGATGGCGGCGTCGTCAACTACGTGGGTGTCTTCCTCGATATCAGCGAGCGCAAGGCCGAGCAGCATCTGATCGACTTCCTCTCCTACCATGACGCGCTGACCGGTTTGCCGAACCGCGTGCTGTTGCGCGAGCGCTTCGAACAAGCGCGCGCGAACGCCCTGCGCGACAGCCAGCAAGTGGTGCTGATGTGCCTGGACCTGGACCGCTTCAAGAATATCAACGATTCGCACGGCCAGGCCGTGGGCGACAAGGCGCTGCAAGTGGTGGCACGTTTCCTCTCCGGCTGCGTGCGCGAAGGCGACACCGTGGTGCGCCAGGGCGGCGACGAATTCCAGATCCTGCTGCACGACGATGCCCTGCTGGGGCGCACGCTTGCGCTGGCGCAAACCATCCTGGCCGGCTTGCGCGAAGAACTCAGCGTCGATGGCGAGCGCCTGGCGCTGACCACCAGTATCGGCATCGCCATGTGCCCGGCCGACGGCGACAGCCTCGACGACGTGCTGCGCCACGCCGACACGGCACTGGTGCGCGCCAAGGAAATGGGGCGCGACCATTACGCCTTCTTCACGGAGCGCATGGGCAGTGATATCCGCGCCCGCCTGGCCATGCAGCAGCAACTGCGCGGCGCCATCTGCCGCGATGAATTCGCCGTGCATTACCAGCCGCAAATGTGTTTGCGCACGGGCGCCATGCTGGGCGCGGAAGCCCTGCTGCGCTGGGATAACCCGGTGCTGGGCAAGGTGCCGCCCGGCCTGTTCATCGCGCTGGCCGAGGAATACGGCTCGATCACGGCCATCGGCGAATGGGTGCTCGAAAGTGTCTGCGCGCAGATCCGCGTCTGGCACGATGCGGGCCTGGGCAGCATCAAGGTGGCCGTCAACCTGTCGGGTAAACAGTTTGCGCAGGACCGCACGGTGCCGTTTGTCGAGGCGACCTTGCGCAAATACGGCATCGCGCCCGCCTGTCTGGGTATCGAGATCACGGAAAGCACGGTGATGGGCGACCCGGACAAGGCGGTGGCGGCTCTCACGCGCCTGAAGGATATCGGCGTGGGCATTTCCCTCGACGACTTCGGCACCGGCTATTCCAGCCTGGGCTATCTGAAACGCTTTCCCATCGATGTGCTGAAGATCGACAAATCCTTCGTCGACGACGTTACCACCAGCAGCAGCGATGCGGCCATCGCCCGTTCCGTCATCTCGCTGGCGCACAACCTGGATATGCGCGTCATCGCCGAAGGCGTGGAAACGCGCGAACAGGTGGCCTTCCTGACGGAACACGGCTGCGACGAAATGCAGGGCTATTATTTCAGCCGGCCCCTTGCCGCGGAAGCCTTCACGGCCTTGCTGCGCGAACGGCGCATCCTGGCTGTGACCTGAGCCCCGCGGTGCGGCCGATGCACCATGCCGGTGCATCCGCTGCAGCATGGTGCGCAATGCTCACTATTCCTTCCCCTGACGCTGGCACATATCCTGCTTAGGTAGTCGCTTATTTACGCGATTGCTCCGCATGCCAGACAGCACCCGTCCAGCTATATCGAATGACGCCAGCGCGCACAGCGCCTGGCAGGCGCATTTGCGCCTGGGCTTTGCCTGGCACGATGGCGTCAGCCGCCTGGTCGAGCGCACGCATAGCGGCCCTTTGCGCGTGCAAAAGCCCCTATATCCCGAAGGCGATGCCGTCTGCCACGCCATCATCATCCATCCGCCCGGCGGCGTGGTGGGCGGCGACCAGCTGGCCGTCGACGCCACGGTGGGCGAGGGCGCGCATGCGTTTCTCACGTCGCCGGGCGCGGCCAAGTGGTACCGCGCGAATGGCCACGTCTCGGGTCAGCATATCGTGCTGCGCGCCGGCGCCGGCGCCGCCATCGAGTGGCTGCCACAGGAGAGCATTTTCTTCGACCAGGCTTGCGTGCGCCTGCGCCACGAGGTGGAACTGGCGGCGAACGCCAGCTACATCGGTTGCGACATCGTTTGCCTGGGCCGCAGCGCCTCTGGCGAAATTTTTAACACGGGCAGCATCAGCCAGCAGGTGCAAATCCGCCGCGGCGGCAAGCTGCTGTGGTGGGAGCAGGGCGTGCTGGCCGCCGACGGCGCGCTGATGGCCAGTCCACTGGGATTGGGAGGCCACACGGTATGCGCCACCCTGATCGCCGTCGGCACGTCTATTTCTCCCGCCGTGCTGGCGGCCGTGCGCGAGATCGCCGTGCCGGCCGGCGCCGCATTCGGCGCCACGCAAATCAAGGCGCTGGTGGTGGTGCGCCTGCTGTGCGGCGACAGCGAGGCGGCGCGTCGAATCATGCTGGTCGCCTGGCAGTTGCTGCGCCCCGCCATGCTGGGACGCGACGCCGTCGTACCCCGCAGCTGGAACACTTGATCAGGAAAGAAGCGCAAGGAAAACCATGGACCTGACTCCCCGCGAAAAAGACAAGCTGCTCATTTTTACGGCCGCACTGCTGGCCGAACGGCGCCTGGCGCGTGGCTTGAAATTGAATTATCCGGAAGCGGTGGCTCTGATCAGCGCCGCCATCATGGAAGGCGCGCGCGATGGCAAGTCGGTGGCGCAGCTGATGTCGGACGGTACGAAAATACTCTCGCGCGCCGACGTCATGGATGGTATCGCCGAGATGATCCCCGATATCCAGGTGGAAGCGACCTTCCCCGATGGCAGCAAGCTGGTGACCGTGCACCATCCAATACCGTAGTTTCTTGACTGGCCAGGGCGCCACCCGCGCCATGGCTGTTTTTGCGCCGGCGACCCGCCGGCAAGCGTAACGCGATCTTTGAAGGAGCCCCTCATGACCCCAGGCGAATACAAATTGGAAGAAGGCGAAATCAGCCTCAATGCGGGCCGCGCCACGGCCACCGTGGTGGTGGCCAACCGGGGCGACCGGCCGATCCAGGTCGGCTCGCACTTTCACTTTTTTGAAGTCAATCCGGCGCTGGCTTTCGAGCGCTGGCGCGCCTACGGCATGCGTTTGAACATCACGGCCGGCACCGCCGTGCGTTTCGAACCGGGCCAGCAGCGCACGGTGGAACTGGTGGCGCTGGCGGGCGAACGCAAGGTTTACGGCTTCAATCGCGAAGTGATGGGCGCACTGCAAGACACTCCACCAGGAAAGGATTGAGATGGCCAGCATTCCCCGCAGCGCGTACGCCGAGATGTTCGGCCCCACCAAGGGCGACCGCATCCGCCTGGCCGACACGGAACTGTTCATCGAGATCGAGCATGACTATGCGATCTACGGCGAAGAAGTGAAATTCGGCGGCGGCAAGGTGATCCGCGATGGCATGGGCCAGTCGCAGCGCTGCGCGGCCGAGGTGATGGATACCGTCATCACGAATGCCGTCATTCTCGACCACTGGGGCATCGTGAAAGCCGATATCGGCCTAAAAAATGGTCTGATCTTCGGCATCGGCAAGGCGGGCAACCCGGACATCCAGCCCGGCGTGACGCTTCCCATCGGCGGCGCGACCGAGATCATCGCCGGTGAAGGCATGATCGTCACGGCCGGCGGCGTCGACACGCATATCCACTTCATCTGCCCGCAGCAGATCGAGGAAGCCCTGATGAGCGGCGTGACCACCATGCTGGGCGGGGGCACGGGACCTGCCGTGGGCACGGCCGCCACCACCTGCACGCCGGGGCCATGGCATTTGCATGCCATGCTGGCGGCCGCCGACGCGTTTCCCATGAACCTGGGCTTCATGGGCAAGGGTAATGTGAGTTTGCCGCTGCCGCTGGAAGAGCAGGTGCGCGCGGGCGCCATCGGCCTGAAACTGCATGAAGACTGGGGCAGCACGCCGGCCGCCATCGACAACTGCCTGTCGGTGGCCGACCGCATGGATATCCAGGTGGCGCTGCACAGCGATACCCTCAACGAAGGCGGCTTCCTTGAGCACACCCTGGCCGCCTTCAAGGACCGCACCATCCACACCTTTCACACGGAAGGGGCGGGCGGCGGCCATGCACCCGACATCATCGCCGCCGTAGGGCAATCCAACGTGCTGCCCTCGTCGACCAACCCGACGCGGCCCTTCACCGTCAACACGCTCGACGAGCACCTGGACATGCTGATGGTGTGCCACCACCTGGACCCAGCCATTGCCGAAGACGTGGCCTTTGCCGAGTCGCGCATCCGCCGCGAAACCATCGCCGCGGAAGATATCCTGCACGATATCGGCGCCATTTCCATGATGTCGTCCGACTCGCAAGCCATGGGGCGTGTGGGCGAAGTGATCATGCGCACCTGGCAGACGGCGCACAAGATGAAGGTGCAGCGGGGACCGCTGGCGCCCGACACCGCGCGCAGCGACAATTTCCGCGCCAAGCGCTACATCGCCAAGTACACGATCAACCCGGCCATCACGCATGGGATTTCGCACGTGGTGGGCTCCATCGAGGCGGGCAAGATCGCCGACATCGTGCTGTGGAAGCCGGCCTTCTTCGGCGTCAAGCCATCGATGATTTTAAAGGGCGGCATGATCGCCGCCGCGCAGATGGGCGACCCGAACGCGTCGATCCCCACGCCGCAGCCCGTGCATTACCGCATGATGTTCGGCGCCTTTGGCGGCGGCCTGAAAAAGTCGTTCACCTTTGTCTCGCAGGCGGCCTACGACCTCGATATCGGGCACCAGTTGAAACTGAATAAATCCGTCATCGCCGTGAAAAACATGCGCGGCTTGCGCAAGCACGACATGATCCATAACAGCGCCACGCCGCACATGGAAGTGGACCCGGAAACCTATGCCGTGCGCGCCGACGGCCAGCTGCTGGTGTGCGAGGCGGCCGCCGTGCTGCCCATGGCGCAGCGCTATTTTCTATTCTAGGCAGGAGACAATCATGCTCACTTTGCATACCAAACTGGCGGCGGACGATCATCGCGCCGCCGTTGTCCAACTTGTGCTGCCCTATGACCAGCGCGAAAAATGCCGGCTGCGCGCCGTGCTGTCGAATGGCGACGAGGTGGCCGTGTTCACTGTGCGCGGCACGGTGCTGCGCGACGGCGAGCGCATGACGGGGCCGGAAGGCCAGGTGGTGCAGATCGTCGCCGCACGCGAACCGACCTACCTGGTGCGCTGCCTTGATGCGCATACCCTGCTGCGCTGCGCTTTTCATTTGGGGAATCGCCACACGCAGGCGCAGGTGGGCGACGGCTTTTTGCGCATCCGCAAGGACGTGGTGCTGAAGGAGATGCTGGAAGGCTTGCAGGCGACTGTGACGGAAGAAAGTGCGCCGTTCGAGCCGGAGGCCGGCGCATATGGAGGTGGCCATGGCCACCACGACGGCCACGGCCGGCATTTGCTGGCGCCCGTGCCGTTGCGGCAGAAAATCCACCGCCCCGGTGATACACCGGGCACCGCATGATGCAGGCCTCGGCCCTGCTGCATTTGCTGCAGTTCGCCAGCCCGGCCCTGCCGATTGGCGCCTACAGCTATTCGCAGGGACTGGAAGCGGCACTGGAGTGCGGCCTGGTGAACGATGCGGTCACCGCGCGCGACTGGATCGCGCAGCATCTGACGCAGGTGGTGGCGCGCTGGGAAGCACCTCTGTGCTGGCGTTTGATGCAGGCGTTCGAGGCGCACGATCTGTGCGCCGTGCAGCGCTGGAGCGAGCGCTTCATCGCTTCGCGCGACACGGCGGAGTTTCGCGCCGAGACCATCCAGATGGGATACTCCTTGACCAAGCTGCTGGCCGAGCTGGGCGTGGCCGACGGCGTGCTGATCGACATGCTGCAGGGCCAGCCGGAAGTGGCCCTGCCCACGGCCTATGCCTGCGCCGTGGCGGCGCTGGCCATTCCGCGCGAGGAAGCGTTGCTTGCCATGCTGTTTGCGTGGGCGGAAAACCAGGTGCTCGTCTGTGTGAAATCCGTGCCGCTGGGGCAGGTGGCGGGCCAGCGCCTGCTGCTGTCGCTGCGGCCGGAGCTGGAAGCGGCGGCGCTGACGGCGCAAACCTTGCAGGACGACGAGCTGGGCAACTGGGCGCCCGGCCTGTCGCTGCTGTCGATGCGGCACGAAGTGCAGTACAGCCGCCTGTACCGATCCTGAACACGACAACGAGAGACTACAACATGACATCGATCAACTCCAATCCCCTGCGCGTGGGCATCGGCGGGCCTGTCGGCTCGGGCAAGACGGCTTTGTGCGAAATGCTGTGCAAGGGCATGCGCGAACGCTACGACATGGCCGTCATCACGAATGACATTTACACCAAGGAAGACATGGAAATCCTGCTGCGCGCCGGTGCCTTGCCGGCCGAGCGTTTAATGGGCGTGGAGACGGGCGGCTGCCCGCACACGGCCATCCGCGAAGATGCTTCCATCAACCTGGAAGCCATCGCGCGCATGCAGGCAGACTTTCCCAATCTGGATTTGATCCTGGTCGAATCGGGCGGCGATAATCTGGCCGCCACCTTCAGTCCGGAATTGTCGGACCTGACCATTTACGTGATCGACGTGGCCGGCGGCGAAAAAATCCCGCGCAAGGGCGGGCCCGGCATCACACGCTCCGATTTGCTCATTATCAACAAGACGGACCTGGCTCCATATGTAGGCGCCAACCTGGACGTGATGGCGCAGGACGCCAAACGCATGCGCGGTGAGCGCCCCTTCGTGTTTACCAACCTGCGCAGCGGCGACGGCGTGCAGGTCGTCATCGATTTTATCCGCGAGCAAGGTTTGCTCGACCAACCAGGCAAGGAGCTGCAATGAGCGCAAGACTGATGAAGAAAACAGCCGCCGTGGCTGCGCTGTGCCTGCTGGCGCTGCCCGCCATGGCCCACCCCGGTCATGGCGAGAGTGCCGGCTTCCTGGCCGGTTTCGCCCATCCGTTCACGGGCATCGACCATTTGTTGGCCATGCTGGGCGTGGGTCTCTGGGGCGGCCAGCAGCGCCGTGGCTGGGGCCAGCCGACCACTTTCCTTGGCATGATGCTGCTCGGTGCGCTGGCCGGCATGGCGGGCTTGCGCATTCCCGGTCTGGAAACGGGCATCGCCGCCACGGTGGCGCTGGTGGGACTGGTTATCGCGTTGGCGCTGGCCTTGCCGAACTGGCTGGGCGTGGGTCTGGTGGGCATGTTTGCGCTGGCGCATGGCAATGCGCATGGCCAGGAATTGCCGGCTGCAGCGGCCGCGTGCGGCTTCATGCTGGCTTCGGCCATGCTGCTGTGTGCGGGACGTTTCGCCGGCCAGGTGATGGCCGAGCGCGTTCTGCGCGTGGCCGGCGTGGCCTTGACGGCCGCCGGCGTGGTGCTGATGGGAATGAATTAAGCGCCGGGGCGCTTCTCGGATAGCACGATGGGCGCCGCCTTTTCCGGATGCAAGCCCTGGTGGCCCGCATACACGGCGGCGATGGCGGCCATGTCGGCTTCCTTGTCGCCCGTCAAATAGATATGGTCGACGATGCCCAGCACCTTGTTCGGGTAGTCGATATACACCAGCAACAGCGGCACCTTGGCGGCCAGGGCCAGGTGATAAAAGCCGCTTTTCCAGTTCGGACGGTAGCTGCGCGTCGCTTCCGGCGTGATGGCCAGCCAGTACCAGTCGGCGGCCAGCATGCGCTCGGCCTGGCGGCCGATGGTGCCGCTGGTGGTGCTGCGGTCGACGGGTTCGCCACCCAGGTAGCGCAGCACCTTGCCCATGGGGCCGCGGAACAGGGTATCCTTGGCCAGCCAGCGGAACGGCAGCGACAGCGCCCATTTGCCGAACAGGCCCACCATGAAATCCCAGTTCGACGTGTGCGGGTAGACGACGACGATGCCGCGCGGCCCAGGCAGGGGACGGAAGCGCATGCGCCAGCCAAACAGCTGCAGCACGCGCAGCGCGCAGCGCTGGTGCCAGGTCGGCAAGTCGCCCGCTTGTACAAATAAATCGTCCATTGATACCCTTCAGTGACACTGTTCTTAATGGGATGGCGCTGCTGGCCATTTTCCTTGAAGCAAAAATTCTGCGCAGGCATTTTATACGGGGCTGGCGGTGGCGACAAGCAGCCGAGGCTGCTATTCATGCGGCACCGGGGCTGTTGTTGCTGCTATTTTAACGATGCTTTGTTACTGTGGCGGGCACTAAATGCGCACAATGTGGTCAAAACTCGGTGCAGCGTTGATCCAGCCGACAGGGAGGCATGGCATGAAAAACAGTATCGATGATGTACCTGGGGAGCATGACCGGACGGACAAAGTGATGGCCGAGCTCGTCGAGCGTGGCGTGGCGTTTCATCACACCCTGGGCCGGACGGTGGCGACAGCCTACTTGCGTGAGCACGCGGTGCCGGCCGAGGTGATACGTCGTGTGTTCAGCAGCGTGCACGCGCGCCGTCCGGCCCGGCCGGCACGGCGCCGATGGCGCTGAAGGTGGGGGAACTGCGGCGAAAGTAAGGCGGCGGGCGCCACGATCATTGCGCAGTCAGCTGCGTTGGTATCGTTGCGCCCGCCGCCGGGGGGATGAGCAGCTCAGTGCCGCTGAGGGTGCTGCGCTGAGAATGCTGCGCTGAGAATGCTGTTTAAGCCTGTGCCGCCAGTGCAGGGTAATCCGTGTAGCCGGCAGCGTCGGGTGCGTACAGGGTGTCCGCATTCAGCGGATTCAATGGCGCGTCGCTGTGCAGGCGGATAGGCAGGTCGGGATTGGCGATGAACCACAGGCCGAAGGCCACGGCATCGGCTTCGCCCGTGGCCAGCAAGGCTTCGGCCGCCGCTTTGTCCATTTTCTCGTTGGCAATGTACACGCCGCCAAATTCCTGTTTCAGGTACGGGCCCAGGCGGTCTTCACCGAGCGCTTCGCGCGCGCAGATGAAGGCGATGCCGCGCTTGCCCAGCTCGCGTGCCACATAGCCGAAGGTGGCGCGCGGGTTGGAATCGCCCATGTCGTGCGCATCGCGGCGCGGTGCCAAATGCATGCCCACCTTGTCGGCGCCCCATACCTCGATGCACGCATCCGTCACTTCCAGCATCAGGCGGGCGCGGTTTTCAATCGAGCCGCCGTAGTTGTCGGTGCGCAAGTTAGTGCTGTCTTGCAGGAACTGGTCGAGCAAATAACCATTCGCGCCGTGGATTTCCACGCCGTCGAAACCGGCCTTTTTCGCATTCTCGGCGCCCAGGCGGTAGGCCGCCACGATGCCGGAAATCTCTTCCGTATCGAGCGCGCGCGGCGTGACGAATTCCTGTTTCGGGCGCAGCAGGCTGACATGGCCGGCCGGCTTGACGGCGCTGGGTGCCACGGGCAGGTCGCCATCGAGGAAGACGGGCGCGGAAATGCGGCCCACATGCCACAGTTGCAGCACGATCAGGCCGCCAGCGTCATGTACGGCCCGGGTGATGTGTTTCCAGCCTTCTACCTGCTCCTCGGACCAGATGCCCGGCGTGTCGGCATAGCCCACGCCCTGCGGCGTGACGGCCGTCGCTTCCGAGATGATCATGCCGGCCGAAGCGCGCTGCGTGTAGTACTCGGCCATCAGGGCGTTGGGCACGCGGCCCGGATTGCCGGCGCGCGAACGCGTCAACGGCGCCATGATGATGCGGTTTTTCAGTTGCAGACTGCCAATGGTGATGGGGTCGAATAAGGTTGCCATGGTTGCTATCTTTCCTGTCGAGAATGCCGCGAACGGCGATAAGGATGGGGCTACGGTTACAAACCTTGTTGCATATGTTCCAGAAAAGCCTGAATGGTGGCTTCATTGCGCTTGAAGAAACTCCACTGCCCGACTTTTCTGGCGGAAATCAGGCCGGCCTTTTGCAAGGTGGCCAGGTGGGCCGAGACCGTCGATTGCGACAGGCCCAGGCTGCGGTCGATCAGCCCGGCACAGACGCCGAAGTCGAGCGGATGGTCTTGCTGGGCGAAATGCTGCTCCGGCTCCTTCAGCCATTGCAGGATCTGTCGCCGCACGGGGTTGGCCAGCGCCTTGTGGATGGCGTCGATGTCCATGGTGTTTCTCCAGGTCTATGTTCGTCTGTAGACGATATATGGTTCGTCTTTTGTGAATTTCAATATCGCTATACTACGATATAAATAAAAAACTGCTGACAGCGTGGATTTTCAGGGGGGCAGGCGTTGGGCGGTCGCATGGCCGCCCGGCAGGAATCAATCGAAGTGGAACAGCAGCAAGGCGATGACGGCAGGCGCCGTTTGCAGATAGAGGATGCGTGTCATGACGGTCACTGCGCCCCATACGCCGGCCACGGCGATGCACGCCAGGCCGAAGACGGTAAACGCATGGGCGATGACCGCGTCCGGGTGAAAAAAGCCCAGCGCCAGCGCTGCTACGAGAAAGCCGTTATAGCAACCCTGATTCGACATGGCGGGACGCACGAGCTCCGCTTTTTCCTTGGACAGGCCAAACACCTTGCGTCCGCGGGTATCGAACAGCACGGTTTCCAGCAACACGATGTAGATGTGCAGCAGCAGGATGAGGGCAGTAAGAACTTGGGCCAGAGTGTGCATCGTCGCTCCTGAATGGTTGAGATGCAATCATTATGCTGCCACCAGCAGGTTTTTTGGCAACATTTGACTGGAGCGGTCGCACAGGGGAAAGTGTGCTTGCAGCAAGTGTTTTTACCCAGTGGTATACTTTTTCTTTTGCTCCTGTGGGGACGACCCCGCTCGATGATGGGGCTGCATGGCGGGGACGACCCTGCCGCCTCGGGAGTAGTGATGGCGTGGATCATCCTGGTATTGGCAGGTTTACTGGAAATTGGCTGGGCCATCGGCCTCAAATATAGCGCCGGCTTTACCCGCCTCGTGCCATCCGTACTGACGGCCATTTCCATGCTGGGCAGCGTGGTGATGCTGGGCCTGGCGCTGCGCACCTTGCCGCTGGGCACGGCGTATGCGATCTGGACGGGCATCGGCACCGTCGGCACGGCCATCTTCGGCATCATGGTGTTGGGTGAACCGGCCAGCGCCGCGCGCATTGCCTGCATCGCCTTGATCGTATCGGGCATCCTGGGCTTGAAGCTGCTCAGCCCTCAATAATTTCCCTGATCCGCCCTGCGCCGTCGTGCCGCCCTGATGTAACAGGCGGCGGGCGGGCAGGGCGTTGTTGTTTTGATTTACCTTGAAAGGACTGTCGCATGAGCCTCGCCATGACGTATTTCTACCTGGCCATCGCCATCATCGCCGAAGTCATCGCTACCAGCGCCTTGAAGGCGTCCGACGGTTTCAGCCGCTTGCTGCCCAGTGTCATCACCGTGGTGGGCTACAGCATCGCCTTCTGGTGCTTGTCCCTGACCTTGAAGGTCATTCCTACCGGCATCGTCTACGCGATCTGGTCGGGCGTGGGCATCGTGCTCATTTCCGCCGTGGGCTGGTTCTGGTTCAAGCAGAGCCTGGATACGCCGGCCTTGATCGGCCTGGGGCTGATCATTGCCGGCGTGCTGGTGATCAATTTGTTTTCGAAGTCGGTCGGACACTAATCAAAAGCTGCTGGCCACCCGCGCCAGGTAATACCACTCCGCATTGGCTGCCGCGTTGACGTCCGGGAAGAGGATGTAGGCGTCGAATTCGGCCGTCACGGGCGTGCCGTCGGCGCGCACGCCGATCTGCTCGCCTTGTTTCACCTTGTCAAAGCTGGACCAAGTCTTGATGAAGCGGTCGTCCGCGTGCAGTTTGTCGTGCACGACGACCATGTTCAGCGCTTCCATGTCGACGTCGGCGATTGGCTGCGGTTGCGGCGCGTCGATGAAGCCGAGGAAGGCGAGCGTGTTCATAATGGCGCGGTAGGCGACATCCGGCGCGGCCGGGTCCGCGTGCTGGCCGCATTCCAGGGTCAAGGCGAAGCCGCCCGTCGAGCGCATGTATTCGGTGGTGCCCACGCCATAGCGCAAGACCAGGCCCACCTGGTCGCTATTGCCCAGGCGGCGCTGTACGCCCTGGCCGTAAGCGTGCAGCCAGCCATCGACGAAGCGGCGCACGCCCAGGCGGCGCGCCAGCGCGCGTTCCTTGTCTGCATGTTGAAACGGTTGCAGCGGACCATCGTTGTTGCGCGGCCCTACCATGACGAAGGGCTGGCTGTCGGCATTAAACGAGTGCAAGTCCAGCAGCACGTCGTGCTGGCCCAGCAACGGGCACAGCCAGTTGGCGATGCGGTCTTCGAAATCCTGCGGATTGTCGTTCGGAAACAGATTGCGGTTCAGGTTGCGGTCGCCGCTACGTACGCCCTTGGCGTAAGCCAGTGGATTGGTGATGGGCACGAAAGTGACGCTGCCAGCCAGGATGGAGAGGGCGCCGCTGTCGAGTTCAGCCATCACGCGGTGGATGCCCTTGGTGCCGCAGGTTTCATTGCCGTGCACGGCGCCCGTGACGATCAGGCGCGGGCCGCTGCCCTGGCCCGTGTAGTTGATGGACTTGAAGTGGAGTGCGCTGCTCATGCTGGACATATCCTATGCTGTTGCGGGAAGGGAAAGCGAGGTCGGCATATTTTAGCGGGATTCGCCGTGGCCGCCTGTAAAAAGTTGGCCATGGCAGTGTGCGGCATGGCATGATCGGCGCCACCGTTGTTTTCCATTGCTGATATCCATGTCGTCTTCTTCGTCTTCCTCGCGCCTGGCTGGTCTCGATACCTTGCGCGCGCTGGCCATCGTGCTGGTGTTCATGAACCATTATTTGCTGTTCGTCAGCGAGGGCGGGGCGTTTGGTTTCTGGGGGGAAATCGGCTGGACGGGCGTGGACCTGTTCTTTGCCCTCAGTGGCTATCTGATTGGCAACCAGATCTTTGCCTCCTTGCGCAGCGAACACGGGTTTTCCTTGCCCCGCTTCTATGCGCGGCGTTTCCTGCGCACCTTGCCCAACTTCTATGTCGTGCTGGCGCTGTATTATTTGTGGCCCACGTTTCGCGGCGATAGCGCGTTGCTGCCCCTGTGGAAATTCCTGACGTTTACGCAGAACATCAATTTGACACCGGGCACGGCGTTTTCCCATGCGTGGTCGCTGTGCGTGGAAGAGCAGTTCTATGTGCTGCTGCCGGCCGTGGCCTTGCTTGTCGCCGCTTGTCGCAAGTCGCTGCTGTGGGCGTGGGTGGCCGTGGCCGCCAGCTTTATCGTCGGCATGCTGCTGCGCGCGTATCTATGGGACGAATATGTGCAAGTGCCGCGCGGCGGCCTCGGCTATTACAAGTATATTTATTACGCTTCCTGGTGCCGTTTCGACGAGTTGGTGGCGGGCGTGGCGCTGGCGCTGCTGAAAAACTACCATCCCATCGCCTGGACGCGCCTCACTTCATACGGTAACCGCATCTTGCTGGCGGGAATCGCTGGCACGGCGCTGATGTTTTACGTGTTTCTCACCGATCACTATGGCTATAGCGTGACGGTGTTCGGCTATCCAGCCCTGGCCGTCAGTTTCAGCTTGCTGCTGGTCGCCGCGCTGAGTCCCGCCAGTGTCTTGTACAAAGTGCGCGTGCCGGGCGCCGCCAGCCTGGCCCTGTGGTCGTATGCAATTTACCTGCTGCACAAGCAGTTGTGCATTTTGCTGCGCCCGATTTTGCAGGATCTCGGTTACGGGCCGGACAGCCTGCCGGCCATGCTGGTGATGATCGCGTTCAGCATTGCCACGGGCTGGATCTTATATAAGGTGGTGGAAACGCCGTTCATGCGCTTGCGGGCACGCTATGTTCCCGCCAATCACGCCTGATTTACATCTCGTTCACTACATATCGATCACGTCCAGCCCCCGTGGCGTGCCCACCAGCAATTCCAGGATGGCATGCACGCGCAGATTCGTGTCTTCATGTTCCGTGTTGAAGATCAGGGTGCGCAGGCCGGGCACGGCTTCCGTGATGTGGGGGCTGGCGTAGGCATTGATCAATAACAAGACCAGGTCCGTGGCGCCCGCGCCGGGCTGGCGCCGTAGCCGGTCGTGGATCACGTTCAGCAGCGCGCGCTGCATGCGCGGCGTGGGATTGCTGATGTAGGCAAAGACGCTCGGCGTGTTGGCGATGGCCGCGCACAGGCGCCGCTCCATCTCGTCGGGCTTCACGTCGGAAGCGATATCGAAGTACGCCGCATTCCAGCGCGTGCGCGCATACGGGTGGCCGGGCGGGAAGGAATCGGCCGTTTCGAAACCGCAGACGCGGCTCAGGGTTTTCAGCCAGCTGAATAGGGTGGAGTTCATGCCGCGATTTTAGCGGCATTCCGCGCGTGCCGGGCCGACTCTGTATAAAGGGGGCTGACGCCCGGGAAGCGGATGAAAAACAGATTAAAGTTTCCTGTAAAACAGCCCTTGTCATTCTGGGAAAGCCTCTCTATAATGCTGGTCTTCGGGGCGGTTAGTTCAGCTGGTTAGAATACTTGGTCGACATCCAAGGGGTCGGGGATTCGAATTCCTCACCGCCCACCAGAATTTGGCAGTAGATGGTTTTTAAGCTGGCGCAAGCCGCAAGCGGTCATGTGAAATAAAATGATCAACAAAAGTTTTACGGGCGGTTAGTTCAGCTGGTTAGAATACTTGGTCGACATCCAAGGGGTCGGGGATTCGAATTCCTCACCGCCCACCAGAATGCAGTGAGAGAGAAAGGTAAAACCGGTTATGACACCGCGAACTACTACCAAGCTTTGGGAGTGACGCTAGTCGAACGGGTTTCCTTTGTCTCAAGAAAGTGAAAAACGCGGCTAGTCCGCGTTTTTTTGCGTCTGCGTTTTCCTTTCAGTTATTTTGCCCATCACACCGCAGTTTTACCTGGCGCCAGCGCCGATATGGAGATCAATATGCTTACAATCCGACTTCCCGATGGTTCCGCCCGTCAATTTGACGGCCCGGTCACCGTGGCCCAGGTTGCGGCCAATATTGGTGCCGGTCTGGCCAAGGCTGCCCTGGCCGGCAAGGTCGATGGCAAGCTGGTCGACACCTCCTATCTGATCGAGCAAGACGCCGAACTGGCGATTGTCACGGACAAGGATGCCGATGGCCTGGAAGTGATCCGCCACTCGACGGCCCACTTGCTGGCGTATGCCGTCAAGGAGCTATTCCCGGACGCACAAGTGACCATCGGTCCCGTGATCGACAACGGCTTTTACTATGACTTCGCCTACAAGCGTCCGTTCACGCCCGAAGATTTGACGGCGATCGAAAAGAAAATGGCGGAACTGGCCAAGAAGGATGAGCAAGTCACGCGCAAGGTTGTCGCGCGCGACGAAGCCATAGCCTACTTCAAGAGCATCGGCGAAGCCTACAAGGCAGAGCTGATCGGCTCGATTCCGGCCGACCAGGAAGTATCGTTGTATTCCGAAGGCAAGTTCACGGACTTGTGCCGCGGCCCCCACGTGCCATCGACGGGCAAGCTGAAAGTATTCAAGCTGATGAAACTGGCCGGCGCCTACTGGCGCGGCGACTCGAAGAACGAGATGCTGCAGCGTATCTATGGCACGGCCTGGGCCAAGAAGGAAGACCAGGAACTGTACCTGCATAACCTGGAAGAGGCGGAAAAGCGCGATCACCGCAAGTTGGGCAAGCAGCTCGATTTCTTCCATTTCCAGGAAGAGGCGCCGGGCCTGATCTTTTGGCATCCGAAAGGCTGGTCGATCTGGCAGCAAGTCGAGCAATACATGCGCAATGTGTACCAAGTTAACGGCTACCAGGAAGTCAAGGCGCCGCAAATTCTCGATCGTGGCCTGTGGGAAAAAACCGGTCACTGGGACAATTACCGTGAAAACATGTTCATCACGGAATCGGAAAACCGCGCCTATGCGCTGAAGCCGATGAATTGCCCTGGTCATATCCAGATTTTCAACAACGGTATGCGCAGCTACCGCGACTTGCCATTGCGCTACGGCGAATTCGGCCAATGTCACCGTAACGAACCGTCGGGCGCCTTGCACGGCATGATGCGCGTGCGCGGCTTTACGCAGGATGATGGTCACATCTTTTGCCTGGAAGAGCAGATCGCCGGCGAAGTGACGGCTTTCCATCAGCAGGCCATGGATGTGTACACGGCTTTCGGTTTTACGAATATCGATGTGAAACTGGCCTTGCGCCCGGATAACCGCATCGGCACGGAAGAGTCGTGGGATTTCGCCGAAGAATCCTTGCGTTCGGCCCTGCGCGCCTGTGGCGTGGAATGGACAGAATTGCCGGGCGAGGGTGCGTTCTACGGCCCGAAGATTGAATACCACCTGAAAGACAGCCTGGGCCGCGCATGGCAGGTGGGCACCGTGCAAATCGACCCGTCGATGCCGGGCCGCCTGGGTGCCGAATACGTGGCGGTAGACAATACGCGCCAGGTGCCGATCATGCTGCACCGCGCGATCGTGGGTTCGCTGGAACGTTTCATCGGCATCCTGATCGAACACTATGCGGGCGCGATGCCGCTGTGGTTGGCGCCAGTGCAAGTGTCGGTGTTGAATATTTCCGACGCTCAAGCCGATTATGTACAGGAAGTTACAACAAAACTGCGCAAAGCGGGGCTGCGCGTACAGGCTGATTTGCGTAACGAGAAGATTACCTATAAAATACGTGAACATTCCGTACAAAAATTGCCTTACATCTTAGTAATTGGCGACAAAGAGCGGGATGCGAATACAGTGGCCGTGCGGGCGCGGGGCAATATCGATCTGGGCGTCATGTCCGTCGATGCCCTGATTGAGCGACTCAAACATGAAGTCGACACCAAGGCCTGACGAGGAAACTCGCTGCACGACCGTCTTACAAGATTTTTAAAGGAAATTACAATAGCTACTGACAAGTCACATCGCATCAATGGCGAAATCACTGCCCCTGAAATGCGTTTAAGCGGGGTCGATAACGAGCCACTCGGTATCGTAAGTTTGGCTGAAGCCTTCCGCCTGGCGGAAGAGGCAAACGTCGACCTGGTGGAAATTGCGCCTACCGCGCAGCCACCGGTGTGCCGTTTGATGGACTACGGCAAATTTAAGTACTCGGAGCAAAAGAAAGCTCACGAAGCCAAATTGAAGCAAAAGATCATCCTCGTGAAGGAAGTCAAATTCCGTCCGGGGACTGATGATGGTGACTACAATATCAAGTTGCGTAACCTCATCAAGTTCCTCGATGAAGGTGATAAAACCAAAATCACGCTGCGTTTCCGCGGTCGTGAGATGGCGCATCAGGATATTGGCTTCCGTATGCTGGAACGTCTGAAAGCCGATCTGGAACCGTACGGTCAGGTCGAGCAGTTCCCGAAGATGGAAGGCCGCCAAATGATCATGGTTCTTTCGCCTAAGAAGAAGAAGTAAGCTACAATAGCGTTTTACTGTGAGTCGACGTGGTTTGTGCCAGCATTGGTGCGACACACGATTCCAGGCAGAATTTGCGCGGCCCGCTCAGCAATGTCCGGGCCGCGCGAACTGTAGCGGACTCGCATCCGCTGCACAGCATGTGAAAGCAGGCATCTAAGCGCAGCGTCGTGTTGCCACCTGCAATCCTGTTATAAATGGAGCTGTCCGTAAGAGGACAGATTGCTATGCCTAAAATGAAGACCAAAAGCTCTGCGAAAAAACGTTTTCGCGTGCGTCCGGGCGGTACTGTTAAATGTGGCCATGCGTTCAAACGCCACATCTTGACCAAGAAAACCACCAAGCTGAAACGCGCTCTGCGCGGTACCACCAATGTCGCTGCGTCTGACGTGAAATCCGTCTACCGCATGATGCCGACTGCTTAATCTCACACTCAATATAAGGAGTTACTATGCCTAGAGTAAAACGTGGGGTTACAGCTCGTGCCCGTCATAAAAAGATTCTTGTTCAAGCTAAAGGCTACCGTGGTCGCCGCAGCCGTGTATACCGTGTTGCCAAGCAAGCAGTTATGCGCGCTGGCCAATACGCTTACCGCGATCGCCGCAACAAGAAACGCGTTTTCCGCCGCCTGTGGATCGCCCGTATCAACGCAGCTTCCCGTGAGCATGGCGTAACGTACAGCGTATTCATGAACGGCTTGAAAAAAGCAAATATCGAACTGGACCGTAAAGTCCTGGCCGATATGGCTGTGATGGACAAGCCAGCATTCGCTGCGATTGTCAACGCAGTTAAAGCAAAAATCGCTGCGTAAGCATCGGTCATTGCACAACGTCATCCGTAGGGTGACGTCATAAAGAGCGGGGCAGGGGTGTGAACCTTATGCCCCGTTTCCGTTTTTGATTGTTGGACTTTTGATAATCGAGTCCAGAATTGATGTCCAAAACAGGAAATGCCGCATGAACTCCCTAGAAGAACTCGTCGTCTCGGCCCAGGCTGACTTTATCGCCGCCGCAGACGCTGCCGCACTTGAAAACGCCAAAGCCCGCTACCTGGGCAAGACTGGCCAGATTACTGAAATGATGAAGGGCCTGGGCAAACTGGATCCGGACGCGCGCAAGGCGCAAGGCGCCCTGATCAACGCCGTCAAAGTGCAGATCGAGGATGCGCTGACGGCGCGCCGTGATGCGCTGGCCGATGCCCAGATGCAAGGCCGCTTGAACGCCGAAGCGATCGACGTGACCTTGCCAGGCCGTGGCCGCATGCCTGGCGGCATCCATCCCGTGATGCGCACGTGGGAGCGGGTCGAGGAAATCTTCCGCTCGATCGGTTTCGACGTGGCCGACGGCCCCGAAATCGAGAATGACTGGACCAACTTCACGGCGCTCAATAGCCCGGAAAACCATCCAGCGCGTTCCATGCAAGACACTTTCTACATCGATGGCAACGACACCGATGGCAAGTCATTGCTGCTGCGCACGCATACGAGCCCCATGCAGGTGCGCTATGCGCGCACGCATACGCCGCCGATCAAGGTCATCGCGCCGGGCCGCACCTACCGCGTCGACAGCGACGCCACCCATTCGCCGATGTTCCACCAGGTCGAAGGCCTGTGGATCGCCGAAGACATCAGCTTTGCCGACCTGAAGGGCGTGTACCTGAACTTCGTCAAGGCTTTCTTTGAGACGGACGACTTGCAAGTGCGCTTCCGCCCATCGTACTTCCCGTTCACGGAACCGTCGGCCGAGATCGACATCGCTTTCGGTTCCGGTCCATTGAAAGGCCGCTGGCTGGAAGTGTCGGGCGCCGGCCAGGTGCATCCGACCGTGGTGAAGAACTTCGGCCTCGATCCCGAGAAATTCATCGGTTTTGCTTTCGGCTCCGGCCTGGAACGCTTGACGATGCTGCGCTATGGCATCAACGACCTGCGTCTGTTTTATGAGGGCGATTTGCGCTTCCTCAAGCAGTTTAACTAAGGCGTTTCATTATTCCATGTCACTCGATGCGCTGGAGCGTGCCATCGCATGCTCGCGTATTGAACATTTGAAAGCTTGATTATGCAATTTTCCGAAAACTGGCTCCGTACCATGGTCGACCCGAAGATGACTTCGGACGAACTGGCCCATCTGCTGACCATGTCCGGTCTCGAAGTCGAGGACGTCGATCCTGTCGCCCCGCCGTTCTCGAACGTGGTGGTGGGCCTGGTCCTGGAGATGGAAAAACATCCGAACGCGGACCGCCTGAATGTGTGCCAGGTCGATGTCGGCACGGGCACCATGCTCAACATCGTCTGTGGCGCGCCCAACGTGCGTCCAGGCTTGAAAGTCGTCTGCGCGATGGCGGGCGCCGTGCTGCCGCCCGGCGCCGATGGCAAGCCGTTTGAAATCAAGGTGGGCCAGCTGCGCGGCGTCGAGTCGCAAGGCATGCTGTGCTCCGCGCGCGAACTGAAATTGTCGGAAGAAAACGCCGGCTTGATGGAATTGCCGGACGACGCACCGATCGGCCAGAATTTCCGCGACTATTTTGCCTTGAATGACTTGAAATTCACCATCAAGTTGACGCCGAACAAGGCGGACTGTCTGTCCGTGCTGGGCGTGGCGCGTGAAGTGTCGGCGCTCACGGGCGTGCCCCTGAATGTGCCGCAGTTCCGCACCGTGCCTGTTTCCAGCGACGAAGTCTTGCCGGTGAAAGTCAGCGCGCCGGACCTGTGCGGCCGTTTCACAGGCCGCGTCATCCGCGGCTTGAACGCCCGTGCCGCCACGCCGGACTGGATGAAGCAGCGCCTCGAGCGCAGCGGCCAGCGTCCGCTGTCGGCCCTGGTCGATATTTCCAACTATGTCATGCTGGAACTGGGCCGTCCTAGCCACGTGTTTGACCTGGCGAAGATCCACGGCAGCCTCGACGTGCGTTGGGGCAAGGCGGGCGAATCCGTCAAGCTGTTGAATGGCAATACGGTTGCCGTCGACGAGTGGATCGGCGTCATCGCCGATGACCAGGAAATCGAATCGCTGGCCGGCATCATGGGCGGCGACGCCAGTTCGGTCTCGGACGATACGCATAGCATCTACCTGGAAGCGGCATTCTGGTGGCCAAACGCGATTCAAGGCCGCGCGCGCCGCCTGAATTTTTCCACCGATGCGGCGCACCGCTTTGAGCGCGGCGTCGATTTCGCCACCACCGTCGAGCATATCGAGCGCATCACGGCCCTGATCGTGGAAATCTGCGGCACGCCAGCGACCAGCGTCGGCCCTGTCGACGACCACGTGGTGAACTTGCCGCAACGCCAGCCAGTGACGATGCGCACGGCGCGCGCGCAAAAGGTCATCGGCGTGCCGCTCAATGATGCGTTGATCGCCGATATCTTCACGCGCCTGGCCTTGCCATTCACCCTGGCGGACGGCGTATTTTCCGTGACCTCGCCCAGCTACCGTTTCGACATCGAGATTGAAGAAGACTTGATCGAGGAAGTGGCGCGCGTGTACGGTTTTGAAAACATCCCGACCTTGCCGCCCGTGGCTGAGAACGTGATGCAGATTGCGCCAGAAAATACACGTTCGCTGTTTGCGGTGCGTCATGAGCTGGCCGACCTGGGCTTCCAGGAAGTGGTTAACATGAGCTTTGTCGATACGGCATGGGAGCGCGATTTCTCGGGCAACACCCAGCCGATCAAATTGCAGAACCCGATCGCCAGCCAGATGAGCGTGATGCGTTCCTCGCTGATCGGCAGCCTGATTGCCAACGTGCGCTATAACCTGAACCGCAAGACGAACCGCGTGCGCATCTTCGAAGTGGGTGCCATTTACCAGCGCGACGACAGCGTGGAAAACGGTCCCTTGTCGGTGGCTGGCTACGCCCAGCCAAAGCGCGTGGCAGCCATGGCCTACGGCCCGGTAGCCGACGAGCAGTGGGGCCAGGCTACACGCACGGTCGACTTCTTTGACGTCAAGGCGGACCTGGAAGCGCTGTTCGCGCCGTTGGCCTTGCGCTTCACGAAGGCGGAGCATCCGGCCCTGCATCCAGGCCGTTCGGCCAACGTGGAATTCGATGGCAAGGTCATCGGTTTCATCGGCGAATTGCACCCGCGCTGGATGCAAAAGTATGACTTGCCGCTGGCACCCGTGCTGTTCGAAGTCGACGCCGCCGCCTTGACGCAAAGAGTCGTGCCCGTGTACCAGGAAATTTCGAAATTCCCTGGCGCCAGCCGCGATCTGGCCGTGGTCGTCAAGCAATCGGTGGCGGTGCAGGATCTGCTCGACAGCTTCCATGCTGCCGCCAAGGCAAGCCCGGCAGCGCGTATCGTGCAAGCCATTGTTTTATTTGATGAATATCGTGGAAAAGGGCTGGAAGCGGATGAAAAAAGCCTTGCTTTCCGGATTAGCTTGCAAGATACTCAAAACACTCTGCAAGACGATGTCGTCGATGGCCTGATGGCTGTCCTGATCGATGCGGCCAAGCAGGGCCACGACGCGAAACTGCGTTCGTAATTACCGGACTGGCCGTCGCCTTGCGTGACGGCCTTTCCGTCGTCAACCGTAGACGAGCTTGCCATGTGGCAGGCTCGGGCGCACAGAAAAGGCAGGGCAGGAAAATTAATAACAGCGACGTTGATTCCGCCGTACTGCAATCCGCACTGGCCGCCGATCTGCATCGGGCCATGCTGGTTGCCAAAGTGCGCCAGGAAGCGGAAAAAGATTTACCCACCTTGACCAAGGCTGAACTGGCTGAACTGTTGTTCGAGCAAGTGGGCCTGAACAAGCGCGAAGCGAAGGATATGGTCGAGACCTTTTTCGACGAGATCCGCAATGCGCTCGAGCGGGGAGAGGCCGTCAAGTTGTCCGGTTTCGGCAATTTCCAGTTGCGTGACAAGCCGCAACGGCCGGGCCGCAATCCGAAGACGGGAGAAGAGATCCCCATCACGGCGCGTCGTGTCGTGACCTTTCATGCGAGCCAGAAGCTGAAAAGCATGGTCGAAGAGACCAGTCCGCTGGCACGTGCTGCCTGAGTGAGTGGCGATGAACGAGCGCATCAGTAAAACCGAGTTGATCGCCTTGCCGCCCATTCCGGCGAAACGCTATTTCACGATCGGCGAAGTGAGCGAATTGTGCGGCGTCAAACCGCACGTATTGCGCTACTGGGAGCAGGAGTTTTCCCAGCTCAAGCCGGTCAAACGACGTGGTAACCGCCGTTATTATCAACACCATGAAGTGCTATTGATACGCCGCATCCGCGAATTGCTGTATGAACAAGGCTTCACTATCAGTGGCGCGCGCAACAAGCTCGATAGCCGTGGCGCATCGCATGCCATCCTTGATGAGCTGCCTGTGCTGCCGACCGTGCCTGTCGTGCCGCAGGAAGCACCGCTGGACCGCGTGTGGATGCGCAATGAATTAATTGCGATTTTAAACTTGCTAAAATAAGATTTGTACCAATATAGGTGGGGTTGTCCGATACCGCTTGACTATACTGCATGGCACAAGCCTAGACGCTGCGGGTATCGTACGACACGCTATATTTTGAATATAATGTTAATGTTGCGTTTTTGTTAGTGACGCTAAGCCGGAGCAGCGTTCAGGTTCCGGTAGTCTTTCCCAGGCCAGGAAAATTTAAGGGGAAACAATGATACGCGTTGCCATTTGTGATGATCACCAAATAGTACGAGCTGGATTCAAACAGATTTTTTCGTCGTCAAGCGATTTCAGTGTGGTGGCGGAAGCCGGTACCGGGCGTGAAGCGCTCGATATCGCCCGCCGCGAAATTTGCGATGTGCTGTTGCTCGATATCGCCATGCCCGATCAGAGCGGCATCGATACCTTGCGCACGATCCGCCAGGGCCAGCCGGAATTGCCCGTGCTGATCCTCAGCGGCTATCCCGCGCAGCAATACGCATTGAACCTGTTCAAGATGGGCGCGAATGGCTATCTGAACAAGGAATGCGAAGCCGATGAGCTGATGACGGCCGTGCGCACCGTGTTTCAGGGGCGCCGCTACGTCAGTTCCACCGTCGGCGAATTGCTGGCGCAGTCGTTCGACCGCGATACGAATGCCGCCCTGCATACGGAATTGTCGGACCGCGAATTCCAGGTCTTCCTGCGCCTGGCGCGCGGCGCCACCGTGTCCGATATCGGCGTGGCCTTGTCGCTGAGCATCAAGACGGTGAGTACCTACCGTACGCGCATCATGGAAAAAATGGGCTTGCAATCGAACAGCGACTTGACCTATTACGCAATGAAAAACAATTTGCTTGACTAGCGCAGCGGTGCGATCATGGAAACATGATCGCTCAGCCAGCTAAGCAGCACGACTTGTGCAGTGCAGCAGTCTGTGGCGAGGATTATAATTGGCCGGCGCCGGCGCTTTCTCCCGCGCCGAACCTTGCTAAGGATGCACATCAGGATGTATTTCACCGTTGAACCGGCCCCGAATCACCGCCTGCCCCTCTACAAGACAATCCTTTGCGTGGCTTGCGCCTTGTTGCTTGTACTTAATGGTTTCAGTCTCTTTCATAATCTGCAATCGCTGAAGGGCACGAACGCCTTGCTCAGCCAGAGCGCCCGCGTAGCGGACCGCCTGCAGTATTTGAACGTGCTCGTGTTGGACGCGGAAAGCAGCTTGCGCGGCTATTTCATTTCCGGCTCGGAAACTTATCTGGGGCCGTCGAAGACCGCCACCACCGAAATCGACAACGAATTCAACGAGCTGCAAACCTTGCTCGCGGGCAGTCCCACCCAGCTGAAAAATCTGGCCCAGCTGAAAAGCTTGATCCGTCGCAAGATGTCGATGTTGCAAGAGTCGATCGAGGTCTACAAGCAGGGCGGGCTGGCCGAAATCGTCAATATCTCGCGCGTGACCGACGACCGCGCCACCATGGACGAGATCCGCCTGCAGGTGGTGATCATGACGCGCGAGCAGAATGAAGCGCTGTCGTCCGGCAGCGCCGCCTTTTATCATGAGTACCAGAAAGCCGTGCTGCTCGGCATTGGCATCAATGCGCTGGCCATCCTCGTGCTGATCATGTTTTACCAGCTGGTGCGGCGCAGCTTCCAGAACCGCGCGGCCGTCGAGTATGCATTGCAAAATGCCAACGACACCCTGGAATCGACGGTCAGCAAGCGCACGGAGCAATTATCCGTGCTGTCGCGCCATTTGATCAGTGTCAATGAAGTGGAGAAGGCGCGCCTGGCGCGTGAGCTGCACGATGAGCTGGGCGCCAATTTGACCTCGATCAGCATGGACCTGGGCGCCGTCACGCAGCAACTGGCGCACACGCAGCCGGCACTGGCGGCACAATTGCGACGTGCCAAGGCCACCCTGCTGGAAACGGTGGAACTGAAGCGCCGCATCGTCGAGGATTTGCGCCCCAGCCTGCTGGACAACCTGGGCCTTTGCGCCGCCATCGAAAGCTATTGCGAAGATTTTACGCGCATGAGTTCGGTACGCTGCGAAACGGACGTGGCCATCAATATCGACAACCGCGAAGCCACCCTGACGATCGCCCTGTTCCGTATCGTGCAGGAATCGCTGACGAATATCCTCAAATATGCGCGCGCCGGCATGGTCAGCGTGACATTGAAACGCAATGAACACGGCCTGGTGCTGCGTGTGATCGATGACGGCATCGGTATTACTGAAGATGCCCTGCAAAAACCCATGTCGCACGGCTTGCTGGGCATGCGCGAGCGGGCCTTGCTGTTGGGTGGTAGCCTGACCGTGCGCCAGGGCCCGGAAGGCAAGGGCACGTGCGTGGAAGCCGTGATTCCGTTGCCGCTGACGCCTGAGCCGGAAGAGATCGACGAAGACGCCAGCGTTTGACTGGGTAGGGATAGAAAAATGGCCGGGCATGCCGCCCGGCCATTTTTTTGATCCTGCTGCACCGTCGATCAGCAGCGCGACACGTCGCGCAGCAAACGGTCATATTCCGTCTTGGCCACCTTGTAGCACTCACCCGCATAGCCTTCCAGGCCAGCGCGGTCCAGCACCGTGATATTGCCGCGGCGATAGTGGATCAAGCCTTCATCCTGCAGCTTGCCGGCAGCGGCCGTGATGCTTTCGCGGCGCACGCCCAGCATGATGGAAATGAGCTCTTGCGTCACTTTCAATTCGTTCGATGGCGAACGGTCCAGGCGGTCCAGCAGCCAGCGGCACAGCTTTTGCTCGATCGAGCTGTGGCGGCCGCCGACGGCGTTTTGCGCCATTTGCGCAAACAGGGCGTTGGTATAGCGCATCAGCAACTGGGGCAGGGCGCCGCCCTGGTTGAAGGCATCGCGCAAGCTTTGTGTCTTCAGGCGGTAACCGTAGCCGGCGCTTTGCACGACGGCCGTGCACATGGCGCGCTCGCCCGCCAGCAGCGAAGCACCGGCCACGCCTTCATGGCCGACGACAGCGATTTCCGTCGTGGCGCCATCTTCCATCACATACAACAAGGAAATGATGGCGGTGGTGGGGAAATAGCTGTATTCCATGTTGTTGCCGTAGGCATACAATTCCTTGCCGAACGGCAGTTCCACCAATTCCAGGTCTTCGAACAGCGATTCGAGCGCGGCGCGCGGCAGGGCTGCCAGCAATTCATTCTGTTGGGCACTGCTGAGGCTAACCCGCGACGCAAGCTTGATTTCCCGTCCGGCTGCTGGCATGACGCGCGGCAGCAACTGGTTCTTCTGGACCGGGGTGATAAGTTGAGTATGGTTCATAGTATTCCTCACAGGCTTTTTACATCGGAGTGCGACTGCCGCGTTGCTGGTCAAAAAAGTTGCCGAACACATGTGGTAATACTTATGTGGTAATACGCATGTGGTAACAGCATTTTGTCGACCGCGCGGTGCAGATCGCGATGTAGTTACTTTAAAAGCTTATGTAAGTGGCGAACATAAGATTAGCAGTCGCCACTTTGTAGTCTCTTTTGAGGTGGAATTGTAGTCCTTGTCCTACGTGCACACTTTTGACTAGCTGGCCTTGCGCCGTTCTGCGCGATTTTGTGATATGACACGCGGCTTATTGGCGCTCCACAGGCCGGCCGGACGCACGCTGGGCAAGCCATCACGCACGCTCGCGGCGCTCACCTGGCGCGCGCCAGGTATCTCGTGTTCGCCCAGGCGGAAGCGGCTGACGGCCTGCGTCAGTGCCTCACCTTCCTGGTGCAGGCGCTGCGAACCGGCGCGCGCTTCGTCGACCAGGCCGGCGTTCTGGCGCGTCATATCATCGATTTGCGCCAGTGCCTGGTTGATGCGGGCGATCTCGCCATTCTGCTCGGCGCCGGCGCTGCTGATGCGTCCGATCACCAACGCCACTTGCTGCACCGCATCGACAACTTGCCGCATGGTGTTGCCGGCGGCATTGACGAGGTCGCCGCCCGCATCCACGGTGGCCACGGAATCGCCGATCAGGCGCTTGATTTCCAGCGCCGCCTCGTTCGAGCGCTGCGCCAGGCTGCGCACTTCGGACGCGACGACGGCAAAGCCGCGCCCTTGCTCGCCCGCGCGTGCTGCTTCCACAGCCGCGTTCAAGGCCAGGATATTTGTCTGGAAGGCGATGCCGTTGATGACACCGATGATGTCGACGATCTTGTGCGAGCTGGCCTTGATCGAGGCCATGGTCTCGACCACGGCGCCCACTGTCTGGCCGCCGCGCAGGGCGACGTCGGCCGCTGTCGCCACCAGGGTGCGCCCCTGTCCCACATGGGCTTCATTGCGGCCCACGGTGGCCGTCAGTTCGCGCATCGAGTCGACGGTGGCGCCCAGCGCGTCCGCTTGTGTGGCCGTGTGGCCGGACAGGGCGGCGTTGCCCTGGGCGATATCGGCGCCGGCGGCGGCGATGACGGCCGCGCCGCCGCGGATTTCCTGCACCAGGGTGGCCAGGCCGTGCGTCATGGCGCCGAAGTCGCGTACCAGGTCGCCGATTTCGTCGTGCGCCTGCGAGGTGATGCGTTGCGACAGGTCGCCCGCCGCCGCCGCGCCGACGGCCACGCGCAATTGCGTCACGTCGCGCGCGAACGCGGCATAGAAGCCGGCGCACAGGTAGGCGGCGGCCAGCAGCACCAGCAGCATGGCAGCCAGGATCAGGGCGCGGCGCGCCTCGTCGCGGGCGATGCGCTGCGCCAGCAGGCTGTCCAGGGCGGTGGCCGCGGCGATCGAGAGCGTGTGCAAGGTGTCGATGGCTTGCATGCCGGCCGCGTGGAATTGCGCGCCCGAAGTCTGGTCGTAGGAATTCGTCACTTCATTTTTGCTGCGTTCGAGGAAGGCCAGCGCGGCCGGCACGGCTTTCAGGGCTGCTTGCAGGCTGGCGCGCAGTTCCGGCTTGGCGGCGACGATTTCGTCGAAGCGGGCCGGCAGGCGCTCCAGTTCGTGGCGCGCGATCAGGGCGTTGGCGTTGACAAGTTGATCTTCATTCGCTTCGAACAGGCCCGTGTCGATGTAGGCGGCGCCGCGCCCGGCGATGTCGGACAGGCTCTCGGCCAAGTCGGGCAGGGTGGCCGTGAAGACGGCGCTCAGGTGGTTGGCGCCCGCGTCCGGGTCCAGGCTCAAGTGCGAGCGGTCGGCCACCAGTTGGCCCAGTTTGGCCGCCTGGCGCAGCAGTGCCGTGTGCGCCGCGTAGCTGTCGCGCGCCGCGAGGCCCGCCTGGCGGCCCAGCAGGGCTTGCCACTGCTTCGTCAGCTCGGTCGCCTGGGGCAGGCCCGCGCCTGCCGGCAAGCGCGTCAGGGCTGCCAGCGCGGCCGTGATGCGCGTATTCAGGGCCGTGTTGTCCATGCCCGCCTTGCCGCTCAGGCGCAAGTGCTCCAGGCCGCGCCGCTGCTGCAGCAGCCGCGTGCCTTCGTGTAGCTGGCGCACATAGGCCACGCCCTGCTGCGCATCCTGCGCCTGGGCCAGCGACTTGCCCAGCTCCGAGATCAGCAGGGTGGTCGCCAGCGCCAGCGGCAGCAGGAAAACCAGGCAGACAAGCATGAATTTGGGTAGCAGGCGCAAGCGCTGCATGAGTCGGATGGCGGGGGTGAGGAGGATTTTCATCGGGTTTCCAGGGTAGGGTGACAACATTTCTGCAGTGCAATGTTGCCTGCGGATTGTGACCTCTTGATGAAGTGCGCGACAGCCTGGCTAATTCGTCCTGTCAATTTTGCCGTTCGCCAGAGTGAAGCAGTTCACACGGAAGGGCGATCCTTCTGTAAAATCGAGGGTTTTTTGCGAGGGCCATATTATGGTCACCAATATGGCCAACGAGAACGACATCACTACCCCCGATTCCAGCGACAATGCGGACAACGCCGCAGCGTCAGCCAGCAGCAAGGCGCCTGCCGTGATCGCGCGCGAAGTGCAGCGCCGCCGCACCTTCGGCATCATTTCCCACCCGGATGCGGGTAAAACCACGCTGACGGAAAAACTGCTGCTATTCTCGGGCGCGATCCAGATGGCCGGTACCGTCAAGGCGCGTAAATCGGGGCGCCACGCGACGTCGGACTGGATGGAGATCGAGAAGCAGCGCGGCATTTCCGTCGCCTCCTCGGTGATGCAGTTCGAATTCCGCGGCCACGTCGTCAACCTGCTCGACACCCCGGGCCACCAGGACTTCTCGGAAGATACCTACCGCGTGCTGACGGCCGTCGATTCGGCCCTGATGGTAATCGATGCGGCCAAGGGCGTGGAAGCGCAGACGATCAAGCTGCTGGCTGTCTGCCGCATGCGCAATACGCCCATCGTCACGTTCATGAACAAGATGGACCGCGAGACGCGCGATCCGCTGGACCTGCTCGACGAACTCGAATCGGTGCTGAAGATCCAGTGCGCGCCTGTCACCTGGCCTATCGGCATGGGCAAGAACTTCCGCGGCGTGTATCACCTGCTGAAAGACGAGATCATGCTGTTCAAGGCCGGCGAAGAAAAAGCTGACGGCGCCTTCGAAATCATCAAGGGCATCGACAACCCGCGCCTGCAAGAGATGTTCCCGCTGGAGATGGACCAGTTGCGCATGGAAGTGGAACTGGTGCACGGCGCATCGAACCCGTTCAACCTGGAGGAATTCCTCTCCGGCGTGCAGACGCCCGTGTTCTTCGGTTCGGCCATCAACAACTTCGGCGTGCGCGAGATTCTTTCCGCGCTGGTCGACTGGGCGCCGGCGCCGCGCGAGCGCGACGCGACCGTGCGGTCGGTGGCGCCGACCGAGCAGCCGTTCACGGGGTTTGTGTTCAAGATCCAGGCGAATATGGACCCGGCGCACCGCGACCGCATCGCCTTTTTGCGCGTCTGCTCGGGACGTTTCGAGCGCGGCATGAAGGTCAAGCACTTGCGCCTGGGCCGCGAGATCAAGGTGTCGAACGTGGTGACCTTCATGGCATCGTCGCGCGAACAGGTGGAAGAGGCGTACGCGGGCGACATCATCGGCTTGCCGAACCATGGCAACATGCAGATCGGCGACAGTTTTTCCGAAGGAGAGATGCTGACCTTTACGGGTATTCCGTACTTTGCGCCAGACTTCTTCCGCTCCGTGCGCATCCGTAATCCCTTGAAAATCAAGCAGTTGCACAAGGGCCTGCAACAGCTGGGCGAAGAGGGCGCGGTACAGGTCTTCAAGCCGGTGCAGGGCGGCGAACTGGTACTGGGCGCCGTCGGCGTGTTGCAGTTCGAAGTGGTGGCCAGCCGTTTGCTCAACGAGTATGGCGTTGACGCTGTGTTCGAGGGCACCAGCATCAGCAGCGCGCGCTGGGTCAGCTGCGACGACAAGCGCGTCCTGCAGGATTTCGAGAACGCGCTGGGTCACAACGTGGCCTACGATGCGGCCGGCAACATGGCTTACCTGGCGACGTCGGGCGTGAACCTGCGGCTGACAGAAGAGCGCTGGCCGAAGCTGAAGTTCCACGCGACGCGCGAGCATTCGGCGAAATTGGCTTAATGAATATGCAGTAGGTGCCAAGGGCAGAACCGGTGGTTCTGCCTTTTTTACGCCTGCAGGATCGTGCGCGTGCTCCAGTCACGCCGCTCCAGTAGCAATGCCGTCAGCTGCGCCGCCGTCATCGGGCGCGCGAAGAAAAAGCCCTGCACGTTGTCGCAGCCGGCTTTTCTTAAAAACTCCACCTGCTGCACTGTTTCCACGCCTTCGGCCACCACTTTCAAATGCAGGCTGTGCGCCATGGCGATGATGGCCGTGACGATGGCTTCGCCCTCGCCAGGCAAATCGTGCACGAAGCTGCGGTCGATTTTCAGCTGGTCTATGGGCAGGCGCTTCAGGTAGGACATCGAGGAGTAGCCGGTGCCGAAATCGTCGATCGACAGGTGGATGCCCGTTTCCTGCAGGCGTCGCATCAGTTCCACGTTGGCGTGGACATTGTCCATCAATACCCCTTCCGTGATTTCCAGCTCCAGCAAGCCATGCGGCAGCTGCGTCTCGTGCAGGATGGCGCGGATATCGTCCATCAGTCCCGGGTCGCGCGCCTGGCAGGCCGACAGGTTGACGGCCACGTGTTCGAGCGAATCGAGCAGGCCCGCCTTGCACCAGAGGGCCGCTTGGCGGCAGGCGCTTTGCAGCACCCAGCGTCCCAGGTCGACGATGATGCCGCTTTCCTCGGCCACGGGAATGAATTCGCTGGGGCTGAGCTGCCCCATCTCGCGGCAATGCCAGCGTATCAGCGCTTCCACGCCCACGATACGCCCGCTGCGCAAGTCGATTTGCGGCTGGTAGTGCAGATACAGTTCCTCGTTTTGCAGGGCCTTGCGCAGGTTCGCTTCCATGCGCAGGCGGCGCTGGGCGCGCAATTCCATTTCTGACTGGAATACGGCGTAGCGGTTCTTGCCCTGGTGCTTGGCGTGGTACATGGCCGTGTCGGCATTGCGCGTCAGGGTCGCCACGTCCTGCGCATCGAACGGATACAGGCTCACGCCGATGCTGGCGCTGACATACAGCTGGTGCCCTTCCAGCGCGAACGGCGTGGCCAGCACGGCGAGGATCTTGCTCGCCACGCTGGCCATTTCCGAGGCGTCGTCGGCCGGTTCGACGATGACGACGAATTCGTCTCCGCCGATGCGGCAGATGATGTCGGTGCCGCGCAGGATCGCCACCAGGCGCTCGGCAACCAGTTTCAGCAACTGGTCGCCGCAGTGGTGGCCCAGCGTATCGTTGACCACCTTGAAGTTGTCCAGGTCCAGCAACAGCAGTCCTACGCTGCTGTCCTGGCGGTCGGCGCGCGCCAGCGCGTAGGCCAGTGCGTCGTTGAATTCATGGCGGTTCGGCAGTTGCGTGACCGGGTCGACGTGGGCAAGGTAATGCAAATGGTGTTCCGCATGCTGTGCGGCGCTGCGCGTGCGGCGCACCATCAGCGCCGTCAGGCCGAATGCACACAGGCAGACCAGCAGGGTGAAGGCGGAAAATTGCGCCAGGCTGCCCAGCAGTGGCGCCAGGCTGGCGCGCAGATACAGTGCGCCGCCGCCGGGCAAGGTCCGGAGGATGGCGGCGCTGCCGTCCAGGTAATCGATTTGCTGACCGGTACGCGGCGCCTGGGGCGCGGCATCGCTGGCGCTGCGCGCGTAGCGGGCGAATGGCGTGCCATACGGGCTGTAGAGCAGCGCTTGCCGGATATGCGGCGCGGCGGCGAGGGAGGCGAGCAGCTGTTGCGCCGCAAGACGATCGTCCTGGCGCATGGCTTGGGCGGCGGCAGGCGCCAGCATGTCGGCCTGGATGCGCAGATTGCGCTGGAAAGATGTCTGGAGGGAAAATAACTGGAAGAGGATCAGCAGCAGGCTGGCCGCGGCCAGCATGGCCGCTGCGGCCAGCAGGTTCAGCCTGGCTATCCGGTCACCGCGCAACTGCACCGAGGGCAGCATCAATGGCGCCATCATGACGCATTCTCCTGCCGGCCTCGCTTGTCGCCACCCCGTGTGATCCCGCCTCGCCCTGCCATACTTTACGTTCCAGTCTGATGAAAACCGAAGTGAGCCGGAACTCTCAACGTGTTGTTAAGGCCGACATATTGTCATTTTGCGGCGTGAAAGTACAGGGCGCGCGGCAATTTAGTGGTCATGCCGCAGGCTGTTGGCCGCATGCAAGGCGACAAGTCAGGCGTAAAAGGCGGGACGTGTCTTTCTAATAATAATACAATCTGAATTTTAATCCTTTTTTTGCCGGCGGGTTTTTTTTCCTAAAAACATGCTGACGGCAAACAAAATGTCATGAAGAATAACTTGATTGCTTCCATTCATCCGGGCACGGATTAACTTTTTGTTTGTATGTGCCATTGCAAGTCATTGATTTTAATAAATTTTAATGAGGAATGCGAGAACGCTATGGCCTTGCTCCGCGAGTTCGTCCATAATCCGCAGATGATGGACGTTCTGATGCTGTTTGTTTTGTCTGCCGCGGCCAAGTAAACAGCCGCCAGCAAAGCCGGACGTCGCCCTAATGATCAATAGTGAGGATATCTTGGAAAAAAAGCCAAAAATTATTTTGTCGTCACAAGACCTGGAACGACTGGAAGCGTTGTTGTATGCCTTGGGAAATAACTTGTCGCCAGACAAGGCCGCCTTGCTCGATGAGCTGGGCCGTGCCGAGGTGCTTGAGCCGCAAGAAATACCGCCCACCGTCGTGACGATGAATTCCACCGTGCGCTTCACAGTGGAAAACAAGGAGGAATTCTGCCTGACGCTCGTGTATCCAAAAGATGTGGAGGGCAAGGCCGAGCGCATTTCCGTGCTGGCGCCGGTCGGCAGTGCACTGCTGGGCCTGTCTGTCGGCGACAGCATCGCCTGGCCCATGCCCGGCGGCGTGGTGAAGGTGAAGATCGAGGAAATCGTTTATCAGCCTGAACGGGCCGGCGAATACCACCGTTAAGCTGTGACGGCGGACGGCGCCTGCCGTTCGCCTGCCAGACCGTGTGTCCAATCATCAACTATTGCGCTGCACACGCACCACCAGCCATCCCGCCACGACGGTAAACGTGACGATGATGGAAACGATGATCCAGAAGCCCTGTGGGTGCTCGGCCAGCGGAATTCCGCCCACATTCATGCCCAGCATGCCGGCGATGATATTGATCGGCAAGGCCAGCACGGTGACGATGGTCAGCACGAACAGGCTGCGGCTGTTTTCCTCGTTGACCCTGGCGGCAATTTCTTCCTGCAGCAGCTTGATGCGTTCCTGCAAGGACGACATATCGCTGAGCACCACAGAAAATTCCTCCGTCGACTGGCGCAATTCCAGGCTGTCCAGCTCCGACACCCATGAAGGCGGGCGTTGCAGCAGGCGGAACAGGGCTGCCGGCTCCGGCGCCAGCAGGCGCTGCAGCCGCACCAGCACGCGCCGCATGGCACCCAGGTCTTCGCGCTTGGGCACCAGGCGCCCGGCCAGCAAGTGGTCTTCGATATCGTCGACCCGCGCCACGGCATCGCGCACGATGTTGACCAGCACGTCGGCCTGGTCGCGCAGCAAATGGATCAGCAGTTCCACCGACGAGCGGATCGGCTCGTGGTTCTTGATGACGGCCTGGCGCAATCGCTCGATCGACTGCAGCGGCGCGCGGCGCGCCGTAATGACGAGATTTTGTGCCACGCTGGCCCACATTGTGGAAATGTCGGACGCTTCGAACGAGAAATTGTGCACCACATCGTTGACCACGGCGATCAGGGTGTTTTCCGCCTGTTCGATGCGCGTGGAACGCGAACCCTGGTGCAGGGTTTCATAGAATTCATCGGCCAGCTGCGTATGCGTCATCAGCCATTTTTCGCTGGCGGCATGTGATAAATTGAAATGCAGCCAGACAAATTCCTGCGCCGGACGGGCTGCGCCATCGTCCAGCCAGGCCAGTGCGGCCATCGAGTCAAGCGCCAGCGGCTGCGTCTCGCGGCCAAACAGGAAGCCCCAGACCAGGCCCGAGGTATCCGAGCCGTAGGTAAAGCCGGCAGTTTCCATCGCCATCGTGAATCTTTCTCGCGCAGTGTAATTGATCGTCGCGCGATTTTAATACACAGATATGTCCGGAAAATGACAAGGCCACCGCGATGGGTGGCCTTGGTGGGTACTACAGCCGCGTATTAGCTGCGGTTCGGGTTGTTTGGCCGGTGATCGTCGCGGTTCCGTACGCCATCGCCGTCGCGGTCGTGGCGGTTGCCATTGTCGCGGTCATAGCGGTTGGGGATGCCGTCGCGGTCGCGGTCGCCGTTCGGACCGCGTGGCGACCAGCGGCCTTGCTCCATCTGCCAGCGGCCATCGCGCTGGTTCCAGGCGGGCGGCGCATATGCATAGCCGGGGCGTTCGGCGATCCACACGCCGGGGGTCCAGGTGTAGCGCTGGCTGCGCCATTCCCAGTGGCCGGGCGCCCACAGGTAGCCGTGGCGGGCGCGCGGGATGGCTTCGCGGCGCGGCGGTGGTGGGGCGATGCGGACCTCGTCATAGCGCACGGGCTGCACTTGCGCGGCGACCCAGCCGCCACGATCCAGGCGCCAGTGCTTGTTCTCTTGTGTCCAGGCGGCGCGGCGGTATTGGTTGCCGCCGCGTTCGCGCAGCCATTCGCCGCCGGTCCAGACATGGCGCTGGCCATCCCAGTTCCAGTAACCGGGCGCCCAGACATAGCCGGCGCGCGGCGCGGGCGCGCTTTCAAACCGTGGCGGAGGCGGGGCGTTGCCGACGACAATGCTGACGCCGAGCTGATTCTGTGCCATCGCCTGCACGGGCAGGAAGGCTGCGGTGCTGATGGCAAGCATGGCTGCTGCGTAGAGTGTGATGGGTTTCATGGTGTGCTCCATTTCGGTGATTGCGTGAAATGGACTATAGGCGCTTGCTGGCGGTTTTTCGTCTTTGATTCAACTTATTACAATTGACACAATACTGTGTGTCCGTGTATCCGTGGCGGATACAAATGGCGGCCTGGCGCGGCAGCTAGCCGTGGTGCGCCAGGCGGCGTGGCGTCAGCATGGCTGGCTCACAGCGTGCTGGCGATAGCATTGCCCAGCAAGGCTTGCCGTTCCTCGATCAGCGAGGTTTTCTTTTCCTGTTCCGTCAGGCGCTTGGCGCTGACCACCACCACGGGGATGGCGCTCGCTTGCGCGGTAGCGGCGGTTTGCTCGGCCTGTGGCTGGACAAAGCTGGCGTAGCTGACGCCGCAGGCGATGGCGACGGCGACGGTGAAGATGGCTTCCATGTTTTTCAAGGCGTTTTTTGGCGTGTTCATGATCGTTCCTTTCGGGTGGGCGGGTGGGTATGTCTGCACTGTAGCCAGGCGCGCGCCGTTACGCCATGCAGATGCGACCAGCCGTGGTTTTGGCGGGATGGCCTGCAAAAAAACGGCGCTGAAATGCCTGCGCACGGCGCCGGCAAGCGACCGCTTGAATTGAGGCCTAATTATCCCTGTATCCCTGCATATGAATGCACTTGCCCTATGGCATTATTCGACACTGCACAGTGTTGTGCGCCTGTTGTGCGCCGTGTTGTGCGCCGTGTTGCGCACGCTCGGCGCGCGGCAGGTGCTGCGCCAGCTGTCCTGCTAGAATCGGCATGGCAGCCGTGTTGCGCACACTTGCGCACACAATCATTCTCATCAGGAGTCACACATGTTCCAATTGTTTGGTTTTGGCGGCGCCCGCTGCCCGCGCTGCGAGCACAAGAACGGCGCCGCCGCCGGCTATTGCGCGCAATGCGGCTTGTCGCTGGGCGCCCCCGACAGCGATGCGGTGCTGCATGCCAATCATTGGCACCTTGCTGACGGGCAACTAGCCCTGTTCTTTGGCGTGCGCGAACTGTCCTCGCTGTTCGGCAGCGCTGCGCGCCGCCTGCAGGTGCCCGCCGAGTCGCACGCCTGGATCGTGCAATCGGACGCTTTCACCGTGATACCGGCCGGTGACTACGACAGCGCCAGCTTCTTTGCGCGCCTGCCGGCGCTGTTGCCGGCGCGCCCGGCCGAAGTGCTGATCGCGCGCGCCGACGCAGTGAGCCTGGAATTCGACTTGCCCGGCCTGCCCAGCACCGAGCTGCTGGGCATTGCCGCATCCCTGCGCGTGGATATCGCGCTGGGCCAGCCCGATGCGTTCGCGCGCCAGTTCATGCGTGCGCCGGGCGCCGTCACGCGCGCCCACCTGCACGCCTTGCTGCTGCCGTCCGTGCGCCAGATTGCGCTGGAATTCATTGGCAGCCGCGCATTGCGCGAGATGGACGCGAATGCCGACTTGCGGCCCGAATTGAACGAACGCCTGCAATCGGCCCTGACGCAGCGCCTGGCACCCAGCGGCCTGGCCGTGGCGCGCGTGGAAACCCTCAGCCTGCGGCACGACAAGCGCGAGGGCAACGGTGACGCAGCCATTGGCACCCTGTGGCTGGGCGGCTTGCCGGCGCAGGAATTGGAACAGCACAGCCTGGAACGCATGAAGCAGCTCGACCAGCTGTATGACGAGGAAGAGTGGCAGCGCATCCGCCGTGAAGAACTGGCGGCGCGCCATGCGCACCGGCGCGCCGAACTGCAGCAGGATGCGACGCTGGAAAAAGCGGAGCTGGGGCACCAGGAAGCGGAGCGCCTGCAAGCGCTGCGCGGGCGCCAGATCGACCTGTATGGGCGCATCCTGGAAGCGAAATCGCGGCGCCAGGCGCTCGACCATGGCGCCGCGCTGACGCTGGGTGAACTGGAACAGGAACTGGCGCAAAAGGGCGCGCAGCGCGCCGATGAAGCGGCCAACTGGGAACACGTGCGCGCGCTGGCTGCCATCAAGATGCGCAGCGAGCTGGAACTGTCGCAGCTGCATGGGCGCGAACAGATCCAGCTGGCGCAGCAGCGCTTTACCCATCAAGTCCACTTGCAGTCGATCGCGCAGCAAATTGAGAGCGCGCTGCTGATCGATGACGAGACCGGACGCCGCACCCAGCTGGCGCGCCTGCGCCAGGCGGAGGCGGATGCGGCCCAGCGCGAGGCGCAGCTGGAGGCGGAGCAGCACCAGGCCGCCTGGCAGGGCCTGATGCTGGCGAATGCGGCGCGCAAGCGCGAGGCCGAGCGGGTGCAGGAGTGGGAAGACCAGATGCAGCTGGCGCGCCAGCGCGAACTGCTGCGCGCCGAGGCGCACAAGGATGAAGCGGCCCAGGTGCAGGCGGCGGAGATCGCGGAAAAAGTGGCGGCGCTGCGGCGCGGCGGCGCGCGCGAGGACGCCATCGCGCAGCAGGAAAAGCTGCTGCGGACCATCGAGGCCGACGGCGTGCACGCGCGCCAGCTGCAGCAGCAGTCGCAACTGGCGCAACTCGACGCGCTGGCCATCGAGGAACAGCGCCAGCAGCTGCGCCAGCTGGAACAGGAAGCGCAATGGCAGCGCGACTTGCTGGCCATGGCGCAGCAGCGCGAAAGCGATTACGCGCGCTGGAAGGGCGAATACGAAGCCCTGCTGGCGCAGCAGGCGCATGCGGCTGAATTGGCGCGCATCGACATCGACCGCATCGAGAAAATCGGCTCCCTGAGCGACACGGGCAAGGTGGCCATGGCCGCCGGGCAGAACGCGGCCGCGCTGGCGCAAGTGCTCAAGGTGCAGCTGCAGGCGGGCATGAGCGCCGAACAGATTCATGCGCTGGCGGCGCTGGCGGCAGCCGAAAACAGCGTCGCGCCGCTCGACGCCATGCGCATGGCGCAGGACAGCGTGGCGCAGGAGCGCAACTACCTGGAAGGCCAGGCCGAGCGCGAACGGCGCCAGCAGCTCGACCTGATCAACCTGCAGAATGCGGCGCACAGCCATGGCCTGTCGGCGCAGGCGCTGCAGCCAGGCGCGGCTTCTGCCGCTGGCGCGCCGGCCCGCTGCAAGAACGGCCATGCGCAGCGCGCGGGCCATCCGGAAGATAAATTCTGCGCCGCCTGTGGCGTCGCCCTGCAGCCTTGATGGAAGCGTTTCACCCCAGATGATGCAAAAAGCACGAGACAAACTGCGGGAACTGCGCGCTCTCCACGACGACGGGCTGCTCAGCGAGCAGGACTTTGAACGCCGCAAGAACGCCATCCTCGACGCCGAATACGCGCCGCCGGGCGTCGCCCCTGTGGCCGCGCCGCCGCCCGTACGCCAGGGCACCGAACTGGGCTTCATGACAGGCCAGGAAATCGGCCCGCAAAACCGCCGTTACCGGCTCGAACGGTTGATCGGCACGGGCGGCATGGGGCAGGTGTGGCAAGCGACGGACCTGGCCACGCACGCGGAGCTGGGCAGCAGCGAAATGGTGGCGCTGAAGATTTTGCCGCCGCAACTGACGCAAAGCGCCACGCATGCCAAGCTGCTGATCGAGGAAGCCACCCAGGCGCGCAAACTCGCGCATGAAAACATCGTGCGCGTCTATGAATGGGCGCAGGACCCGGCCACGGCCAGCTATTTCATTATCATGGAATGCCTCGATGGCGAAGACCTCGAGCACTACCTGGGCCGCCAGGGTGCGCTGCCGCTCTCCAGGGTGCAGCAATTGCTGCAGCCGGTGGCCGACGCCCTGTCGTATGCGTGGGAAAAGCACAAGCTGGTACACCGCGACATCAAGCCGGGCAATGTCTTCCTGACGGCGAAAGGCGACATCAAATTGCTCGACTACGGCATCGCTACACGCGTGCGCAATGCGGACAGCAGCCTGGCGCTGGACATGCCGAACGCCGGCACGCACGGTTATCGGGCGCCCGAGGCAGGCGCCAACCAGCGCCAGCCCAGCCCGCGCCTGGATGTGTATGCGGTGGCGGTGATGATTTACCAGATGCTCGAAGGGCGCATGCCGTTCGACGAGGCGCGCAGCGCCAGCCATTTGCCGTCGGCACCGCAAGCGCTCAACGCGCAACAGTGGCAAGTCTTGCAGAATGCTTTTTCCTTGACGGCGGAGCTGCGGCCGCAATCGGTGCAAGCCTTGCTGGAAGGGCTGGAGCGCGCTGCCGGGCCGTCGCCTGAAGAACTGGCGGAACAGGCGCGCCAGCAGCAGGCGCAGCAACAACGGCAGGCGGCGCTGGCCGCCGAACAGGCCCGCGAGGAAGAGATCAAACGGGCCCGGATACGCCAGGAAGAACTGGACCAGCGGCGCAAGGCGGAAATCCAGGCGGCCGCGCTGGAAAAGCAGCGGCAGGACAAACTGCGCCGCGAACAGGAGGCGCAGCGCCATTTCGAAGCGGAAGAGGCGCGCAAGCTGCGCAAGGAAGCGCTGCGCGGCCAGTTGCGCGCGCGCCGCGAAGCCGATGCCGCCACCGCCTTGCAAGAACATCAGGAATTGCAGCGCAAGGCTATCGTCGCCAAGGCGGAGGCGGCTTACCGCGCCGAGCAGGAACGGGCGCGCAGGGAAGAGGCCAGCCGCGCCGCCGCATCTGTCCCTGCGCCGGCATCCGCGCCGGCGCCGGCGCCAGAACTGGAACAGGTGGAACCGGTGGCGAATGCCGAAGGCATCTTGCGCGATGATTTCCTCGATGGCTCGGGGCAGGGGCCGGAACTGGTGCTCATTCCCAGTGGCCGCTTCCAGATGGGTGCGCACGAGACGGAACACAAGGCCGCCATCCAGGCCGGCTCGCAACAGGCCTGGCTGGAGCGAGAGACGCCGCAGCACTGGGTCGGCATCTCGCGCCCGTTCGCGCTGGCGCGCCATCCCGTCAGCGTGGGTGAATGGCGCGCTTTCGTGAACGCGACGCAGTGGGCGGGCGGTTCTGAAACGGACTGGGACAATCCAGGTTTCGTGCAGAACGACCAGCACCCGGTGGTCGGCGTGAGCTGGAATGACGCGCAGCTGTACCTGGCGTGGATGAGCGAACGCACCGGCCGGCAGTACCGCCTGCCCAGCGAAGCCGAGTGGGAATACGCCTGCCGCGCCGGCACGCGCACGGCCTTCAACGTGGGCGACACGATCAGCACCGAGCAAGCCAACTACGATGGCCTGTATGTCTACAACGGCGGCCCGCGGGGCGTGTACCGGGGCGGCACCATCCCGTTGGGCAGCTTCGCACCGAATCCCTGGGGCCTGTTCGACATGCATGGCAATGTGTGGGAATGGGTGCAAGATGTGGTGCACGACAGTTACGAAGGCGCGCCCGTCGATGGCAGCGCATGGGAAGAGGGCAGCGACAGCAGCCGGCGCATCCTGCGCGGCGGCTCCTGGCTGTACCACCCGCGCTACCTGCGCTCGGCCCTGCGCAACGGCTTTTCCACCGTGCTGTCGAACGATATCGTCGGTTTCAGGGTGGCGCGCACGCTCGATTAATTCATTGTTATATCACTCATATTGACGGATACTTTATGCTCCCTAACTGTGCCGGAGTGTCCGTGTTCAAACGCCGCCTGCTGTCCTTGCTGTTCGCCTGCCTGCCCATCGCTGCCGCTGCCGGCGATTTACCCGGCTACCCCTTCATCCATGCGACGGGCACGGCGTTCAGCTTTGTCACGCCGGACCTGGGCGAGATCGATTTCGATGTCAGCGTTTTCGACCCCTCACCCGAAGCGGCCACGGTCCTGGTGCAGACGCGCATCACGGAAATCAAGGCGCTGCTGGTGGAGCAGGGCTTGCCCGAGGCGGCTGCCGGCATCGAGGTGCGCGACGTGCGCAAGGAAATCCGCAAGGGCGCCGAGCAAGACCCCGCCAATCCGCAATACCTGATCAAGGCGAGCGTGCATATCAATGTGGCCGATTTGTCGAAATGGCCCGCCGTCATGCGTCCGCTGCTGGCCATGCCCAACCTCGATGCGTTTGCCGTCACCTTCGGCGCTACCGAACGCATCCGCCTGGAAGAAGAGCTGATGGGCGAAGCCGTCAAGGATGCGCAGCGCAAGGCCGATTCCATGGCGCGCGGTTTCGGTAAGCGCGCCGGCGCCGTGGCCGGCATCTCGTCGGACCAGCTGAAAAACCTGGGTAATGCGGTCGGCCTGGTGCCGTCCGACCGCTACCAGCGCGCCAACAGCCGCCAGCGGCAAAATCCCGACGACATGCTGATGGTCACCAGCCTGAAGATGGGGCAGACGGTCGACGTCGTGTTCCGTATCAAATAGCCTGGCGCCCGGGGAGCAGGCTGCGCAAAGCGGGCAAACGGTGTAAATTGTGGCTTTCCAAACGCACCAAGGAACGCCATGACCATCAAAGCCATCCGCGACCAGTCGCAAGCCATGCGCCACATCGTGCACGTGCGCGATCACATCATTTCCGCCGACGCCTCGGTGGAAGAGGGCGGCGGCGATGCCGGCCCCTCGCCGCACGACCTGTATGACGCGGCCCTGTCGGCCTGCAAGGCGCTTACCGTCGTCTGGTACGCCAAACACAAGGGCATTCCGCTGGAGCACGTGGAAGTGTCGACCGAGCGCGATGCCAGCGAAGAGCGCAAGGGCGTGTACCGTCTGGCCGCCACCCTGCACCTGAGCGGTGACTTGAGCGATGCGCAGCGCCAGGAATTGCTGGCCGCAGCCGGCAAATGCCCGCTGCATAAATTGATGACGGCTGTGACCACCGAAGTGACGACGGTGCTGGCATGAGCGCGGCCATCCTGAAAAGCCATGAAAAGGATCTCGGTGGCGGCTTTGTCGTGCGGCGTTTGCTGCCCTCCGCCGTCAAGCAGGCCGTCGGTCCCTTCATTTTCTTTGACCATTTCGGCCCCATCGACGTGGCGCCCGACGCCAACCACGATGTGCGCCCCCATCCGCATATCGGCCTGGCCACCGTTACCTATCTGTTCGAGGGCGCGATCGATCACCGCGACAGCATCGGTTCCTACCAGCGCATTGAACCGGGCGCCATCAACTGGATGACGGCCGGGCGCGGCATCGTGCATTCCGAGCGCACGCCGCACGACCTGGCCGGCCAGCCGCACCGCACGCACGGCTTGCAGCTGTGGGCCGCGCTGCCGAAGGCGCATGAAGAAGACGAGCCGAGTTTCAAGCACACGCCGCAAGCCGATATTCCCGTCGTGCCGCTCGATGGCGCCGTGGTGAGGGTGTTGATCGGCACGGCCTTTGGCCAGACGTCGCCTGTGCGCACCTACATGCAGACGGTGTACCTGGACGTGGCGCTGCAGGCGGGGCGCGAGCTACGGCTGGAGGGCTTGCCACCGGAAGCGGCGGTGTATCCGATCAGCGGGGAAGTGCTGGTCGATGGCGTGGCGCTGCTGCCGCACACCATGGCCTTGCTCGATGCGGGTGCCGCACCTGTCGTGACGGCAGGCAGCGGCCCGGTGCAATTCGTCGTGATCGGCGGCGAGCCGCTGGACGGCCACCGCTTCCTGTTCTGGAATTTCGTCTCGTCGAGCAAGGAGCGCTTGTCGCAGGCGGCCGAGGACTGGACCGCCCAGCGCATGGGGCAAGTGCCGGGCGAGACGGAATTCATCCCGCTGCCGAAGGCGCCCCTGCGCCCGGCAACCTAGGCGCCTGGTTTAGAAGCGCGCGCGCAAGGTCAGTTGCGCCTTGCGCGGCTCGCCATAGAAATTGCCCCACGCAGGCGCGCTCACCGTCTGGTAGTAGCGCTTGTCGAGCAAGTTCGTCACGGACAGCGATGCAGTCCAGTTGCGGTCGATCTGGTAGGCGGCGCGCGCGCTCCACAAGGCGTACGCACCTTGCGCCACCTTCACGTCGCGCGTGGTGCGCGAGCTCTCCGTCTGAAAGTTCACGCCGCCGCCCACGCTCCACTTTTGCAGGGCGCCGGACAGGCGATAGTCGCTCCACGCGCGCAGCATGTGGCGCGGCGAGTAGGTGCTGGCGAACATCACGCCCACAATCGACGTCTGGTCCAGGTACTTGAAGTTGTTCAGGGTATAGCCGGCGAACACCTGCCAGCCCGGCGCCACTTCGCCGCTGATTTCCGCATCGACGCCTTCGCTGCGCACCTTGCCCGTCGAGAAATAACACTCCGTGCCACTGGTACAGATATTGACCAGGTCGGCCTCGGCGCGGTTGCGCTGCTCGATGCGGAACAGCGACAGCGAGGTATTGACCTTGCCGTCGAACAGTTCGCCTTTCACGCCCACTTCCAGGTTGCGGCCCTTCAGCGGGTCGAGCAGGGCGCCTTCGGCCGTGCGCTGGTTTTGCGGCTGGAAGATGTCGGAGACGCTGGCGTAGCCGGACCAGCGCTTGTCAAACGCGTAGATAACGCCGCCATACGGCGTGACGACGCCGTTTTCGCGGTACGGATCGAGATACACTTCGCCCGTGTCGCGGTACACGCTGCTCCATTTGTAGTTCGACACGCGCGCGCCTGCCACCACGGTGAGCGGGTCGCTGACGCTGAAACGGGCGACGCCGTAGGCACCCGTCTGCGTCATTTTTGTTACGCTGGGATCGCCCCGGTAGCTGTTCTCGCGGAACCAGGCATCGCTCGGTTCGGCCACGCCGTGATTTGGCCGCAGCGGATTGTTCGCTTGCTGCAGCAGGGCCAGACTGAAATCGCTGTCGCTTTCCAGCCGGTTCGTGCTGATGCCGGCGCTGAAGCCGTGGCGCCGTCCGAAGGCGTTGAATTTGCCGTCGAGCGACAGGTCGATGCCCTTGTTGGTGCTACCGTAGTCGAACACGCCGCCATACATCATCATGCCGGCCAGGGTGGCGGGATTGAGCGCGCCCTGGCTGAACATGTATTTCACGTCATGCCGCTCGCGCGTGTAGTTGGCGCTGGCCTTGAGGGCCCAGTCGGCGTCGAAGCGGTGTTCGAATTCGGCGAAGACGGCCGTCTGGCGGCTGTCCCAGTGGTTCCAGTCGGCGCCGAGGAAGGTCGAGCGGGGAAGTTTCGGGTCGCTGCCATCGAGGTAGCGGGGCATGCCGGAGAAAAACGGCGTCGAGTGCAGTTTTTCATGGCTGGCGCCCGTCGTCAGCTTGCTGCCCGGAGCCAGATCGAATTCCAGCACGCCGTACAGCACGTCGGTGCGGCTGTCGGCCACGTCATAAAAATAGTCTCGCTGGTCGTGCGCGGCCACGGCGCGGCCACGGATGCTGCCCGATTCGTTCAAGGGACCAGTGACGTCGATTTCGCCGCGCACGTCGTTCCAGCGGCCCGCGCTGAGCGCCAGTTGCACCTGCTTTTCTGCCAGCGGGCGCTTGCGCACCATGTTGATGGCGGCGCCCGGCGAGCCCGTGCCCTGCAGCAGGCCTGTGGCGCCACGCACGATTTCCACGCGATCCAGCATGGCCGTATTGCTGGTAAAGCTGTTTGCCTGCGGGTAGTACATGGCGCGGTTAACGCCATCGAACTGGTAGGTCTCGACCATGAAGCCGCGCGAATATACGTAGCGTCCGCCCATGGGGCTGTCGTACATGGTGATGCCGGTGGTATTGGCCAGTACGGCATCGATGGTGTTGAGGTTTTGGTCGTCCATTTTCTGGCGCGTGACGACACTGACGGATTGTGGGATTTCGCGCAGGGTTTGCACGCCCTTGCCGACGGTGACGGCGCGCGCCGCGTACGAGTTGCTGTGTTCACTGACAGGGTCGCGCTCCATGCTGGCGCTGACCGTCACGGGCGCCATGGTCTTTTCCACGTCGGCAGCCGAGGCGGAGGATGGCGCCGCCTGGCGCAGCACGTAGGCGCCGTTCGGCAACTGCACCGCTTCCAGGCCGCTGCCGGCCAGCACCTGGGAAAAACCTTGGTTGACGTTGAAGCTGCCGCGCACGCCGGGCGAACGCAGGCCCCGCGTCTGCGCGGGATCGGTCGACAGGCTGACGCCGGCGGCGACGGCAAAATCGTTAAGGGCGGTGGCCAACGGGCCGGCTTGCACGGCGTAGCCTTGCGGTGCTGCAGCGGCAGCCTGGCCCTGTGCCAGGGCGGGTGCGGCGATGAAGGCGGCGGGGGCGGCGCACGCCATGGCGATGACGGCCAGGCGGATGGCGCGCGCGGCGGGATGGAGTACGGGGGTGGTCAGCTGCATGCTCGGTCTTTCTGCTCTAAGGGATAAGAAAATGGCGGATGAATTGGCTTCTTATCTATCAAGCCGAAGCAGCGCATCGAAACACCAACCCTTGGCGCAAAAAAACTGAAAATAATTATGCCGGCCGGGCCGACACCGTGGCCCAGTAGCGCGTGAAGTACGTCACTTGCAGCCCGTGCGAGGCACACAGGCTTTCCAGCACGGCGTCGATATCGTCGAGGCGGTAGGTGCCTGTGACGGGACGCTGCGCCACCTTGGCGTCGCAAACGAGGCGTCCGCGCCGGTAGCGCGCCAGCTCCTGCACCAGTTGTTGCAGCGGCCAGTCGGCGGCCACCAGCATGCCGCGCAGCCAGCTGTCCTGATGCGCGGGCATGGCCAGCACGGCTTCCAAGCCGGTGTCGCCAAAGCGCAGTTGCTGCCCCGCTTCCAGGCGGCGCACGGCATCCGGACGCGCAGCGCAGCGCACTTCCACGGCGTGCTCGAAGACGCTGACGACGCTGTCATCGTCGTCGCAGCGTATGCCGAAGCGCGTGCCCAGCGCGCGGATCACGCCGTGCGGGGTGTCGACCAGGAAGGGGCGCGGATCGGGCGCCGTCGTGATCATGATTTCGCCCTGGTGCAGGCGGATCCGACGCTGCGTGGCACTGTAAGCGACATCCAGGGCGCTATCCGTATTTACCTCCATGCGCCCGCTATCGGCCAGCGTGACGTGGCGGCGCTGGCCCGGCGCCGTGCGCAGCGATGCCGTCCAGGCTTGCCAGGGTGCGGACTGCAGGCCTGTCTGGCCCAGCGCGATGCCGCCGCCGGCCGCCACCAGCAGCGCGAGTATCTTGGAGGCCGCGCGCCGGCGCTGCTGCGCCGCCTGTAGCGCGGGAATCGCCAGCGCTGCAGGTATCGTGCCCAACTGGCCGTCCATGCGCTGCAGCAAGTCCCAGGCCCGTTCATGCTCGGCGCTGGCGTCGCGCCATACCTGCAGGGCGGCAGGGTCGGCGCTGCCGCATTGGATTTCCACATGCCAGTGGGCAGCGGCGGCCAGTATGCTGCGGGCGATGGGAATGGAAGGGGAGGGGCCGAGCATCAGCCGGCCGCCAGCATCAGGCATTCCGTGTAGGCGCGCACCAGGTGCTTCTTGACGGTTGGCAGGGATACGCCCAGGCGCCGGCTGATGTCCACATAGCTGAGCTCTTCGATTTGCGCCAGCAGGAAGATGGCCCGCGTGCGCGCGCCCAGGCGGTCGAGCAGGCGGTCGACGGCCAGCAGGGTTTCGATGATGATGGCATGCGTTTCGACGCAGATCATGGTCGGTTCCGCTTGCTGCGCCAGCGCTTCCAGGTAGGCGTGTTCCAGCGCCTGGCGCCGGTAGCGGTCGATCAGCAAACCGCGCGCAATCGTCGCCAGGTAGCCGCGCGGCTCGCGCAGGGGCGCTGCGTCGCGCTTGCCCAGCAGGCGCAAAAAGGTGTCTTGCGCCAGGTCGGCCGCCTCGGCGCGGTTGCCCAGCTTGCCGCGCAGCCAGCCATACAGCCAGCCGTGATGCTCGCTGTACAGATTCTTCATGTGGATGGCATGGACGGGACTGACGGTGCTCACTGCGATCTCCAGGCAAGGGATGAGCTGGGCTGACGGAACGCGGGGCGCCGGCTGGCTGGGCTGTTTGAGAATGATACTCATTATCACATTGCCGCGCCGCCGGCGTCAATTGGCGTCGCCGCCCAGGCGCCAGCGCAGCTGCCACTGTTGCAGATTTGCCCATGCCGTCTGGAGTGCGCAAGCCGACCAGTGCAGCAGGCTGTCGAGCGCCAACAGGGTGCGCCGCAGGTGGATGCCATCGAAAAACACGTGGTCGGCCACGACGGTGGCGGCCAGCCAGGCGGCGATGATGACGATGATGTCGTGGCGGCCGCTTTTCCACCAGCGCAGCGAGTGGCGGCGGAAAATCCACGGCACGCCCAGCGGATTGGGCCAGTCGGCCAGCAAATGCATGATGCCGCCCGCCGCAAAGCCGAACAGGGGCGGCGCCCAAAGGTGGTGCGGCAATTGCAGATAGGTGTAGACGAGCAGGGCAATCCAGGCCAGGCCCCAGTGGGTCCACGTGCGGTGCGTGATCCACAGCCGGTGCGTGCGCGCCCACCAGGCCACTTCCAGCCAGTCCGGCGCCGTGCCGCCCAGCGCCCCCATGACAAAGGCGAGCATGCTCAGCACTTGATAGGGGCCACCGGCGCCAGCGTGTGCGACCAGGGCTGCGGCGATCACGCCGGCAGCCCAACCGGTCGCATGATGCGCTTTGTTGGAAGCCATAGAAAATGTAAAACGCCATGCGGGCGCTTTGTGAAATGCGAGGGATATTAACTGGATGAATATACAGTATTCAAGGGCGTGGAGGGGTGCTATTTGCAGAATATCTGGCGATAATTTGTTAAATTATGTGTCACGATAGTCTTGCCAGCGAACTCGGCATGTCATGCTGACCGGTCAAGTGTGTTGTGCGGCTGATAATGCAATTGGCGCAGGGGGCGCTATGCTGAAAGCAGTCGCATGATTTGAAGAGGTATTGCCATGAAAATCCCGCGCGAATTACAGATTCCCGCCATCGTGTTTACGCTGGAAGCGGTGTTTATACTCGGCCTGTCGATGATTTTTCTTGTGCTCGTTCCCCGCTAGCGAGCAGGGAGGTGCGAGGCGTCGTTGTGTCAGGCGGTCAGGGCGTTATCGCAAAGGGCAGCACCCTCGGTGCGGATGATCCAGCATTCCGGATACGGTTCGCTGGCGAAGCGGTTGTGCCGCGCGAAGCCGCTGAGTTTATCCAGAGCAGTGGCGGGGGCAAGAGCGGTTTCCTTGCCGCTGGCGGTGTCCAGGTGCCAGAAGCCGCCGTTGCGGTGGAAGAGCACGGGCAGGCAGCTGGCCTGCGGCGTGGCAAGGTGGCTTGCCGGCGTGGGCTGGGTGTCGGGCAGCAGCAGGTAAAAGCATTCGGCGCGGGCACCGTGGTCGATGCGGTGTAGGATCACGCCGTGCGCGAGCAGGGCCGTGACGCTGAGCACGACGATGCCCTTGATGCTGGCAGACAATTCGATGCGCATGCCCAGACGCAGGGCGACGGGCTTGTGCTTGCCGGGCCACACGCCGTCGAGCAGCACGCCATAGCGCGACACATCCTCGATTTCAAAGCCTTGCTGGCTGCGCCGGATAATGGCATGGCGGCCCGACAGGCGACGCGTCAAGCCGTTGTTGTCCTGGCCATCGGGACTGAAATGGCTGAGCAGCACATCGGCTTCCGGGTCCACCAGTTCGAAACGGCCCAGCATGCATTCTTCCAGCGCGAACAGGCGAATCTGGCGCTGTTCGCCCGCTTCCGGCGCCGCATTGACGAGACAGGCAGCCTGGCTCGGGTGCGGATGGCAGTGGCTGGCGGCGGGCAGGTCGACTTCGATCAACTCCTCATCCCAGGCGATGGTGGTAAAACCCATGTCTATCTTGCCTTGCGGCGCTGATAAATCCACGTGGGCAATGCCGGCATTGCGCGCCGTCACGTCGAGGTTGCAGCCGTCGCCCCCAGTCACGCGCGCGATTGAGGCGTCGTCGGCCATCACGCGCACATTCTTGTGCGTGCTGAGGAATATCTGGTGGATTTCCGTCAGGGTGGCGTCGCGGCGCGGCACCAAGATGACGAAGGTGCATACCCATTTCTGCGCCACGGCACCATCGAGGTGGCTGTGGACTTCGACGTCGATCTGGTATTGCCCGTGTTCCTTGTTGCGCGAGGAGAACTCGACAAACACGGGCCGCCAGTCGCCGCGCGTGGTGCGCACGAAATCATGCTGGACGGCGCCGCGCGGTATCAAGTCCGAGCGCAGGCGCAAGGTCAGCTGTGGCGCGCAGGCGGCGCTCATGCCGCGCAATTCCATTTTCAATGTCTGGCGCCCGCCTGCCGCACGGGGATCGAAGCCGCTGATGTGCAGATGGGCTTGCACCGGCTGGTAGACGGGGGGAACTGCTGGCGAGGCAACGGGGACTGGCGTGAATGCCAGGGGCGCGGCGGAGACCGGCACAGGGCCGGTCACGGCTTGGAAGGCAGCGTCATGGGCCGGGGCGTGCGAAAGCGCCGTTGCCGATGGCTCGGAACGGGCGCTGCGCAGTGCGGTCAACAGGTCGTAGCTGCTGGGAGCAGTCATCGCTTGCGGGTGGTTGCCCGCACAGACTGTATCCCCAGGCAAGACCCAGAACGTACAGTGCGGGTGCTCCGGGTTGCTGCATTTTTTCATGACATTCTGACTCGAATCGAGCGGGGATATTTTGCCCTCTGTTCTGCCTAAGAGCTTACGCGCTTTTGCGCCTGCTTGGCAACTTTCGCAGCGCCGGAATGTGCTCTTTTTGCCCAAATTCATGTCCCTGGTCACACCTCGCCCTATATGTCATGGAAACTATTGCCATAAAACATATTTTATATCTTTATGGATATGTTTTTTTGATATTTCATGAAATTGCACTCCCATCAATGCGCGTGCGCGCCGGTGACGTATTTTTACGTCCGCTATGCGGGCCTGCAGGCGTTTTGCATTATGCTGGCGCAACTGTTCCCCTAACGCTGCCTGACGCCGAGAGATGACCATGCCTGCCCAACGCCCGCTTCAGCTTGCCATAGCCTATGGCGCCACCTTGTGTGTGTTTCTATCCATCGATGCTTTGTGGCTGGCGGTACTGATGAAGTCCGTGTACGCCGCGGCGCTGGGGCCGTTGCTGGCGGACACGCCGCGCTGGGCGCCGGCCACGCTGTTTTATCTGCTGTACGTGGCGGGACTGCTGGTCTTTGCCATTTTGCCCGGACTGCGCGCGCGTCGCGGGCGCACGGCGGCAGCGCTGGGCGCGCTGCTGGGGTTGCTTGCCTACGGCACCTATGATCTGAGTAACTATGCGACCTTGCGTGATTGGCCGCTGACCCTGACGGTGATCGACATGGCTTGGGGTAGCGTGCTGTCGGCCGTGTCGGCGACGGCCGGCTATTGGACAGCTAGCCGCCTGGGGCGGTGAACGCCGCATCGAAGCGTAGCACCAGCAAGGTAATGTTGTCGCTGTGCAAGCCCTTTGGTGGGTGGGCGAGGAAGTCGTCAAACAGGGCGCTGACAGCCTGTGCCGCAGTCTTGCCGGCACACAAGGCGGGCCAACGGCCCGTAAGTGCCAGCGGATCCTCGCAGGCCCAGAAGCCGTCGCTGGCCAGCAAATAATGGGCGCCAGGGCGCACACGCAGCACGCGGCGGTCTCCCAGGTGCGCCAGGAAAGGCGGCAAGGTGGATGCATCGAGGCCGCGCAGCGGTTTGTCGAGCTGCAAGCTGTCACTGATGGCGTTGCCTAAAATGAATGCCTGCGAGATTTGCGGATGGTGCTCGCCATGCACGGCGGCGCGCCAGCGCGTTTCGTCGAGCGCGCCGCGCATGGCATACACGGTGGCCGGCACGTGGTCGACGGTCAGGACGCTGGCCGCGCCGTCGACCAGTTCATACAGGCGCGAATCGCCCACGTGATACAGCAGCGGCGCTTCGCCGGGTGGCACTTCCAGCAAGGTCAGGGTGGTGCCGGGCGGACGCGCCTGGGCTGGCGCGTCCCTGGCGAAACCGTCCTGCAAGCGCGTGTGCAAGGCGTCGAGCCTGGCTGCCAGGCTGGCCGTGTCGAGGCAGGCCGGTACAGCCAGCAAGCCTTGCACGGCCGCTTCCGCCGCCTCGCGCCCTTGGCCGTGACCGCCCATGCCGTCGAGCACGGCGGCGCGCACATGGCCGGGCGGCCAGCCCGGTACCTGGCAGTGGAACGGTGCCTGCCGCGACAGGCAGACGGCATGACCGCTGGCATCGATCAGCAGAAAGTTATCCTGGTTTTCGCGCCGCGGCACGGTGCCGGCACCCACGCTGCTGCCGGCGGCGGCATCAAGCCAGGGGCCGAAGTCTAGCGCGTCTTTGAGTAAATGCATCGGTTGGAGCGGTCCAGGCGGTCAGCAATGTTGATCATGGGGGACAGCTTAGCCGAAATTGTGCGTCGGTGATACCTTGCTTGTCGCATAAAAAAACCTGCGGCAGCAGGCTGGCGCAGGTTTTAGAGGGTGGCGGGTGCCGATCAGCGGCGATGGCCCCAGCCATGACCGTGGCCGCGGCCGCGGTCATAGTAGTCGCGGCGGCCATGGTCGCGGTAGTAGCCGCGGCCCGGTTGCACGTAGACGACAGCCGGCGGGCCGTAGTAGCGCGGTGGCGGTGCGTAATACACAGGCTGCGGCGCAGGCTGGTAGTAAACGGGCTGAGGCGCAGGCTGGTAATAGACGGGCTGTGGTGCGGGCTGATAATACGTTTCACGGTAACCGCCGCGATAGCCGCCACGGTCGTAAGAGCGCTCATTCGTGCTGATGCTGTTGCCGACGGCGGCGCCAAGCACGCCACCGACGATTGCGCCGTTACGGCCACCGGTGCTATTGCCAATAGCCGCTCCGACGACGGCGCCTGCAACGGTATTGAAGTCGCGGTCACCGGCGACTGCTGCCGAAGACACAGCCACTGCCGCTACCATTACCGCACCCAGGAGTTTCTTGTTCAACATGGCATTTCCTTCCATTCCGGCGAGATCACAATGATCTGCATGAACTGGACTATATCCGCTGCCCACCGCTTGTTCCACGTCTAATACAACTTATTACAATCAGGGCGGCGTGGTAACAGTTTTCAGCCGAACACGCTAGGCGCATGCGCTTGCCATTCCGGACGCAGCAGGCTATACATTTTGACGTCACGCATGACGCCATTGATGAAAAAGGCCTGGCGCTTCACGCCTTCCTCTGTAAAGCCGCACCTTTGCGCGATGCGCTCGGAAGCCGTATTTTGCGGGTCCATCAGCAATTCCAGGCGGTGGTAGGGATAGGCCTTGAACAGGTAGTCGACCACCAGGCGCGTCGCCTCGCCACCGTAACCGCGCCCGCCCCACTTGGGGTCGAACAGGCGGTAGCCGATTTCGCGGCAAGCCGGGGTGCGGCCCTTGAAGTGCGTGATCGACCCGATGATGTGCTGATGATGGTCTTCAATCAGAAACAGTTCACTATCCTCCGTGACCAGGCCCGTCTGCATGAATTCGCGCCGAATCGCTTCGGGCGATTTGAAATGCATGGAAAAGAACTCATTGCGCGCGGGCAGATCATTGGTCAGCGCGATATAGGTATTCAGGTCGGCGGCGGTCAAATGCCGTATGGTGCAAAGAGTTCCCTTGAGCATGGCGGTATCCGGTAGCGATCACGATCTGCATGGTAATCGACTATGGGGGAAATAGGCAATCGCTCCCGTAAAGTTGCTGCAACGCCAGAATAAATACGCTATCGTAGAACGCCGCGCCTTGCCCAATGGCCACGGCGCACCCGCTTCGACCTTGTTGACTGGAACTCAATTCATATGCATACCATCCTGACCGGCGCGCCACTGCGCCGTTCCGCTTTATCCCTTGCCCTAGGCTGCATTGTCAGCGCCGGCGCCTTTGCCGCCGCGCCAGGCAATACGCCGCAGGCGCTGACGCAGGTGCGCGACACGGCGCTGCAAAGCGACTGGGCGTATGCCCGCCTGGCCGACATGACGGATTTGATCGGCCCGCGCCTGTCCGGTTCCGCCGGCGCCGCCGCCGCCGTGCAGCAGGTAGCCGACACCATGCGCCAGCTGGGCGCGAAAGTCACCTTGCAGCCGGTGAAAGTGCCGCACTGGGTGCGCGGCGTGGAAACGGCGGAAATCGTCGATTACGCGGGCCGTCCGCAGGGCGTGTCGCAGCGCGTGGTGCTGACCGCCCTGGGCGGCTCGGGCGCCACCCCGGCTGCCGGCCTGACGGCGTCCCTCATCATCGTCAAGAGCCTGGAAGAACTCAAGGCGCGCGCGTCGGAAGTGAAGGGCGCCATCGTGTTGATCGATACGCCGTTCGACCAGGAGATGGCCGAGCGCGGCCTGGCCGGCGTCACCTATGGCCAGGGCTCGCGCGCGCGCTTCCTTGGTCCGAAGACGGCGGCCGACCTGGGGGCGGCTGCCGCGCTGGTGCGTTCGGTCGGTGGCGCCGATTTTCGCATTCCACACGCGGGCGCCACGGGCTTGGACGACAATAAACGCATTCCCGCCGCCGCCGTCACGGTGGAAGACGCCTTGCTGATGGGCCGCCTGGCTGCGCGTGGGCCGATGAAAATGCACTTGACCCTGACGCCGCAAAACCTGCCGGACGCGGACAGCTACAACGTGATCGCCGACTGGCCGGGCACGGACAAGGCTGACGAAGTGGTGGTGGTCTCGGGCCACCTCGATTCATGGGACCTGGCTACGGGCGCGCACGACGACGGCGCCGGCGTGGTGGCGGCCATGGGCGTGCTGGAAACCCTGAAAAAGCTCGATTACCACCCGCGCCGCACCATCCGCGTGATCGCCTGGATGAACGAGGAAAACGGCGGGCGCGGCGGTCAGGCGTATTTCGAGGCCCACAAGCAGGCGCTGGGCAAGCAATATGCGGCCATCGAGATGGACAGCGGCGCCGGGCGCCCGTTCGGCATCCTCGCCAGCGTGGGACCGAAGTCGGAAAAACTCTTCGCCCCGCTGCGTGCCGCCCTGCAGCCCATGGGCGCGCACGCGTTCACGCGACGCGACGCGCTGGGCACGGGCGACTTGCACCGCCTGGAAACGGGCGGCGTGCCCAGTTTCGAGCCGCTGGTCGACAGCCACAGTTACTTCCACTATCACCATACGCCGGCCGACACGCTGGACAAGGTCAACCCTGATAACCTGAAGCGCAACGTGGCGCTGATGTCGTCGCTGGCCTGGTTCCTGGCCAATATCGACGGCGAGATCGGGCGCGCGCCGGAGCAGTCGGAGTAAGGGGGCGCTTGCCTCTTCACTTCGAGTAACCCTGCATATCAGCCGCCGCATCGTGGCGGATGCCCCACCACGGCAAATAGGCATTGTTTTCGCCGCGCGCGCGCAACCACGGCTTGTCGTGGGCTATGGGGCGCACCGTGCTCGGCGGCGCGACCAGCACGCCCGTGACGCTGTCAGGATCGCTGGTGCCCGCCACCAGCACGGGCTTGCCGACATGGTTCGCATGGGCGATGCCCAGGGCCACGTTGGTCAGCGCCGTGCCGGCGCCCATCTCGCCCAGCAGGGCCGGCGTATTGAAAGTCTGTGGCAGGAATTCGAAGTCCGGCACTTCCAGGGTCAGCGCCTGCGCCAACTGGCCCAGCCGGTCGGAGGAGGTGGGCAGGGTCTTGCTGGCGTCGTGGATGACGTAGCCAATATCGGTCTCCGTCTTGCCGCCTCGGCTTGCGCATCGCCCTTGCCCTGGGAACGGTAAGGCGCATACGCGTCATCGGCTTCGGCGGCGCGGTCCTTGTGCAGGGAGTCGGCCGGGGCATCGCAGTCCTCGTCAAATTGTTCGCCGGTGTCGGCAAAGCGCTTCGAACGCGGCAGGAATGCCTCGGGCAGCTTGGGTGCCTTCATCGACAGCAACCAGGCCTTGGGCGGCAGGGCGTTGATGCGCGTGCCGGCAGTCTTGGCGAGAATGATGACGATGGGCGCGAACAAAAAGGTCAGTATCTTGCGCCCTATGCCTCTGCTGGCCCGCATGCCCTTTTCGATCGAGTACTCGGCGACCAACGAATGCGGGTACCAGAAATCGATGCTGTCCGGTGTCAAGGGCTGGCCATTGCGCTGCCAGATATCGTAGTCCTTTTCATTTTCCTGGCCGACAAGGTGATTTTGCGCAAACACGCGCTGGGTGAAGACGCCGTCGCCGCCCGTATCGGCAATTTCCTGCGCCGGCATGCCGCGCCAGCCTATGCCTTGGACGGGCGTGGCGGAAATCACCTGGTCGTGCGGATTGAAATACAGGGTGACCCTGCCATAGGTGGAACCATGCAAGCCGTAGTCTGCGCGGTCGAAGGCGGCCGTATAGCTGTCCTTGCGTTCAGGCTTGCGATTGGCGCTGAACTCGTCGACAAAGGCCGCATCCTGCTGGCACGCCCTGATCGATTGCACGAGCCGCGCCAGGCGCCAGGCGGCAAACACGAAATACGGGCGCGGCGGGCAGGCATACACTTGCCGGTCATTCGTCGGGTTCATGTGCTGGATATGCATCCACAGGAACAGTTCTTCGGACAAGCCCTGGCCCCATAGGTCAGGCAGGGCGCTGCAACCGTTGGCGAACGGCCCGCCGCCCCAGTAATTCTTTTCGTTGAGATAGATGCCGTCGCCAAATGCCTGCAACTCTTCGCCGTTGGCCTTGTAGCCCCAGCGAAAGCGGATCACGGGTGAATTGCCATGGTCGGCCAGCAAGAAGGTAGTGGCGTTGCGCTTGGGATTGAGGAAGCCGTCATCCGTCAATTCGCGTGCGTAAGTGGCGGCCTGCATCTGCCCGGCGGCCGGGCCAGGTATCACCAAGTCTTCATGGCGGCGCTTCAGGCGGGTATTCAGGCCGTCGCACAGGCCTTGTTCGGTCTGGTCATACCATTCGCCGTCGGAATTGACGCCGTGCACAAAGATGATGATGCCGGGACGCGGCAAGCGCGTGACGGCCTTGAGCAACGCATGGCTGAACAAGGTCGTGCCTTCGGCTTCGGCGAGCAGGATGCAATTGGTATCGAGCGTAGGGTCGGGCGACATGCGGGTGCTCCCTCCAGGATGGGAAAGCAGAAACAGCTGCGCCCAAGCAAGCTCAGGCAATCTGCACTATATGCGGATTGCCTGAAGCGGGACTTGCGTGGTGTCAAGAAAGGAGGAGCGGCGGGGGGCGTGCCGGGGGAATCAGATCGCGTTCAGCGGTATCTTCAGGTAGCGTACGCCGTTGTCTTCCGGCTCGGGCAGCTTGCCCGCGTTGATGTTGACCTGGATGGCGGGCAGGATCAGGGTCGGCATCTCCAGGGTGGCGTCGCGGCCCGTGCGCATGGCCACGAATTGTTCTTCCGTGATGCCGTCGCGCAAGTGGATGTTGCCGGCACGCTGTTCGGCCACCGTCACTTCCCAGCGCGGCGCGCGGCCGTTGGGTGGGTAGTCGTGGCACATGAACAGCCGCGTCTGCGGCGGCAGCGCCAGCAGGCGCTGCGCGGAGCGGTACAGCAGGGACGCGGAGCCGCCTGGAAAGTCGCAGCGGGCCGAACCCACGTCCGGCATGAACAGGGTGTCGCCGACGAAGACTGCGTCGCCGATCTGGTAAGCCAGGTCGGCCGGCGTATGGCCGGGAACGTGCAGGGCGCGCACTTCCAACTTGCCAATATGAAACACCTGGTCGGGCGCGAACAGTTGGTCGAACTGCGAGCCGTCGGCCTTGGCGTCATCCTGGTGGTAGACGGCGGCGAACGCCTGCTGCACCGTCCGGATCGCGGCGCCGATGGCCACGTCGCCGCCCAGCTGCTGCTGCAGGTAGGGCGCGGCGGACAGGTGGTCGGCATGCGCATGGGTTTCCAGCAGCCAGCGGCACTGCAAGCCGTGTTCGCGCACGAAGGCGACCACCTTGTCAGCCGACGTGGTCGAAGTACGGCCCGCCTTGGGATCGTAGTCGAGCACGGAATCGATGATGGCACAGTCCTGGCCATCCGCTGCGTAGACGACATACGTGACGGTGGCGGTGGCGGGGTCGAAGAAAGCTTGGATTTGTGGGGTCATCACGGCGGCAAGGGACGGGTAAGGAACGGACAGGGAAAGGCATTATATCGCCAGTGCGCGCTAAAAAAATGTTGAGAGTTGACATTGAACATGCGAAAAACAGATAAGCAAGCACGCATGCGCCGGTCACAGTCGTGCGCGCTCTGGCGCTTGCTGCGTGGTAACCTCATTCTTCCAAGGAGGAATTCATGAACGATATCACTGCACGCAGCGAACAGTACCGCGGTTTTACGATTTCGGTGACCCCGCAAAAGGATAACGACGATTTATGGGATTTTACCTACCGCCTGCAGCGCGAGGGCGAGAGCGCGGCGCAAGCGATCACGCGCAGCCGCACCCTGGGCGGCTATGCGGCGCCCGAGACGGCTTGCACGGCCGGCCTGGAAGTGGCCAGGACGGAAGTGGATAATCTGCTGCGTCCTTGAACCAGCGTAAATCGTTTAGCCCGAAAGTCAGCCTGACCGTGCGCTGGCGCGTGAAACACGTCGCTGGCGGCCGCGCTTCATGCTACGATTTCCACTATTGAATCAGTCACAAGGAGGCACCCCATGGAAAACAGTTCTAAAATTCACTATAAAGGCTGGGAAATCGTTCCCCTGGCCGTGCCCACCGCCGATGGCAAATGGTCGGCCAGTTGCGACATCGAACGCGCCACCGCGGAAGGACTGGAAGTGTTTGAAGGCTCGACCATGCAATTCGTGCGCGACGACGAGGATGGCGCGATTGCCGCCGCCTGCGAAGAAGCCGTGCGTCAGATCGACAACATCATCGCCAACCCGCTGGTGCGCCTGGCCTAGTTTTTTCAGTCTCATTGTGTTCCTGCAGCCGGCGCCCGCCGGCTGTTTTGCGTTTTGCGTCTTGCGTTTGGCGCGAAACAAGGTCTGCGCCCAGTCAGCCAAATCCCCGGCCTGTTGCATGTTTCAATATGATGTTTCATATGAAATAGTTGAAACGCAATTGAAACGTAATTGAAACATTGCGACCATCGGGCGTGACATCGCTGTCCCCTTGCGTGACAGTGCGCGCCACGCCGCTGCCTGGCCATTTCCCTCGCATTACACTGTGCCGTAGCGCACTTTGCGGGCAGGTGCAGGGTGCTGGCACGGCATTTGCACTACTGATGCTCATAGCAAGTCCATGAAACATTCGGGACGACCCGAATCCCATAAGGTGAACACATGACTCAATACTCTGCAGGTGCCGCATTCCGCAAGGCCGTCCAGGAAGAATCCCCGTTGCAAGTCGTCGGCGCCATCAATGCCAACCACGCCTTGCTGGCCAAGCGCGCCGGTTATAAAGCCATCTACCTGTCCGGTGGCGGTGTCGCGGCCGGTTCGCTGGGCTTGCCCGATCTGGGCATTTCCAGCCTGGATGACGTGCTGACCGATATCCGTCGCATCACCGACGTGTGCGACTTGCCGCTGCTGGTCGATGCCGACACGGGCTTCGGTTCGTCCGCCTTCAATGTGGCGCGCACCGTGAAATCGATGATCAAGTTCGGCGCTGCCGGCCTGCACATCGAAGACCAGGTGGGCGCCAAGCGCTGCGGCCACCGTCCGGGCAAAGAAATCGTGAGCAAGGAAGAAATGGTCGACCGCATCAAGGCGGCCGTCGATGCGCGCACGGACCCGAACTTTGTCATCATGGCGCGCACCGATGCGCTGGCCGTCGATGGCCTGGAAGCGGCACTGGAACGCGCCGTCGCCTGCGTCGAGGCGGGCGCCGACATGATCTTCCCGGAAGCGATCACGGACCTGGAGATGTACGCCACGTTCGCCAAGGCCGTCAATGTGCCTATCCTGGCCAATATTACAGAATTTGGTTCCACGCCGCTGTTCACGCTGGACGAACTGCGCAGCGCCCACGTGGGCCTGGCCCTGTATCCGCTGTCGGCCTTCCGCGCCATGAACAAGGCTGCCGACAATGTCTACCGGGCGCTGCGCCGCGACGGCACGCAAAAGAATGTCGTCGACACCATGCAGACGCGCATGGAGCTGTATGAATCGATCAATTACCACGACTTCGAGCAAAAGCTCGATGCGCTGTTCGCCGCGCAAAAGAAATAAGTAAAGAAGCAGGGACCGCATGCCGGTCCCGCAGTGACGCACCCGAGACTATTCAATCTGGAGAACACAATGACCGCACCGCAAGTCGCTACTTTCAAGCCTAAAAAATCCGTCGCCCTGTCCGGCGTTACCGCCGGCAACACGGCGCTGTGCTCGGTCGGCAAGACCGGCAACGATTTGCACTACCGCGGCTATGACATCCTGGACGTGGCCGACAGCTGCGAATTCGAGGAAATCGCCTACCTGCTGGTGCACGGCAAGCTGCCCACGGCGGCCGAACTGAAAGGCTACAAGGCCAAATTGAAGTCCTTGCGCGGCTTGCCGTCGGCTGTCAAGTCAGCCCTGGAAGCGCTGCCAGCCGCCGCCCACCCGATGGACGTGATGCGCACGGGCGTCTCCGTTCTGGGCTGCACCTTGCCGGAAAAAGACGACCATAACGCGCCGGGTGCGCGCGACATCGCCGACCGCCTGATGGCGTCGTTTGGCTCCATGCTGCTGTATTGGTACCACTACAGCCATAACGGCAAGCGCATCGAAGTGGAAACGGACGACGACTCGATCGGCGGCCACTTCCTGCACCTGCTGCACGGCGAAAAGCCGTCGGCGTCATGGGAAAAAGCCATGCACACGTCGCTGATCCTGTACGCGGAACACGAATTCAACGCCTCGACCTTCACCAGCCGCGTCATCGCCGGCACGGGTTCCGACATCCATTCGGCCATCACGGGCGCCATCGGCGCACTGCGCGGCCCGAAACACGGCGGCGCGAACGAAGTGGCGCTGGACATCCAGAAGCGCTATGACAATGCCGACGAAGCGGAAGCGGATATCCGCGAGCGCGTGTCCAACAAGGAAGTGGTGATCGGCTTCGGCCACCCCGTCTACACGATTTCCGACCCGCGCAATAAAGTCATCAAGGAAGTGGCCCGTTCGCTGTCGCTGGAAGCCGGCTCCACGAAAATGTTCGACATCGCCGAGCGCCTGGAATCGGTCATGTGGGAAATCAAGAACATGTTCCCGAACCTGGATTGGTTCTCGGCCGTGTCGTACCACATGATGGGCGTGCCGACGGCGATGTTTACGCCGCTGTTCGTCATTTCGCGTACCTCTGGCTGGGCCGCCCATATCATCGAGCAGCGCATCGACAATAAGATCATCCGTCCGAGCGCCAACTATGTCGGCCCGGAAGATCTGGAATTTGTGCCGATCAAGGATCGCAAATAATGAGCTCAGTAATGACTACCCCGATGAACACCTTGCACCGCAAACCCTTGCCGGGCACCCAGCTAGACTATTTCGACACGCGTGCCGCCGTCGATGCGATCCAGCCAGGCGCCTACGCCACCTTGCCCTACACCTCGCGCGTGCTGGCCGAAAACCTCGTGCGCCGCTGCGACCCGGCGACCTTGAACGCTTCCCTGAGCCAGTTCATCGAACGTCGCCGCGACCTCGATTTTCCATGGTTCCCGGCCCGCGTCGTCTGCCATGACATCCTGGGCCAGACGGCCCTGGTGGACCTGGCAGGCTTGCGCGACGCCATCGCGGCTCAGGGCGGCGACCCGGCCCTGGTCAATCCCGTCGTGCCGACGCAGCTGGTCGTCGACCATTCGCTGGCCGTCGAATGCGGCGGTTTCGATCCCGACGCCTTCGCCAAGAACCGCGCCATCGAAGACCGCCGCAACGAAGACCGTTTCGACTTCATCGACTGGACCAAAAAGGCATTTAAAAATGTCGACGTGATCCCGCCGGGCAACGGCATCTTGCACCAGATTAACCTTGAGCGCATGTCGCCGGTGATCCAGGTGCAGGATGGCGTGGCCTATCCCGATACGCTGGTGGGCACGGATTCGCATACGCCAATGGTCGACGCGCTGGGCGTGATCGCCATCGGCGTGGGCGGCCTGGAAGCGGAAAGCGTGATGCTGGGCCGCGCCTCGTGGATGCGTTTGCCCGACATCATCGGCGTCAAGCTGACGGGTAAACCACAGCCGGGCATCACGGCCACCGACACGGTGCTGGCGCTGACGGAATTTTTGCGCAAGCAGAAGGTCGTCTCGTCCTACCTGGAATTCTACGGCGAGGGAGCGTCGCATCTGACCTTGGGCGACCGTGCCACGATTTCCAACATGGCGCCGGAATTTGGCGCCACGGCCGCCATGTTCTACATCGACGCGCAAACCATCAAGTATTTGAAACTGACGGGCCGCGACGACGAGCTGGTGAAGCTGGTGGAGCTGTATGCGAAAGAGACTGGCCTGTGGGCCGACAGCCTGGTCGACGCGCAGTACGAGCGCGTGCTGACGTTTGACCTGTCGTCCGTCGTGCGCAATATCGCGGGGCCGTCGAATCCGCACAACCGCGTGCCGACGTCGGAACTGGCCGCGCGGGGGATTTCCGGCGTGGTGGAAAACGAACCGGGCAAGATGCCGGACGGCGCCGTCATCATCGCGGCCATCACCAGTTGCACCAATACGAACAACCCGCGCAACATGATCGCCGCCGGTTTGATCGCGCGCAATGCGAACCGCCTGGGCCTGACGCGCAAGCCGTGGGTGAAATCGTCTCTGGCACCGGGCTCGAAAACCGTGGAACTGTATCTGCAGGAAGCGGGCCTGATGACCGAGCTGGAGCAGCTGGGCTTCGGCGTGGTGGCGTTTGCCTGCACTTCGTGCAACGGCATGTCGGGTGCGCTCGATCCTGTCATCCAGGATGAAGTGGTGTCGCGCGACCTGTACGCCACGGCCGTTTTGTCGGGCAACCGCAACTTCGACGGCCGCATCCACCCGTACGCGAAACAGGCTTTTCTCGCCTCGCCGCCGCTGGTGGTGGCCTACGCGATAGCCGGCACCATCCGCTTTGACATCGAAAAGGACGTGCTGGGCATCGCCCCGGATGGCAAGACTATTCAGTTGAAGGATATCTGGCCGTCCGACGAGGAAATCGACGCCATCGTCGCTTCCAGCGTCAAGCCGGAGCAGTTCCGCAAGGTGTACATCCCCATGTTTGCCGCACAGGTGGACGACGGCATCAAGGTCAGCCCCCTGTACGATTGGCGTCCGAATACCACGTACATCCGCCGTCCGCCATACTGGGAAGGCGCGCTGGCCGGCGCACGCCCATTGAAAGGCATGCGTCCGCTGGCCGTCCTGGGCGACAACATCACGACCGACCATTTGTCGCCATCGAACGCCATCATGCTCGATAGCGCGGCCGGCGAATATCTGGCGAAGATGGGTTTACCCGAGGAAGACTTCAATTCCTACGCCACGCACCGGGGCGACCATTTGACGGCGCAGCGCGCCACGTTTGCCAACCCGACCCTGAAAAACGAAATGGTGATCGAGGATGGCAAGGTGAAGGCCGGCTCGCTCACGCGCATCGAGCCGGAAGGCACCATCTCGCGCATGTGGGAAGCCATCGAAGTGTACATGGAGCGCAAGCAGCCCTTGATCATCATCGCTGGCGCCGACTATGGCCAGGGTTCTTCGCGCGACTGGGCCGCCAAGGGCGTGCGCCTGGCCGGCGTGGAAGCCATCGTGGCCGAAGGGTTCGAGCGCATCCACCGCACCAACCTGGTGGGCATGGGCGTGTTGCCGCTGGAATTTCTACCTGGCGTGAACCGCAAGACCCTGGGCCTGGACGGCAGTGAAACCTATGACGTCGTGGGCCAGCGCACGCCGCGCTCCAGCCTGACTTTGCTCATTCACCGCAAGAACGGCGAAACGCTCGAAGTGCCCGTCACCTGCCGCCTCGATACGGCGGAAGAGGTGTCGATCTATGAGGCGGGCGGCGTTCTTCAACGCTTCGCGCAAGACTTCCTCGAATCATCCAAGGCAGCGTAAGCAGCTCGTCATTCACCGGGTGACGTGCAGGCGCGCGCTGCCCGGCTTTTCAGGAAATCCTATGACCCACGTACCCCAAATGAAAATCCCCGCCACCTATATGCGTGGCGGCACCAGCAAGGGTGTGTTCTTTCGCCTGCAGGATTTGCCCGCCAGCGCGCGAGTGCCGGGCGCGGCGCGCGATGCCTTGCTGCTGCGCGTGATCGGCAGCCCCGACCCATACGGCAAGCAGATCGACGGCATGGGCGGCGCCACGTCCAGCACCAGCAAGACGGTGATACTGGCAAAAAGCGCCAAGCCGGAGCATGACGTCGACTATCTGTTCGGCCAGGTTTCCATCGACGAGCCGTTTGTCGACTGGAGCGGCAATTGCGGCAACCTGTCGGCGGCCGTCGGCTCGTTCGCCATTGCCAGCGGCCTGGTCGACGCTGCGCGCGTGCCGCGCGACGGCGTGGCCACGGTGCGCATCTGGCAAGCCAATATCGGCAAAACCATCATCGCCCACGTCCCCGTGACGCATGGCGAAGTGCAGGAAACGGGCGACTTCGAGCTCGATGGCGTGACTTTCCCGGCCGCCGAAGTGAAACTGGAATTCCTCGACCCGGCTGCCGAGGAAGAGGGTGGCGGCGGGGCCATGTTCCCTACCGGTAATTTGGTCGATGACCTCGACGTGCCTGGCATCGGTGTGTTGAAAGTCACGATGATCAACGCCGGCATCCCGACGATTTTTGTCGATGCGCATGCCATCGGCTACACGGGCACGGAATTGCAGGATGCCATCAATGGCGATCCTGCCGCGCTGGGCCGCTTCGAAACCATCCGCGCGTACGGCGCCCTGCGCATGGGCCTCATCACCCACCTGGATGAAGCGGCGAAGCGCCAGCACACGCCGAAAGTGGCCTTTGTCGCCAAGCCGGCCAGCTATGTCTCGTCCAGCGGCAAGCGGGTGGAAGCGGGTGAGATCGACCTGCTGGTGCGCGCCATGTCCATGGGCAAGCTGCACCACGCCATGATGGGCACGGCGGCTGTCGCCATCGGCACGGCGGCGGCCATTCCCGGCACCCTGGTGAACTTGGCGGCGGGCGGCGGTTCCCGCAACTCCGTGCGCTTCGGCCACCCGTCCGGTACCCTGATGGTGGGCGCGGAAGCGGCGCTGCTCGATGGCCAATGGAGCGTCACGAAGGCCATCATGAGCCGCAGCGCGCGCGTGCTGATGGAAGGGGTGGTACGCGTTCCCGGCGACGCGTTTTAGTCTGAACACGACGCTGCCTGGCCAAATGGGCAGATGCATTGCAGATAAGTTGATATTTCTGCTAGCAATGAAATTGAGCGACAAGGAAAATGGCGAGGCGCCAGCCGCGATACGCGTCAGCGTGCAGCGTGCAGGGTGCGTTAGCGGCCTGCCATCCTTCTGACTGGTGAACTGATGCTATTCAACTCCTATGTCTTCCTGTTTGCCTATTTGCCCATCACGGTGGCCGGATTTTTCATCCTGGGACGGCGTAGCCAGCTAGGAGCGGCCGCCTGGCTGGCGGTGGCATCGCTGTTCTTCTATGGCTGGTGGGATTACCGCTATCTGCCGCTGCTGCTCGGCTCTGTCATCTTCAATTACGGCTGCGCAGCCCTGCTTGGGCCAAGACGCAGCATCCATCGCAAGGGCCTGTTGATGGCGGCCATTGCCGCCAACCTGGGCCTGCTCGCCTATTACAAATATGCGGGGTTTGTTGTTGCCAGCCTGGCGGAGCTGCTGGCGCAGCCACTGCCCGCCCTGCACGTGGTGCTGCCCATCGGGATCTCGTTTTTTACGTTCACCCAGATTGCTTTTCTGGTCGATACCTATCGGGGCAAGGCGCAGGAAAGCCGTTTTGTCCACTATCTGCTGTTTGTCACGTACTTCCCCCATCTGATTGCCGGCCCCGTACTGCACCACAAGGAAATGATGCCGCAGTTCGCGGACCGGCGCATCTTTCGCCTCTCGGCCAGGAATGTCGCCATCGGCAGCACCATCTTTTTCATCGGCCTGGCAAAAAAAGTGTTGATTGCCGACAATATCGGCCCATATGCGGCGCCGCTGTTCAATAACCCTGCCACCCCCTCGCTGCTGGTCGCCTGGGGCGGGGTTTTGGCGTACACCTTCCAGCTGTATTTCGACTTCTCCGCTTATTCCGACATGGCCATCGGCTTGTCGCGCCTGTTCGGCGTGCGCCTGCCTTTGAACTTCGATTCGCCGTATAAATCGCGCAATATCGCGCAATTCTGGCGCCGCTGGCACATGACTCTGTCGCGCTTCCTGCGCGACTACTTGTATATCCCGCTGGGCGGCAACCGCTGCGGCCCCGTGCGGCGCTACCTGAACCTGATGATCACCATGGTGCTGGGCGGCTTGTGGCATGGCGCCGGGTGGAATTTTCTCGTATGGGGGGCGCTGCACGGCGCTTACCTGGGCGTCCACAAGGGCTGGAGCACGGTGGCGCGCACGCTTCGCCTGCCGTCCGGTACGCGTGCCGGCAATGTCGTGGCGACTTTGCTTACTTTTACAGCCGTTTGCATTGCCTGGGTTTTCTTCCGCGCGCCCGATGTGGCCAGCGCCCTGACGATACTGAAAGGCATGGCCGGTGGCTTTGGCATGGCCTTGCCCGATGCACTGATTCCCTATCTGCTGCCTGTGCAGCCCATGCTGGCTTCGATGGGCGTATCCTTTTATCTGGGAGGCGGCACGGCCTTCATGGAAAACTGGACATGGATCGCGCTGGCGGCCGGGCTGGTTTTCGGCATGCCCAATACGCAGCAAATCATGCGGCGCTTCGGGCCGGCGCTGGATTTCTCGCAAGCCCAGGCCGCTGCAGGTCAGGGCGGGTTGGGCGTCTTGCGGCGGCTGACCTGGCGCGCGTCGCCCGCGTGGGCGGCCGTCATTGCCGCGCTGGCGCTGGCGAGCATGCTGGCCTTGAACCGGCCCGCCGAATTCCTGTACTTTCAGTTTTAAGGGGCGACCATGACACGTTCCCCGTTCAGGTTTTATCTGCTTACGCTGCTGCTCTTGCTGGTGTCGGGCGCCATCATCGTCTGTGTCTTTGTGCTCATCGTCGATCCTTATGGTGTGTACGAAATCGTGCGCCGCGAGCATTTCAATGCCGTCAAGCCGGGATTGACCCGCTATCAAAGCCAGATCAAGCAGGAACATGCGCTGCGCCTGCGGCCGCAATTCATCATCCTGGGGAACTCCCGCGCCGAGATCGGCTTCGATCCGCGCGCCAGCGCTTTTGCCCCGCTGGGCGGCGCCGGTTATAACCTGGCGATTCCCGGCACAGGCCTGGCCACGTCCGCCAGCCAGTTCGCGCAATTGCTGCAGGCTGGCGTCAAGCCGCACACGGTCATCGTGGGCATGGAGTTCATCGATTTTCTCAATCCGGTTGCGGCGTTGCCTGCACCTGCGGCGACTGCGGCGGCGCCTGCGCAAGGGCGCGCATTCTGGCGTTTCGACACGCTTTTTTCGTTGGCGTCCATGCGCGATGCTGCGCATACCCTGCGCATCCAGCACGACGGCGAGGCGGCGACGTTGTCGCCTGATGGTTTCAACCCCTTGCTCGAGTATGGCGCGTATGTGCGCCACGATGGCTACCACAAGCTGTTTCGCCAGCGGGCACAGGAAAGTGCCGCCAGTTTCAAGCGGAAATCGAAGAGTGGCCTCGCCACTGAAGACTTGCTAGCCTTGCGTACCTTCCTGCTGGCGATGGCGGCCACGCAGGCCGATATCAAGCTGGTGGTCTATCCCTATCACGCGCAGATTCTCGCCATGTTTGAATCGGCTGGCCTGTGGCCCCTGTTCGAGGCGTGGAAACAGCAAGTCGTGCTGGAAGTCGACGCCGTCAAAAAACAAAATCCATCGGCCAGCATCAGCGTGACCGATTTCAGTGGCTTTGGCCCTTACAACTGCGAGGCGATTCCCACGCAACAACAGCGCCACGCCAGCACGCGCTGGTATTGGGAAGCAGGGCACTTCAAGAAGGCACTGGGCGACATTGTGATGCAGCGGGTGATGACGCAAAAGGACAGCGCGTCGTACGCCAACCAGTTTGGCATGCCGCTGACCAGCGCCACGCTGGCCGCGAATCGCGACAGGATTGCCGCCGAGCGCAGCGCCTGCATGGCGGCGCAGCCGGAGATGTTCGAGTTCTCGGAAAAACTGTTTGAAAAATCATTGGAGGACGCACCCGTACGCAGATAAAGGAAGCAATACGCAGGCAGATGGTACACAGGTGGTACACATAAGCGGCGCCCAGGCCGGTTCGCCCAGGCCCGATACAGATTGCACGCATACCGGAGGAGACATGAATTTCGCAGCATTTTATCAACGCTCGATCGACACGCCAGACGCTTTTTGGCGCGAGGAAGCGGAAAAGATCGATTGGCATACCCCGTTTTCGCAAGTGCTTGATTATTCCCGTCCGCCGTTCGCCAAATGGTTCGTCGGCGGCACCACCAATTTGTGCCACAACGCCGTTGACCGTTGGGTGGGCAGCCAGGGCGATGCCGCCGCGCTGATCGCCATTTCCACCGAGACCAATACCGAGCGCACCTACAGTTTTCGCGAACTGCAGCGCGAAGTGGAGCGCTGCGCCGCCATCTTGCAGTCGCTGGGCGTGGTCAAGGGCGACCGCGTCTTGATTTATATGCCGATGATCGCCGAAGCGGCCTTCGCCATGCTCGCGTGCGCCCGCATCGGCGCCGTGCATTCCGTGGTGTTCGGCGGTTTTGCCGCCAACAGCCTGGCCAGCCGCATCGACGATGCGCAGCCCAAGCTAGTGTTTTCCGCTGATGCCGGTTCGCGCAATGGCAAGGCGATTGCCTACAAGCCGCTGCTCGACGAAGCCATCCGCATCGCCGCGCACAAGCCGCAGCAGGTGCTGCTGGTCGACCGCCATCTCGTGCCGATGGAATTGACGCCGGGCCGCGATGTCGATTATGCGACCCTGCGCGAGCAGCACCTGGACGCGCAGGTGCCCGTCACCTGGCTCGAATCGAACGAGCCGTCGTATGTGCTGTATACCTCGGGCACGACGGGCAAGCCGAAGGGCGTGCAGCGCGACGTGGGCGGCTATGCGGTGGCGCTGGCGTCGTCGATGCAGTACAACTTCTGCGGCAAGGCCGGTGAAACCTTCTTCGCCACCTCGGATATCGGCTGGGTGGTGGGCCATTCCTACATCGTGTATGGCCCGCTGATTGCCGGCATGGCCACCATCTTGTACGAGGGTTTGCCGATTTGTCCCGATGCGGGCATCTGGTGGAGCATCGTCGAAAAATACAAGGTCACGCGCATGTTTTCGGCGCCAACGGCGATCCGCGTGCTGCGCAAGCACCCGGTGGAATTGATGCGCAAGCACGACCTGTCTTCCCTGAAGGCGCTGTATCTGGCGGGCGAACCGCTCGATGAAACCACCTCGCAATGGATCGCCGATGAACTCAAAGTGGACATCATCGACAACTACTGGCAGACGGAGACGGGCTGGCCGATCCTCTCGGTGGCGAAAGGCGTGGCCGATACGCCGACGCGCCTGGGCAGCCCGGGTATGGCCATGTACGGCTACCAGGTCAAGCTGCTCAACGAAGCGACAGGCGATGAGTGCGGCGCCAACGAGAAGGGCGTGCTGGTGCTGGAAGGCCCGCTGCCACCGGGCTGCATGCAGACCGTGTACGGCGATGACGAGCGTTTCGTCGACACCTACTGGTCTACCTTCAGCGGCCGGCAAGTGTATTCCACCTTCGACTGGGGCGTGCGCGACGCGGACGGCTATTACTTCATCCTGGGCCGCACCGATGACGTGATCAACGTGGCCGGCCACCGCCTGGGCACGCGCGAAATCGAGGAAAGTATCTCCAGCCATCCGAACGTGTCGGAGGTCGCGGTGGTGGGCGTGGAAGACAAGCTCAAAGGCCAGGTGGCGATGGCTTTCGTGATCCTGAAGAACCCGCAGGGCTTCGACAGTGTCGAAGCAAAAGCGGTCCTGGAACGCGAAGTGATGGCCGTGGTCGACCGCCAACTGGGCGCCGTGGCGCGGCCCGCGCGCGTGTTGTTCGTGTCACAGTTGCCGAAGACGCGTTCGGGCAAGCTGCTGCGCCGCTCGATCCAGGCCATCTGCGAAGGCCGCAGCCCGGGCGACCTGACGTCGATGGACGATCCGGCATCGCTGCAGCAGATCCAGGCAGCATTGGCTTAAGCGCCAGGATGGCAGCGAAGTTTATCAATCGATAAACTTCGCTCTCAAATGCGGTCGCTTTCCTTGCGCACGACCCTGCCCACGATCAGGCATTCATTGCCGCGACACAGCTTGCGGTGGTATTTGCGCTGGTCCGGGTTGTCCGAGGTCAGCCACCATTCGCCGATATCGCGCGCCATGCGCTTGACCACCGGTTCACCTTCGTAATTGATGGCAAACACAATGCCATCTGCCGGTCGGTTGTCGGCCGTATTGATGATTACCACGTCGTCCTCGTACAGGGCCGGCTCCATGCTCTCGCCCTTGACCTTGATCGCCACCAGTTTTTCAGGGTGGTAGCCATTGCGCTCGACCCAGCTGCGCGGCACGCTGATGGTGCTGCCGTCGTGCGTTTCCGGTTCGATCGCAAAGCCCGTGATGCCGGCCGACAGGCGCAGTTTGACCTTGCGGATCGGGTAGAAGCGCTCATCCTCTCCATCGACCACCACCACCGGCCGCACGTCACCCAGCGCACGCGCCGCCAGCGCCGCCTGGTCGGGCGCCGCACCCTGGTCGAAGTACATGCTGTCCAGTTGCAGGTCCGCTTCCAGCTTGCGCGCGATTTTTTCACTGAAGGCGCGTCCCTCGCGGTAGGTGGGCGAGAGGATTTGCGAGATGCGCGCCTCGCTCCAGCCGCTGACGTCGGAAATTTTCTTGCGCGTGTTGTCGTAGTGCTCGCGGATCAGGGCCAGCAGGCGGTCGCGTCTGTATTGATACATATTCATCTCCACATTAAACCTGAAATTTACCGTTTGATAAATTACCAAATGCTTGACTTTAACATTAGCGATTGATAAAGTCCACTCGTTGCCTGTCGCAAACGCACTACAGCGTTTGCCGCTTGGTGACACCACGGGAGGTCAGGCAGATGTTGAACAGCAGTCAGTTGGTAGAAAGCAGGGCGGTGTCACGGCAGGGGCGCCAGCTACAGGGGCGCAGCAAGAAGTCGCAGTTGCATATCGCCCGCATCGTGCAGTATGTGGGCGAGCAAGGCCAGGCCAGCGCGGCGCAATTGTCCGCCTTGCTGGGACTCGATGCGGGCACCATGAGCCGCTATTTGCGCCACATGTGCGGCATGGGACAGATCCACCTGGCGCAACGCCACTGCACGGAACCGGGGCGCCAGCGGGCCGCCCTGTATGCGCTGGGCGAACAGGACGAGGAGGTCGACGGCTGGGCCGAACTGCCGCCGCAAGTGCGTCGCACGGCCAGCTGGCCACGCGGTGTGGCGCGCCGCGATCCGCTGGTGGCGGCCCTGTTCGGACCGGCGCAAGAAAACTAAGACAAGAATCAAAGAGGAGAAATCATGGGGTTTGCAGAAAAATACATCGCATCGCTGTCATCGCAGAATTTGCGCGACGATGCCGTCCACCACGACCTGGATGTCATCGCGGCGGCCGCGCTGGCCGGCGACATGGGCGCCTTGCTGTGCCGCGTCAAATACGCGGACGGTACCGTCAGCCGTCTATTCGAGGGCAATGCGGGCAACCTGGCGCAGTTGCTGCGCGCCTGGACGACGGCCGTGACGCAGAAAGGCCGTGCGCGGCGCTGGGTCAAGACGCATACGGCCTGGGATGCGCAGGCGGCCAATACCTTGTACCGCCGCGTGGCCGAAGCGTCGCTCGCGCATTGGCTCGACAGCAAATGCAAGGTCTGCCACGGCACGGGCGTCGTCGCTGCCATGCGGGCCTGCGCGCCTGTTGTCTGCCAGGCTTGTCACGGCGCCGGCGAAGCGGCCATCAGCTGCTCCGGCGGCTTCGAGCTCGAACGCATCAAGGACATGGTCAGCGAACTGGAAGGCATCTTCCAGTCGCACGGCGCCCGCGCCATGCGTCGCCTCGGTCACTAAAAAGTTTTTTGCAATATGCCCGATGCTGGAAAAAACACCCCTAGAATAGAGTCTCGATCACGCAGTAATAGAAACACCGGAAACACCGGCAACACCGCAGTACACCACATGCTTCTCCACTCGTAATAGACGCGCTCAAGGCGCGACACCGATAGGGGAAATCAGCGCAGCGAACCGCCTTCATGGCCGCATTCACCCATCTTCCGCCCGGTATGGCCCCGTGCCATCCGGACGCCAGCCCGCCGCCTCACCGCGCGCGGGTTTTATTTTCCTGATACTTGGCAGTTCCCCCTCAAGACCGCATATGCGGTCTTTTTTTTCATCCCACGAAAGGTATTACTTATGGCATCGACAGCAAACGGCATCGACAGCTTGATCGTTATCAGCAAACAAAGCGCGGAAGGCAGCAAGGCAGCCGCCGGCGCCGGCCAGATTTACCCCCGCGTCACCGCCACTTTCGACACGGAAGCGGACAAATACGCGAGTGCCGAAATCGACGCCAGCCAGCAGCAGGGCGATACCCGTCTGGGCAACTTCCGCACCACGGGTGCCATCAAGGCCGAAGCGGCGTGCGGCACGTATGCGCCGCTGATGGCTGCGCTGCTGCGCCGCGATTTCACGGCAGGCGGCGTCGCTGCCGCGCAAACCACCATCGCTGCCGCCGCCACGGGCCTGACGCGCAGCGCCGGCTCCTGGCTGGCAGAAGGTTTCCGCGCCGGCAGCGTGGTGCGCATCACCGGCATGACGGCGCCGGCCGCCGCCAACAACGCGAAGAACTTCTTCGTCACCTCGGTGACGGCGACCAACCTGAATGGCCAGTTCATGGATGGCTCGGCGATGATCGTCAAGGCGGCCGGCGACTCGGTCGGCGTGGCGGCAGTGGGCAAGCGCAGCTTCACCCCGTTGACGGGTCATACCACCGACTGGTTTACGGCCGAAGTGCAGGACCCGAAGATCGGCGTGCACCGCAGCTTCGTCGACCAGCTGGTCAGCAAGATGGATATCGCCGTGCAGCCGAACGGCATTACCAGCCTGGACTTCACCCTGATGGGCAAGGCGGAAGGCCCGACCACGGCCGTGCCGTACTTCCCCACGCCGCTGGCCGCGCCTGGCTCCGGCAAGTTTTCGGGCGCCACGGCGATGCTGTCGGTGAATGGCATCCCGTCGCAGATCTGCACCGGCATGTCCGTCTCGCTGGACGGCCAGGTCAAGGTTGACCCGGTGATCGGTTCGAAGTACGCCACGGCCGCCTCGCGCGGCAAAGTGATGGGCTCGGGCCAGTTCACGGTGCTGTTGCAAGACGCCACCTACCTTGACTACTTCAAGTCTGAGACGGAAATCCCGTTGGCCTACGCCATGGCGTCGGGCACGGCGCCGGCAGCAGACGTGCTGGCGCTGGCCATGGGCCGCATCAAGATCACCTCGGCCAAGATCGACGACGGCGAGAAAAACAAGATCGTCACCTGCGCCTTTGACGTCCTGCGCTACAAGGGCACCGATGCGCAGCACGAGGCGACCACCTTGACCATTCAGGACAGCGCGCTGTAAGCGGCTGACATTTGCACTGGGGCCGCCGTGATGGCGGCCTTTTTAGCTCTTACCCCATTTGAATTCATTCAGAAAGCAGTACACATGAACAACGCACAAAAAATCCAGGCAGGTTTCGACATCGGCAACATCCATGCGGCTACCACCCCCGTGACCTTCGACGTGCCCGTCATTTTCGACGCGGACGGCGAAGCGGTGGCTGGTTTGACCATCGTCGGCAAGAACAGCGAGCAGTATCGCGTGGCCAACAACGCCGTGCGCGCAGAAGGCTACAAGAAATCGGCGCGCCGCAAGACGGCCATCGACGCCTCCACTGACGAAGGCGCGGAACTGCTGGTGCAAGCCATCGACGGCAACCAGAAGCGCCTGGCGCTGGCCGTGGTCACGGGCTGGTACGGCTTCACCAGCAACAGCGCACCCGTGCCGCTCGATCCGGCGCTGCTGGAAGCCGCCTTTGAAAAATACCCGACCTGGCAGGAAAAGGTCACCACGGCGCTGGAAAACGAGTCGAATTTTTTGAAACTCTGACGGCCAGCCTGCTGCGCTACGCCGGGCACCAGTTCGAGCGCGGGGCGCGGGCGGCCGATGGCCATGCCAAGGGCGAGCATATCGACGCCGCCCGGCGCCATCCGTTGTACCGCGCGCCGCCCGAAGAGGCGAAGCCGCCCATGCCGTTCGAGCTGGCCCACGTATGGGAATGGTTTGCGCAATTAAACCGCAAGCGGCAGAACGGCATGGCCGTCAACCCCATCGCCAGCACGGAAATCCTCGCATGGCAGGCGCGCCACGGCATCGCCATCGAGCCGTTCGAGCACCAGTTGCTGGACCAGCTCGACGCGCTCTTCCTGTCGCACCAGCATGCGGCAGGCTGACCCGCATTTTCCAACCCGGCCGCCATGCGCGGCCTTTTTTATGGGCCAACCATGCCAGAGATAACAGAGTTAAAAATTGCCGTGAATGCGGCGGAAATCAAGGCGGGAACGCAGGCAGTGAATGACCTGGCGGCCGCTAGTAAACAGACAGGCGATCAAGTCGAGGAGGCCAGTACCAAGTTTCGCAACTTCGAACCACGGGTGCGCGCGCAGGCCGAAGCGGCACGCGCGGCGGCAGACGCTTCCAAAGTACTTGGTGACGAAAGCAGCGCCGCTGCGGATGCCATGTTCAAGGGCATGACCGCGGTCGATGGCTTTGCCAAGGCTTCCGCCAAGATTGGCGAAGGCGGTTTGAACGCCGACATCGGGCAGATCAAGGATGGCCTGGGAGAGATGGCCAATGCCACCGGCTTGACGGAACTGGCCATGAAACGCCTGGGCGCGGGGCCGCTGCTGGCGCTGCAGATGGCGGCCGACGTGGCGGCGTTCGTGGCCGAGGCCTTCGTGCAGGGTCAGCTGGAATCGGACAAGTTTTCCCGTGCCCTGGAGCTGACCGGCAATGCCGCCGGCATCACGGAAGGCCAGTTCAACACCATGGTGGCGTCGGTCTCCGATGCCAGTCAAGGCGGCCTGGGCGATACCCGCGTGGTCTTGCAGACCCTGGTGGAAACGGGCCAGTTCACCAGCGAAGCGCTCAATTCCGTGGGGGCGGCCGCCGTTACCATGGCGCAAATGAATGGCCAATCGGCCGGTGCCGTGGCGGCCGACTTCGCGACGATGGCCGATGGCGTGACCAACTGGGTCGACACGCACGATAAAAACTACAACATCTTGACAGGCGCCCAGTACGCGCATATCGCCGCCCTGGAAAAAGAAGGCAAGACGCAAGAGGCCATGGTCATGGCGAGTGACTTGATCAATGCAGGCCTGCAAAAACGCGCTGAAAAGCTCAGCATGATCGGTACCTTGCTGCAAGGTAGCAAAAATCTCTGGTCCAGTTTCATGGATGGCATGCGTTCCATCGGACGCGAAGAGACGCCGGAGGACGAGATCGAGAAAATCAAGAAACGTACGGCCGAAGTACGCCGCACGGGCCAGTTGGTTCCGGGTACGCATCCGGGGGCACGCCTGACGGGCGAGCAGATGCAGCAGTTCGAGCAGGAGCAGGCCAAGGCCCTGGCTGTGGCAATGAACAAGCAGACGCAGCTCGAGGCAAAGGCGAAGGCCGATCAGGCGGAATCGAAACGCAATGCCGAGGGCAAGCAGGCGGTCAAGGAGCTGGACGAGTTGCAAAAGCGCTATGTCACCAGGGCGCAGCGCGAAACAGCGGAAATCAAACAGCTTGAGGAGACCCTGGCCAATGCCAGGGCCGCCGGTGTTCCCTTCTCTCCCGAAAAGGAGAAAGAGCTGCGGCAGAATATGCGAGCCTCGTTTGCGGCACCTTCCCGGACTGCCGCACCTGCCAGGACTGCAGCACCTCCAGAGGCAGGTTCCGATCCCCGTGATGCCGTGCTGGCAGGTGAGTTGCAATCGATCCAAACCGCATTGCGCATCAAGACCGAAGGTTATGACCAGCAGGCCAAGCTCGATGAAGCGCGCCGCAAGGGCGGCGCCTTGAGCGAGGACGAGTTTTTTGCGAGCCGTCGCATGGCCATTAGCGCGCGTGGCGCCGCCGAGGTGGCGGCCTACCAGCAGCAAGCCGACGTATTAAAAGGTTTTCAGGCGAAAACGGCGCAAGGCCGTCAGGAAAACGTCAACAAGATCGCAGAGGCGGGCACTGCGCAGCTGCGCGTGCAGCAGCAAGTCAACGCCGATCTGGCGCAACTGGAGGAAGCGGCGCGCCAGGAGAAGGAAGCGGCAGCGAAGAAGCGCGACGAGGAGGCCAAGGCAAAAGAGACCAAGAACCGTGCCGATGCCAAGGCGGCGGATGAAAAAACGTGGAAAGACACGGTCGATGGCGCCAAGGCCATGGGCGACGCGCTGGAAAAAGCCTTCGGCAAGGCAGGGGCTGCGGTCGGCAAGTTGGGCACGGCCTTTGCCGATTATCAGAAGGCCCAGCGCGACGTTCAACGCACCCTGAGCGAAGGGCTCAAGGACGCTGGCAACGACGAACCCAAGAAAGACGCTGCGCATGCCAAGGCCCGCGAGGATGGCGCGCAGGCGCAGATCAAGGGTTACCGGGACATGGCCGGGGCCGCCAAGGGCTTTTTCAAAGAAAACAGTACTGGCTACAAGTTGATGGAAGGAGCCGAAAAAGCGTTTCGCGCGGTGGAAATAGCCGGCCAATTGCAAAAACTGGCGACCAGTCTGTTTGTATCGGGCTCGTCTGCCGCTGGCGTGGTCGTCGGGCAGGCGACAGAGACGGGTGCAGTGATGGCCGGCCAGACCGCGCAGAATGCGGCCAAGGTACCCGGCGTGTTCATGTCCTTCATGAGTTCAATGGGACCGTGGGGCTATGCGGCAGCGGCAGCGGCGATTGCCGCCGTGCTGGGCGGCGCCTTCAGCGGCGGCGGTGGCGGCGTCGACACGACGGCCAAGGATCGCCAGGCCGCCAACGGCACTGGCACGGTGCTCGGTGATTCATCCGCGAAATCGGAGTCGATCCCCAAGAGCCTGGAAATCATGGAGAAAAACTCCGGCCTGGGCCTGGTGTATTCCTCGTCGATGGTGGTCTCGCTCAAGCAGATCGTTTCGGGCATCGGCGGCTTGGGCAGCTTGCTGGTGCGCTCGGACATCCTGACGTCCGCATTGGGAACCAAGGGTAGCTCCAGCGGGGGCTTCATCGGCAATGTCGTCAGCAGCATTTTTGGCGGCAAGACCACGGTGCAGGATGTGGGGATAGTCACCAATTCGTCGCGTCTGGGCGACCTTGATACTAAGCGCTTTGACGTGAATTCCTATGTCGATATCAAGAAGTCCGGCGGCTGGTTTTCCAGCGACAAGAAGTCTACGAGTCTCACGGCCATGGGCGCGGAAACGAATGACCAGTTCACGAAAATTGTTCTCGGCCTGCGCACGAGCATCGTGGCGGCAGCCGACTCCCTGGGTATGGGCGGCGATGCCTTCACGACGCGCTTGAATTCCTTCGTCGTCAGCCTGGGCAAGATCAGCCTGAAGGACCTGAAGGGCGAGGAAATGCAAAAGGCCCTGGAAGCGGCCTTTTCCAAGCTGGGCGACGACATGGCGAAGTTCGGCGTGGGCGGCCTGGAAAAATACCAGGCCGTGGGCGAGGGCTACCTGGAAACATTGGCGCGTGTGGCCAACAACTACATGCAGGTGTCGGACGTGCTGGGCGTGTTGGGCAAGTCGTTCAACACTTCCGGCCTTTCCGCCGTGGCGCTGAGCGAAAGCCTGATTAACGCGGCGGGCGACCTCGATACCCTGACCAGCGGCACCAGCTTCTTCGTGCAGAATTTCCTGAGCGAGGCCGAGCAGATGGACCCGGTCACCAAGTCGGTGCGCAGCGCCATGGCGGCGATGGGGCAATCCGGCGTGACAACGAGCGAGCAATTCAAGGCGCTGGTGCTGGCGCAGGACTTGAACACGGTCGCCGGCCAGAACATGTATGTCCAGTTGCTTGCCATCGCCGAACCGTTCAAGAAGGCTGCCGACTATGCGGCCGACCTGGCCACCACGACGGGTGAACTGGCTGAAGTGAGCAAGACAGCCAGCGACATCGCCAGCGAACGCAGGGACCTGCAACAGCAGTTGAACCAGCTGACACACAGCGAAGCGCAGTTGCTGGCTGCCCAGCGCGCCGGCATTGCCGACGGCAACCGGGGATTGTTCGACCAGATCCAGGCCGTCAAGGCGGTAACCAGCGCGAAGGATGCTCTGGCTAAAGCCTACGAGACGGAATCGGCGGCGGCCAAGTCGGCGCTGGAGAAGTCGAAATCGTGGGTGACCACCTTGAACGGGCTCAATTCCAGCATGGCTTTGGGCGCCCAGTCAACGCTGACGCCGGAGCAGAAGTACGCTGAAGCGCGCGCCCAGTTCGAGAAAACCCTGGCGGCCGCGAATGCGGGTGACACGACGGCGCAATCAGGGCTGTCCGCCGCCGAGCAGGCCTTTTTGACGGCATCGCAAGTGGTCAACGCTTCCGATGCCCGTTATGCCGCGGACTATGCCCGCGTGGTGGCAGCGAACAAGGAAGCGTTGAAATGGGCCGCCGCGCAGGTCGACGTGCAGCAGGCCAGCCTGGACGCGCTCAATGCCCAGGTATCGGGCTTGATCACGATTAACGACAGCGTGCTGACGGTGGCGCAGGCCATTGCCGGCCTGCGGGCGGCGATGGGCGGTGCTGTGGACCTGGGTGTGCAGTTCAGCAATCCTCCAGTGGTCGCTGCACTGGCGGCGATGACAACCCCGGTCGCGGCGGCTGTCTTCGACCCCGTGCGCTACTCGTCGTCGGCGAACGTCGGTTCCGAGGTTCTTGTCGCCGAAATCCGCGGCCTGCGCGAAGACAACCAGGCCATGCGCGTGGAACTGGAAGGCTTGCGCGCCGATCAGCGGGCGCAAACGGGCGCCACCATCCAGGCCACCTTTGAATCGAACGCCAACGCCGCCAGGACGGTGGTCGATGGCGTGGACAAATCGTCCAGGGCATCCGCCTGGGCCAACGCAGTGAAAGGAGAGTACGCATGACCGCTGCACAATTTCAGGAATGGCTGCAAAACCCGTCGGCCATCCGCATGGTGCTGATCGAGGCGCAAGTGAATGTGGCCGGTAGCGAGGTGACGCGGTATATCGCTTCGCGGCCTTACGTTACCCGGCCGGATGAGTTGCCGGCCAATACCGCGTACCAGCCGCTGGCCAAGGGCGGCCTGGCCTTCACGGAACAGGTCAGCCTGTCCGGCGAGGCGGGGCTGTCGGGCGGCGATATTGAACTTGATAACGCCGATGGCGCTCTGGATGGCTGGCTGGGCGACGTCTGGATGAACCGGCCGATCAAGGCTTGGGCCGGCGATCCCTCCTGGCCGCGTGCCGACTTTCAGCTGGTCTTCGACGGCATCATCGCCGACGTGGCCAGTGCGGGGCGCGAGTCGGTTAACCTGGTACTGCGCGACAAGCTGCAACGCCTGAATACGCCGATCTCCGAAGCCAAGCTGGGTGGCACGACGCCGAACAAAGACGCCATCCTGCCGATTCCCTTCGGCGAGTGCCACAACGTGGCGCCCTTGCTGACCAATCCCGCCACTTTGGAATACGGTTTTCTCGGCGCGGTCGAATCGACGTTCGAAGTGCGCACCAACGGCAAGCCGATTGCCGTGGCCTTGAATGACCAGGCGGGCCGCTTCAACCTGACCACCGATCCGTTTTCCACCACGATCACGGCCAGCGTACAGGGCGACAAGGGCGGCGGTTTTGCGCCGCGCATCGCGCCGCTGGTGCAGCGCATCGCCACCACCTACGGCAAGGCGGCCGACCGTTTTACCACGGCCGACCTGGACCTGGACAACCTGGCCGCCTTCGACGCGTCCCATCCGCAGCCGGTGGGGCTGTATGTTGCGGACCGCACGAACCAGGCGCAGGCCATCCAGCAACTGGCGGCCAGCGTGGGTGCCCAGGCGATCATGTCGCGCACTGGCCAGCTGCGCCTGGTGCAGATCGCGTTGCCTGCCGCCGGCGTGCCGGTGGAAATCGGTCCGGAGCAGATGCGCGAACGCTCGCTGCGTCCCGCGCAGCGCCTGCCCGTGACGGCGGCCGTGAAGATCGGTTTCGACCGGAACTGGACGTTGCAGGCTGGCCTGACGACCAGCATTCCGCCCGCGCATGCGGATTGGTACGCCACGGAATGGCTGACGGAAACGGTGGTCGACGCGGCGGTGCGCACGCGTTACCGCCTGAGCGACGACCCGGTGCAGATCGATACGTGCCTGAAGACGCGGGCCGATGCCCGCACGGAAGCGCAGCGGCGCCTGGCCTTGAGCAAGGTGCCGCGCACCATGTATGAATTCGATGGAGAACCCGAGATGATGATGCTGGAACTGGGGCAGCCCGTACAACTGCGCGCTGAGCGCTTTGGCTTGCAAGAAGGCGTGCCGGGAGTGGTGGTGATGCTATCGCGTTTCTGGCTGACGGGCAGAGTGACTGTGGGGGTGCTCGTATGAGCGCGATTGTGGGGGAGCGCGACAGGCTGCTGCAGGCGACGGCGGAGCGCTTCAGCACCATAGCCGATGGCAAGGCGATCCTGATGGCCGCCAGCACGCCCGTCTTTCGCGTCAATAGCGCCGGCGAGGGAGCACCCGGCTCGATAGCCATTACCGCCAAGCCGGTCAATGTGGTGGGCGATATCGTGTTTTCCGTATCCGCAGGCACGGCGTTGCGGGTGAACGGCAACGTGGCCACGGTCGATTTTGCCAGCATGAGTACGGACACTGCCCTGGTGCAGGCACGCATCCGTGAATTCGGCGTCGATTACCTCGCCAATTACATGGTCAGCAAGGTCTTCGACGGCGCCGCCGGCGAGACGGGCCTGGCGGGATTGAACACGGGCCAGGCCTTCGCCTACAAGCGTGCGGCCGCTGCGCCAGCCGATACGCCGGGCGACGTGATTTTTACCTTTGCCACGGCCGCGATCACGACGCCGGCCGGCAACGATCTGGCCAATGGTTGGTCGAAAAATATCCCGGCCGGCACGGCGCCGCTGTACGTGCGTGTGGCCGCCGCCAGTTCGCGCAATGCCACGGACAACATCGCCGCTAATGAGTGGTCGGCGGCGGTGCAATTGGCCAAGGACGGCACCGATGGTTTGAACGTGGCGCCCGTGCGCATCTACCAGCGTGGCGCCACCAATATTGCGCCAGCGCTGCCGAGCGCGGCATGCACCTTCACGTTTGCCAGCGGCGCGCTGACTGGCCTGAACAATGGCTGGTCGGCCCAGGTGCCGTCGGCGGGCGGTGCGTACCTGTTCACCTCCGGCGCCACGGCTGCGTCGCGCACGGCGACTGACGATATCGCTCCCGGCGAGTGGGCCGTCGCTGCGCGCTTGGCCGCCGATGGCGCGACGGGCCAGCGCGGCACGGTGACGGTGACGGCGCCTGGCTATTCGACCTGGTCGGATGCTTCGGCCGTGTATGAGCTGGGGCGTGCAGGTTATGGCGCGCCGATTAATCGCGACACGGTTACGCTGTATGACGCCGCGCATGCGGTGACGAAGTTTTATGTTGATGGTGCCTGGCTGGAGTTGGGCACTGTGTTGAATGGCAATCTGCTGGTGGATGGGTCGGTGGCCGCAAAGGCACTGGCAGTCGACAGAGTGTCGGCATTCACTGCGAACCTTGGGAGTATAACGTCCGGCGATATCTACAGCGGAGTGCTGCATGGTGGCAGCGGATATCCTCATTCTGACTATGCCTGGCCGGCAAATGGAGGCATCGGGTATCACCTCAGTTCTGCAGGACTTCGGATGGGAAATTATTACCTGGGGTCATACCTTCAAATTGATGCAGACGGCGAGATCCGTGCTCCAGGATTGAGAATCGCGAACGGCGCTGCCACGTTCACTGGAATGGTGTATGCGAAGGGTGGCACATTTTCAGGTGATCTCTCGTCGGCACGCGTATCAGTCGGTACAGCAGCCACAGCAACTGCGTTTTTCGAGCCGGATTATCCTTTGGTCTCGCTACAGTCGTCCGCGTCTGGAGTGTTTGTTGAAAAATTGTCGGTCAGTTCCGCCGTTGTATTTTCGTCTCCGGAAGTTCTGTTCAAGCATAACGCTCCAGATTGGCCTGCCGAGCGCCGTATCCGCTCTGGCGCTGTGTTTTTTTCGATCATTTGCACGGCGGTCGTGGATGACCAGTTGAGCATCTGGTACCGCATCAATGAAGGGGCGTGGGAATGGCTGAGCGGTGTCCAGGAACGGCAGCGTGGTGATGCTCCTGTAGCGACGGGCTACGGAATAATGATTCAGGTCAGTCCGGATAGCACGGTGCGGTTTGGCGTTTCTGCGACCGACGCCTCCTACTGGGCTGCCGATATGAGGAAGCTTTATCTTAAACAATGTCAGGCGACTGTGATCGCAAGGAATTTTTAATGGAAACAATCATCGTTAACAGTGATGGTACTCAAACAAACGAGCGCACAGGAAAGACGATAGTACCCCAGCCCAGCGAGAACCACGAATACGATGCGCAGGCAGACATGTGGATAGACACAAGAACGCTCGATAGTGTCAAGGCGCGTACTTGGACGCGCATCAAGCAGGCGCGTTCCCTTGCCGAGGCCGCGGATTTTGTGTGCTGCGGTGTCATGTACCAGGCAGACAAGGATCGCATTGTTGGTGCCACGCAGCTGGCCTTGATGGCGCAGGCTGCCGGCCAGCCATACAGCATCGACTGGACCTTGTCGGATAACACCCACGTGCCGCTCGATGCGGCTGGCATGATCGCCGTTGGCGCCGCGCTGGGCGCGCACGTTACCGGGGCGTTCGCCATTTGCCTTCAGTTGCGCGGGCAGATCGCTGCTGCCACTTCCTTCGAAGCGCTCGATGCGATCGTTTGGCCAGTGCAGGGGGGCGCATGAGCAACTTGCGCATCATCTACGACAACGCCGCCGACCGCGCAGTGTTGACGGCATCGAGCCAGGCCGGTGCGCTGGGACCGGGCAATCTGCAGCGGGAAGGAAAGTCCATGGTGCTGCGTTCAATTGGAACGTTGCAGACCATCACGGCGACGTGGCCGTCGCCGGAAATTGTCGGTGGCGTAACCCTGCCGTTTTGCAACCTGACCCCAGGGGCAACTATCCGCGTCCGCAGCTATATCGAGCCTGGCGATACTGTGCCAGCCATCGATAGTGGCGTCATGCCGGCGTGCGAGTATGCGCGACTGGGCATGTGGGATTGGGGCGCATTGCCGCTAGGCTTGAATGCCTACAGTTACGGCGGCGGTACGTATGCGCGGTGCTGGTTCCAGATGCGCAGCATCAGGAAGCTGGTGATCGACCTGGCCGACCCGGACAATCCTGCCGGCTATATCGAGGCCGTGCGGCTGGTTGCAGGGGCTTACTGGAGTCCCGAGCAGAACGCTGCGTATGGCGCTGGTATCACGACAGTCGATACCAGCAGCCAATACCGCAACGGTGCTGGCGAACAGAAGGTGGAGCGGGGTGCGATGTACCGCAAGCTGTCGCTGACGCTTGATCACATGACGCCGTTGGACCGTGCCGAACTGTGGCGCATCGTGCGCGGCAACGGTCTGTCGCGCCCGCTTTTCGTCAGCCTGTATCCGGATAGCGACGACGTCGAGCTGGAGCAGGCGCACCAGGTGTATGGGCGCCTGGCCAATCTGGCCGCCATCACCACACCGTCTTTCCAGGCTTATGCCACCAACATTGAAATTGAGGAGCTGTAATGGGTGATTTTTTTTACTATGGTCAGAAGGATGCGATCCAGCGCTTGAACGAGCTGGCTGGACGGGGCGCCGTGGTGGCGTCGTATGCGCCAGCCGTCGGGCGGTCGCCGCTTGGCGGGCCGAATGGAAAGATCACGCCGGAGTGGCTTGATCCTGGGCTCCCCCTCAGAACGGATATTGCTTTCGGGGTAAGCACCACCGCCAAATACGGCTATAACTACGCGACTAATGGTGCTGGGATCACTCGCTGGATACTTATTGCTACGATTGGCGAGTCAAATGTGGGAGCAAATGCAAACCTGCTTATTCGTGGTGTGTTTAACAATAACTGGACCGCATCTAGTTCAAGCCCCTTCACTATATTCATGGGTGTGCGCGAGGGGTTCTATGTGGACTGGCACATTGAAGGTCCAATAATTTGGCAATCTCGCATCATGGTCGTAAGACGTGCCGACGGAAAGCATGACGTTTATGCTTTTTTTGATAGTAGTGTTTTTTCAACTATGTCATTCGATTTGACTGGGATAAACACAACGACGTATGCATTGCCTGTTGAAACTAACTCGACACCAGCGGGAACGGTAGTATTTGATTCGGCGACAGGGCCGGGAAACCCAATCCACATTGCGCCACGGTGGCGCACCCCCGCTACAGGCAAGGGGCTACTAGTCAATGAATTACTTGGGGTAGGTGACGGGTCGATTACTACGTCGCACTTGATTTGTGGCGGCGTTAGCATGGCGGCTGGGCAGGAGCGGGATAGCCTACGAATTGGAGTTGGTGGCGTATCTGGAACTACCTACCCCGGCTGCTTCAGCTGGTTCACATCTGCAGGCAATAGCAATGGGACACCAAGCAACCTGTACAAAGAAAGCTACAGGATGGCTCTCAGAGCATATGACACACAGTCAAATCAATGGAGTGGCGATTTTCTCGCGGTGAAAGGGACGGGTTCAGTCTATATTTCCTCACTTAAGGCTGGGACGGAAAGTCATGCGGTACACCATGTTATTGACATGCCTGGCGGACAGGGCCAGGATATCCTGACCGTAAATCAAGCTGGGGGATTCAGGAAGTGTGATGGCAACTACGGGAATTTAACGAATGCCGCCCTAATTTTGAGTGCGAACACTGTCACAGGGCGGAGTGTAAATGCCCGTGGTACGGTTAATACCATGGGCAACGATTATGCGGAATACATTTTCAAATGCCTCATGTGCGGTATCGTCGCCCCTGGTCAAATAGTCGGCATCACCACCGACAACAAGATCACGGACAAGTGGGGCGATGCCGTCATGTTCTCGATCAAATCGACGGCCCCATCTTTTGTCGGTGGCGATTCCTGGGCCGACGACGTGGGGCCGCGTCCGTCTGCCCAGGCTGGAGCAGCGCCGACCCAGCCCCTGCGCCGTGAAGACGTGGTCACGCAGCAGCCGGTACCCGGCATCAATCCACCGGAATATGAGGACGTGGTAACGGAGGCAGGTGACACCGATGACGAGTGGGCAGAAAAGCAGGCCACCTACACCGCCGCGCTTGCCGCCCACAACATCGCCGTGCAGCAGGACGCCGAGGTCATGGCCACCTTCGACGCGGCGCTGGAAGTCGAGCGCCAGAAGGTCGACCGCATAGCCATCGCCGGCCGCGTGCCGGTCAACGTGCTGGGCGCCCAGCCTGGCGATTACATCGTGCCGGTGCAGGATGGTGCTGGTATTCAGGGCATCGCCGTGCACGAGGACGATCTCACCATGAAGCAGTACTTGCACGCCCTCGGCCGCGTGATTTCGATTGAGCCGGACGGCAGGGCCTATGTGATGGTCAAGGCCGTGTAGCCAAACAGTTGTCCACCTTCAACCCGCTTCGGCGGGTTTTTTCATTTCCACCACCTGAAAGGCAACCATGGCCCTCGAAACCACCGCCGCCGGCGGCGCATTGATCAAACTGTTTGGCGTGCCCGTGCTGGCTGGCGCCGCTGCCACGTCGCTGGGCTTCATGTTCATGTGGCCCCAATCGACCAAGGAGGCATTTATCCGTTTATGCTCCAGCATCATCATTTCCACGTTTCTCGGCCCCTTGCTGGTGGCCGCCGTGCTGTCCTGGTGGCCCAGCCTGTTTGACAGCGCGAAGACCGTGGCGGGTCTGTATGGCGGCGACCCGGCCACGGGCTTCCTCTTCATTGCCGCGCCGCTGATGGTGGCGGCGGGTTTGCCCGCCTGGTGGGTACTGGGCGCGTGCGTGCGCTGGTTCGACAAGCGGCGCGGCAAGGATATCGGCGAACTGGCGGTTGACGCGGCCGCTGCCGTCAAGGATGTGCGGGGCATGCTGTGACAGGCGCGCAATTGATGCAGATCATGCCGTTGGCCGGCCGCCGCGCTACGCTGTTCCTGGCGCCACTGACTGCGGCGATGGCCGAGTTCGGCATCGATACACCGCTGCGCCAGGCGGCGTTCCTGGCACAGGTGGGCCACGAATCGGGCCAGTTGCGCTATGTGCGCGAGCTGGCCAGCGGCGCGGCCTATGAAGGACGGGCGGACTTGGGCAATGTGATTGCCGGCGATGGCGTGCGCTTCAAGGGGCGTGGCTTGCTGCAGGTGACAGGGCGCGCCAACTATGCGGCGTGCGGCGTGGCGTTGGGCCTGGACTTGCTAGCGGCGCCGCAGTTGCTGGAGGCGGCGACTTTCGCGTGTCGCTCGGCGGGCTGGTTCTGGCAATCGCGCGGCTTGAACCGCCTGGCCGATGCGGGCGACCAGGAGCGCGTAACGCGTCGCATCAATGGTGGCGTGAACGGCCTGGCCGAGCGTCTGGCCTTGTACCAGGCAGCGCGCAAGGTGTTGGTATGAAGCCGCCGTTGAGCATTCTGGCGATGCTGCTGTTGCTGGGGGCAGCCGTGTTTTGCGCGCAGCGCTGGGGACATGAGGCAGGCCGTGCCGCGTGCGCAGCGCAAGTGCAGGAGGTGCAGGGCGTGTTGCGGCGCCAGGACCAGGCGCTGAATGCACTGCGGGAGGAGGGCGTACGCCGGTCGGTGCGGGCCCGGCAGGCTTTGGCCACAGCGCAGGCTGGTCAGGCCGACGCACAAGCGGCTGCGGCGCGCATCCTGGCATTGCAGCCTGAAGGTAATGCGTGCCGCGCGGCAGAGGCGCTGATCGCCCGTGAAACGGCCGGAAGCACCGCTGGCGGGACGCCATGAGCGCGGCAATGACGAGTACGCTAGCGCCGCCAAGGGTTTGGGGCTACTTGCGGGCTTGCTCACGGGCGTGTTCATTGGCCTGTTCACTGGTCTGCATGGTGGCTGGTCTGCTGGGGGGCTGCGCGGCAGGTGGGCCAAGGTTGCAAGCTGCAGCGGAAAGGCTGGCCATCGGCGTGCCCTGTATCGCCGTTCGCCCTGCGGCGCCACTTTTGCCAGCCGTGCCGCAGCACGGCATTTTTGCGCAAGTGCAAGCCTTGCTGGCGCGCGAACACTTGCGCACGGCCTATGTGCTGCAGCTGGAAGCGCTGATGGTTGGCTGTGCCGGCAGTTAACGTAGACCAGTGCTCAACGACGTCTGCTGCTGTTTCGTTGCCGTTTTTCTGACGCTTTTCTGACGTTTTGCAGTTGATTTTCGGCCGGCTTGCGTTGCGCATAATCCCCTGGGGCGTCGCTTGATGGCGCTCGCCGCGCCAGAGTGCCCGATCCGGATGCTGCCTCACCATGCCATGCTCCGATGCCGTTTTCCATGCTGCCTTCTGGTGCGGTCGCCTGGTGGCGCGTCAGAAAACGGTGCAGCGCAGCGTGGCGGGCGCCCGATTTTGACGAACGCGATGGTATTTCGGCACAATTCCTGTATACAATCGTCGCTGGCACGAAGCGTGCATGGCATACCTTGGTCGTCCTATCCAAGGAGCTTCGCATGCATCATCCGTCGCCAGTGTGTTTCTGTCGTCCCGTTTCTCTCTTGCTTTTCCCTTTCACCTGCGCCCATCGGGGCCGCGGTAACCCGGGAAATGGAGCGTAAATGGCCACTCCCCGTCTGAAATCCATCCACCGCAGCGTGCCCGGCACAACGCCTGCAGCGCCATCGCCCGTGGATGAAATCCTGCCAGTTGGCAAGCTGTTCACCCTGGGCTTGCAGCATGTGCTTGTCATGTATGCGGGTGCCATTGCCGTGCCGCTGATCGTCGGGCGTGCACTCAAGCTGCCGCCCGAGCAGGTGGCGGCATTGATCAGTGCCGACCTGTTCTGCTGCGGCCTGGTGACCTTGATTCAGTCCTTGGGCATAGGCAAATACTTCGGCATCCGCCTGCCCGTGATGATGGGCGTGACCTTTGCCGCCGTCAGTCCCATGCTGGCCATGGCGAACAACCCGTCCCTGGGCATCACCGGCATCTTTGGTGCCGTCATCGGCGCCGGCGTCGTCTCCATGTTGATCGCGCCCTTCATCAGCCGTCTGCTGACCCTGTTTCCGCCCGTGGTCACTGGCAGTATCATCGCCGTGATCGGCATGTCGCTGATGCGCGTGGGCGTGAACTGGGCCATGGGTGGGCCGCCCGCCATGGCGCAAATTGCCGATCCCGCCTTCCTCCAGATGGCCGCTGCCGCCACTGCGGCCGGCTTGCCTGCGCTGGCCGGTCCCGTGCCCCTGATTGCCAACCCCGGCTACGGCGCGCTGGATAACCTGGGCATCGCCGGCTTCGTGCTGGCCGTCATCTTGCTGGTGGCCAAGTATGGCCGCGGCTTCCTGTCGAATATCGCGGTATTGATCGGCATCATCGCTGGCACGGCCCTGTCGTTTGCGCTGGGCAAGGCCGATTTCGCCAAGGTGGCCAGCGCCAAGGCTTTTGCCATCGTCACGCCATTCCAGTTCGGCATGCCGACCTTCGACGTAGTCGCCATCGTGACCATGAGTCTGGTGATGATTGTCGTCATGATCGAATCGCTGGGCATGTTTTTGGCGCTGGGCGAAATGACGGACAAGCGCATCACGCAGGACGATATCAGTCGCGGCTTGCGCGTCGATGGCTTGGGCACCTTGATCGGCGGCATTTTCAATACCTTCCCGTACACATCGTTCTCGCAAAACGTGGGCCTGGTGGGCGTCACGGGCGTGCGCAGCCGCTGGGTGTGCGTAGCGGCCGGCATCATCCTGCTGGTCATGGGCGTGATCCCGAAGATCGCGCAAACGGCCGAGTCCGTGCCGGCGTTCGTGCTGGGCGGGGCAGGGCTGGTGATGTTCGGCATGGTCGCCGCCACCGGCATCCGCATTCTCGCCGGCGTCGACTACAAGAGCAACCGCAACAACCTGTTCATCGTGGCCCTGTCGATCGGCTTCGGCATGCTGCCGCTGGTGGCCGAGCAATATGCGCAACACATGCCCAAGGCCCTGTCGCCGTTGCTGCACAGCGGCATCCTGCTGGCCGCCATCGTTGCCGTGCTGCTCAATTTGTTCTTCAATGGCCTGGCTTCAAAGGAGGTGGCGAGGGACCAGGCGCGCGAGAACAGTCATGGCAGCGATTGAGGCGCCGCCCATCGCCTTGAACGCTGCGCGCGGCGTGTGCGGATCAGCCAGGCGACAGCACCTTGAGGACCACGCAATTGCGCCCCGCATCCTTGGCCTGGTACAGCGCGGCATCGGCCAGGCGCAACAGGACGTCAGGGTCGGCGGCGCCCGGCGCCGACTGGACCGCGATGCCGACGCTGATCGTCACCTGTTGCGCATCCGCTCGCGTATGGTCGATGTCCAGCTCTGCGATGGCGCGTCGCAGCGCTTCGCCGATCTGGCGCGCCTCGTCTGCGCCGGTGTTCGGCAGCACGATTGAAAACTCTTCGCCGCCGTAGCGCGCCGTCAGGTCGCCCGCGCGCCGCATGCCGGCCGCCAGCGCATGCGCGACACGGATCAGGCATGCGTCACCGGCCTGGTGGCCATGCCGGTCGTTGAAGCGTTTGAAGTAGTCGACATCGAGCATGATGACGGCCAGCGGCTGGCCGACGCGCGTGGCACGCGCACATTCGGTGCGCAGCACGTCGTCGAAATGGCGCCGGTTCGAAAGGCCCGTCAGGCCGTCGGTGATGGACAAGGTTGCCAGTTTGCGGTTGGCGTCTTCCAGCTGTTCCGTGCGTTCGGCAACGCGTCGCTCCAGGCTGTCATGCAGCCTGGCGCTGGAGATCGAGATCATCGCCTGTACACCGAGCATGCGCAGAAACGCTACGCGTTCCTGCGTGAACGAGGCTTCTGCAAGCCGATTCTCGAAGTACAGGATGCCGTCGATCTGGCCGCCGTGCCGGATCGGCAGGCACATGACGGCACGCGGCCGCTGCAGCTGCACATACGGGTCGGCGGCGAAGCGCGAGACGCCCGTGATGCTGTCTTCGATCACCTCCACGCCAGTGCGGATCACGTAGCGCAGCAGCGATAGCGGGAATTGCGGGTCGCTGGCGGCATTCAGGTCGAGCCGGCGCGCTTGCAGGACGGTGACGCCATCGCCATCGATATTGGCCTCCAGCTGGTAGCTGCCTTCGGACAGTAGCAGCAGACGCGCTACCTGCCCGCCAGCGTTTTCGCACACGATGGAAATCAGGCGCGTCAGGACATTGCGCAAGCCGACTTCGTTCGACAGGATCTGCGCCGCTTTCAGCAGCGACACCAGGTCGAGTGCGGCACTGCCGTGCGTGTGAGGCCCCACATGCGACAGCGTGGCGCGGCCAGCCATCCTTGGCAGCAGCGCGGCGTGGCGCGCCCGCAGTTGCGTCACCTTGGCCTCTGCACCCCACTGGCCGTAGTGCGCGATGGCGTCCTGAATGAAGACGGCGGCCACACGCGTGTGGCCCTGCTCGAACCAGCATTCGCCGCACAGCTCATTGCCCAGCGCTTGCACGTTGACGTAGCCTGCCAGGCCGGCGGCGTCCATCGCCTGCCGATAATGGCGCGTGGCCAGCTGCAGATCGTCCCGGTAGCGTGCCATCTCGGCCATCACCAGCAGATGTTTGGCACCGCTATTGTCCGAGCCCTCACTGGCCCAGTCGTCAAGGCGCGCCTGCAGTGCGTCGATCACGGCCAGGACATCGCCCGCATCGGGGCGCGCCCGGTCGCGCCGCAAGGCGCGGATCCATATCAGCGCGGCGTAGAAGCTCGACTCGGCAACCTTGGCCTGGCCGCGCATGATTTGGGTGACGATGCCGAGCTGGCCGGCCAACAGCTCGGCGTCGGCGCCGTCGAACAGGTAGGCGTTGCGGATTTTCCCTTGTAAATAGTAGGCGCGATACAGCTGCGAGTCGCCATACTGTTCGAGGAAACGCGCCTCGCTGAACGTCGCATCATCGTAGCTGTCGTGACGTGGCAGGAGACCCATCAGGCATTTGATTGGCTGGATCGCGGCGGCGATGCAGCAATCGGCCATCGCCTGCTGGCCGTTGGCGCGCATCAGTGCCAGGTCGTGCTCGATGTCGTGCATCAGATGCGGCAAGTAGTCGCCGAGGATCATCCGTTCGGTGGCGCGCACGGCGACCACCACGCCAACCTGCACGAAATCGGCGATTTCCAGTGCCCAGCCAAAGGCTTCTTCGTACAGGGCATCGGAGCTGCGCAGCGGCTGCGTCCAGTGACTGATGAGCGCACCGAACATCAGGCCCGTGAGTGTGCGCGTCTGCAGATTGGCACGCCGCCTGGCCAGCGCCATCGCCATCGCGCCGAAGTCGTAGCCGCGCGCAACGTCGCCGCCGTACAGCGCAAGCATCATCGCGTAGCCGACATAGGCGACGGCGCTGAAATCGCTGTTCCCCCGTTGCATGGACAGGCGCGTCATCGATACCACCATCAGCGCGCTGAGATCTTGCTGGCCGGCGTAATAGCTGGCCATCCACAGGCCCTGCATCATCTGCATCGCGGCCACCGCGTCCGGCTCGCACATGTCGCCGGCCGCCAGCAACGTGCCGGGCGTCTGCGCGCCATGCAGGCACCCGATGTCGGCGAGGATATCGTCGAAGCGCGCTTTCATCTGCGCCACGTCATGCGGAATGGCGATGTCCAACTGCGCCAAGCCTTCGCGCTGCACGGCGATGGCCTCTAGCAGGCGGCCCTGTAACTGGTACTGGTGGGCCTGGATGGCAATGCAGCGTACCTGCAGTAGCGGGCTCAAGGTGCGGGCGCGCACCAGCGGATAGATCGCCTCGGCGGCATCGAACTGGCCGCACAGGTAAGCCGCTTCGGCCGCGCCGAGCTGCAGGTCAAGCCAGAGGTCGGCGTGGACGTTCCATGCCTCTGCCGGCAGCAGGCCGAGACCAATTCGCATGTGCTCCAGCGTGGCCTGGAACGCGGCAGAGCGCCGTGCCTTGACGCCGGCCTGGAGATTGAGCCCCGCCAACTGCACGCGCTCGCCCGCATCGTCGAGCAGCGCACGGCCGGCGTTGAGCTGTTCGACGATGTCAAACAGTGTCCCGTCCTGACGCTCCGGTGTTGCATGCCGCAGTAGCAGGCGGCCGATGCGAAGGTGGTTGGCCGCGCGGGTACCAGCATCGGCGACCAGGTAGGCTGCCTGCTGCACGCGGTCGTGCAGGAAGCGGTAATTGACGCCGCTTTGGCCGGCGCGGGTGTCGCCGTTGACGTATTTATAGCGTTCGTCGAGCGGCTGGATCAGCCCTGCATGGAGCGCTGGCCACAAGACTTGCTGCGTGTGCCGGGGCGCGCGGTCCACTGCCAGCGCCAGTGTGTCGAGCGTAAAGCGGTTGCCGCTGGAGGCTGCCAGTTGCAGCAGGTGTTGCGTTGCCGTGGGCAGGCGGTGGATTTTCTCCAGCAGCACCTCGACCACGTTGTCCGTGTACCTGGCCTGTCGTATCGCGGGCAGGTCCCAGTCCCAGCAATCGGCTACGGCTCGGTAGCGCAAATGGCCCGTTTCATTGAGCGAGGCCAGGAACTGGCTGAGGAAAAATGGATTGCCAGCCGTCTTGCGGTAGCAAATGCGGGTCAGGGACGCGCAGTCAGGTGCCGCCATGCGCACGGTAGCCGACACCATTTGCGCAACCTGCGGCTCGCTCAGGGGGCTCAGTAACAGCGTCGACAGGCGCACCTCGCGCGCGCGCAGCTTGTCGCGCAGCGCGATGAGTGGATGCGCGGCGCCCACTTCGTTGTCGCGGTACGCGCCGATGAACAGCAGGCAGCACTTGTCGCAGGAGAGCATGAGCAGTTCGATCATCCGCAGCGTGGCCGTATCGGCCCATTGCAGGTCGTCCAGGAACAGTACCAGCGGATGCCCGGCGCAGGCGAAGACTTCGACGAAGCGGGGGAAAAGCCGGTCCAGGCGGCGCTGGGCCTGTACCGGCGACGACGCGGGCATCGCCTCGGTGGGGCCGACGATCAAGGCCAGTTGGGGAATCAGTTCGACCAGCACGCCGATGCCGCTGCCCAGGGCGGCGTGCAGTTTTCCGGACCACCGCCGCAGCGTTTCTTCGGGCTGGCCCAGCAACTGCTGCACCAGCCCCTGGAAGGCCTGGATCAGCGAGGCATAGGGTATGTCGCGCTGGAGCAGGTCAAACTTGCCAGACAGGAAACAGCCGCGCCGGGCAATGATCGGCTTCTGTACCTCGTTGACGACCGCCGACTTGCCGATGCCCGAGTGGCCGGCCACCAGCAGCATTTCGCAGGTGCCGGTCGCACTGCGCTCAAACGCCGCCAGCAGCACGGAGATGGCATCCTCTCGCCCATGCAGCGTTTGTGGCACAAGGAAGCGGCCGTTGTGGTCGGACAGCTTGAGCGCCTGCGCCGGCTTGTTTGCGCGGCATGCTTCGAGGTCGCTGCGCAAGCCTTGCAGGCTCTGGTAGCGTTGATCGGCATTTTTTTCCAGCAGGCGCTGGATGATAGCCAGCAGCTGGCCAGGCAAGCCTGCGAGCGCCGGATGCGACCAGTCGGGACTGCGGGCAATGTGGCAATGCACGAGTTCCATCTCGTCGCCCGCCTCGAATGGCGCCTGGCCGGCCAGCAGTTCGTACAGGGTGGCGCCGAGCGCATAGAAATCGGCGCGCCAGTCGACCCGCCGATTCATGCGCCCGGTCTGTTCCGGCGCCATGTAGCGCAGCGTACCTTCCAGTGACTGGAGATTGACGATGCCATGGCTTTCGTATGGCAGTTCGCAGGCAATGCCGAAATCGATCAGCTGCAGCACACGCCGGTCGGCATTCCATACCAGATTGGAGGGATTGATATCCTTGTGGATCACGCCATGACGATGGACTTCCTCCAGCGCCGCACACAGCTGCAGCGCGATGTCGAAAAAGTCGTCCAACGCCAACGCGGGCTGCGCCGGCGTGCTGCGCGCCGCCACCTGCGCGCGCACAATCTGGTCGAGCGCCTGGCCACCGGTATCTTCCTGGAGCATCGTCCAGCGCCCGCCGTGCAGCTGCAGTGCAAGCGGATGCACCACGCCAGGATGGCGGCAGCGGCGCGCGATCGCATACTCGCGCTTGAATTGTGCCAGTTGCTGAAAGGAAGGGAACTGCTGATTAGGCTTCTTGACGATCAGTGCGGTGCCATCGGCAGCCCTGGCGCGATACACCTGCGAGCGGCCACCGCTGTGCAGCTGTTTGATGATCTCGTGGTCGAAAAGGGAGCTCATGGGCTAGGCTAGCGGTACACAGACGGTTGCGGGAGCCTTGAGGCGCACATTTCGAAGTCTTACTTCATTGTAAGTATTATATCAGTAGGAAGTCGCGGCGAAGCGAGAGGCGCGATGGGTGTTGTTGCAAAAATGTCGGCGGTGCCGGGCACGGAGGGGGAGCGATGAGTGGATGCGGCAATGGCGCAACCTGGAAACGCGATAACGAGCATAACGGCGCACTAGGTACGCCATCCCCCGGTATCTGAAGCCTATGCAAATCCCTGTGGCCGACCATGCGCGCCAGGTCCAGCACGTTAAATTTTTTTGGCCAATCGCACGATGGCCGCATGCCGGCTGTCGTGGAAGGTCAGTCCCCGTCCGCCACCAACCCGTTTCCTGAGTGACGCCATGCATCTCCCTTGCTGAGGCGTAATCATGGCGTCAATCTGGCGTAATCGTTACTGGTTTTTGTCGGGTTTAATATGGGTTAATAGAAATATCAAGGCGTAAAAAAAGCCATTAACCCGTTGATTATATTGGGTTTAATGGCTTTTCTGATGTTTCTGAATTCTGTGCGCTGGTGCCCGGAGCCGGAATCGAACCGGCACGCCCTTACAGGCGGGAGATTTTAAGTCAGTAGCGAAAATCATATAAATCAAAGACTTACCCGCGCTTTTCGTTCCGCAAAATTATTTGCGCACGCCTCTGGAAGCCGCATTATTGCTGGGCCTAACTCATGTTTGCGGAACGATTCCGGCATCCAGTGGCGGTGGTGCCCGCCCATCTCTCACTACTTCGTTGGCTTTACCAATTTGCCGCGGCGATGGCGCACATAGTGTGCTGTCATCGTGGACGTAGAATGTCCTAGCTGGGCCTGAGCGGCTTCGATCCCTCGCTCTTGCTCGGTATCCGTACCTGCCTTGGCGCGTAAGTCGCGAAACTGGAAATTGCGAATGGCGGCCTCGATCTTAGGATGCGCTGCGGCCGCTTTGGCCCGTGCGCTTTCAAACGCGTAGCGCAGCATGTATGTGGTCATTTTCTCGCCTTGCTCATTGTTTATGAGCGCCACACCCATTGCCGGGCGCCGGTCGATACGCGCCATGACGGTAGCGAGTTCGCCGATGATTTCGACACGCAGTTTCTTCTTGGTTTTGTTCTGACTAATCTCCAGCGCGCCGTCCTTGACGTGCGTGCGGGTCAGTTTCAAGGCGTCCGCTGGCCGCTGGCCAGTCAGATACGCCAGATCCAGTGCATCGCGCAGCCCAGGCCCCGCAGCGGCGTAGACAGCGTCGAAAATCTCGTCATCGACATACACATCACGCCCATCTTCCTTGTATCCCATAATGCCGGCGCAGGGGTTTGCCAGGTTTGTCAGGCCGGCGCCTCGGGCAAAATTCCAAATGTGCGACAGCAATGCCTTGTCGCGGTTCGCGGCAACCTGGCCTTCTTTACCGGTCATTTCCTTGACCGGCAAGCCTTCCTCTGCGCGCGCAGCATTCTTTAGCTTTACTTCTTCTACAATGCCAGCGGTCCGCCATTGCAGATATTGGCGCACCATGACCGGGCGTATGGATTCCATAGGCTCCCGAGGGTCATCGAAGAATTTGCGCAAGTTCGCCAGTTCGTTCATATTCTTGCGTTGCGTTTCCTTCCCCTTTTTATGCATGACCTCGCAGATGTAGCGCTGCGCCACCATGCGAAAATTCGGGCGAGAAACGGATGGTACGGAGCTTGCCGTCAGCTGACCCCATTTGCGCACTGCCTCTACATAATCCTTTCCCAGAGCAAGTTCTCTTCTCGGCTTTTCGCCCGTGTCTAAAAAGTAGTACGTCACCTTTCCGCGATGACGGGCTCGCATGCCTGTAGGCAAGTTCTTATTCTTTGTTGGTACTCTGCCCATCGTCTATTTCTTTCGCAATCCTGGCGGCTGCCAGGCGGGTTTCTCTTGGGGCGCTGCCGCTGCCTTGCCTTCCACCACCGTGCGCGCTACCACTGGGCGGCCTATGGCATTGACAAAAAAGGGAATGCCCATATTACGCAGCGCCTCAACCTGGAGGCGCTTGATCTTCCTGCCCGTGAGCGTCACAACGTCATCAGCTCCCAAGAATGCTGGTAAAGGTTTATGCTTCCTCGATTCCAGCTCCTCGACGAGTCGAACAACCTCCTCAGCATCGCTCATGTTCATGGTGCGCTCCTGGCCGCTACGTCTCCGGCATGCCCGCTGCCGCCGCAAGCAGGGCAATCCAGTTCGCTAGTGCCAGGCTCGGCGCCATCATTCATGAAGACCAGGCCGGCCGGTGTCGCCGTGATGGTTTGGCCAGCGGCGCGCGCGACCGCGATGGCCTGCTGCGTCTCAGGGGAGAGCGGGGCGCGGCGGCGCACGAGCTGGGCTTCCAACTCCGCAATGCGAGCGTTGCGCTCCCGCACCAGGCTTTGGAATGCCGGCGCTTCGCAGTTGCGCGCGCATGGCGCTGGGTGTGCGCCCAGGGCTTGCAGTTCTTGTCGTTGGCGCGGGGCATGCACGCAAGTGCATTCGCCCAGCCATTCACCGTCAGCACGATGCACGTCGCCTGTGCCACCGCAGGCGCTGCACAGCGCGCGAATTTCGGCGCAGACGTCCACGTTCTCCATCGCTACTGGCACGGCCACGGGCTGCACCGGGGCGGCGTCGGCCAACGGCAACCAGCCCTGGCCTTTCATCTTCTCAGTCGGTGGACTGGTGCGATACTCCCAAGCATGCTTGGCCATCCTGCGCCACGCCACCGGCTCTTGCCTCTGTACTGGGGCGGCCTGCCTGACCTCGCCAGCCAACAAGCGGTCAAATGATCGATCAAACGCGGCCAGTTCATGCTGCCAATATGCGGCCTGATTGGCATTGCCGGCAACTTGCTCCACATTGATGCATTCGCTGATGGCATCGCGCCAGGCGCTGCGGTGCGTGGTGAAATTCGAAGGGATATACTGCACCAGAACGGCTTCTTGGCTAGCTTGCTCGCGGCCAGCAGCAACCAGTACGCGGAACACGTCGCTGTTGCGCAGCAGCGCGCCTGGCTCATTCAAGCCCCACAGGACAGGCAGCGCCGAGATTTGATCCATCAGCCGCCCGATGATCGGCTGAGGCGCAGCAGCCGGCAGCGGTGAATGTTTCGGCTTTGCCGCTTGCTTGGCGCGGATCGCCTCGACCTTCGTCCAGATCCTGGCCAGTTCCGTCTCGCCAGCGGCGTGCATGTCCAGGCCTTGGGCCAGGCACAGCGCGGCCAGCGTGACCATAACGCCACCGACTTCCTGCGCGCGCTCGCCGACCGGGCGGCCGTACACATAGTCGACCAGTTGGTGCGCTTCGCTGGCCGTGCAGCCGCACGCCTGCACCAGTTCCAGCGATTCCTCCAGGAAGCGGTGATTGCGCTCAGCGCCGTCGGCGGAGATTGCGGCACCGAAGCACTCCATCATCCAAGGCTGCCCGCGGCTCTGGAATGAATCGTCGGGAGCCGCCAGCTGCTCTTGTGCTGGAGCCGCCGGCGCTGCCGCCAGCATGGCGCGATATGCCGGCGCCATCGTAGCCAGCATGCCAGCCAACGCATCGACGGTCGTGCCCGGTGCCATGTCCATCTGCATCAAGACGAGCGGCGCAGCCTGGCGTGCCAGGTCGATATCGGCAAGCGTTGCGGTTGGCCAGGATGCGATTGCGGCGCCAGCGATGATCTCAGGCGTCGGTTCAACCGGCACCAGCTTCCAGCCGTCCGGCACGGCCAGATGCTGCGGCGTTACGGCGACCGAAAGGGGGCCACCTTGCTCCAGCGCGTCAATACTAGCGTTGTTGTTCATTCTGCATGCTCCAAAAAGGTTATCTCACTTGGCTCGCGCGGTGTCGCGTCGCCCATCAGGTAAATCACGGACGACACGCCGCCGCCCAGCACCTGGGTGCTCATGCCGCGCAAGTGGTGCTGCTTGCCCTCGAAAAGCACGGGCTGGCAGGTGTGGATCGCGCGCAGCACGGCCCGGTCCAGCTTGTAGGCTGCCTCGGCCGGGGTTTCCGGCGCGGGCGTTGGGCTGCGGCCGCTCATTACGCCGCCGGCATGCGACGGCCCCATACCCAGTACGTGCCATCATCGGAGTCGTGAATAGATAGCGTGAACCAGCCATCACCTGCCGGTTCTTCCGGATGTCAGTTGGAGACGTCCGTTCCAGCCTGGTCGAAGTAAACGATATAGGCCGGATGCTTATCATCCTCGCCGCACAAAGTGGCATAAGCAGTTTCCAGGCCTTGCGCAGCCAGCCAGGCGCGATACTCCGCTTTTTGATCCTCGTTGAACTCTGGCATATCTGGATGCGAGTACCAGCCCTCGGCATCGCGCACGACTGGCGCCCATTCAATAAGCTTGCTCATATTTACCTTTCAGGTTGTCGCGGCCAGGATGCCCGCCAGGGTCGCCGCCACGTAAATCAGGATCAGGGCCGCCGCCACGCGCGCGGCGCCGGGGCTGCGCTCGCTGTTCGGCACTTCGTCGTTGTCGGTCATACTGCCTCCGTGGTGGGCATCTTGATGCCGCGCCAGGCGTAGAAAGCTGGCCTGTCATCAGGCGAGATGCGCATGCAGTCTTCGCCGAACGTAAAGGTGGCGTCGTGCTGCGCCCCTGGAAACCTGAAGTAGAGGAGCGCCTGGGCATGTCCGAGCCTGTCCGGCCCCTGCAGCGGCGCGCGGCTTACCCAGATGCTGCCGATCTTGCAGTCCGGATATGTGACCGCAAAGAACTCGATCAGGGCCGCCTGTGCGGCCTTGCGGGCGCGCTGCTCGACAAACTCCCCCATCACGCAGCTGTAGCTGCAGTAGACGGCATTACCATTCGTGACAACTTCCAGGTGTTCGTGCTCTTCACATTCGTCCTCGGCTTCCTGCTGCATGGTTTCGGTGACGCGCCGGCTGCAGTGGTTGCACTCGAACCACCAGCCATGTTCGATTAGGACCGCGTGCGGCACAGGGCCGGGCGCGTACTGATCGAACTGCGGGCGGCGGTTGCAGGATTCGACTTCGTTGAAGGAGCAGTCCAGCTCATTCCCACCTTCGCGCCGTGCTGTAGCGCTGTTGGTTGCAAAGGTGATGACGCAATGGCCCTCGCCGGGTTCGCGGACTTCATAGGCAAGCAGGCGCTTCATCGCGTAACCCGCTTGAAGGTGATGGCCCAGCACCACGGATTCGAATCCCAGCAGCCGCCGGTCGATTCCCACAGGTCGCGCCAGGCCGAGCGCTCGGTTGCGCGACCGCTGGTGTCAGTCCCTTTGCACACGATGTCGTAGCGATCCTGCGATTCGGCCAGCGCTTCCATATCAATGCCCTCGGCAACAATGTCGGCGTCGCTGATGTCCTGCAGGCGCTCGACGCGCACCGACACGATCTCCAGCAGGATGCGGCTTGCCCAGCGCGGCATGTGGATGCTGGGCGTCCAGCGCGCTGGTTTTCGTGTCGGCTGCCGTTGTGGAAGCTCAGCGCCATCGGCGCGGAAGATCGGCCATTCCTCATGTCCGTTATCGTCCATGCAAAACGTCTCGCGCACCCAAATGCGGTCGCCAGCCTGGCCGTATGGGCATTTTCGGCCCGATTCCGCCAGCAGGGAAAGGAGTGCGGCCGGATCGCCCTGCCACGGCTCGATATGCCTGTCGGTGACCATTTGCGGCTGCGGCTTGATGACCCGGCGCGTCTGCGTCTTGCTGCCGTCGAGCACGGCGCGCACCATGGCACCGTTCATGAGGATGGGGCGCTCTTTCATGATTTTTCTCCAGCGGCCAGCGTGGCAGCAAACATATCGACGGTTTTCGTATCGCGCACCACCAGCGGCGGCAGCACGTCCAGGAAATCGCCGATGGTCAGCTCATTCCCGCGTGGGCCGTACGGCAGGCAATCGACGGTCCAGTCTTCCGGCAGGTCATCCTCGGAGCGAACTTCATCGTCGACATAGCCGTTGTGCTGGCTGTCTGCGATGATTTCGGCGAAGCCTGCTTGAAACAATTTCTCAGCTTCGCTCACGCTGGGCGCGACAACGACTGCCGTTACGGTGGCGCTTACGGTGTAGAGGCGGTTGATCATGTGGCGCCTCCTGCGCGCTTCCGGCGTTCCCACGCCGCTATTTCGCCCTGCGTCATGTGGTAGTACCCATGCGTGCCGCAGACCGGGCAAACCTTGGCCGTCACGCCTGGGCCGAACTTCTTGCTTTGCACGCTGGTCATCTCGCCCTCGTAGCCGCGCCACTTGCATTTCATCCTGCCGCAACGGATCGGCGCCGTGTTGTAGGCTGGCCGTTCAGCCGACTTTGGTGCCGCCATGTAGCCGCCTGGGCCGATCATGTTGCCGCTCCCATCACGGCCGCCACCGTATAGTTGCCCTGCGTAACCTTGACCACGCTGGCGGCTTCCATCGCCTCGATCAGCCGGGCCGCACGGTTGTAGCCAATGCCCAAATACCGTTGCACTAGGGATATCGATGCGCGCTGCCGGCTGCGCACCAACTCGACGGCCTGGTCGTATAGCGGATCGGTCGCACTGCCGTCGCCGGGCAGCACGGCGCCTGCCGCTTCGCCATTCAGGTGCGGCACCGGTCGCTGCTGGCGGACAGGGGCATCGCCCGCTGCTGGCCGTGGGCTCGGTTCCATGATCTCAGCGGCGGCTACCAGCAGCAGGTCGGCGGATTGAGAGCCGCCAGGAAGCTCCTTAGCCAGCGTCAGCGCGGATTTAATCGCGCTCTCGGCGGTTTCCGCCATGTGCTCGCGCACGCGGGCAACGGCCGGCTGCACGGTGCTTTCATACAGCTCGTTGAGCACATCGCGGTAACGGGCGCGAAGCTTGTACAGATCGGCAGTCAAGTTCACGGCGCTCTCGATCTTCTGCTGGCCGGCAGCAGCCGGGCCCGGCGCCTGCATCTCCACGTAGGCCTCGCCACCCAGCGCCTCAACCAGATCAGCCAGCATCTTGGCCAGCTCGCCCGACATCAGCGCAAAATCGCTGTCGAAGCGTTCGTCGTCGTTGCGCGTGGCGCTTTCCTTGATAATTTCCAGCGGCTTCACGGACTTGATGGCCAGCGACTCGTCCAGCACGAAGCTGATCTTGTCGCTCCAGGTCATGGCCAGTCGGGTGCACTGCTTGCCGGCGGCTATGTGGCGGCGGATATCGTCCGCTTCCAGGGTGTGGCGCTTGTAGGCCACCTGGGCCTTGCTCTCGCCGGTGGCGCGCATGATCGCGTCCTGGTCGACCGTGAAGCCGGTCAGGGATTCGCCCGCCTGCAGCCATTCCGTCATCACTCCTACCGGCGAGCGCTGCACGCGCAGGCTTTCCAGCGGCAGCTTGTCGACGGATTTCAGCAGCAGCTTGACGACTTCGTCGGCCTTAGCCGGGCTGGCCGCGTCCACCACCAGCCAGCCATTCACCGGATCGATCCACACGGCCGTGGTGCTGAGAATGGCGAATGCGCGCGGCAGCAGCTCGTCGGTGACGCGCTCTTTCAGTTCCTTCATGGCCTTCTTGCCGGGCGCGAAGCCCTGGGCTTCTTCCATTTCCAGCGCGCGGGAGGCCGCCACCTGGTTGACCACGGTCGACGGCAGCAGCTTCTTCTCGGTTTTCAGCTGCAGCAGGAACTGGCCGCCGACGGCGTGCACCAGCGGCGCGCCGGCGCCGCGAGGTGCGGCCCAGCCCTGGCGTACCAGGTCCATGCTGGTGGCCGGCGTGAACTGTTGCGACGCCAGCGCTTGTTCGAGCGTGTCGGCCGTCATTGCCCAAGGGGCGGGCAAGCGGTAAATCTGCAAATTCTTGAAAAACATGGCGCTTCCTTATTCTGAGAACACGACGCCGCGCGCGGCACCGAAGGCATACAAAAATTCAATGAACTGCGCGGCTTCCTTCACGTAGAAGTCGCTGGTCTGGACGCCCAGCTGCACGATCCGGCGCCCGTCGAAGCTGGGCGTCACACGACCGTCGTGGTGCAGCGGCGTGCCGGCGAGACGCATTTCGTCGGCAAACTCGTCCACCAGCAGCCGCTTCATATCGTCCGCATCCCACTTGCGCCCAATGTGCTCCACCTGTTTGGCGATCTCGCCGATCATCGCGTGGTACTTTTCTTCCTGGGCGCGCTTCTTCTTCGGCTCGGAAAACACCACCATCCAGCCGGGCGGCGCGGTCTTGGCGAATTCAACCGCCCGGCGCCGCGCCTCGTCGTGCACGAGGAAGTAGGTCTGTTTCGTCATGGCGGTGCTCCTGCGGCGCGCCGCGCCATCATGCTGGCACCGCCTCTGCCGCCGACTGCTTGGCCGCGTCGTATTGCTCGATGCCCCAGGCCAGCGCGTAGCAGCACCAGACGAAACGGTGCGAGTAATCCTCGCTGTCTACCTCGTAAAAGTCGGGGAAAACGCGCTTCCCGTTCCAGACAAAGTCCATTACCGCACGGTAGGCTGCGTCGGCGCCATCATCCGCATGGTCCAGCACTTCGGATTGAAGCTCATCGCGCAGGCCGTGCCCGAGCTTTCCAGTCAGCCCCCGCTGCTCAATCCAGTCCATTACATTCGTCTTGAACTTCTCGGCCGAATAATTTCGGTAGCCGTCGCGATCTGTCGCCTGAAGCTTTTCGCCCCAGTACGAGAGGTTGACCGCCAATTTGGCGCCGTTGCGTTTTTTGTAGTCCCGATCAGTACGGAAGAACTCGAACATGTCGGTCAATCGCTGAAACACGTAGGTTCCCATGTCGCCGGTGTAGCAAAGGTAGCCCGGCCAGGTGATCAGGTCGAAGTGCATGCAGCTCGTGCCTGGCTTGGCGAACCGGATATGTCGGCTCACGCCGTCTTCGCGGATCACGGTCATCGTGTGTTCGGCGACGTCGCGAAGGAATTGCTCTTCGGGGGAGGTGGCGCTCATGCTTTTGCCGCCTTCAAAGCCGTCACGCGGTCCAGGTCATAGCAGCCGCGAATGCCATCCAGCCAGATGACTGCGGTGTGGCCGCTGAGCACCTGCGCCTCGCTGACGGTGATCGTCTCGCGGATTTCGCCTCCATCCAGCTCGACGCTGACGGCGGCGCCGACCTGGTGCGCAGCGTTGAACTTGTCGCATGCGGCCTGGAGCTTTGCGGTAGCCTGTGCCTGGCGCTCGGCGCGGCCGGTCACGCTGCACCGCCCAGGTCGGCCACGTCGATCACGATGCCGCGGCAGTACGGCTCGCCGTCTTCCACGATTTCGAAGGTGGCGTGCGGCACGTCGGTGCGGTAAGTCCATGTGTAGCCATCTTCATCGCTCCAAAGCGCATCCACGGCGCGCACCTGCGGCGCCCGGGCAAAATAGTCCTTGAGTACTTCGTCGTCGTGCTCGATATCCTCGCGGAACGGCAGCAGCCCCTTGGCATCGATCAGCGCCACGGTCGGCGCGTCGCGCTCGTCGTTCACGAAGCCGCGAAACTCCATCAGGTCATCGCGGGCGCCAAAGATCACGATCAGGCCGGCCGCCTTGGCCTGCTGCTCTTCTTCCTTCGCCATTTCGCTACCGTATTCACGCCCCGTCAGCAGGCCGGCCAGCAGTTCCTTGCTCAGCTTGACCGGCGCAAGCTCGACGGCTGGCGTGCCCATGTTCGTGTACGGGTGTTTGTCGGCATGAGGCTTGATGTGCGCGTAAAAATGCTTGCCGATGGACTCGGCGCTGGCGAAGGCCGCGTATTCGCTGGCCGTGACGTTGGCGTAGTGATAAACGTCCGCCGGCGCGCCCTTGCGGAAGAACTGCACGGCCAGGGTCTCGGTCGCCGGGCAGTGGCCGATGGCGGCAATCTGCGAGGATTGGATGGCTTGCAGGGTGATTTGTGGTGCTGCGAGTGCTGTATTCATAGATTTCTCCTGGTGGTGGGTGGGCGGTGTTTATGCGGCTTCGGCGACCAGGCCGGCGCGCGCGGCGGCAAAGTCGAACTTGGCCAAGCGGTCGATGGCCTCGGCCGCCATCAGGCCGAACTGCTCGAACATCACATCGAGGATGTCGCTGTCGGATGGGTAGAGGTCATCGGCGGCGTCGTCGAGCAGGTCAGGTGCTGGCGCTGGGCGGCTCGCGGCCGGCGCGATGGTGGCGGGCGCGCGGCGGATGCCGATAGGAGCGGAGGGCGCAGGGGCGGCAACCTGGGCGGCTTGCTCGGCGGCGCGCGCCACGGCGAGCTGTGCGGCTTGCTCGGCTTGCACAGCTTCATTGGCCAATCGGTCGGCGTCGACCTGGGCCAGCCGTGCGGCTTCTGCTGCAGCGGTTTGCATGTCCAGCAGTTCCTGGCGCTGGCGTGCGATTGCCGCTTGCTCCAGCCGGTTCTGCTCGGCTTGGGCGTCTGCCTGCTTTTTCAATTCAGCGGCCTGGGCCTCGCGTTGGCGCAGCGCCTCGGCTTCCTGCTCGGCGACCAGCGCCGTGCGGCGGTCGTCTTCGGCTTGGCGTTCGGCAGCGATACGCTCAGCTTCCACGTGGGCGATGCGCCGGGCCTCGGCAGCCGCTTCGCGCAGCTGGGCTAGTTCGGCGCGCTCGGCGGCAATGCGGGCGGCTTCTTCTTCGTTGGCCAATGCTGCGGCGTGCAGGCTGGCCAGCTTTACGCTCACTTCGGCAACGACCTTGGCAGCGTCTTTCTCGAATTCGGCAAAGCGCGCCTTGTCCACAACGATGGCAGCCACAGTTGCTGCGGCCGCCTGAATATCGGAAGCGGACTTGCCCACTAGTTCCAGCGGCGTATCATGGATCGCCGCAATATCAGCCTGGATCGCAGTAATGCGTTCGCGCTCCTTCGCAATAGCAGCTTGCTTTTCGGCCTCAACCTTGGTGTCGTAGGCGTCGCGCAGCTCGAACACGCGATTTTCTTCTGGCGTGATCAGCGCAATCAGGTCTTTTTCCTTTGCAATCACCGCCTTGCTGAAGTCTGTCGCGTCTTTGCGTGCAGCCTCGCCGACGGCCTTGATGCCGGTGCGCAGTCTCAGCAGGTTCATGCCGATGCGGTGTGCCTGCTCGCGGCCGGCGGGATCGATGACGGCGGTGATATCGGTCGAGGCGGCAACCTGTTCCTTGATTTTTGCCTCGTAGTCCACGGCGCCCAGCGCGACGGCTGCGCGCTGCGGCAGAGTGAGGGCGGTGGTGGCCGGCGTGGCCTGGGTGGTTTCGGTGATCATGCTGCCTCCTTCATTCGTAAAATTGTTTCGTTTTCAGTAACCAGTTTTTCAAACCCAACCAGATCGAGCACCATCGCGTCGATGAAAGCGTCGTCGCGCTCGACCCGGCGGTACCACAGTTCTTTGCCGACCGGGGCCAAGGCGGGGCAGTACAGACAAAAATCCCACCAGCGGCGACCGGTGATCCACATGCAGCCCTGCACCTGGTCCATGAACTCGCTGAAATCGCCGTTTATCAGAACATCGCGGAGGCGTTCGGGTGAAATCAGGCATTTGTATTCGCTGCCGCCGTCATCGCCAATCAGCCCGTCCGCACTGGCGCCAAACAAGCGATCTTCGGTAAGGACAAAGCCAGCGCGCTCAACAACGTGACCGCTTTGCACCTCGTGCTCATGGCGCGCGGCTGGCTCCAGGTCATGGCCGCGTCGCATGGCATAGGTTTCGAATCCTTCATCGAGCGGCATGCCGCTGATGCGCTCGATAGCCAGGCGGAAGGCGTAATCATTGGCCGCTGACGTGGGCTGGCCTTTGTTTGCACCCGATTTCAGCTTGGCGCGCGCCACCACGAACATGCTGGCGGTGATTACCCCGGCTCGGGCAGCATGCCATTCGGGGCTTCCTTGATCGCAGGAAAGGATGATCATTTGGACGCCTCGACAGCTTCTGCGCGTGCCTTCATTGCAGGGTAGGTGCCGGCCAGCTTGTCCTGCGTGGTCTTGGAGAGCCGATCCCAAGCGCCAACAAATGCTTCTAGACCCTCGTCAGCGACTGCGCCAAGGTCGGCAGCCAACTCTTCCATTTCAGGCGAGAGCGGGGAAGGCGTTGCACTGGACACCGGCGCCGCATCAACCGTACGACTTTGATCAGCAGCCACAGCTTTTGCTTTCAGGCTTTCGTGATCGGAAGCCAGGGCTTTCCGATTTGGCACGCCGGTTTCAGTCCAGAATTTTTGATAGGCTGCTACACCTTTGCCTGCGGCAGCTTCGGCCGCGTCGATCAATGCTTGCGATGCCTGTGCTGGCGCTGGTGCGCGCATGCCTCCGGTACCCGGCGTAATATCGCGCGCCTCGCGGTTGCCTTCGTCCAGCTCGTCTGGCGTGTAGACACCCAGGATTACGTCGGGTGCATAAAGACGCGACCAACGCTTGACTGCCAGATAGGCAAGTTGTTGTTTGGGGTCGCTGGCCCACAGAGGGGAATTGCGCACGCTCGCCTGAACCAGGAGCAGGTCAAGCACGCGTGGCACGATCTCACCCTTGAGTGTCGAAGAGACGCGGACACCCAGGCCGACCTCGGACTCCATACCGTAATCAGGCACGCGGAACTGATATTCCTTTTTGTCGCCCTTGGCTGGCACGGTAATTACTTTGGTCTTTCCGATAATTTTTTCCCATGGACCGTACCACTCGTAGCTGAAGCGGTCTTCAGTCACGCCGCTGGACTGGATCACGGCATTGACCAGCTGGGCTTCATAGCCAAGGGCGCCGTTCACCAGGTGGGTTTTCTGCGCGACGGCGAACGGGTTCATGCGCCACTGGATGGCCTGCATGATGACGGCGGCGCAGTCGGCCGGGCTACCGCGCAAGTGTTCCGGGATAGTGGCGCGGCCTTTGGCCATGATGTCGGCCAAGCGCATCATGCTGTCCATACTTGCGCTGTCCAGAATCAGCGAGGCGCTGCTGGTGGACACCACGGGCAGGTCGCCTTGTTCGTACTGCGTTGTTTGCATGGCGGTGTGGCTTTCTTGCGTTACTGCGTTCATGACTTTTTCCTTGTGAGTTTTATGATTTCTGCCTTCAACAGCGCCAAGCGGACGGCGTAGACGATGGCGTGGCCGGCATGCCAGTTGCGCAGGGCCTGGCTGGCCACGTCCATCACGGCTTGGCTGACGACGTCCACTGCGCCTCCCGGTGGGCGCGGCCCAGGCGCTGAACGCGCGCGGCGGATGCGTCCAGGTCGATCAGCGCTTCGATCTGCGCGGTGATCAGCTCCTTGCGCATTTCTTCCAGCCCGGCCAGCTCGCGGCGCACGCCGGCCAGGCGCATCTTGTTCATGCGGTGCTGGTGCTGCGCCTGGTAGTGGCGGTGGGCGGCCAGCAGGCGGTGGAAAAGGGCGATCATTTGCGCACCATCGCCGTCACGCCCAGGGCGCCGTCGTCGTAGGCCGCGTTTTGCAAGGCGCCGAGATCGCCAATAGCGGGATAGCTATGCACGCCGTCGGCGGTGCGGATGGTGATGATGTAGCTCATGCTGCACCTGCTGGATGCATTGCGGCAGCGATGCCGGCGTCTTCGCCGACCACGTAGCGGCCAGTCGTGCGGCCGCAGAACGGGCAGTGGCTGGCGACGCACGGCATTTCCTTGCCCTTGGCGCTGGTAAAGCCCTTGCCCGTGCCACGGATGCGAAACGGGATGTTGATCGTGCTGAGCAGCCCCATGTCGTCCGTCATGGCAAAGCCGGTGGCTTGGCATTCGACTTTGATGTCGCTGCCGGCCTTGGCCACGATGAATGGCGAGCTGGGCAGGTTCGTTTCGATTCTTTTGACGCAGTCGCAATTCATTGTTCTGCTCCTCTGGTTAATTGGCTGTTGACGACCCGGTCAATCCGTCGGGCGTGTGATTCCTGCGGCTGGTGGGCCGCCAACACATGACCATCGAGAATCCCTCTTTGGACGCCGACACCAGGTGATTAATCTGGCCGTACCCGCTCGGCAATCACCCCGGCAGATTCGATGGTCATGTCTTGGCCGCCGGTTACGCCGGCGAAACGGGCCAGGGCGACTGGCCGGGGTGAAATTAGGCTGCCGACACCTGCGAAGGGCGGAAGCGCTGGCTTTGCGTCGAGCCGTCCAGCAGCACTTCCAGGAAGTCGCCGCGCGCGCCTGGGTGCGTCTGCACGAACTTGCCAGGGCGCGCTGCCGGGTCGGTCTTCGTGCCCTTCACATTCACCTTCTGATCTTTTTTGAAATTCGACATGCTGTATTTCCTTCAAGGTTGGTTGTGGCGCCGGGCTTCCCCGGGCGCCTGATCCTCACGAAGATCAATCGGGGCATTTCAGATCCCACTGGGTCGGTTCTTTTGCCTGACCAGGACTAGCCGGATGGTTGCAGCACCCGACGACCGCTTACTGCAGAGAACCCGTTACTGGGGAGGGACGATTGCTAAATCGAAACTCACCGAATGCTGCTTTTGCCGCAATCTCGTAAGCCTGAGCAGCCAGTTCACGTGTCTTGTGGCAGCCAAGGTAGTGATTGACGCCGCCGATCTTGATTTGGGCCTGCCAACTGCCATTGCGGCGCTCCGTCACGCCTTTGAGGCCAGATGCCGCCTTGACGGTTGTGTTTGCAATGTTCTGTGCATGAGTTGCCAGACGAAGATTCACAATTCGGTTGTCGTCTCTCACACCATTTATGTGATCCATGCTCAGCGTTGGGAACTCGCCAAAATGAATCGCCCATGCCAGGCGGTGCGCCAAATGAGAGTGGTTGTCAATGTTCAAAATGCGATAACCATCCCTGTCGAGTCTCCCGCACGGCGAGCCGCGCTGCCGAACTTTGTTCTTGGAGGTTTTCTTCCAGGTCAGCAGTCCGGTTTCCGGGGCGTATTCGATTTCGGAACGCAGGTAGTCAATCGAGATAGTGAGCATTGGTAAAAATCCATCTATGTTTATGAGTCCTGTCCCGCCTTGAACTACGGCGCGGGCGACCGCTGAACTGGTTTGGCCAGCTCGACCAGGTGGCCGAGCTCCTTGCCGTAAAAGGTGTTGCAGGGCGACGCCATTCGCGCATCCGTCAGGGCCATGGCATGCGCCACACTTTTGTTGCGGGCGCGGACCTTGTTGCGGTACGTGCCGTCCGTGAAGCGAATCGTCACGTCGAAGTGAAAGCGCGGGGCCGGCACCGTGGTCGTGGCCTGGGCCAGCTCGGCCTGCAGCTGGGCGGCGTCGTGGTCGCGGGCGCTCATGGCGATTAGCCGCGCTCTGGGATTGCGATTGCCGGGATCACTTCGCCGTGGGCGATGAGGACCGCTTCGAGTGCTGCAAGTTCGGCGGGGCTCATGCTGCGCTCCTGGCTGCATAACGCTTCGCAACGAAAGCACCCAGCGAGCGACCGTCGGCCACAGCTTGGTCATACACGGCACGGCTGATGCGGTTTTCCACGAAGAGGCGGGTGCATGCCTTGATGTCGCCTTTGGCGGCATTGGCCTTGATCAGTGCGATTGCTTGGGTGCGGGACATGTCGTACTCCTGTATTTGCTTTCGATGGAGTTACTTTACCAAAAAGATAAACACGCAGCAAGCATAATTTACCAAAAAGATTAATTATTTATTTTTGGCGCAGCTTTTGGCAAATCGATGGACGAAAAAAAGCCTCGAAACGTCGAGGCTGGCGTTGGTGCTTAGAAGGGTAGTTCGGGTGGCGGTGGCGACCGGTAGGCCTGCCACTCGATTTCGTCAGCGTTGATCTGCTTGATCAGCGGTGCGATGTCGAACGTTGAGTAGCTGTGCGAAAAGCCACCGACGCGCGGCGCCAGCAGCAAGATGGGAAGGGTGGGGAAGAACCTTTGCGCGTGGAGCAGTGCGGCCGGGCCAGTAGACGGCCAGGTATGTTCTGGCTCGACCTGGACCACGGCCAACTGGACTTGCTTGATCTTGATGATGGCGGCGCATAGTTGCATAAATGCATTATGCGTTGAATGTTGCCAATATGGAAGTGGTTGGAAATGCAAGGGTATTAAAAAGCCCGCGCGAGGCGGGCTGATATTCAGGGCTTGGCAGCAGGCGCCGGAAGCACTTGAGGCGGGGCGGTAGTGGTCGGCGGCGCTGGTTGTGCGTAGATCACGACCGGCGCTGGCGCAACTGACGCGGGCTTCGGCGCCATATTGTTAATTACCAGCACTATTACGGCAATCCCAACACCAACCAGGCCAGACACGATGGCGATGACTCTGGAGAGAGTATCCGTGGTGGCCTTATGTATATCCGCCGTCGTTTTGTGAAGTAGTGACTCAAAGCGCGCGAAATTTGCATCGAACTTGGCATCCATGGCCGCCATGCCAGTGGTAAGTTTCACGTCCAGAGACGCGATTCGGGCATCCATCCGAGTCTCAATGACTTCCAGTCTTCCATCCGACTTGGCCGCAGCCGTCTCCAGCCGCTGATCGAGGCTGTCACTCATCGCTTTCAGTCGGGCGTCAATGTAATCCTTATCTGTTGTCGCGCTCATAGTGTCTTTCTTCTCATGATTCGCGGTTGCCTCAATGTCAATCAGTCGGAACCCTGTTTCTTCGAAGTGTACATCATTTGAAGAAGGATTCTGGTATATGGTTCGAAGGATCTCATCTGTCCGTACAGTGTATGTCATGTGGCGACTTTCTTGGCGGCCTTCCACTGAACGATGATGCCCAATGCATGCTGACGAATGTAGCCACAGTTGTTGCAAGCAACCCCCATAGTGGGAATGTTTGGAGGCGGGATTGAAAACGCCCCACTCTTCGAAAGAGCGATCAATCCAAAATTCATATTTGGCGCTGATAAAATTCCCCAGCCATTTGTGCCACAAGAAGGACAAGCGTGGCTTTTAACTCTTTCTTGTAAAAATAATTTGAAGTCATCTTCAGTAACATCTGCAAAATTGAGCTTTCCAGATTCTGCTGGCCCACTTTTTTCTTCGCTCATATAAGTTCCGATCCATTTCCTCAACGCGAAATTGAGAATTGTTAAATTTCTTGAAATCGCGATTACACTATTGTTAGATGCTCATACCTACGAATTTAATGCAATTTTTAAGAGATCATTTAATCAGCCTCACACCCGACGCCGGCGAAGCAAGTCCTATCAGCCTACCTTTGCGGTAGAACATGATCTCGCGGGCAGTGCCACCCAGGCATGCATCCATATCAGCATAGGTCGTGACCATCTGCAGGCGCTTCGCCTCGGGTTGCTTTTCGATGGCATACGTCCAGTGCACGGTCAGATGATCGCCCTCGATGTGCCAGCCGGCGAGTTTGCGGATTGCGAACTGCACGTCCTGGGCAGCCTCCTTGTTGCAGGACTGCGGCCTACGCATGGATACAGGGACCGGCTGCTCGCTAACCGCTGGGCCTGTGAAGTGCGGATTCTTTATGCTACTGACCAGCTTGCACGCGTCAGCCGGCACGGCCTGGCTGACGGTGTAGGCGCGGCCAGTTGCTGTATCGGTGCATTGCCATGTCTCGGCGTAGGCAGCGGGCGCGAGCGCCAGAGCGGGTAAGAGAAAAAGTAATCTGGGAATCATGGCGCCAGTCGGTAAGTTTGCTCGTACTGTGCCTGCATCTGCTGGCATGCATCCCGGGCAATTTGTGCTTCGACCGAGCCCGATGGCAACGCTTTAGCACGGCCCCAGCAAAGCTCAACCGCATCCTTGGCTGCGGATTTCTCTTGGGCGTCTACTTGCAGGCGACTGGGAGTTGCGCCGACCGGCTCACGGTGCAACGACCAATACCCAAAGAAAAGCAGCGCCGTTACAGCTGCCACAAGACCAGGGAAAATAACCTTGAAGATCGTCGGCCGCGCCGCATCGCGGCTGCCAAGAGGGGGACTCACAGTCGATCCTTGAAATTACGTGGCTCGAAACGGACAACGCGGCCGATTACCTTGCAGTCGCCGGTACGGCACGGCTCTTGTTGGAAATCAGGGTTCTCGGACGCCAGATACCATTCGCGCCGCTCGTAGCGCAGGCGCTTGACAACCGACTCCCCCTTGTAATTCAGTGCGAAAACGCCGCCACTCACACGGCTCGTATCTTTTGTATTGACGACAGCCACGTCGCCTTCGTACATCATCGGCACCATGCTTTCGCCCTTCACTTTGATCGCGAGCAGCTGGTGCGTAGTGAGGTCGTTTTCTTCGAGCCACTGGCGAGGGACGTGTAAATGCCCGACGTCATCAAAAACGCTATCTGCTTCGAAGCCGGTAATTCCTGCCCGTAAATGCTCGGGAACCATGCGTATGGCGACCATAACAGGGGCCATATCATCATCATCAGTCACCGGCCGCGCGCCAGGCGCGTCGACAGGTTCGTCGTCCTGATCCACTGCGTGCCTCACATCAAGCCAGCCAGTTGGCTTCTCGAAAGCCTGCTCAATACGCTTGGCGATTGAGTTGCCGATGTTTTTGATTGGCGTCTTGCCAATTATTTGACTTACCTGCGACGGGACCATATTGAGGGCGCGCCCTAATTCCACCTGGCCGCCTGCAAGGTCGGCAAGGGCGCGGGCGTTCTCTCGTCTGATTTCTTCTCTTGTCATCGCGTGATGGTCTTCTAATTTAACAAAAAGATAAACAACCAAAAAGATAAACAAATTGCCGCAGAAAGTTTATCTTTATGGTAAAGTCGCGGAATGGATATGAAAAATTACCTCAAGCAAGCCGCGCCTTGCGACCGTCAGGCGTTAGCTGATGCCGCAGGAACTTCGGTTGCTTACCTCTACTTGATCGGCGGCAGGCATCGGCGCCCGAGCACGAAACTCTGCCAGAAACTCGTTGCCGCCGAAGTCATGTTGAGCCTGAGCGAGTTGCGCCCTGACGTATGGGGCGCGTCAGAAACGGTCGCGGCATGATCCGCCTGATCCTCATTTTCCCGCCGCGCCTGGCAGACGACTTCGTGCGCATCCCGCTGCTCGAACCGCACCAGATGCCTTGCGGCGTGCCGCTTGAGGAGTGCGCATTGCCAGCCTGCGAGCGCCCACCGTAAAACAGCACCAAGTACCAGCCTGTATTTCGCTGTACCCAAACCCTGTAACACCGACCACCAGGAGAAAACCATGAAACAGAAGCAAAAACGCACCGCGCTCGTCAAGGGCTACATCACCGACGAGAACAAGGATGCCTTGCAAGCCGCATGCACTGCGATGCGCAAGACCGTCAGCGATGTACTGAACGAATGCACGATCGTGATCATCCGCAATCACCTGGACGCCAGGCCGAAACGGAATGATACGCCGCCGTTTTCCAGCGGGACTAGGCCTAAATCAGTAAATAACAGGGCCCAGGTTTTTCCGGCGCCGCGCCCGTGCTTTGGCGTTGTACCACGCGTCGTGCGGATGCGGGTTTAACGGCATGGAGGCAGCTATTGAATAAACAAGCCGATGTGACAGCCGAGGATAAGGAGCTGGTCTTCCAGCGTTCGATGATCTACCGCCAGGCCGAGAAAGACCTGCAGGGCGCCAAGGACGGGGAGGGCGAGAGTGCCGCGAAAGCCGCGCACAAGGAAGCGCGCCAGAAATGGCGCGATGCCACCGACAGGGTGGCGAAGAAATATGAGGTGCCGCGGCGCGAGCCACCATAACGGACCCGCACCCGACAGCTAGAGCATTGCATGGCCCGAAAAGGCCACTTTAATCACCATCAATAAGGAATATGACATGACGCAAACAACAACCGTATCGCCGTACCGCTCGCTGGACAACCATGCCGGCAATAACGATCTGCTCGACATGCTGCTGGATAAGCCTGGCATGAAGAACGACGCCGCCCTGGCCCGCGCGCTGGAAGTGGCGCCGCCAGTGATTTCCAAGATTCGCCACGGCCGTCTGCCAATCGGCGCCTCGCTGCTGATTCGCATGCACGAGGTGTTCGACGTGTCGATCAGCGAGCTCAAGCGCATCGCGCGCGCTGAGGTGGCAGCTTGACCTGGGCGACGATGCAACCGGAAGGCGGCGCGCCGGCGCAGGCCGAGCAGGGCGCCCAGCAGCAAGAGCACGTCGAGCGCGAACTGGCGATCGACCCCGGCCATGTGCGGACGCGCCAGCACTACGAAGAAATGCTGCAAGAACTGCAAGGCCAGAAATGAAAAAAGCCCGCTGGCAGGCGGGCTTCCTTGAAACGCTATAAATCCGCGAAAGAATTTATGGACCAAATTGTACAACAGAAAAGCATCAACATCGCAGACACGGTGATCACTACCGATCAGGCTGGTCGCTTTTGTCTCAACGACCTTCACAAGGCCGCAATGGCAAGCGGCAAGGCAACCGATTCGCACCGCCCAGGGAATTTCCTCAAAAGCCCAGGTGTCGAGGCGTTTGCACAAATTTTGAGCGATGCTACGAATATAGCATCGGTCGAAACGATTCGTGGCGGCCCAAGACAGGGGAGCTATGGCGTGGAATTAATTGTGCTGCGCTATGCGGCATGGATCGACCCTGAGTTTGAAGTTCAAGTATATAAAACGTTCCACTCCGTGGCCACCGGCCAGGCACCAGTCGCCACGCCGAAGCCCAGCGCAATCTCGCCCGCCAAGGAGTTCCGCGCCATCTTCGGCATCGCGCGCCTGATCGGCCTCGACAAGAACGCCGCTGCCATCAGCGCGAACCAGGGCACGGTCGCGCTGACCGGCGTCAACATGCTGCAGCTGATGGATCGCACGCACCTGGCCACGCCCAGCCAGGAGATTTATTACACGCCGACGGAGCTGGGCAGCCGCTTCGTCAAGAGCGCCAAGGCCTTCAACCAGCTGCTTGTGCAGGCCGGCCTGCAAGAGAGTGTTGCAGGGCATTGGGTGCCGACGGAGAAGGGCAGGGAGCATGCATATGTGATGGACACCGGCAAGGCGCACTCCAGCGGCACGCCCATCCAGCAAGTGAAGTGGCGCGACTCCGTCCTGGCGGAGGTGGCATTGTGACTGGCCAAGTTGACAATCGCGCGCGCCCGACTTTTGGCGTAAACAAGACGAAGCGCCGCCGTTCTGGCGTCACGCTCCCTAAACAGGGTTCCCGCTCGTATGTGTTGCTGCAGGCGCTTCTGGCCGGGCCCGGCACCTTCTACCAAATCTGCGAGCTCGCGGGCTTCGATATTGAAGAGGCTGGCATGGAGCACCGCCTGCGCATGATTTTCTCGCGCTTCATCCAGGGCAATGTACGCCTGGTGGGTATTCGCTACGTGCTGAAAGACGCCTCGCGCGCGGCGCTGCTTGGTGCCGAGCGGGATCAGTCCGGCCAGGTCGCCACGCCGCACTTTCGCGGCACGGTGGGCGTAACGCCTGTTGTGATCGTTCGCCGGCCAGCTGCGGAGGTGCGCCCATGAAGCGCGCGCTTCAAGGTCAAAGGTCCACGAAAAGTGAACTGGTGCGGTTACTCAGCTTTGAGGGCTTCAACGCCTTCGAAAAAGGTGGTCTTGGCATTTTCGCAATTCGAAATCGTCTGTGTCAAAATCCCTTGAATTTCTGCTGCGGAGGGAAGTGTTGTTTGATGGAGCAAGACTTCGGCCCACTTATCAAATGTACCGAGGTTTTGCACAATTATGCTCAAACCGCTTACCATTTTGTAGGATCCCAACTCCTGCGCCGAAATGGAGCGCGTTGCACTTTGCTCCTCCTGAAGTGCAAATTGCGAAGTGACAATCGCAGACCGAATTTTTTTTTCTTCCCCTGCCGCCAGACTGTCCGTAATCAATTTACAAAAGTGCTGCAGTCGATTCATGGCGCGATCTACTACTGCGGCCGTTGCGTCAGCCCGTCGCAGCATCGCTCGTTTATCTGCGTTAATCAAGAGCCGAGCAGCATGCCTATTTTGTCGACTCATTACGAAAATTGCGACTCCCAATGCTGCAATAGATCCGATCGCCTGGACCCATCCCGGCCAAGTCTCGTTTGTCAGGCCCGCCCGGTTGCCAATGATCGCAATAGCCACCGAACCTCCGATGAGTGCGATAGCAAGAAGTGCATAAGTTTTCTTCATGAGAGCAGTCAAAGTTGTTTGAAAGGAATCATAGCATGAGGCGCGACAACTTTACCCTTTCTCTCGACCTCGGCAGCGAACTGATCATCGACAACTTCGCCGGTGGTGGCGGGACCAGCACCGGCCTGGAGCAGGCATTCGGCCGCCCGGTCGATATCGCCATCAACCACGACCCCGAGGCGCTGGCGATGCACGCGGCGAACCACCCGCACACCACGCACCTGTGCGAGAGCGTCTGGGACGTCGACCCGATCAAGGTCACGAACAATCGTCCGGTGGGCCTGGTCTGGCTCAGCCCCGATTGCAAGCATTTCAGCAAAGCCAAGGGCGGCAAGCCCGTCGAAAAGCGCATCCGTGGTCTGGCCTGGGTGACGCTGCGCTGGGCGGCAAAGTGCAAGCCGCGCGTCATCATGCTGGAAAACGTCGAGGAATTTAAGACGTGGGGCCCACTGCTGGTCGAAGCTGACGGCACCGCCAAGCCGGACCCGGCCAAGAAGGGCAAGACCTTCGACAGCTTCATCCGCCAGCTGCGCGCCCACGGCTATGCCGTCGACTACCGCGAAATGCGCGGCTGCGACCACGACACGCCCACCATCCGCAAGCGCTTCTTCCTGGTGGCGCGCCGCGATGGCATTGCCATTAAGTGGCCAGAACCAACCCATGGTGCGCCAGACAGCATCGGCGTGCGCGCCGGCAGGTTGCTTCCGTACCGCACTGCGGCCGAGTGCATTGATTTCTCGATTCCGTGCCCGAGCATTTTTACGCGCGACCGGCCGCTGGCGCCAGCCACGCTGCGCCGCATCGCCAAGGGCATTATGCGCTATGTGGTCGATGCAGAAGATCCGTTCATCGTGAACACTGCCAACAGCAAAACGACCGGCAGGGCCCCGAACGTGTGGGAGAGGGCCGAACCGCTGCGCACTATCACCAGTGCGCCGGGCTTTGCTGTCGTGGCGCCAACCATCGTGCCAGTCACGCACCAAGGCAGCGACCGCAGCGAATCCATCGGCGAACCGTTCCGCACCATCACCGGCGCGCACCGTGGCGAGAAGGCGCTCGGCGTGGCGACGCTGGTGCAGGTCGGGTATGGCGAGCGGCCCGCGCTTTACCGCTGCAAGGAGTGCGGCAATAGCTTCAATGATCAGCATGCGACTGGTGTAGGTGGTTTGGCGCCTGCCGAGTGTCCATGTTGCGGGGAAGAAGAGCGCATTGATCTGGTGCATGCCGCGCAAGTGCCGCGCGCGCTTGACATTGAGAAGCCGCTGGGCACAGTGGTGGGCGAGAGCAAACATGCGCTGGTATCCGCATTGTTGAGTGGTGTCGGCGGCCGTGCCGGACAAAGCCGCCCGCGCGGCGTGGATGAGCCGACGGCTACCGCGACCTCAAAGGCAGATGCGGCACTGGTGACGGCGTTCTTGACCGAGCACGCAAACGCGAGCAATCAGCGCGTGATGCCTGCCGACGAGCCGCTGCGCACCATCTGCGCCCAGGTCAAGGGCGGCCATTTCAGCATGGTGTCGGCGCACATTACCAAGTTCCGTACTGGCGCCACCGGCAGCGCAATGACGGAACCGGTGCCGACGATCACGGCCGGACCGAAGGAAAAACCGGCTGGCGCGCCGCATGCGCTGGGCATAGTCACGGCACACATTGAAGCCCTTTACACGCAGAAGGGTGACGAATCTCGTGCATCGCCGGCGGGCGAGCCGATCAAGACGGTGACGGCGACAAGCCGGCATGCGCTGCTTACCAGCAATCTCATCAAGCTGCGCGGCACAAGCACGGCAGCTGGTACCGACGAGCCCTTGGGCACGGTTAGCGCCGGCGGCCAGCACCACGCCGAGGTGCGCGCGTTCCTGCTGAGCTATTACGGCACGGATCAGGCGCCTGAGATCGACGGGCCGCTGGCCACAGTCACAAGCCGCGACCGCTTTGGTCTGGTGACGATCCGCGGCCAGGATTACCAGATCGTAGATATCGGCCTGCGCATGCTGCAGCCGCGCGAGCTGTTCCGGGCCCAGGGTTTCCCCGACGATTACATCATTGGCGACGACCCGGCCCAGGGCCTGAAACTGACGAAGAGCGCCCAGGTGCGCATGTGCGGCAATTCGGTCTGCCCGCCCATGGCCAAGGCGCTGATCCTCGCCAACTTCGCCCATGAGGGCGAGATTGCGAGAGTGGCATGAATCTATCAGGCCTCCGGGCCCAACCATCGATTTATCCAGCGTTTGCCCGCATCTTGGCCGCAAGTGAGAGCCTCTTTACGAGTTGGCGAAGGAAGCGCGCCGGGAATACGAATAGGCGCACCACCGAAGTTCGGCTGCACGCCTACGACGCTCAAAAACATCGGCTTGCCGTCAGTTTTGACTTCGTGAACATCGGACAGGATTACAAAAGATCGATGCGGGATGCTATCAATCATTTCGACCTCGAATTATTAAAAGGACATCGTAACATGATTACCAATCCAGCTCAGATTACCCGCCACCACTTGGCAAACCAAGCCACGCCCGCTTATTCGCTGATCCGCAAGGTCTGTGCCTGCGGCAAAGCCAGCACCGCCAAGCAGCTGGCCCAGCATGGCAAATGCGCCGCCTGCGCGCTGGCGGCCGTCCGCGACGCAATCATGCCCGGCGATTTCGCCAAGCTGCAGCACATGCTGGGCGCCGTACAGGGCAAGCCGAAGAATCGCTGGGGCTATCGCAACTACTATTGCGCGAACATTTCCGGCGCTGCGCGGGAGGCGATGCAGCGCCTGGTTGATGCAGGCCTGGCCACTGCCGGCCACGAAAGCGACACGAATGCCTACTTCCACGCTACTCGCCTGGGTTGCCGGGCTGCTGGCCTCGATGGCGCTGGCATCAAGCGCGCGATGGAGGATGAATCGTGAGCGAACTGACCCTTACCGGCGCCGAGGTCGACACCCTTGTCGCCCTCATCGAATGCGGCCCTTTATCGCATGGTTACGAGCCGAGTAAATCTGCGCGCGACAGTCTGATCGATCGCGGCCTGGCCGTGTCGATCGTCAACAAGCTTGAGGACGGCTGGAAGGCCGCGACGCTTGCCGGCCGCGACGCGTACAAGGCGCACTTCGGCACCGCGCTGGAAGGCACGGCGGGCACTATGCGGGAGGCCCACGCTGCGCGGCTGGCGCGGCGCGCCATCCGGAGCGCTGGGAGTACGACATGAACCAGGCTGAATTATTCGCGGCCGGCATCGCGCAGGTACCCGAGCAAATCATCGACCTGATCGCGCGCGGCGCCATCTTCGTGATTAATCACAGCGGCGGCAAGGACAGCCAGGCCATGTACCTGCTGCTGCGCGACCTGGTGCCGGCGGCGCAGCGCGTCATCGTGCACGCCGACCTGGGCGAGGTCGAATGGCCGGGCGCGGTCGACCAGATCAAAGCGACGACCGCCGGCGAGCCGCTGCACGTTTGTCGCTCGCGGCGCGGCCTGCTGCAAATGATCGAGGAGCGCGGCATGTTCCCTTCACCTTCGATGCGCCAGTGCACCAGTGATCTCAAGCGCGGGCCGATCGAGCGCACCATTCGTGGGTTGGTCGAGGATCGCGTAGCCGATTTCATTGGCGTGCCTCGTGGCACGCACACCCTGAATATGTATGGAAGGCCCGCAGCTATGGCTGCTGGCTGCGGCCTGGTCGTCAACTGTTTGGGCATGCGCGCCGAGGAATCGCCGGGCCGTTCGAAATTGACGCCATTCAAGCGCCACGAAGGCAACAGCAAGGCTGGCCGCGAATGGTACGACTGGCTGCCGATCCACGGCTGGACCACCGTCGAGGTATTTGGGCGCATAGCGGCCGCCGGCCAAGCGCCGCATTGGGTGTACGCCGCCGGCATGTCGCGGTTCTCGTGCTGCTTTTGCATCATGTCGAACAAAGCCGACTTGACCACCGCCGCCAAGCTGAACCCGACGCTGTACCGCAAATACGTCGAGCTGGAGCGCAGTACCGGGCAAGTCATGCTCATGCCGAGTAAGACGAAGGGGCGACTCACGATCGAGCAGGTGACCGGAGTGTCGGTGGTGAGCGCCATTGAGCGGGCGAAGCAGCCGGCGGAGGTGCCGGCGTGAAATTACAGTCCGAAATCCCGAGTCGGGTGCTCGTCGATCCACTTTCGCGCAACCCTGGTTGCATTGGATTCTGCCTCAGCGCTGGTATCAAAGGAGTTGTCAACGGTAGCACTGTACGGGGTTCGTTCGCCCTCGTACCAGATATGCGTGTTGCCACTCCACTGGTCTTTGTACGAGCCCCACGTGTGCTGGTACGAGCTAATTTCGATTTTGCAACCCTTGTATTCAAACGGCTCGGCCATTTCAACTCCTTCACTGTTGTTGGGAAGGCAATCCTAACATGATGCGCCGCTCACCCCTCAAACCAGGCGCCGGCCTGAAGCGCACCGCATTCAAGCAGAAGGTGCCGTCGAGCAGCACCGGGATCCTGCGTGTGGCTGCGGCCGAGCGCAAGGCGCCGCCGCGGAAGGCGAAGTTGAAGGCCAAGGGCCCGAAGATGACACCAATTCGGCGCGCCGCGCGCGGCCAGGACTGCACGCTGCGCCTGGCCGTCTGCAACTTCGACCCTGATACCACTGTGCTTTGCCATTCGAACTTCCTGGCGGACGGGAAGGGTATGGGCCTGAAAACGCCAGACACCGCCGCGGCGTTCGGCTGCAGCGCCTGCCACGACGTGCTCGACGGCCGGCGCACGCGTCCAGCTGATCTGTCGATGGCCGGCCTGGAGGCTGCCTTCCGCGCGGCCGTCAGCACTACACACGAAATCCTGAAAGCTGAGGGACTCTTATGACCGTAACAATAATGATTGGCGACGTGCGAGAGCAGCTGCGCGCGCTGCCGGCCGAATCCGTGCACTGCATCGTCACCAGTCCGCCATATTGGGGATTGCGCGACTACGGCGTCGACGGCCAGATCGGCCTGGAAGCCACCCCGGCGGAATTTATCGAGGTGATGGTCGACGTTTTTAGCGAGGCGCGCCGCGTGCTGCGTGCTGACGGCACCTGCTGGATCAATATGGGCGACAGCTACGCCAGCAAGCCAAACGGCCCAGCAGGCGCTGGCGGCCACAAGGGCAACAATCCGCACGTGGCTGTGCGCACGGCGCATGCCCGCCGTTCCAACAGCATTCCCCTGGGCTTCAAGCACAAGGACCTTTGCATGATGCCGCACCGGCTTGCGATTGCGCTGCAGGACGCCGGCTGGTGGGTGCGCCAGGACATTGTCTGGAGCAAGCCGAACCCGATGCCCGAATCTGTGCGCGACCGCTGCACCAAGTCACACGAATACATATTCCTGCTCAGCAAGAGCGAGAAGTATTTCTATGATGCTGAGGCAATTAAGGAGCCGGCCGCCGGCGCCGCAGACCACCCGAGAAACAGCTTCGGCACCAAGGATTACGACGTGCCGGGCCAGAAGCCGCAGAAGCGCACAGCACGCGGCGTCGGGTTTGGTCATGGCACCGATGCCGATGTGCGTCAACGTGGCCGCGTCATGGCGTGCAACAAGGACGGCGGGCGCGACGAGCAGGGCTTGCGCACGGCTGCGCGCATGGGCGGCGGCGCCGGCTTCCGCGAGGATCCCGCCGCCCGCCCAGATATGCGCAACAAGCGCAGCGTCTGGACCATGGCGACGCATTCGTTCGCCGAAGCGCACTTCGCCACGTTCCCGCCTGAGTTGCCGGAAAACTGCATTCGCGCAGGCTGCCCACCTGGTGGAACGGTGCTGGATCCGTTCTTCGGCGCTGGCACCACTGGCCTTGTCGCAGATCGGCTGCAACGCGATTGCATCGGCATAGAACTAAACCAGGCCTATGCCGAGATCGCCCGCAAGCGCATCCAGGGGGAGTCGAGCTTGCTCGCAGACGTCCAGGTGATGGTTGGCACGCCTGCGCCTCGTGTTGGCGAAGCGCGCTTGTCACTGATTCCTGAGGTCGACCCTCGGCAAATCACAATATTCGAAATGGAAGCAGTATGAGCAAAACACAGTCCACCATTAAGCGGCACTGGCGCAGCAAGTACGGGATCCGCAAGGCGGGCGCCGTGGGTGATCCGCTGGTGGCTGCGCTGTTCGGCGCGGTGCGTGCGCAGGAGGCTCGGCCTTGAATTATTACCCCTTCCACATCGGCGACTTCCGCTCCGGGACGGTGAACATGTCCCGCCAGGCGCGCTGGATTTACCGCGACATGATGGACGTCTACTACGACGTCGAGGCGCAACTGCCGCTCGATATCGATTTGCTGTGCGACGCCTTGGGCGTCGAGACGGCGGATGAGCGCGCGATTGTCGAGCGACTACTGCGCTTCAAGTTCATAAAAACTGATGACGGCTACCGCCACGAGGTCTGTGAGCAGGTGATTGCGGACTATCGCATCAAGGCGGAAACAGCGAAAGCAAATGGAAAGCTGGGTGGTCGCCCCCGCAAGCAAGCTGCAACCAATCAAGAACCCAGCGGGTTTCCATCTGGTTCTGATTCGGATGCTACTGGCAACCCAGCTGAAACCGGATCAAAAACTAACCAAGAACCAATAACCAATAACCATAAACCAGTAAACCTAAAACCTTCGTCGGCTTCGCCTCCCGAGCCTTACCCCGAAGAATTCGAAGCCGCCTGGCAAGCGTACCCGCCGCGCCCCGGTGCAAGCAAAAAGGATTCGTACAAGGGCTGGACGGCCCGCCGGAAGGAGGGCGTACCGGCCGAAGCGCTCCTTGCTGGCGTTCAACGGTATGCGAACTACGTGCTGCTCTCGCGCACCGAGCCGCAATTCACGAAACAACCGGCCACGTTCTTCGGGCCAGGCGAGCACTACAAGGCCGACTGGGCAGTCGGCGCAACGCAAACACAGAAAGGCGTCACCCATGGAAACTTTGGCAAGCAGGATTACCACAAGGGCGTTGGGGCAGATGGCACCTTTTGAAGGCAAGAAGCGCTACGCCAGCGCGCAGATCGAGCGGTGCCCGATGCACGGCGAGTACACGGCCATGCTGATTCGCGGCGCCTGGTCCGGCTGCCCGGATTGCATGAACGTCGAGGACCAAGTGCGCGAGGCCGAGCAGCGCGCCGCGTGGCGCCAGGAGCTCAAAGCGCGCGAATGGAGCGCAAAGCTCGGCCGTGCCGCTATTCCCGAGCGTTTTGCTGATCGCCGCCTCGAATCGTACCGGCCGGATTGCCCTGGCGCCGAGCGCGCGCTGGCCGTGGCCACCAGGTACGCCGAGAACTTCGAAGACGCCCGGGCCACTGGCGCGTGCCTGATCTTCGCTGGGGATGTCGGTACCGGGAAAACCCATCTGGCCGTGGGCATTGCCCATCACATCATGGGCCACGGCTGCCAAGCTGTGTTCACGTCGGTAATGCGCGCGGTGCGCTCCGTCAAGGAAACCTACGCAAAGGGCGCTGGGCGCACCGAGGCACAGGCCATCCGCGACCTGGTCGAGCCTGATCTGCTGATCCTCGACGAAGTGGGCGTGCAGCACGGCAGCGACACGGAAAAGCTGATCCTGTTCGAAATCATCAACGGGCGCTACGAGGCGGCGCGCCCAACCATCGTCATCAGCAACCTGGACGCCGCCGGCCTGGAGCAGTTCCTGGGCGAGCGCGCGTTTGACCGATTGCGCGAGGGCGGCGGCAGGCTGGTTGTCTTCGATTGGGAGTCGCACAGGGGGAAACGCCCGAGCGTCCAGGCTGCGAATGCCGCTCAGGATTTGCCAGAGGCACCTCCGCACTGCGCAAGGGCCATGGCCGCTACGAAGTGACGTACCCATCAGAAAAAACGGCTTAAAAGGCTTCAAATGAAAAATCAAGAAAACGAAATCGCAGCAAACAAACGCCTGGCCGAGCTGCTTGGCTGGTCCAACCTGATCGAAGTGGGCGGCGCCCTGGTCGGCATGCCGCCAGCGGGCGCGGCCGAAAGCCGTGGCCAGGCGATGGTGCCGGACTGGATGGGCGACTGGACCGCTGCCGGCCCGCTGGTAGTTGAATACCGCGTCGATTTGGAGTGGACGTATGGCGGACGGGATGTGGTTGCGATCATCAACCGAAACGATATGTACGAGGAGTTCCCCGTGCTGCTGGCCGACTTCAGTACGCCCGATGCGGCTGCGCGTGCGGCCGTGGTGCGCGCCGTCGCCGAGCTGGTGGGCTGCGCATGATGGCCCGTGGCTTGCAAGCGCTGGGCCGCCTCAAGGTCGGCGCCATGAACAAGACCGAGGCCGCGTATGCGCAGACGCTGGAGCTGCGCAAGGCCGCTGGCGATGTGGCCTGGTACAAGTTCGAAGGCCTGAAATTCCGACTTGCCGACAACACTTTTTACACACCAGATTTTGCCGTGCTGCTGGTCGACGGCGCGCTGGAGGCGCACGAAGTGAAAGGGCACTGGCAGGAGGATGCGCGCGCGAAGATCAAAATCGCGGCCGACATGTACCCGCTGCGCTTCGTCGCCGTGCAGGCGCTGCCGAAGAAGGCGGGCGGCGGATGGAAAGTTGAGGAGTTTTGATGGGCGCGAACAAGAAGCCGCGCAAGCGGTACATTCCGAAGCCGGCCGTGCTGCCTGCGGGCCTGCGCGCAGACCTTGCCTTCGAAATGCCAGGCTTCCAGGCCAGCGAGGCCATGGGCAAGGGCCACTTCCAGGAGCAGCATGTCTACGACCTGCTGAGCAACGCCGACATGGCGCGCCGCATTGCGCCAGCTGGCCATGCCATCCTGCCGGTGGCCCAGGCCATGGTCGAGGCGATTGCCGAAATCCAGGCACGCGCCCAGCGCACGGGCACCTTCGGCGTCAACGGCGATGAAATGCGCGTGCTGCGCGAGGGCGTCGGCAAGACGATGGTCTTCCTGCGCGGCGTGTCGAACGTCGAGATTGCGCGCGCGTCGCTGGCGGCCGTGCGCGAATTCAACCGGACCGGCGTGCTGCGGGTATGAGTGGCGCAAGAGATTGGCAGGGCTGGCCGAATTCAAAAAAGGGTGTTAACGTTGACATACAAAATGAAAGGCAAGACATGGGCTTTACAGACCGCTACATCGCATCGATAGGTTCGAGCAACCTGATGGACGATGCTCTGCACCACCAGACGGACCCGCTGGCCGCCGCGGCGCTGGCCGGCGACATCGGCGCGCTGCTGTGCCGCGTGAAGTACGCCGACGGCACGCTGAACCGCATGTTCGAGGGCAACCAGCAGAACCTGGCGCAGCTGCTGCGCATCTGGACGGCGGCCGTGATCGAAAAGGGCAGGGCTCGGTACTGGGTGAAGAGCGAGGACATCCAGATCGCGCATGGCCTGTACAAGCGCGTGGCCGAGTCCTCGCTGGCGCACTGGCTCGATAGTCATTGCAAGAAATGCGCGGGCACCGGCGTCACCGCGCTACTGGGCAACCGCCAGTGTTCGGCCTGCAAAGGCTCCGGCATCAGCGAGATCATTGGGATGCGTGAGTATGAGAAGAGGCTCGTGCTCGACATGGTGAGCGAGCTGACCGCGATGTACGACAGCCACGCGCGCAGGGCTAACTCGAAGTTGCGCACGACAGACTGAAAAATATTCGTGCACACTGGTTGTAAACACAGTATTTCGTGTATAGTTAATGCCTAACTAGATTTTCAGTAAAATTCTTCCGGAATCGTTACGCATGGCGAAAGCCAGGGCGCCCATACCCGGAACTTGCGGCAGCACCCCGACCCAGCGCCGGACCTGCTCGCCCTGAAAATCGTAGATATTGCTCACTTCGCAGATAGCGCTGGAGCAGATAGAAGCCGACCTTGAGTCGGCTTTTTGCATTGGCGATTCACTTTTCGAGGCCGGCATGGCGCACATCACTAAATCACTGCACCACCTGGCCCGCGCCCACCTGGACTGCGGCACGCCCGAGGTGGTGGAGCCTCCGCCAACGAATGACGAGATTCGGCGCCAGCTCGGCATCGCCCTTGTGGTGGCCGAGCGCCAGACGCGCGCCGAACGCGACGAAAGAAACTGAACTGACCGGATGCGCGCGCGGTCATGCCGCCGCAGGCCTGAAAAGGAGGTGCGCCATGAAGTAGCGAAGAATCCAGCCCCAGCGCCGCACGGCGCAAATGTGAAGGCGACTTACCGCGCATTTAGCCATCGGCGCAGCGGGTAGTTTGGCACTGGCGAGGCCTTAGCACATCAATCAGCCTAAAACCACGAGCAGGATAAGCATCACCCAGCCGACGCGCGTTGTAGTCGCGGCCATTCGGCGCCGGACGCTGTAACCGGCAACCAGATACGCGGGTGTAGCTCAAGTGGTAGAGCGCTGGCCTTCCAAGCCGGCGACGCGGGTTCGAGGCCCGCCACCCGCTCCAGTTCTCCTTGCCCGGCACGCCGGGTTTCGCCGCCAGCCGCATCACTGCGCTGGCGGCTTTTCTATATGAGGTGCAGCATGTTCAACTTCGATATCGGCCGCATGATCGTGGGCCTCGTCTTGGCGGGCGCGCTGATCGGCGGCGCTATCGTCGCACTTATGCTGCTGGTCTGGCCCTGGTTGTGGGCGATGGCCAAGCCGGCGCTGCACGTCTGGACCACCTGACACTTGCAACTGCCAGTGCGCTCCAGTGGCAGGGCTTTGAAAAACGGGCGCAGTCACCGACGCATCATGGCCAAGAGGCTCCACCGCAATTCATCGCGGCCCTGCTTGCACGGGCGGTGACACAACGAAAGCCGATATGCAAAAAATCCAACACCCGTCGAACAACAGCGTGCTCGGCGCGCCTGCTGGCTGGGACCAGGGCGAACTCCCATGCAGCACGCTGCCGATCACGCGCACGCACGTCGGCGATCTGCCTGCCGTGGTGTCGTACTGGCGCCCGAACGCCGAGGAACTTGCCGTGCTGAGCGCTGGCGGTTCTATCGCGCTGTGGGTGCTGGGCGCGAGTATGCCGCCAGTCAATTTAAGCATCGAAGGCGCGTGAGACACTACATTTAGTAGGTCGCGAGCGAAAGTATCAAAAATCACCGGGCTGAGACGGACAGAATTGCTGTCAAACACTACATCTAGTAGATCGGAATGAAGAAAAACCGAAATTCCGCAGCGTCCACGTCAGCGCGCCCGATGCCATCGCCTGAGTTCGCCGACCCGCTGAACAACCGTTACGTGCCCGCGCCCGAGGTGCTCAAGTGGGCGCGCGCAACCATCCTCACCGAAGGCGGCGCGCTTTACAACGAAGACCACGCGCACCTGGAGTCTTGCAATATTCAGTTCCTGTGGGCGCCGGAAGGCTTCGTGAAGGCCGGCCGCACCGTGCTTGGCCAGTGCGAAGAAGTGACGTTCCGCTGTGGGCCGTGGCAAAAGGGCCGCCAGCAACAGCAGATGGCCGACTGGTTCGGCGCGGTCCCGGAATACCTGATCACCTTGGACGCCAGTTACTGCCTAACCTGCAGCGACGTCGAGTTCTGCGCCTTGGTCGAGCACGAGCTGATGCACATCGGTCAGGAGCGTGACGAGTACGGCTCGCCAGCCTTCACCAAGGATGGCTTTCCGAAGCTGGCGATTCGAGGACACGATGTGGAAGAGTTTGTGGGCATCGTGCGACGTTACGGCGTAGGCCATCCCGACGGCACGCTGGCCGCCCTTGTCGCGGCAGCAAATAACACGCCAGAAGTGGCAAAGATCAATATTGCGAGGGCGTGCGGGACCTGTCTGCTGAAGGCGGCTTGACATTGACGGCCCCTTGACGGAAGGCAACCCCCATGGCGGCACTCAAGGATGACGTGAAAGCCTTCATCGTGCAGGCGCTGGCGTGCTTCGACAAACCGTCTCAGGTCGTCGCATCGGTCAAGGAGCAATTCAAGCTCGATGTGACGCGCCAGCAGTGCGAGACATACGACCCTACGAAGTACGCCGGCCGGTCGCTCAATATCAAATGGCGCACGCTGTTCGAGGACACGCGCAAGCGCTTCCGCGAGGAGACTGCCGACATCGGGATTGCGAGCCGCGCCGGCCGATTGCGAGCGCTTGACCGAATGGCCGGCAAGGCTGAGGACAAGGGCAATATTCCCTTGGCCATCCAGATTATCAAGCTGGCAGCCGAGGAAGTCGGCGACGTCTACGTGAACCGCCGCCTCGACGCGCCGAAAGCACCAGGTGATACCGGCGAAGGCATGCCGTCCACACCTGAATACATATTGAAGCCCGATGAAGACCTCCCCGACAGCCCGATTCTCTGAAGGACCCGTCGCGCTGACGCCGAAACAGGCGAATATTTACTGCTGGGGATGGCAAAAGAAGGCTCGGTTCCGCGACGCGGTTTGCGGCCGTCGCTTCGGTAAGACGTTCCTGGGCAAGGCTGAGATTCGCCGTGCTGCGCGCCTGGCTGCCGAGTGGGGCGTCAGTACTGAGGACGAGATCTGGTATTGCGCGCCGACTTTCAAGCAGGCGAAGCGCGTGTTCTGGAAGCGCCTCAAGCAGGCGATCCCGCCCAGCTGGCGCGCCGGGAAGCCGAACGAGACGGAATGCTCGATCACCACCAAGGCTGGCCACGTCATCCGCATCGTCGGCCTGGACGCCTACGACAACCTGCGCGGCTCCGGCCTGTTCTTCGCGCTGGTTGATGAATGGGCCGACTGCGTGTACGCGGCGTGGGAAGAAGTGCTGCGGCCGATGCTGTCGACCTGCCGCTTCGTCATCAACGGCGAGGAGCGGGTCGGCGGCCACGCGCTGCGCATCGGCACGCCGAAAGGCTTCAACCATTGCTATGACAGCTACCTTGATGGCCAGGGCCGTGAGCCTGACCACAAGAGCTGGCTGTACACGTCGGTCGACGGCGGCAACGTGCCGGCCGAAGAGATCGAAGCCGCGCGGCGCAAGATGGACCCCCGCACGTTCCGCCAAGAGTACCTGGCCAGCTTCGAGAACTACCAGGGCGTCATCTATTACTGCTTCGACCGTCGGCGCAACCATACCGACGACACAGTCAAACCGGGCGATGCGCTGCACATCGGCATGGACTTCAACGTTGGCAAAGGCGCGGCGGTGGTTTTCGTGATCCGCGACGACCTTCCGCGCGCTGTCGATGAGTTCATGGAAGTGTTCGACACGCCGGCCATGATTGAAAAGATCAAGGGCCGGTACAAGCAAACTGGCCAGCAGCATCTGATAACGATTTATCCGGATGCGTCCGGCCAGAACCGCAAGAGCAGTGGCGCCAGCGAGTCGGACCTGTCGCTGCTGCGCGCCGCCGGCTTCACGGTGGTGGTCGACCATGCCAATCCGGCCGTGAAAGACCGCATCAACAGCGTTAACGCCATGCTGTGTAACACCTACGACCAGCGCCGCATGCTGGTCAACACGAATAAGTGTCAGAAGTACACGCTAAGTCTGGAGCGCCAAATCTACGACGATAAGGGCGAACCGGACAAGAAAGGTGGCTTTGACCACGCCAATGATGCCGGCGGCTACTTCATCACCAAGCGCTGGCCAGTGACGAGTCGCACGACGACCACGGCGCCGCTGCGCATGTAACAACAAGGATTTCCATGACCGATGTACGCACACAATCAGCCGAAGCCGCAAAGCTGAACGAGGATTGCGCGCTGATCGCCGCGCTGCTGGGCGGCACGAAGACCATGCGGGCGGCTGGCAAGAAGTATTTGCCGCAGTGGCCAGGCGAGGACAGCGAAAGCTACGATCTGCGCCTGGCCGTCGCTACGTTGTTCCCGGCCTACGCCCGCACCATCGATGTGCTGTCGGCCAAGCCGTTCAGCAAGCCGGTGACGCTGGGCGAGGACGTGCCGGAACGGCTCAAGCCTTGGTTGCAAAATGTCGACCTGTCCGGCCGCGATTTGCATAGCTTCCTGTCGGAGATCACCCAGGAGGCCATGGGCTTCGGCTTCTCGGGCATCCTGGTCGACTTCCCCAAGGCTGGCAACCTGGTCACGAAGGCAGACGAGCAGGCCGCTGGCGTGCGTCCGTACTTCGTTCAGGTGCATGTGCAAAACGTCCTGGGCTGGCTGCCGAAGAATGCGACCAGCCTTGATGGGCTGACCCAGTTGCGGCTACTGGAAAGCGTGTCCGAGCCGAATGGCGACTTCGACACCAAGGAAATCGAGCAGGTGCGCGTCCTCGGGCGCGGCACATGGCAGACCTGGCGCCAAAGTGAAACCGGCAGCAAGAAGGAGTGGGCGTTGTACGAAGAGGGCGTCACCAGCCTGAAAATCATCCCCTTCGTGCCCGTCTACGGCAAACGCCTGGGCTACATGCAGGCCACGCCGCCGCTACTCGAGCTGGCGCACAGCAACGTCGAACACTGGCAGAGCAAGAGCGACCAGCAGAACATTTTGCATGTCGCGCGCGTGCCGATCCTGTTTGCCAAGATGCTGGGCGAGGGCGGCATCACCGTCGGCGCCGGTAGCGCGGTCAAGACCGAATCGCCAGAGGGCGACCTGAAATTCGTAGAGCACGGCGGCAAGGCCATCGAGGCTGGCCGCTTGTCCATCCTCGACCTGGAAGACCGGATGCGCCAGGCCGGCGCTGAGCTGCTGGTGATCAAACCGGGCAACGTGACGGAATCGCAAACCCTGGCAGATAACGAGCAGGGCGCATGCGCGCTGCAGAAGATCGCGGGCAACGTCGAGGACGCCGGCGACCAGGCCCTTCAGTTTATGGCTGAATGGGTGGGTGAAGCCGAAGGCGGCCACATCACCATTTTTAAGGATTTCGGCGCCGCATCGCTCGCCGAGGCCAGTGCCGAACTGCTGTTCAAGAGTGCCACCGGCGGCAAAATCTCTGCCGAAACCTACTTCAATGAACTGCAACGCCGCGGCATCGTGTCGCCAGACCTGAAGTGGGAGGATGAGCAGGAGCGCATCCAATCGGCACCGCCTGACCTGCCGGGGGGATAGATGGGCGCGCTCGAAGAGTGGATCGCCGAGATGTTTCTCGTGCACTCCCTGAATCTGCTGCGTTTCTCTGCGGACGTGCAGGGCAAGATTGTGGCGCTGATGGGCGCCATGTCGAAGGAACTGGCCGCCAAGCTGGGCGAGGGTGAGGTTTCGAGCTACGGCAAGCAGCGTATGGCCGCGCTGCTGCGTGAGTCGAACGCTGTCATTGCTTCCCATTACAGCGGCGTGGAAGCGGAAGCCATGCGCAACCTATTGGGCATGACCCGCATCGAGGCGGACTACACGGCCAAGGTGCTGACGCAGGGCCTCAAGATTGAGTTAGGCGCCAAATTGCCGCCGGCCACCTACCTCGAAAAGCTGGTCGGCGACACCCTGATCAAGGGCGCCTCGTCAGCCAGTTGGTGGAAGCGTCAGGCACTCGACACGCAATTTCGATTCGCCAACCAGGTGCGGCTCGGTGCCGCGCAGGGGGAAACGACTTCGCAGATCGTTGCGCGCGTCGTCGGTACCAGTGCCAAGGCCACCGGCGGCGATGCGGAGGCCATGCCCGGCATCCTGAAGACGTCCGAAGCAAACGCCCGCGCGCTGGTGCACAGTTCGGTGCAGGCCGTGGCCAACGCAGCGCGCCTGGCTTCGTTCCAGCAGAACAGCGATTTGATCGAGTGCTTGGTCTGGCTGTCGACGCTCGACTCGCATACCTGCCTGCTGTGCGCCATGCGCGACCTGCACGAATACTCGTTGCACGATCAGGAGCCGATTAACCACACCCACGAGTGGGCGGGCGGACCTGGCGCCATTCATTTCAGTTGCCGCTGCACGCTCAGCACGCGCACCAAGACCTTCGCCGAACTGGGCATTGAACTGGACGAGCCGGGCGACAGCATGCGCCCCAGCGACGGCGGCGCGGTCAGCAGCAAGATGAACTTTGCCAGCTTCCTGGCCAGCAAGGACAAGGCCTGGCGGGCTGAGTACCTGGGCCCGGGCCGCGCCGAGATGTACGAGGCGGGCAAGATCACGCTGAATGACCTGATGAATCTCAAGGGGCGCAAGTTGACCCTGGAAGAACTGCAGGCGAAGTACAAGTAAACGTTTTATTACCAAGGAAGGCCGCACGGGCAACCATGTGGCCTTTTTTCATTGCTGCAAGCGGACGCGACGCGGCGCACGGCCGGAAGGCCATCGATAGGGCGGATGCCCGGAAAGAACGACCATGCCATTCAAATACAACGCAGACGGAACCATTGCAATCGACGGCGAGAAGAAGCTGCCGATCTTTATTCATCCCAACGGTACGGAAGCGCCATTCGACGCGGATACCACGCTGGGCACAATCACCCGCCTGAACGGCGAGGCCAAGACGCACCGCGAGGCCAAGGAAGCTGCCGAGCAGCGCCTGAAGTCGTTCGACGGCATCGAAGACGGCGTGGCCGCTCTGGCCGCGTTGAATACGGTCAAGAGCCTCAGTTCCGGCGAGCTGAAAACCGCCGCCCAGGTCAAGGAAATCCAGGATGCGGCGGCGAAGACCGCTCAGGAGCAGGTCGCCGCGCAGGCCAAGGCGAGCGCTACTCAGTTGCAGGAATTGACCGCACAGCTGGATAAACGCACCAACGAATTGAACACCCACATGATCGGCGGCGGCTTCGCCAGCTCGAAGCTGCTGACCGACGACAAGCACCCGAGCCGCCTGGCGATCCCGACCGAGATGGCAAAAGCCTATTTCGGCAGCCATTTCAAGGTCGAGGACGGCAAGATGGTGCCGTACGACGCTGCGGGCAATAAGATTTTCTCTCCGACCCGTCCAGGCGAAGTCGCTGATTTCGATGAAGGCTTAGCGCAACTGGTGCAGGCTTGCCCGTTCAAGGACCAGATCCTGAAAGGTTCTGGCGCCTCGGGCGGCGGCGCCCACGGCGGTAATGGCGGCGGCGCAGGTGCCAAGCAAATCTCCCGCGCTCAATTCGAGGCGATGGGCGTCCAGGATCGCGCAGCAGCGATGAAAGGTGGCGTAACGGTCGCCGGTTAAAGTTCGCAATTCAGGGCGTCGCCTTGACGCCCTACACGTGCCTTTTCGATGGATGTCGGAAGGGTGCTTTGGGCTGGATGGCCTCTCAGTTCTAAAACTCAAATCACCCCTCAATGGCTCGCTTTCGCGGGCCTTCTTCATTTTTGAAAGGCTTTACGACAATGGGCACTCTTACCCTGAACGGCTTGCTGCCGACTATCTACAACGCGATGGAGGTAATCTCGCGCGAGCAGATCGGCATGATTCCAGCAGTATCGCGCGACTCCAATGCTGAGCGTGCGGCAATCAATGAAACCGTGCGTTCGCCATCCGTCGGCCCTATGGTCGCCGAAGATTTGACGCCAGGAGCTTATGCTCCCGATACGCCGAATCAGACCATCAACTACGTTGACATGACAATCCAGAAGGCGCGCTCGGTGCCATTTGGCATCACGGGCGAAGAAAATCGCGGCTTGAACAACGCCGGCACGCTGGGCGATATCAACGCGCAGCGCATTACCCAGGCGCTGCGCACGCTGGGCAATGAAGTCGAGGCCGATCTGGCTGCGTTGCACATCTATGCCTCGCGCGCCTACGGTACTGCCAACGTGACCCCGTTCGGCACGGCGGCCGACTTCACCGATTTCTCGAATCCGCTGCGCATCCTGGACGACAATGGCGCGCCACTGACCGACCGCCAAATGGTTCTGGGCTCGTCCGCGATCTCGAACATCCGCGGCAAGCAGTCCGGCCTGTTCAAGGCGAACGAAGCGAATAGCGATGAATTGCTGCGTCGTGGCATCATCGGCCAGGTTGAAGGCTGGGACATCCACAATTCGGGCCAGATCCGCTCGCTGGTCCCTGCCGGCACTGCGGCTGCATCGACCACCAATGCTGCCGGCTATGCCGTTGGTGCCACGGTGATCAACCTGGCTGCTGCTGGTACCGGCGCCTACATCACGGGTGACATCGTGACATTCGCTGGCGATGCCGACAACAAGTACCTGTTGGCGGCTGGCGATGCTGATACCTCGAACGGCGGCACCATCGTGCTGGCCGAGCCGGGCCTGCGCAAGGCAATCCCTGCCGCAGCCACTGCAATCACCGTGATTGCAGTCACCACCCGCAACATGTTCTTCCACCGCTCGGCCATCCAGCTGGCCTGCCGCGCGCCGGCCATGCCGGATGAAGGCGACTCGGCCGATGACGTGATGATGGTGACCGACCCGGTTTCCGGCATCACCTACGAGTTCTGCATCTACAAGCAGAAGCGCCAGGTCCGCTACGAGGTCAACTTGGCCTGGGGTGTGAAAGCAGTGGCGCCACGCCACATGGGCATTCTGATCGGCGCGTAAGCGCTGCTGGGCTAATCATCAACCTGGCCCGGCCAGCACTGAGGTGCTGCCGGGCATCACCTGGACTTCACCATGGATACCCTCAAAATCGTATCGACGGACCCGCACACGCAGGGCCCGTTCGTCGTCATCAATAAATCCGACTTCAACCCCGATGTGCACGAGCTGTACGGCGACCAGGACCTGGGCGCGCCTACCGAGCGCGCGCCGACGATGGCCGAACTGCTGGCCGCCCGTGATCAGCTGCTGGAACGCGAGCGCGAGCTGGCGGCTGAGACGTATCGCGTCGCCGAACAGGCCCAGGCCAACGAGGCCGAAGCGCAGCGCTTGCGCGACGAAGCTGCAAGCCTCCAGGCCGCCAAGGATGCCACTGCCGCCGCTGCCCAGTCGCAAGTTGCACCAGCCACGGCCACGGCCGAAAAGCCCGCAAAAGCCGCCAAGGCGTAATCCCTGGCCAGCGCCGCCCCGCACATCGGGGCATTCCATACACCGCACTCCCGAAAGCCAATATGCCCACTATCACTGCCGGCGGCACGCCGCAAACCATCGCTTTGCCCGAGGGCCAAGTATTGAACGTCAGCGGCGGCCCCGGCAATGCTGGCGTGGTGTATCGCCTCGATCCAGTGCTGGGTGGGACGAACTCGCTGCAATCGTGGACCATCGGCGCTGGCGCGCTGGCGCCCATCGGGCCGTATGCCGGTGAGCAGCGCTTTCTGGTGACTTGTTCGGCGGGGAGTGTGGATGCGTCGATGATGGCAGCGGTGTTGGGCGCGCCGCGCGTTGTAAAAAATGTGGCAGGGCTTGCTGACAGTGCTGGCGCGCTGCTGCCAGCAACGGGCCCGGCCGGGGTCTTGAATTTCAATCCCGCTCGAATGCGGAAATGGTGCGCTGCTAAAGCGCGCGTGCTGTCGAAGTCCGGCCGTGGCGTCGTCGCCCTGATGGGGGATTCTCGTACTACAGGTTTCGGTGCGGCTGGCACCGCCAATTTTGTCGGGGCCCGCGCAAAGAACAGGGCGGCGCAGCTCGCTGCGTTTCTGAATGCGCGTGGTCTGCCTTCCCATACCGACAGTTTCTTCTGCGACGGCAATATCAATTCGGTAGGCGCCACTGCGCCCCAATACGATCCACGCATCACCATGGGGGCGGGCTGGACCAACAGCGGCGCTTTCAACGTCGTGCAGTGGACGGGTTTTGGCATCGCGTTCTCGAACCTGACAACGTTGAATGCAATGACGTTCACTCCCGATAACCCGACCGACACGGCGGATGTCTATTACTTGACCCGTCCTGGCTTCGGCTCATTCACGATCAGCGTGGGTGGCAATGTCATTAAGACCATAGATGCCAACGTGGCACAGAGCATCAAGAAGGAGACCGTGACGTTTCCGCGCGGCGCGAATACCATCACGTTCACGCCCGTGGCGCTGGGCTCTGGCGTGTTCGTTTATGGCTGCGATTGCTATGACTCGACGATGCCAAAGATTTCGGTTTGGACTCTCGGAAATTCGGGCGGCGGAGTGGCCAACCTGATCTACAACACCTATCCATGGGAGGGCACGCAGCCATTCAAGCTTGGCGTGACGACCCCCGACGTCGTGATTCTCGATATCGGCGTCAACGATGCCAACAGTGCGATGGCCCTGGCCACGTACTCGCAGCGCCTCACCACCATTGTGGACAACCTGCAGACAGGTGGGAGCAATTGCATTCTCAGCACATTTTTACCAGCGAGCCTGGCATCCTGGCCAAGAGCGGCGCCGCCTCTGGTCCAGCCGTACTGGGATGCAATCACTAGCATTGCACTGGCAAAGGGCTTGCCGCTTATTGATCACGCATCACGTTTCGGCTCGTATGAGCTTGCCAATCCACTAGGCTTATATGCAGACACCCTGCATCAGAATGGTGTGGCGATGGCAGATCAGGCCCAGATTGATGGCGCAGTATTGCTTGCGGCATAAGAAAAAGCCTGCTTCTGAAAACTTCTGTGCAGCAAGTGGCTGTTATTAATTAGGGTATCCATGCTCATCACTGAAACCGGCGCCGGCCTGTCCGACGCTGAATCCTACGCCAGCATCGCTGCTGCAGACGCGCGTTGCGCCAGCCTGGGCCTGACAGCCTGGGCGGCGCTGGCTGAGGCTGATAAGGAAATCGCTCTGCGCAAGGCTACGCTGTTCATGGCCACTTACCGCACACGCTGGGCTGGCCGTCGCGTTTATCAGCGCCAGGCGCTGGACTGGCCACGTTACAACGTGGTGGTCGACGGCTTTATCGTGCCCAGCACCATCGTGCCGCCGGACGTGGTCAATGCCTGCATCGACCTGGCCGTGCGCGCTGGCAGCGGCGAGGATCTGCTGCCGGACCTCGACACTGGCTCGAACGCGATCAAGAAAGACAAGACCGGCCCACTGGAAACGGAGTACTTCCAGAACACCACGGACGCGCGCGAGCGCTTCGTGGCCGTGGACGCACTCCTGGCGCCATACTTCGGCTCGGCCGGTGGCGGCAATTCGATCAAGGTGACACGAGCATGAGCGCATATCCAGCAGTGAAGATCGACGGCTTCTTCGTTGCCGACAACGCCTACCGCGATGGCGACAAGGCATGGATCGTTACCAATCTGATCGCGCGCGCCAAGGATCTCGTTCCCTTCGACTTGCCGCTGGCCGCAATCTACAGTGGATCGGAAGTCTGGCCGGCAGTCGGATCGGCCTACGGCATCGCGCATCACGTGCGGCGCGCGCTGGACGTCGACACCAGCCACCCGATCATCATGTGCCAGCAGGGCTTCATCATGGACGGCTGGCATCGCGTGTTGCGTGCCCTGATCGACGGCAAGACCACGATCAAGGCCGTGCGCTTCGTGGAGACGCCGCCGTATGACTACTTGAAAGCGCCATAGGCTATGCCCGATTATGCCAAAACCGCCGCGCGCGCCGACCAATCGCTGCGCCGCAAGGGCGGCATCGTGGTGCTGCGCCAGGTCGTGACAGGCGTGTACGATCCTGACCTGGGCGCTGCGCCGGTCACCACCACCGACTACCAGGGAACGGGCGTGAAGATCGCCTACGAGGCCGAGTACATCGACGGCACGCTGATCCAGGCGGGCGACCAGAAGCTGCTGCTGTCGCCGCTGCAGCGCAACGGCGCGCGAATGCCGGCGCCAACGGCGTCCGACTTAGTGCTGTTCGGGGGCGCGGCCTACACCATTGCCAATGTCGGCGACCTGCAGCCGGTTGATATTAGTCTGTTATTTACTTTGCAATTGCGGGGTGTGTGATGGCTGTATTAACGTACAGTATTTGAGGGTAAAATAGACGAGCCGAACGGGTGCGCTAACACCGGTCCGGCTCTAACCAAACAACTCGATCAGGGAGTCATCATGGCTGACGCTATTTTAGCGCAATCCGGCATTTATAAAATTACCAATACCGCCAATGGCAAGATATATGTGGGCAGCGCTGTCAAATTCAAAACTCGCTGGAACGCCCACCTGACCACCTTACGCCGCAAATGTCACGAAAATAAAAAGCTTCAAGCGGCATGGTTGAAATATGGAGAAGGCAGCCTTGTCTTCTCCGTCATTGAAGTCGTGACCGATTTGTCAAATTTAGTGCAGCGCGAACAACACTGGATTGATTTACTGAACACATTCAAGGCGGGCTACAACATGTGCCCGACCGCAGGAAATTGCATCGGGCGCAGATTTTCAGATGAGTCTCGCGCAAAGATGTCAGCATCAGCCATGGGGCGGGTAATGTCGCCTGAGACTAGGGTGAAACTATCTGCGAGCGGTAGAGCTGTATCTCGCGAGGTGCGCGATCGGATTGCAAAACTTAACTCGGGGCAGAAGCGAACACTGGAAACGAGAGCGAGGCAGTCGGCAGCTCAAATCGGGAAGACTCACAGCGCCGAAACCAAGGCCAAACTAGCAGCGCTTGCGGTAAATATGTCATTGGAGCAGCGCGAGAAAATTGCAGCATCTTTGCGTGGCCGGCCGAGAAGGCCGCACACAGCGGAGTCAATTGCAAAAATGTCAGCGTCAAAAAAAGAGGGCTGGGCCAGAAGGAAAGCTGCCCAAGCCAATATATCAAACACTTTACCGGGAGCACCAAATGTCCAGTAGCTTCTCCCTGCAAATTGCTGAATTTATTGCAAAAACCAAGGCCAATGCTGACTTGGTGGTGCGTGCAACGGTAATGAAAATCGACGAAAAGATTGTCCAGAGATCGCCAGTTGGTGATGCCAAATATTGGCAGCGCCCAGCTCCTCCTGGCTATGCTGGCGGCAGGTTTCGTGGTGCATGGGCTATTTCTATCGGCTCGCCATCTGCTGGCGTGCGCGACCTGATCGACAAAGACGGTAGCGCCACTATCGCCGCGCACGGTAGCACGATCAGCGCTGCGAAGGCGGGCGACGTGATCTACCTCGTGAACAATCTTCCTTATGCGAAGCGCATCGAGGAGGGCTGGTCCCGCCAAGCGCCCGTCGGCGTCGTTGCCCTGACGGTCGTGGAATTCCATACTATCGTGGACAACGCGGTGAATGGGGTGCGCGACGGGACCACCGCAAACGAGTTTTCACAAGGCTATTCGACCTATAAATTATGAGTCAACCAACAATACGCGCTGCGCTGGAGGCGGCCCTGGCCAGCCTCGCGCCGGCCTTCGACACCGCATGGCAGAACGTACCGTACACGCCGGTCACCGGCCGGCCGTATCAAGCGGCCTATTTGCTGCCAGCGGCGCCAGACAATCATTCTATGGGCGATGGCTCGCGCCAAGAGCGGGGCATCTTCCAGGTCAGCTTGATGTATCCACCTGGGCAGGGCAGTGCTGCCGCCGGCGCGCGTGCTGAAATGATCGCGGCGCTTTTCCGGCGCGGCGCCAGTTTCACCAAGGGCGGCATTGACGTCCAGATCGAGCGCACGCCTGAAATCGCCGACGGCCGCGAGGACGGCGACCGCTGGATGGTTCCTGTGAAGATCCGGTATTTCTGCAACCTGTAACACCCCACACAGATCGCCTCGGCGGTCTTTTTTTTCGACCAAAGAAAGGCAATCCCATCATGACCACTGCAAACGGCATCGACAGCCTGCTCGTTATCGGCAAGCAAACAGCGGAAGGCACGAAGGCGCTGGCCGCCGCCGGCCGCCTCTATCCGCGCGTGACCGCGACGTTCGACACGGACGCTGACAAGTACAGTTCAGCCGAGATCGACCCAAGCCAGCAGCAAAGCGATACGCGCCTAGGCAACTTCCGCACCTCCGGCGCCATCAAGGGCGAAGCCAGTTGCGGTACCTACGCCGTGCTGCTGGCCGCGCTGCTGCGACGTGACTTCACGGCCGGCGGCGTCACCACGGCACAAAACACCGTCGCATCGGGTGCAACTGGCCTGACGCGCAGTACCGGCTCGTTCCTGACTGACGGCCACCGCGCCGGTACCGTCGTGCGCATCGGCGGCTTCACCACCACAGGCGTTGCCAACAACGGCAAGAACTTCTTCGTCACTTCGGCCACCGCGCTGAAGCTGACGGGCCAGTTCATGGATGGCAGCACCATGGCGGTGAAGGTCGAAGGCGACCCGGTGACCGTGACCGCAACCGGCAAGCGCAGCTTCACGCCGCTGTCCGGGCACACCACGGACTGGTTCACCGCGGAAGTGCAGGATCCGGGCATCGCTGTGAATCGCTGCTTCATCGACCAGTTGGTCAGCAAGGTCGATATCGCCGTGCAGCCGAACGGCATCACGAGCATGGACTTCACCCTGATGGGCAAGCTGGAAGGCGCGACCACGCCAGCGGCGTACTTCGCGGCGCCCGCCGCCACGCCCGGTACCGGCAAGTTCTCAGGCGCCACCGCGATGCTGTCGGTTGCCGGCATCCCGTCGCAAATTTGCACCGGCATGTCGCTGTCCCTCGATGGCCAGGTCAAGATCGATCCGGTCATTGGTTCGAAATTCGCCACGGCCGCCTCGCGCGGCAAGGTGCTGGGCAGCGGCCAGTTCACGGTGCTGATGCAGGATTCGGCATATATCGACTACTTCAAGCAGGAAGTCGAACTGTCGCTGGCCTACGCCATGGCGGCTAGCACGGCAGCGCTGGCCGAGGTCATGACGATTGCCATGGGCCGCATCAAGATCACCTCGGCCAAGGTCGATGATGGCGAGAAAAACAAGATTATTACTTGCGCTTTCGACATCCTGCGCTACCAGGGCGCCGACGCGCAGCACGAGGCGACCACCGTCACCTTCCAGGACACCAGTCTGTAACCCATTGCCCTGCCACGCGCAGGGCTTCTTTTTTGGCGCAAGCCAACCCCAGCACCGACCGGTCGCTGTCGCCTTCGTGGGCGCGGCGGCCGGCACGGGCACTTATCAAAACCCACGAAAGGCACTACTCATGAACACCACCAACGCATCCCTGAACATCGCTCAAACCCTCGCAGTCGCCGGCTTCGACATCGCCAACCTGTCGGCGCCGGCCGCGCGCGTCACCTTCGACGTACCCGTGATCTTCGACGCCGATGGCGAGGCCGTGGCCGGCATCCGTATCGTCGGCAAAAATTCCGACGAGTACCGCAAGGAAAGCCATGCTGTGCGCGCTGAAGGTTACAAGAAGTCCGCCAAGCGCAAGACGGCCATCGACGCTTCCACCGACGAAGGCGCAGATCAGCTGGTGTATGTGATCGATGACAACCAGAAGCGTCTGGCGCTGGCCGTGGCTGTCGACTGGTACGGCTTCACCAGCAATGGCGCACCGGCCGCATTCGACAAGGAAATGATCGCCGCGGCGTTCGACAAGTACCCGACCTGGCAGGATCGCGTTACGACCGCCCTGGAAAACGACGCCAGTTTTTTGAAGGTCTGACCCAGGCCCTGCTGCTGTACGCCGATCATCTGTTTGATCGAGCGGCAGCGGCAGGCGATGGCAACGCCAAGGGCGATCACCTGGACACCGCCCGGCAGAACCCGCTTTATCGGGCGCCCGAGGCGCCGGCGGTGCCACAGTTGCCGCCCGAGCTGGCCTATATCTGGACCTGGTTCACCCAGCTGAACCAGAAGCGCCAGTGCGGCATGGCCGTGAACGCGCTGACCAGCGCAGAGATATTGGCCTGGCAGGTGCGCCACGGCGTCCGCTTTGACCCGTTCGAAGAAGGTGTGATCGATCGCCTCGATGCGCTGTTCATTTATCACCAGAATAAGAAGCCGTAGTTCTCGCTGGGCTGGCTGTCAACCACAGGGGGTGCGCATTTGCGATGGGTGACTCGGGAAGCGAGTAGTTCCATGATGGCGGGGAAAGGAAGGCATCCTCGATTTGGGGATACCTTCGGGTTAGTTTATCTAACCTTTTTGGATTTTTTTTGAGGGGTGTGCGCCACACGTTTCGTCGGCAAAGGGTCTTCTGAATCAGAGGACCCTTCAGACGCACTTTTTGTTTGCGCCAAGCGTTCGAGCGCTGCAGTGGGATCACTTAGATCGGCTAACGTCGCATCCGCTGGCAAGTTGCCATTCTTTATCGCCGTCGCAAGGATTTTCTCAGGTGGTTTGGACATGTTAACCGAGACGTCAGTATCGAATTTCTTTCCGTACTCCATAAGCGATCGTATCGCGGCGAGCACGCCCTCCTCGGGAGATACCGGGCTAAGCGATCGTTCCAAACGCGCGACGATCTCGCTATTGAGCGAGCGACCAGATGCTCTTGCGGCCTCTTCAAGCTGCAGCTTTAGCTCGGGTTGCATTCGGACACCGAAGGGGGCGATGTGCGTTGTGCTTTGACGGGTTTTGAGTGTATTAGCCATAGCTTCATAGTGTAATGAAAAACAGCTTGACATGATAGTTACATGCTGTAATGATTACAGCATGTAATCACTTAAGCGAAAGGAGCAGGAATGGCATTGCCAATTAACCCCTTCGGGATTCGAATTCCGCCTGATTTAAAGGACTGGCTTAGCCGCCAAGCCCTGAACAATCGGCGTAGCTTGAATGCAGAACTGGTAAAGCGACTGGAAGAAAGTAAGAATCTAGACCTGCAAAAGATATCGACAGCACAATAAGAAAAGCCCCGACCAGCCGGCAAGCATGGGTCAGGGCTTAGATTCCCAACTAGAAGAAGGAAACTGAAATGAATACTAACATGATGACCTTGTCGTTTCAAGGTGCTGCACTTAAACCACTCTCTCGCGCCGGACAAATCTGGCTTCGCATGTCGGAAATTGAGCAAGCGCTTGGATATGCGAAGAAGGGAAGCGCGCTCTCGCAGATTTTCAAGAGTCACACTGATGAATTCACTGCCACCATGACCAAAGTGGTCAAGCTGGCGACGGCGGGCGGCAAGCAATCCGTACGCATCTTCAGTCTTCGCGGCGCGCACCTGCTGGCCATGTTTGCCAGGACTGACACCGCAAAGGCTTTCCGCGTGTGGGTGCTGAACATCCTGGACGCGGAGATCGAGCGCCAGCGCCAAGCTGCGGCGCCGGCGCGCATCGCAGGCGATCAACTGGCAGTACTGAAAGAGATTTGCCAGCGTCGCGTCATGGAGAGGGTCAACGAAATTCCCGACATGATGAATCGTGGAAAGGTGATTGAACCTACGTTCCGCAATATGACGTCGGCCCTGTTGCGCAAATTCAATGTCGAGGCCATCGAAGACCTGCGCGCCGATCAGTTTCCAGTTGCCCGCGAATTCATGGAAACCGTTCCCACTACGTGGGAAATTGTTGACGAAGAGCAGGCGCAACCGGCCAACTACCACTATCCGATTGCGGCAGCCGATCCGCATGACCGCGACGAGCGCTTCGGTGACGGCATGCTGTCGCCGAAGGTTCTGATGGACCCGCGTAATCGCGCCCTGGAGGTGGAGTTGCTGGACCAGTTGGCGCGCGACGGTCATGATGTTTCAGGTGCACGAATTCGTGTGACTGCGATGCGGGAAGGGCTGGAGCGCTACCTTCGCGCTCAAATCCGGATGGATAATTGGCAGCAGCGGCTCATTGCGTTGACCAGTGAGCTGGAGGCCTACAAGCGCGAATGCGGCCTCGGGGTTCTGTTCGACCGGTCACCGAATCGAAGAAGCCCACTGGAGCGTGACGTGTATAGCGCCCAGCTCGCAGCGATGGGAGTGCCGGCATGAGCGGTCCAATCCGCGATTTCGAGCCCACCATGTCCAGCTTGGAGATGGTGGACTTCATCAACGCAGATCGCAAGGAACGCGCGACGGAGGAAAAGCCGTTTGTCGAGCTTCGGCATGATAGTTTGATGGCAAAAGTATCGAAGGTGCTTGGCAAAGTAGACGCCCAAAAATTTTCGGGCGTCTATCGCGGCGGCAATGGCCAGGACCGACCGTGCTTCTACTTCCCGAAGCGCGAGGCCTGTCTGATGGCCATGAGCTACAGCTACCAGTTGCAGGCCAAAGTTTGGGACAGAATGGTTGCCCTGGAAGCCGAGCTATCGCGTGCTAGGCTGAGCGGCCACCGTGACCGACTACCGTTGCATCACGCGGCCCTGAATTTGGTCAGCCACACGGGCATGCTGTTCTCGGCAGCCCATAAGATCAACAACGCTATCGCGGGAACCAAACATTACCGTGACATGACGCTGGAGCGACTAGATAATGCGATACCAATTTGTGAGCGAATTGGGGATGGCAGCGCAACACCCCAAGATCGAGCATTGCTGGAAAAGGGAATGCGCGAGGTTTTTGGCGAAGAGCTTCAACTGAAGCTCAACCTGGATGATCCGCCTGAAAAGCTAGAGTGAGTAATTTGGAATGAAATCAGCTGCCCGCAGAAATGCCGGCGGCTATTGGTGCTGGTGTAATATCTCTCCAATAATAGACTTGGGGAAAGAAATGCACCAGATTTGCAAAGATTGCGGCACGGTTGATGACCCGAAGCGATTCACAAAGGGATCTATTTTTATAGAAATAATTTTGTGGATTTGTTTTTTGATTCCTGGATTAATTTACTCGATCTGGCGCCTTACTTCTCGCTACGATGGCTGCCCTGTATGCGGGAGCAAAAATATCGTTCCGATTAGCACTCCAATCGGTACCAAGTTGGCGTCGGAGGTCGGATACTCCGCCCAGGTGCCGCATCGCGGTTACTCAAGCGCAGAAAAGTTTGGTAGGGCGCTAGGCAGGCTAGTCGCCAAAAAAAAATAGCACCAGCAGGCCCCGCAAGGGGCCTTTCTTGTTTTTGGACATTGCCGCCTTTGGGCGGTTTTTTTATGGGACAAACATGCCTGATATTGCTCAACTAGGCTTATCCATCGACACGCGCCAAGTGGTAGATGGCAGCAAAGCACTGGATTCTCTCGGAGAGGCGGCGGTTCGCGTCGAGCAAAAGACCGCTGGCGCCACGGCTGCGGTCGACAAATTGGGCGAAGCCAATGCAGCCGCCAAGACCAAGGTCGCAGAAAGCGCCGCAGCTGTCGATGCTGTCGGCGAGGCTGGCGTGCGCGCAGCTCAAAAAGTGGCCGGCACCACCGCGTCTGTCGATACGCTGAGCGCGGCAGCCGTGCGCGTGCGTTCGACATCAGCTGAGGGCGCGAGCGCGCTGGATGGCTTTACCAATGCGTCAGCGGGTGTGTGGCGCCGTGGTGGCGATGCCGCCAAAAGCGTGGAGGCCCTTGGCGATGCTGCCCAGCGCACCGGCCAGCGGTCGGCTGTCAGCAATGGACAGATGGATGACACGTCCAAAATCATGCGCGCGCAGGCTGAGCAAGCGCGAGCGACCGCTCAAGCGAATGTCGCGCTGGGCAACACAACAACGCAAATGACGCTCGGGCAGCAGCTGTTTGTCGATAAGCTGCGTGACCAGGTCGCTGTGCTGGGGATGAGCCGCTCGCAACTGCTCGCCTATCAGGCGGCCGAGCTGGGTGTGACGCTGGAAACCGAAAAGCTCATCGCCAAGCTGAAGCAGTTTGAGGATCAAACGCGGGCGGCCACCGAAGCCAGCCGCGCGGCGGCGGCGGCAAAGCGTGAACAAGAACGTGCTGCCTTCACATTGAGTGACGCGCTGGGCTTCCTGGTGAAAGCCTACGCCGCGTTAAAAGTGGCTGAATACGTTAAGGATTCGACAATGCTGGCCGCCCGCTACGAGACGCTTGGCGTGGTGATGGAGGTTGTTGGCCGGAATGCCGGTTACACCAAAACGCAAATGATCACCGCCACCGAAGCGATCGCAGCCCAAGGCATTACCATGACCGAGTCGCGCGAATCAGCAATTAAGTTAGTCCAGGCGCACGTCGATCTAAAGCACGCGACAGCGCTGGCGCGTGGTGCGCAGGACGCCGCAGTTATTGGACACATCAATTCATCGGAAGCGTTTGACCGTATGGTCAACGGTATTGCTCGCGGCAATGTCCTGATTCTTCGCAATCTGGGCATTAATGTGAATCTCCAGACAGCATATAGGCAAATGGCCGATTCACTTGGCAAGTCAACCAAGGAACTTACGGAGAACGAGCGCGTCCAGGCCCGGACTGGTGCAGTACTCGAAAGACTCGCCGATATTCACGGGACATACACTGCAGCTATGGACACCGCGAGCAAGCAGATCACGTCGATGCAGCGCTATACGCAAGATCTGAAAACAACCCTAGGCGAGATCGGGCTTGAAGTCTTGACTGTTTCCGTGATGGCGTTGACCAAAGGCCTCAAAGACGCAAATGGCGAGGTTAGTGAAATGTCGCGGAATAATCAGCTGCATGAGTGGGGTACCACGCTTGCCCAGGTGTTCGTTGTAGTCGCCGACAACGTCAACAATGCATTTTCGGCAATGAAGCTGTTGGGTGCAGCTGGTGCATATGCCAGCAAAGCTTCTGACATTCATACCCAATACACGATTGATCGCTCGGAGGCAGGTTTTAGCATTACAGGCCAAATTAATGCATATAAAAAGATGCAAGCGGCAATGGAGGCTAACGCTAAACTGCTTGGCGATACGAAGGACAAGATCCTCGCAGGTGAAGATAAGTTTCAAAAAGCTTATGAAGAACGAGCTGCCATTCAGCTCACGAAGCGCAAGGATGAGGCCGATGCAAAATTGAAAGTGACGGAGCAGTACAGCAAGGCCGCCACCGATATTTTGATGAAATCGCTCAACAAAGGAGCGGCAGCGCAAGAGGAGGCGCGCAAGAAAGTCGTCGCTCTGCACTACGCCACCTTTACCGGCACGCCCACCTACCGCGACACCGAAGGCCGCGAGCCAAAGCCAAAGGCCGACCAGGTCGAAAACACGCATCTCGCCGACCAGATCAAGCAGTATGAGAAAGTGGCTGCGGTAGCCAAGGCGCATTACGATGAATTGGGCAAACTTGACGATATGTATCTGAAGGGCGGAGAGTTGTCAGTTCAACAGGCATACGAGAACAAGCGCTCGTATGCAACCAAAACATATGAAGCCCAGATTGACGCGTATGACCTGGAGCTCGATGCGTTGACCAGCCACAACAGCCGCACCAACGGCGAGGCTGCGAAACACGAAAAGCAGATCAACGAGATCCTCGGAAAACGTGACGCGGCCGAGAAAGCCTTCTTTGACGAGAGCTTCCGTCGGGACGAAGAGGAGCGCTTGCGCCAAGCAGCGATCGCCACCGCCGCATCCGATGCTGCAAACAAGGAAATCGCGGCCATTAACGCCCAGGTTGCCGCTGTTGAGGAGCAAATTCGTACCTACGGCTTGTTGCCGGCGCAAAAGACCGCTTTGGCTGTCGCCGACCTTGAAGAGCAAAAAGCTGCTCATGCAAGTTTCGAGGGCAACGAGAAAGTCATTGATGGCATCAATCGCAAGATTGATGCGATGAAACGCTTAGGCATTGTGCAAGGCAAGGCTTCGACGCAAGAGCAGGGCGGCGACGTGGCCAAGGCCAAAGAGCTACTGGACATCCTGACGGCTGTTGACACCGCAACGAAGTCGGCGGCGCAAGGTATGGCCGCGTCGTTCGGCGCGGTCGGCACTGCCATCGGTGGGCTGACGACCGCATTGTCCGGTTATGCCATGCAACAGCAGGCGATCGCTGCCCAGTTGGCCGCCGCCACTAAGGATGCCTATGGCGAGCCGACCAAAGTCGCCAAGGCCCAAGCCGCTGCCGCGCAGCAGGGTGCCCAAGCGCAGGTCAAGAGCTACGGCGACATGGCCAGTGCGGCCAAGGGATTTTTCAAAGAGAACTCGGCTGGTTACAAGGCCATGGAGGGCGTCGAGAAAGCGTACCGCGCGTATGAAATGGCTATGGCCGTCCAGAGCATGTTTACTAAAAGTGGCCTGCTTACCGCATTCACCGGGCTGTTTGTCACGGCAAAAGCCGCCGAGATGACCGCAACCGTAGCGACCGTGCCAGTTACCGTGGCCGCAGAGGGCGTGAAGCAAGGCGCCCTGGCGACGACTGCCATGGCCGGCGCTATCGCCGTGCCATTCCCTGGCAATCTGGTTGCGGTCGGCATTGTGGCTGCCATGCTTGCTGCCATCGGCCTGGCCAGTGGCGGGGGCGGCGGATCATCGATTAGCCTGACTCAGCAGCGCCAAACGGCCACTGGTACCGGTTCGGTGCTGGGCGACTCGTCCGCGAAATCCGAATCTATCGCGCACAGCCTGGCCATCATGGAGAAAAACTCCGGCCTGGGCCTGGCGCACACCATTTCTATGGATTCGTCGCTGAGGAAGATGGTGTCCGGCATTGGCAATTTGTCTAGCCTGCTGGCGCGCTCCGGCGTCGTTGCCGAAGGTGGCGGCGCAGCTGCTGGCGTGCAAACCGGTACGAAGGTGCTTGGTGGAACCCTGGGCACTGTTACCGGCGCGGTAGCCGGCGGTGTCGGCGGTGCTGCACTCGGAACGTATCTGGGGATGGGCATGGCGGCCATTGGTGGTCCGCTTGGCCTTGCCATTGGCGCAGTGCTTGGATCCGTGCTCGGAGGTGTCGTGTCGAAGTTGTTCGGTACATCGACATCAATCAAGGACCAAGGCATTACCGGAAAAGCCATGTCATTGGGGAATGTCGATGCACTAGGCTTCACGGCCCAGGCCTATGCCGATGTCAACACGAAGAAAAAGGCATTCGGTATCACCTATAAGGACAAGGACAGCACACGAACCGCCGCGCTATCGGGGGAAATGAATAACCAGTTCACCATGATCATCAGCAGCATGGGGCAGACCATCCGCAATGCTGCCGATGCGTTGGGGATGGGTGGTGCAGCATTCAACGCTCGGCTTAATTCGTTTGTAATCGATCTGGGCAGGATCAGCTTGAAGGGCCTGTCCGGCGAAGAGCAGCAGAAAGCGCTGGAAACAGCATTTTCCAAGCTCGGCGACGACATGGCCAAGTTTGGCGTGGCTGGCCTGCAGGAATATCAGGCCGTGGGCGAGGGCTACTTGGAGACGCTGGTGCGTGTCACCAACGACTACATGCAGGTGTCCGACGTGCTGGCCGTGCTGGGCAAGTCCTTCAATACCACAGGCCTGGGCGCTGTGGCGCTGAGCGAAAGCCTGATCGCGGCGGCCGGCGGCCTTGACAAGCTGACCAGCGGTACCGGCTTCTTCGTCGAAAACTTTCTGTCGGAAGCGGAGCGCATGGCACCGATCACGAAATCGGTGAACGATGCCATGGGCAAGCTTGGGGCTTCGGGCGTGACCACGGTCGATCAGTTCAAAGCGCTCGTGCTGGCGCAGGACCTGAACACGGCAGCCGGCCAGGCGATGTATTCGCAGTTGATCGCCATTGCGGAACCATTCAAGAAGGCCGCTGACTACGCGGCTGAGCTGGCGGCGGCAACCGGCGACTTTGCTGCCGTGGCGAAAACTGCCAGCGAAATCGCCAGCGAGCACCGCGACCTGCAGCAGCAGCTGAACGAATTGACCAAAAGCGAATCGGAACTGCTGGCCATCCAGCGCTCCAGCATCGCCGCAGTCAACCGCGCACTGTTCGATCAGGTGCAGGCGGAAAAAGCGGCGGCGGCCGCACGTGATGCGGCGGCAAAGAGCTTGGTGACCGCCAAGGATGCGTTGACCAGCGCCTACCAAGCCGAAAGCTCGGCGGCGCAAAGTGCGCTCGATAAGGTGAAGAACTGGGTTTCGAGCCTCAATAGCATGAGCGCCGGTCTCGCCCTTGGCAATCTCTCCACCCTGACGCCAGAGCAGAAATATGCCGAGGCAAGGGCGCAATTCGAGAAAACGCTGGCGGCAGCCAGGGGTGGGGATGCGGAAGCGCAATCGGGCCTGTCGGCCGCAGAGCAGGCATTCCTGGCGGCATCCCAGCTGGTGAATGCGAGTAGCACAAAGTATGCGGCAGATTACGCGCTGGTGCAGGCGGCCAATGCTGAGGCGCTGAAGTATGCGGCTGCGCAGGTCAACATGCAGCAGGCCAGCCTGGACGCGCTCAAGGCCCAGGTGTCGGGCCTGATCACGGTCAATGCCAGCGTGCTGACGGTGGCACAGGCCATCGCCGGGCTGCGGGCGGCGATGGGTGTGGCTACTCGCTTGGGGGTGCCGTTCGATGGCTCCCATGCCGGCGGCCTGGTCAGTGTGCCGTTCAACGGCTATGCGGCCGAGTTGCACCAGGGCGAGGTGGTGGTGGACGCCGCAGCGGCGGCCGCCATGCGCCGCTATTTTGGTGGTGCGCCAAGTCAGGGCGGCGGGAATACGGACGCTCTCGTGGCCGAGATCCGCGCCCTGCGCGAAGAGAACAAGGCAACGCGCGAAGAGCTCAGGGGCTTACGTGCCGATCAGGCCAGGCAAACCGGCGACATCATTCTGGGAAATTACGATGCGTCGGACAAAGCCGCCAACAAGCAAGTGGCCGGTGCCAAATCTGCGGCAATGGCACCAATTTATGCGGAAAAGATGAGGGCTAAATTAGCATGAACGATGTAAATTTCTTGGCCTGGCTGAAAAACCCGCTGGCGATTCCACTGGTTCTGATCGAGGTGGCCGTGCGCGTCTCGGGTGTGGAGACGACCAAGTATTTTTCCACTGGCGTCTTCGTCACTGGTCCGGCCGACACGCCGTCCAACCTCGCCTATGAGCCCATCGTGTCGACGGGCGTCCAGTTCAGCGAACAGCTGTCGCTCGATGGCGAGGCCAGCCTCTCTACCGGGGATATTGAGTTGAGCAACGCCAATGGCGAGCGTGACGGCTGGCTCGGTGCCGGCAGCGTCTGGACGAACCGGCCGGTGCGGGCATGGATAGGTGATCCGCGCTGGCCAAGGGCGGACTTCCGCATGATCTTTAACGGCATCGTGGCTGATATCGCACCGAAGGGGCGCGACATGCTTGCCCTGAAGCTGCGCGATAAGATGCAGCGCCTCAACGCGCCGGCCACTGAAAGCAAGTTGGCCAGCTCGCTGAATGCCGACGCCGTTTTGCCGCTGTCCTTTGGCGAGGTGCACAACATCACGCCCTTGCTGGTCGATCCGGTCATGCTGCAGTATCAGGTGCATGACGGTGCGTGCGAGAGTATTTTCGAGGTGCGTGACAACGGCCTGCCAGTGGCGGCCGTGGCGGTCAACAGCACAGGGAAATTGACGCTCAATGCCAACCCGGTCGGCGCCATCACCGTATCGGTACAGGGAGACAAGCCGGGCGCCTACGTTAACACCATCGCGGCGCTGGTGAAGCGCCTGGTCACGGGGTACGGCAGCGCGGCCGACAGGTTCACCAGCGCCGATCTGGATATCGCCAGCCTGGCGGCATTCGACGCGGCGCACCAGCAGCCCGTCGGCCTGTACCTGCAAGGCCGCACCAATGTGATCAGCGCCTGCCAGTCGCTTACGGCCAGCGTCGGCGCGCAGATGGCGCTGTCACGGCTTGGCCAGCTGCGCCTGATCCAGATTGCGCTGCCGGCCCCTGGCACGCCGACCGAGATCCGGCCGGCACATATTGTGGGCTATACCCTGGAGCCGACTGTGCGTCCCGAGGTCGTTGCGGCTGTCAAGCTGGGTTTCTGCAAAAATTGGACCGTGCAGCCAGGCCTGCAAACGTCGATCCCCGCCCAGCACAAGGAATTGTTCGCGACTGAATGGCTGACAGCGACAAGTACGAACGCCTCGGCGCAGACCATTTATCGTCAGACGCTCGATCCAGCCCAGCAAGACACGATGCTGCTGCGCCGCGTTGATGCGGAAGCCGAAGCGGCGCGCCAGTTGGCCTTGTGGTCGTCACCGCGCATGGTCTACGAGTTCGAGGGGCTGCCGGAAATGCTGATGCTGGAGCTGGGCCAGCCCATCGTGATCTATAACCAGCGCTTTGGAATGGAAGCCGGTGTGCCTGGGATCGTGATTTCCCTGGCGCCGAACTGGGAAAGCGCGCATTGCAAAGTGGGGATTCTCGTATGAGCATTGTGTTGAATGATCGTGATGCGATGTTGCAAGGCACGGTGCCGCGCAATATTGATCCCAGTGCCGGCAAGGCGTTGATTTTGCAGGCAGATACGCAGGCCTTCCGTGTGACGGAGACCGGCATCGGCTCGCCGGAGGCCATCATTTTGCGCGCGCAGCTGATCGGTATTCCGGGCGTCGTCATCTGGAGCGCCACCGACGGCAGCGTGTTGACGGGCACGGGTAACGCCCGCAGCCTGGCGTTCACGGCGATGGGTGCGAATTCCGTGACCGTGACCGCACAAATCTCCCATGATGGTGTGACGTACACGCAAAGCCGGGTCATTTCTAAGGCTTTCGATGGAGTAACGGGGGCGGCCGGAAGCAAAACTGCAACGGCATATCTGTACCAGTGGGCGGCGACGGTACCAGCGGTGCCAGACGGTGTGACGAAATTCACTTGGGCCACCGGCATTAATTCGGCTTATTCCGTCAGTGATGGCTGGTCGGTGTCGGTCCCGGCCAATCCTGGCACGCCTGGGCTGCAATTATTCACTGCAACGCGGGTGTTGACCGTCGCGGGGGATACCGCTGTATCGACGGTCGGCTATGCGACCGCCGCCATTGCCTCGATTGCGGTGAATGGCGCTGTCGGGCCGCAGGGTGTGCCGGGTGTGAAGAGTGGAACCGCGCGCGCTTACCAATGGGCGACGAGCGCGCCGACGATCACGGGCAGCGCGATCTGGACGTGGGCAACAGCCAGTTACAACACCGTGCCGGTGACGGGCTGGAGCGCGACCAAGCCGGCGGCGCCAGCGCTGGGATATACGCTGTACGAAGGCGCGGTCAATCTGGTCGACGGCACCGGCGCCACCACCTCGCCGATCAACTGGTCAACCGCATCGGTGGCGGCAATCGGCTATGCAGGAACGAACGGGACGCCGGGCGCATCGGTCGCTATCGCCTACACACTGGCGGATGCCTTTACGCTCAACCTCACGCCGGCGACGGCATCCCGCGCCGGCACCGCCTATCCGGCTATCGGCACATGGGGCGAGACACGCGCCTGGGTGGCGCAGCCGACGACCGCACCGGCGGCCGGCCAGGCATGGTTTCAGTCGGTGGGCATCTACGATGGGGTCAATACGGTATGGGGCGTGCCGTACCTGTCGAACCTGAAGGTGGGCAGTCTGTCGGCCCTCAGTGCCAATTTCGGCAATATGACGGCAGGAACGATCAGCGGCGTGACGATTTTGGGCACGACCATCACCGGAGGACTGGTGCAGACGGCCGCGAGCGGCGAGCGCATTGCATTGAATGAGAGTAATAAGAACCAGTTGATTTTGTATGGCGATGTGGGGGGCAACGGAGTTGAGCCGCTGGTAACGATGGGTATGGTTGGCCCGGCAATTCTTTCGGTTGGCTCATACACCTCGCTGAATCCGAGGGAGGGAATTCGA